>DAHUYW010000004.1 GCA_027306915.1 Spirochaetales bacterium | reverse complement strand
GACCTCGCGGTCTGCTTCGCGGAACCAAAGAAGGGAAGGAATAATCGCTGTGAGACGCACGATGTTTCTCCTGTCGGTACCGAGTGTGGTTCTCTTTCTTCTGGGCTGCAGCGTCGGTCTGCCTACACCGGCGAAGAGCGCTGATATCTCTTCCGTCACTCTGACGGGACAACGTGCGACGCTCTATTGGGGTGAGGCGATGACTGTCACCGCCGAGCATTCGGACGGCATGTCTCTTTACTGGCAGCTCGACGGAGCTTCCCTGATCGGAACGACCGACGCCACGGTCAGCGTGGGACGAAACCTCGCTAAGGGCGACCATCGCCTGGATCTCACGGTCTCGAAGGACGGCGCAATGAAGGATATCGGCTGGGATTTTACCGTCGAGCAGGTGCCGGTTTCGGTGTTGCTCTCTGAGGTAAGCGAAGCGGAGATCTTGAAGACGACGACCGACCTAGTCAACTTCGGGACGCGCTATTTGAACACGCCGGGGAACAAGGCTGCTGGGAGCTATCTGCATGGCAGATTGGCCGCCCTGCCGAACTTGAAGGTGGCGTATCACAGCGCCCGATTCAACAATGTGATCGGTACGCTCCCCTCCGCCTATCCGAGCTCTGATGTCGTGTACGTTACGGGGGCCCACTACGACAGCACCGCATACGATACGGATATTGCGCCGGGAGCGACCGACAATGCCTCGGGAGTCGCGATCGTACTCGAGTTTGCGAGGATCATGAGCCAGTACAAGTTCGAACATACCCTCGTCTTTGGATTCTGGAACGGCGAGGAAGTCCCCCCAGGCGGAGCCGAGGATTTCGCGTGCGACGCATACAACAGCTCCATGAATATCGGACTGTATGTGAACCTCGATTCCTCCTCCTACGACCCCGACAACTACTTCGTGCTCGATATCATGTATGACGACAACACCACATGGGTCTACGACATGATGACCGCGAACAACATTCTCTATAAGCTCGGACTCGATTTGACCGACAACGTGCACAAGTGCAACAGCGACTATGTTCCCTTTCGTAGATACGGCTACCCGGCCGTCATGACGCATTCGGAGACCCATGGACCCGGCGGCACCTCGGACGACACGGTCGACAAGGTCTCAACCCCGTATGCCGCCAAGAATGGGCGGCTTTGTCTGTCTGTTCTCGCCCAACTCGCCGGAGAGTGATGACAACCTCTCGAGTCCTGAAAGGAGCGGGGATGATAGGAAAAACGGACGCCTACTGGTTCCGAAGCATGAAAATAGACAATCTCAGTTTCCCGGAGTTTCTTTCGAAAGTCGATGAGGGAATTGAGCGGGGCAGCTATGTGTGTTTTGTCGAGGCGAGCAGCGTCGCGTTGGCAAACCGCGATCAGGAGCTCATGACCGCATTGAACGATTCCTTCATGTCTCTCCCCGATGGAATGCCGCTCGTGTGGTTTTCGCGGCTGCTCGGCAACCGCAAAATGGTGCGCATGCCAGGGCCGGCGGTCTTTCGCGACTTCGTCGAAAACCGCGGGAAATATCGGCAGTTCCTCGTCGGAGACACCCCCGAACGAATCCAAGCCGTGATCGACAAGGCGACGGAGGTCAATCCCGCGCTCCAGATATCCGGATACAGTCCTCCCTTTCGCCGAGAGCTCTCCGAGGAAGACAATGCGGCGATCATCGACCGAATCCGCGCAGAGGCCCCGGACATCATTTGGGTTGCTCTCGGCCTCGTCAAACAGGCGAAATGGATGCACAAGATGGCTCCTCGACTCGATCGCGGAATCATGATGGGAGTTGGAGCTGCCCTCAAGTTTTATACCGGGGAGATTCCGACCCCGCCGTTGATATTGCAGAAGGCTGGACTGCATTGGGTGTCCAGAATGGTGGACAAACCTCGAAGCTTCTTCACGGAGATCATCCCAGCACGGATCAAGTTCATGTTATACTTCCCTGCTGAAATTATCCGAGAGAGCATACGACGACGCAGCCGCCCAAGCTCCTGGCGACGCGGCTTGTGACCTTTGCATTCGTCTCCTACCTCAAGATGTGAGGTGTGCCAGCGAAAGGAGCTCTGATTACGGTGATTACCCGACAGAACGGCACACCGCAATTCGAGTTTCTTTTCTCAAGGCGTTGAGTCGTTCACGGAACAAAGCATCGATCATCCTTGCTCAATTCCATCAGAGTGGTTCGCCTCTATCAGGGAGCTGCTGAGCTTCCAGGTAATGTCGTTGGCTACGGCGGCAGTTTCGTGTTCGACAAGCCTAGACGAAATGGATCTACGAATGAGGTAGCTGTCACACGCCCGTCCACGTTCGGATATCAAAGAGGCGAAGAACCTGAGGAAATGCCATCGCATGAACGAAGTCGAATCGTTTTCCTTTCGGGGAATGAAAATTAACAACTTCAGCTATGCAGACGCCGTCGCGAGGATTTGCAGACAGGTCGGAAAACCTGGATATGTGTGCTTCGTCGAGGCAACCAGCGCTGTAGTAGCCAATCGAGATGTAGATCTCATGAGCGCATTGAATGGCTCAACACTATCGCTACCGGATGGCATGTCACTAGTGTGGTATGGGAGGTCGTTGGGCAGCCACAGGATAGAGAGAATACCGGGGCCGGAGATTTTTCGCGACTTCGTGGAGCACTACTCAGAATATAGACACTTTCTTCTGGGAGACACGCCCGAACGGCTCGCGAGAGTGATTCAGAAGGCGGTAGCGAAGAACCGCAACCTGCGCATCAGCGGTTACAGCCCACCATTTCGCAAGGAACTGACTGCGGACGATAATTCTTTTATCCTTGAAAGGATTTCTCAGGAGAGACCGGATATCATATGGGTCGCTTTGGGGCTAGCGAAACAGGCCAAGTGGATGCATTTAATGAGCCCGAAGATAGAGCGGGGAGTTGTGATGGGCGTTGGAGCTGCTTTCAAGTTCTACGTGGGAGACATCCCTACGCCGCCGCGCCTCTTGCAGAAATTCGCCCTGCAGTGGATGACGCGTGTGGTCGATTCACCCGGGGGGTTCGTTATCAGCACGATACCGAACCGAGCACGGTTTCTGTGCTACCTTCCCGTCGAATGGATTCACGCCAGGTTGACGAGACGGGGTTTGCATCAGTGGACTGATCGTTCGTGACGGTCGTGGAGGATAATAGTCTGTGTTCGGTAGTGCTCCAGTGTTCTCCCGATAACCGGTGAAGATCAGGTCTTCCGCCATTCCAGTTCCCATTGCTTTGACGCTTACTACATGGCGAGTAGTTGTTGTCGAAGGAGTGATGATGCGGCGAAACAACGAAGTACCTCCACGGTATATGCTCAAGCCCTACTATACCCTTAAGCCGTTTATTCCGCGAAGCGTCCAGATACTCCTGCGGCGGCAGATGGTCAAGTACAGACTATCGAGATCTAGCAGTATCTGGCCGATCGACGAGAACGCCGGACGAAAGCCGCCCTTTGCCGTTCATTGGCCGGACGGAAAGCAGTTCGCAGTGGTGTTTTCTCATGATGTAGATACGCGGGTCGGGGTTGAGAAGTGTGAAAGGCTCGTGGAGCTTGAAACAGAGATGGGAGTATCGTCCACATACTTCATCGTGCCTGAGCGATACACCATACCAGACGGTTTTCTGAGCGGCCTGAAGGACAAGGGATTCGAAATAGGCGTGCACGGGCTCTATCATGACGGGAAGCTCTATCAATCCCGCGCCACCTTCCAGGCGCGTAGCAGTGCGATCAACCGGTACCTCCGGGACTGGGGAGCCATGGGATTTCGCTCCCCGTCAATGCATCACAATTTGGAATGGCTACACGGTCTAGACATAGAATATGATTCCTCGACCTTCGACACCGATCCATTCGAACCGCAACCTGATCCGATTACGACGATCTTTCCCGTATGGGTCTGCGACGCCGCTACCGGCAGTGGGTACGTCGAGCTACCGTGTACTCTGCCGCAGGACTTCACGCTGTTCGTGCTCTTGAGACAGACGCCAGAGATCTGGTTCCGCAAGGTAGACTGGATCGCCAGCCGAGGCGGGATGGTGATGGTCTTAACACACCCCGACTACATGTCTTTCCCAGGAAAGAGGGCAAGACGGTTCGAGTATTCCGTCGACCGTTACCGGGAGCTACTGGAATACATAGAGTGTCACTATCAAGGATTGTATTGGCGCGCGGTCGCAAAAGATGTCGCTAAATACTGGCGCACGCTCGTCTCTCTCAGGTGAAGTCTGTCGGTCTTCGCGGGTGGTGGGATCAAGCCGGTTTTCGCCTAGGAACGGTACTGTGATTCTGTCGCAACGTGAAGTCACCGCTCGTATGCGGCGCAACCTGTTGGTTGCACCCTCACGAACTAACCCATACACGGGAGGAATCGAATTGTGCTGGTCACACAGCTTGATCCGACTATTGATACCTGTTGGGATGCGCTCGTAACAAGCTTTCCTGGCTCGACGTTCTTTCATGGTTCGCCGTGGTCTCGAGTCATAAAGTATTCGTACGACTACGAACCTCATTACTTGGCCATGCACGATTCAGATGGCAGCTGCATGGCCATCTTCCCCTTTTTTCTCATCGAAGGTTTCCTTTCTGTACGCCGACTTATTTGCCTTCCGTTCACAGACTTCTGCGGACCTTTGGTGCGACAAGATGCGGATCTATGGAGCGTTTATTCATCACTCGAGGCAGAACTGATTCGAACGAAGGTCGCGTATGCGGAGATACGCGGGCCGCTGCCTGACGACTTGTCGAATGGCCCTCGGATCGAATCTCGGCTTCAATTTGTAGGTTTTGTCCTTGATCTTTCCGGGGGTATCGAACAGCTCTGGAGCGGACTGAAGGCAAACTCGGTGCGGTACAGAATCAGGCGAGCACAGAAAGAGGGTGTCACTGTGTTGATGGAGACGAGCGAGGAGGCCATGAGAACTTTCTGTACACTCAATAGACTGACCCGACGCCGTCATGGAATTGTCCCGCAACCCGATCGCTTTTTTCAGTGCCTGTACGACCAAGTAGTCTCACAGGGACACGGATGTGTATTCACGGCCCGCATGGGCGCGAAACCGATCGCGTCCAGCGTTTTTCTATTCGATGAAATGGCAATGATCTCCAAGTATAGTGCATCTGACGAACGTTTCAGCGAGTGCGGGGCAAATCATCTTGTCCTTTGGCGGGCGATCGAATGGGCGACAGCGCGGAAACTTCGGTCGATAGATCTTGGCCGTACTTCACTTTCAAACGAGGGGCTGCTGATGTACAAAAAAGGATGGGGAGCCCGCGCGATTCCTCTGCGTTACTCATATTGGCCTAGGTTGCACGGCGCAAGTAGAGTCACACAGAATGGGATCGCACATAGAGTTGCGAAGCGGCTGGTACCGATGGTGCCTCTCTCCATCCTGCAATCGGCAGGCAATCTGTTGTATCGATTCTTCGGTTAGCATTCCGCAGTTCGCAGCCGGCGACCCCGGTCGGGTTGTCTTCACTCACTACAGAGTCTTCTCCGACGAGGCGTTTCTTCCGTGGCAGTGAGCTGCGAATTGGGTGCAGATTGTTTTCGGATAGGTTCACGGAGGTCGGATATGTCGAGCAACAGTGGGTCTAAAGAGAAGAAGGCTTCATCCTCATTGGCATCGAAGGGCAAAACAGCAATCGACATAGAGACCTTCGGTGGTGAAGAGCCATCCGTCGTTGGCGCTTTCGACGTTGAAGGCGATGAGCTCGAACTTAACCTGTCTACATCAAAGAGTGATCCGCAGTGGGATGCGTTTCTCAAGCGGACAGGGGCAGGACACCATCTTCAGACTAGTTTATGGGCTCAAGCGAAGGCTATGTTGAAGTGGGAGGCTGTCCGTATCATTGCCACGACGAATCAACGTATTGCAGGCGGTGCACAGATACTCTATCGATCAGTGATTCCCCGGGTCAGGGTTGCCTACATTACCAAAGGACCGGTAGTCGACAGAGGTCATCCAGAGCTCGTCAAGGTGATTCTTCAGAAGTCGATCGAGGTTTGTCGTAGTTTACACGCACGTGTCGTTGTCGTCCAGCCTCCGAATACCGATCAGAGTCTTGTCTCGTTGTTACCGGAATTGGGATTCGATCGCACGTCCCTGGAGCTCGCTCCAAGCGCCTCGGTCTTGATCGACTTGTCTCGACCAATCGAGGAAATCTTGAATGAGATGAAGCGCCAAACTCGGCAGAACATCCGACGCAGCGAGCGAGAGGGGATTGTGATCCGAGAGGGAGAGGAGAAGGATATTGAGCTGTTCTATCGATTTCACCTGACAACAAGCAAAAGACAGGGGTTTGTGCCATACCCGAAGGAGTACTTCACCCAGATGTGGCAAGTCTTTAGGCCCAGCGACTCGATCAAGCTCTTCATAGCCGAGTACTTGAACGATCCCGTCTCGGCGCTATTGGTTATCCCGTTCGGTGATACTGCAGTTCCGAAGATCTTCGGGTGGTCCGGGCGCTATCCCGAAAAACGGCCCAATGAAGCGGTATTTTGGGGAGCCATGCTCTGGGCAAAAACACATGGATACGGTCTCTTCGACCTGGAAGGAATCGACAGGGATGGCGCAAGTGCCGTGTTGCGGGGAGATCCTCTTCCTGAACCGCTACACCACTCGCCGGATTTCTTCAAGATAGGCTTTGGGGGCAAGATAGTACTCTATCCGGAGGCGTATCGCAAAGTCTCCGGCCGGATGCTTCGTTGGATCTGTCGAACAGCTGACCCGAAGCTTGGCAGCGACAACATCCCTTCCCGGATCGTCGATTACCTGCGGAAACGCTGAGCGTCGAGACTTGGCGGTGAACGAGGGACTTTACAGTCCCAAGCACGTGCCACTGCGTACGCCTCGGGCTGGCCCTTGACGGATTGAGGTATACCTTTCCTTGATCGTGCGTACGGAAGCGGATCGACCAGGCATACAAGAGCGGTCTCTGGTTGAGGGTCGCGATCGACGGTCGAGACGTTGACGCCTTCTACTGGCTGCACGCGGAGACGAGACGCCGTTTGGGGCTTCCACTGCAGTCGAAAAGCCACATCAGATTCCTCTAGGATTCCTCCTCGGGGGCGGAAAGGTCAAGATTTATCTCCCCTGCAAGGAGAACACGCCTCAGTCCGCGCTCGTGTCGTTTCGCGGCAAGAATCGGGTGTCGGTTGAACATGCTTGCATGTCCGAAGCTTGTCGGAATTTCAGCCCCGAGCACTTTCTCTCCCAGGAAGCTATCAAGCAGGCTTGCATTGACCGCTTCGAAGTATTCGATTTTCGGGACAACGGACGTGGCAAAGAAGTCCCTGATGCAATTGAAGAGTCGTTGGAGAACCGAAGTGACGGATATTGTTCATCTCGATTACCTGCCGCGGAATGATATGAGTCACAGTGGCTCAAGGGAGAGCTTTCCTGTCACGGGTGTCGCGAGTTGTCGGATTTTACGCGGTCGTTGCAGGACGGAGACTTGATAGATGACAGAAGAAGAACGAACGATTCGCGTTGGAGATCATGTGCGCGTGCTCCAGCCGGCAATGATCCTCGCCACGCTCGATCGACATGGCACTCTCGAGGGATTGCCATTCATGCCGGAGATGCTCCCCTATTGCGGTCAACTTTTCACGGTCTCATATCGAGTTGAGAGAACGTGTGTCGCGTGCGCCCTTGGGAACAGCGACGCCGAAACGCAGATCAGGGGATTCCGAAACGGGGATGTGTTTTTTCTCGATAGGCTCCGATGTTCCGGCGCCTCTCACGACGGTTGCGGCCGTGCTTGTATGCTTTTTTGGAAGACCCGTTGGCTTGAAAATGCATCGCGTGGTTTTGACAATTATCGGCCCGGGGCAGACGATGTCGGTCTACTCAGGTCTCGATTGACAACGGTCTCTTCGGATCATAGGTATTTCTGTCAGTCGACTGAGCTCGCGAAGGCCACGGGTCAGATTTCGATCCTCGGGCGTGTTCTTAAGCTCTTCAGGGAAGTGTGCGTCGGACGTCGTTCGATCCAGGCGGCAACGGGATCCGTGCTTCTGCCAATCTTGCGCAGACTAACGTTGAAGCCTCGTCGACATGCATCACGGAAAAGAACTCCTCAAGAGGCACTCGCACTCGCCGCCGGCGACGAGGTGGAGGTCAAGCCCTTTGCGGAAATTCTCAAGACCCTCGACGCTCGCGGTGCGAACAAGGGACTGCAATTCGTTGGCGACATGAGGAGAATGTGCGGGACCCGACTCCGCGTGCGATCCCGACTCGATCGAATGATCCTGGAGGACTCGGGTCGGATCGTCGAGACGAAGAACACCGTGATTCTCGATGGTGCCGCCTGCAGCTACTCTCGCCGATTTGCGGGGTGCCCGCGCCTTGAGTTTCACTACTGGCGAGAAATCTGGTTGAAGCGGGTCGAGGGGTAGGCCGAACCTCCCTAGTGCTCTCGCCCGGCATCCTCTTTCGCCTCTCGATCGACGGTGATTCGGACCTCTCGGAGACGAGCACGGTGACGGCGCGCGGAGCAACCTCTTTTGGCCTCTATGCGCCCTATGCTCGGAGAGACTCAGCAACGACTTGCAGAAGGAGGGGCCAGACATGAGAATAGCAGTGGTGGGGCTTGGGTACGTTGGTCTCCCGGTAGCGCTCCAATTTGCGCGTTCGGGCGTCGAGGTGGTCGGTCTGGATGTCGACGGCCAGAAGGTGGAGGCGCTAAGCCACGGCCGAAGCTACATAAAGCACATCTCTTGCGAGGCAATCGGAGAGGCAATCTGTAGCGGGAACCTCACCGCATTCACCGATTTCAGCCACATTCTAGAGGTCGAGGCGGTCATCATCTGCGTTCCAACTCCGCTGAATGATCACCAGGAACCGGACATATCCTACGTGATCGAAACGGGACGGAGCATCGCTCCGTTCCTCAACAAGGGAAGTCTTGTTGTTCTCGAGTCGACGAGCTATCCGGGTACTACCGACGAGGATCTTCGCGAGGTGCTGGAGGCTGGGTCCGGAATGCGGGCTGGACGAGACTTCTACCTTGCCTTCTCGCCTGAGCGAGTCGATCCCGGCAACCCGCAGAGCGAGGTAGAGACCGTCCCAAAGGTTATCGGCGGTTATACTCCGGCGTGTCTGGAGAAGGCTGTGGCCCTCTACAGCCTGGCCGTGCGCACCGTTGTTCCGGTCTCTTCATGCCGGGTCGCGGAGGCCACCAAGCTGCTTGAGAACACCTTCCGCAGCGTGAACATCGCCCTCGTGAACGAGCTAAAGGTGATCTATGCGTCGATGGGAATCGATATCTGGGAGACCGTGGCAGCGGCTAAGACGAAGCCCTATGGGTTCATGCCCTTCGAGCCAGGACCAGGCCTCGGGGGCCACTGCATTCCGATCGACCCTTTCTACCTTACCTGGAAGGCCAGGGAATACGGTCAACACACCCGATTCATCGAGCTCGCCGGCGAGATCAATACGGCGATGCCGTCGTATGTCGTGAGCCGCGTTGCCGACGCGCTCAATGCAGACCAAAGGTCGATAAGCGGCAGCCGGATTCTCGTTGTCGGCCTCGCGTACAAGGCGGAGGTCGACGACGATCGGGAATCCCCGAGCTATGTGCTCATGGATCAGCTGAGCGAGCGCGGGGCCGAGATCTCCTACTACGATCCCTACATTCCGGTGATTAGACCGACCCGCCAGCATTCCCATTGGGCCGGCACGAAGTCGGTTCGGTGGGATCGCGACACAATCCGGGGTTTCGATGTTGTGGTGATCGCCACCCGTCATGCCTCGGTCTGCTACGAAGAGCTTGCGAGCTGGTCAAGCCGTATCGTCGACACACGCAACGCCATGGCAGGCATCCCTTTGTGTTCCTCCAAGGTCTGGAAGGCCTAACGCTCCGCAGCTGCACCGTGTTCAAGGGCTTCTGTGGAGCTTGCGGACAATCGAGCTATCGACCAGAAAGAAAATCCGCTGGCACGCCGCCGTTCTTCAGTTCGCAGCTCTTCTTCTAATTGCGCGCTCAGAGTCAAGAATCTCTTCTTCTGATATTCGACTGATATCGTCCCGCCATCTCACCTCCTCCCTCCCTTTTTCCGTCTTCCCACCCGCAATTCCTTCCACACCGAACAAACTCGCTCTCTCGATACCTCGTCGCCGGATAGGATTGTCCTTCCAGGGCGTTCGAAAGCCCAGAAGAGGGCACAGCTGCCTTTCGTAGCGCTGCGGGCTCGACACTTACAGAATTGCACAGTTCGTTGTTCAAACCCGTAATTGGCCTGTACAAAGTGGCAAGGCGCGGCGCAAGGGAGGAGTTTCTGTAAGTATTTGACAGATAGGAGATTACGCAAAAGAAAGTAGGCCATTCTTATAATTGGCATGGTGTTTGCTATCCAAGGCATCATGCAGGTTGGCGCGCCGGTCACAACACTATCTTCAGATTCGACTGCCCATCAGATAGACCTAGAGTACCTGAAGAGCGATCCGGAAAAATCATCGACCAACCTGCCTGTTGCTTGGAGGACGCACTATGTCAACACCTTCCGCAATACGGCACAGAACTAAACTTCCGACAATCCTGGCGATATTGTCGACAATACTAGTCGTTGCCGCCGCGATGTCATGCAGACTACCGACCATGCCCCTGATGCCGTCGGCGCCCGCGAAGCATGGGGGCACCCTCGACCTTACGATAGCGGGGAATACGGCCAAGACGCTCCTGCCCGGAATCGACATGAACATCGCAAGCTACCAGATCACCGGAACCGGTCCAAACGGAGCGGGTTTCGACCAGAGCACGTCGCAAACGAACAATGTGATTACCGGGCTCATCGTGGGGACCTGGAACATTGTCGTCGCAGCGTTGAATGCGAGCGGCCAGAACATCGGGATTGGATCGAGCTCAATTGCTTTGAGCGCAACCGATACCGTGAGCCTCTCGATTACCGTCGCGCCTATCCAGGGAAACGGTACGCTGAGCCTGACTACCACGTGGCCCGCATCGGAAGTGGGAGCGCCGTCGATCACCGCGTCGCTCTTGCCGCCTGCGGGGGCCGCGATTCCTCTCACCTACACGATCGGATCGGGAACCGCCACCGTTACGGACAGCTCGATCCCCTCGGGTTACTACACACTCAGTCAGACCCTGCTTGACAACGGCATAGTCGTCATGGGCTCGGTGGAGATCGTGCGCATAGTAGCGGGTCAGGTAACCTCCGGGACCTACGATTACTCCAACCTGAATATGGCCGATCCAACTGTTAATGTCAGTGTTACCCCAGTCATGGACAACCCGTTGTCGGTCGCCCTATCCGGTCTATCAACCAGCCTTACCTACGGCGGCAGCATGACCGCCACACCGAGCGCTACCGGGTATTCCGGAAACATCACCTATGTGTTCTATCTGAACGGCCAGGCCAAGGGAAGCACTACCTCAGCAAGTCCGTCATGGACGTTTGGAAGCAATCTTGCGCCGGGGAACTACCGGCTTGATGTCACGGCGTACAGCGCCGACGGACTCCAGGCCGGATCTGCAACCGCCAACTTCACCGTCGTCGTACCGGTGGGCTCCGTCGTCCTGGCTTGGAATCCGGACAGCGATCCCACCGTAACGGGCTACAAGATCAACTACGGAACGGCGAGCGGCAGCTATACTGCATCCGTCGACGCTGGCGCAAAGACCATGGGCGAGGTGACCGGATTGACGCCAGGCGTGACCTACTATTTCGCAGCCACAGGGTACAACTCGTCCGGGGTCCGGAGCGGTTATTCCAACGAGGTGACCTACACCGTCCCGGCTTCCTAGGCGTAGATACTGCTCGTGCGGTTCTTGCCTCGAGGGCGGCCATCCTCGGGCGATTTCTGGTTATTGCCGCCGAACTCCAAGATGTGACTCCGAGTGTTCGGGCAAGAACCGCCATTCCATTGCGGTGAGGCAGATCCCGATGAGACAGACCAAGTCGACCCCGGCGAATGCCGCCTGCCAAGAGCGGCCGCAGGCGCTTCCGGGGTTTCGATCGAGAGAATCCGAGCATGTGCGTCGGGACGCGTGTGAGGAGTGACAAAGAATAGCGTGGACGGGAGAGAAAGAAACGGCGGGGCATGAGCACCCCGCACCTGTTTGTCCGTCATCGAAAGCACCGCAAGAGGATCAGCCTCGAATCGTCACTTCGCGCCCGTTTTTTATGACATGAAGAGGCGGCTCGTGCGAGGTAAGGGCTTCGGAGACGCTTTCGGCGCCGAGCACGACCAGGTCCGCGACGCTTCCGATCTCGAGAGTTCGCCTGCGGAGGCCAAGCGCAGCGGCGGCGCCGGTGGTTATCATGTCGTAGAGAGCCTCGAGGTCGGGCGGTGATGTCATCCACAAGAGGTGGGCTGCGAGAAAGGCCACCTCGAGCATGTTGTTCCGGCCGAAGGGATAATAGGCGTCGGCGATGTCGTCCTGCCCGAGCGCAACCGGCACTCCCGCCGCGGCGAGGTCGCGCACGCGCGCATGCAGGGGGCCGGTGTGCGGATCGCTCACCACCCCGATCCTCGCTCGTTTGAGAAGCGCTTCGATCTTCCGATAGTAGGGCTCGGGGTAGAGCTGCATCGCGCGCGCATGCTGGACGGTCACGCGGCCCTGCCAACCTCTGCGTTCAGTCTCCACCGCGAGCATTTCAAGGGTCCGCAGGCCGGAGTCGCCGGCGTCGTCAACCAGCATCGAGATATCCTTGTCATAGCGGACCGCGAGCGCGAACATGCGATCGATGTGCTGTCGTGCGTCGTGGTCGGTGTACTCGATCCACGGAATGCCGCCGACGACGTCCGCGCCCAGCTCGAGCGCTTCGCGCACGTAATCCTCCGCCCCGGGGTCTCGCACGATCCCCTCTTGTGGAAAGGCAACAATCTGCAATGTGACTCGATCGGCGAACCTTTCACGCGCTGCAAGGAGCGCCTTGACTCCCTCAAGCCTTGCCTTCGTGTCGACGTCCGCGAAGGCACGGATGTAGGAGCAACCGTAGGTGATCGCCAAGCGAAGCGCACGCTCGACATTCGGCGTTATCCAGCTCTCGTTGTACTGCTCCTTGACCCTTGCGGCAAGCTCGATCGCGGTCATCGCCGCACCCATGGCACCCCCGTGGTAGGCAGCGAGCGCCTCACCGCCGGCTCGTTCTAGGGTGTAGACCTTGTCGAGGTGAAGATGGCCGTTGACGAAGGCCTCGGTGACGAGGCGGCCCGCCGCATCGATTACGCTCGAAGCGTCGCGCCGGAGGGAAGAGCCGGCGACGCGCCTTGCGACGACCGGACCGCGGGGGAGGGAAGGCGCGATCTCAACGACGCGACCGCCGGCGATTGCGATGTCCACAAGACGATCGGGGGAGGCGCGGGTTTTCGCGTTTGTGACGAGCAGGTCGTACATCGACGGAGCGCTCAGGGCGCACGATCGAGCATGAGGCCGTAGAGCTCCTTGTCGCCCTTCTTCTTGACGACGCCCGCCTTGGCGTAGAGGGTCATTCCGGTTTGGGGATCATCGATGAGAAGGCGGGCGCTAGCCCGCAGCCCATTCTCGAACTCGGCAATCCCGAAGAGGAGGTACTTCACGTCGTACCCCTCAGGAAGATTCCAAACCCGCGTCCAGGTGAGGAGCCGGCATCGGCCTTCGAGCGACACCTTCTCCCAAGCGGAGTATATCACCCCTGAAGGGTCGCGGCGGGTATTGCATTTCCTGCAGACCATGGGAACCGGGTGGTAGAGGGTGCCGCACGTCGGGCACTTGTAGGCGGAGACCGAAGGAACCGCCTCCTCGTACATGCTGAAGTCTACCATGTTGGCTCCTTCGAACAGATTGTCGCAACCACGTTGTTTCCGAACCCGCCGAAGTTGACGGCAAGGCCGTGCTTGGGGTCCTTGACCTGCCTGTTCTCTTTTGCCGCCCCCCCGCGAAGCTGCTTCACGAGCTCGAAGACCTGCGAGACTCCGGTGGCCCCGGTCGGATGGCCCTTCGCCTTCAGGCCGCCGGAGGTGTTGATGGGCATCCTCCCCTCGATTCGCGTCTCGCCTGAGACGACGGCCTCCCTTGCCTTCCCGCGGGGGAAGAGACCGACCTCCTCGCTGATGGCGAGCTCGAGGATGACGAAGGCATCGTGCAGCTCCGCGAAGGAGATGTCCTTTGGACCGAGCTTCGCCATCGCGTAGGCGCGCTCGCCGGCAAGACGCACCGCGTCGAGAACGAGCGGGTCCTTGCGGTTGTGCACGCAGTGGGTGTCCGTGGCGGAGCCGATGCCGGTGATATAGACCGGTGGCCTCTTCGTGAAGTATTTCATCTTGGGAGAATCGGCGGCGCAGAGGATTACCGTGGCGGCCCCGTCGGTGACCGGGCACATCCCGTACAGCCGCAGGGGCTCGGCGACGAAGTTGTTCACGACGTTCGCGTTCTCGTTGTCGTGAATTGCATCGAGGGTTACCGGGATCTGAACGTGAGCGAAGGGGTTCTTGGCGGCGTTGTCGTGATCCTTGACCGCTACCATGGCGAGCTCCCGCTCGGTGACCCCGTAGCGCTCCATGTACATGCGCGTGAACATTCCCCCGAAGGCGGGGAGCGTCAGTCCGAGATTGTACTCCGCTTCCGGGTGGAGAAGGGTAGCGACGAAATCGGTCGCCTCCCATCCGGTCACCGTCCGCATGAGCTCTCCGCCGGTGACCATCACCGTGTCGACCATCCCGCTCGCTACGGCCATGAATCCGAGCTTAATCGCGCTGGCCCCGCTTGCAGGCCCGTTCTCGACGAGCTCTGCCATCGCGGGCTCCATGTCCATTCGGCTCACGAGCGAAGAGGCGATGCCGGTCTGATGGATGAGGATGCCTCCCCCCATGTTCGCGACGATCACCTGGTCGATGATCTTGCGATCCGCGAGAATGCCGGCATCGTCGAGGGCGTTGCCCGAGGCGAAGGCCAGCACGTCGACGAGATCGAACTCGCTCAGGTTGCCGAAGACCGTGTGGCCGATACCGACAACCGCGACTCGTCTCATGACTTCTCCCTCTTGTAGCCCGGCAGCTGGGGATACTCCGACGGCATCTTCAGCTTGTCCGCGGTCGCGAGGATTGCGGGATCGACCGGACGCGACCCGGTGACCTTTTGGCTCTTGACCGCGTCGTAGAGCTTGCGGGTGAGCACGAAGGTCGGTACTCCGCCCAGCTCATGCCACACCTTCGGGAACTGATTCGAGCGGTCCTCAAGCTCGTACTCGATCATCCAGCGCTTGAATCCGATCGGGCTTTCGGCGACGATCCATACCTCCTCCTGGCCAAGATAGTCCAGGTGGTGCTCCATCTTGGCCGCAAAGAGCTGCGCTCCGACGCGCAGTCCTCTTTCGATGGCGATCGTGTGGTAGCTCATTCCGACGCGGGAATCCACCATCCGGCTGTTGACGATCCCTGCGATCACCCCGTCGATCGCGCCGACGAGCACGAACTCGTTCACGACGCGGTAGCGATACCACGCGAGAAGCTCGCCGTACATGCGGGCAGCCACGAGGTCGTAGAAATCACGGGGTGCGCCGAGAAGGGGATAGATCGATCCAAGCAGGACACCGAGCTCGCTCCGCTTGGCCTCGCGCACCACCATCTTTTCGCCGCTTGCCAGGGTTATCACCTTGGGCGGGTAGGGCTTCATATCGAGCAAAGGAGGACGCAGTTTCGTCTCCAGTTCTTCTCCGGCCATAGTTCTCTCCTTACAGCTATTTTCTGTTGCGCAGCTTGCGCGCCTCTTCATGAAGCCACGCGTTCTCGGCGCCTGCAACATCGCCGAATTTCGTGAGCTTCGCTTTCGCCTTCTTCTTCATGAGCTCGTCATAGCGGTCGTCGTCGACCATCGCGACGATGCGGGAGATGCTTGACTCGCCGTCGACGAAGCGCCAGGGGAAGCACCCGATCGTGCAGCGTTGATTCAGGAGCAGATCGAGATCCCCTCCGACGCACTCGGCGTGGATGAGCCCCTTGTTGAACATCTCGATGTGCATGAGCTGGTACTTGTCCTCGGTGAAATACTCCGAAAGGCCCTTGCCATACTTCTTTTTGAAGTGAGCGTCGCACTCGGCGGCCTCTCGCGGCATCCATTCGCGGATCTTGGTGTTCATGGGATGATCCGCGCTCCCGCAGTCGACGCCGATCCAGCGGAGCTTCTTCCTCTTCGCCCACTCGGCGAACTCGCGGTCGGGACCGGGATGCTTCACCATGTAGCGAATCTCGTCCGCGGTTGGCTGATCCCAGCCGAAGTGATGGAAGCCGGTATGGATGATGAGGATGTCGCCCTCCTTCACCTCGACGCGCTCCTCGACCTGCTTCGAGGTATAGACGTCATAATCCGCGGCACAGTCGGAAAGATCGACGACCGCCCCCTCGTGAACGAGGAAGTCGAGGTCAAGGCTCGCGATATCCTTGCCGGGGGTGTAGAAGTGGATCTCCCCGTCAAGATGGGTGCCGACGTGGTTCGAGTGGGTCACCACCTGCCCGTTCGCTCCGTTGGGAGCCTGCCGCTTGAAATACTGAACTTGCAGGGGAATGTAGGTCGGCCAGGGGGGAGTGCCGATGCCGAGCGGTATCGTGAGATCGATGAACTTCATGCGTTGCCTCCTTGAGCATATTTCCGGGCGAAGGCCTCGAGCGCCTCGTCAAAACACTTCTGCGGCGGCTTTGCCAGCCCCGCTCCCACCATCCCGACTCCCGGCTCCTTGTGCGCGATGCCGGTGTTGATAGCCGGAAGAATCCCCGTCTCTTCGACTTTGAGCAAATCGATCGCAGTCGGGGTTCCTCGAAAGTCGAGAGCCGGGATCTGGTAGGTGTCGTTTTCCTTAAGGGTGATCTCATACATGCGGCGGGTTACGTCGAGCGCATCCTCGGGCGACCCGCCCACGAACTTGACGATTGCAGGGGCGGCGGCCATCGCGAAGCCTCCGATCCCGCAGGTTTCCGTGATCGTCGAGTCCCCGATGTCGGGCGCCGCATCCGCCGCGGTGAATCCCGGCAGGTAGAGCCCTTCGACCATCGAGGCGGGGGCGGTGAACCAGCGGTCGCCCAAACCCGAGACCCGGATGCCGAAGTCGGTCCCGTTTCTCGCCATGGTCACGATGACCGAGCTGCCGGGCACGTTCGCGGCGGCATCCACGGTACACTTGCAGCTTGGCATCGAGAGGTTGAGAAAAAAGTGGTCGTTGCCGTTGAGGAACCTCAAGACCTTTGCGATCTTCTCGCGATCCTCATCGAGGGTGACGAGGACGGGAGCCATCTCGCGGATGAAGAGCGAGGTGCCCGCGCGGTTGCGGTTGTGGCCCTCATCGCCCATCTGGAGCACCTGCGCGATGAGGCTTTTCATGTCGATCTCGCCGTGCGCGGCGAGCGCCTTCTTCAAGATCGGGGCGAGCTCGTTCTCCATCCACTTGAGCTTTGCGATCACCTCATCCGAGAAGGCTCCGTAGCGGAGAACCTTGCCCAGCCCTTCGTTGAGGGTGCAGTAGGCGCGGTTTCCGAAGGTCTTGTTCTCGAGGATCCACACCGGCATGCTCGCGGTCACGATCCCAGCCATCGGACCTACCGCGGCGTGGTGATGGCAGGGGCTGAACTCGATCTCGCCCGAGGCTGCGAGGAGCTCCGCCTCATCCCGTGAACGGGCAAGCCCTTCGTAGAGCAGCCCGCCGATGACCGCTCCGCGCATCGGCCCGCTCATGCGCTCCCAGGTCACTGGAGGCCCGGAGTGGAGGAGCATCCGCTTCTTCATTCCCGGGACCACATCGATCGCCCTTCCGATGTCCACAAGGGTGGGTTTACCGGAAAGGATGCGGTTGGCCGCCTCCTCGTTCGCGGCGGCGATATCAACGGTGGCCGCGCTCTCGAGGCGCGACAGCATCTCCGCCAGCCTCGCGTCGCCGCCCGCGGGCGGCTTCCATGCGACGCGCGCGACCGCGACACCCTCGCCCTCGAGGTCATCGGCGAAGCCGTCAAGCCCCATGTTGATGACGGATAGCTCGCTGCGGAAAAGCGCATTGATTGCCTGGACCTTCATCGTTGCCTCACCTCCCCTCGAGCAGCTTCAAGGCGAGCATCGCAGCCTGGTAATTGGTCGCCATCACAACGCAGCCGGCCTCTTCGAGCGTTCGCCGCTGAAGCGCAATCTTCTGGAAGTCCCCCTCCGTTCCGGTGATCGAGGCGACGACGGAGAGATAGCCCCCTCGCGCGGCCGCCTTCGCCTTTGCGCGCTTGAGGCTTGGGGCGATCGCCCCGGCCGGGTCGGCATGCGAGCCGTATCCGAGCACGAGGTCGATGAGAAGGAGCGCGACCTCGGGATCCTCGCCCTCGGCGTCGATGCGCTCCTCGCGAATGGAAGGATCGATCATGGGGTGGGGTCTCCCCACCGTGAAAAGGTCGTCTCCCAGGTCCACGATGGTGTGATTAAGCGAGACCCGCGGATCGGAGAGCCGCAGCTCCTTTCGGGTCTGGTTGTTGGAATGGATCCCGCCGAGCTTCGCATCGAGGAGGAAGAGGGCTTCGTCCGCCAGGGTGCCGCCGGTGAAGAGCCCGCGAAGGTATCGTTGTCCCTTTGCCATCCGGGAGGTTTCGAGCTTGAGGATGCGCTCGATCTCCGCATCGGGAATCGTGAAGCGGCGGGGGGTATAGCTTCGGCCCGAGGCAAGCGCGACGGCCATCCCGGCTGCCTCCTCCAGATTGCCCGCAAACAGGATCCCTTCGGATGGCGCCGACAAGGCTGTCGCGCCGAGAAAATCAACCACACAGGGTTTGGCGGAGCGCCCCAAGGCCTCGAGCACCTTGGCTGCCGCCTCCGCTGCAGGGGGCTTCGAGATCACCGCAATAACCTTCGTCTCGGGATCGTTGGCGAGAGCCTCGATCCCCATGAGCATCATCTTTCCGCCGACGCGGGGGTTCGCAAGATCTCGGCCACCGGTGCCAATCGCCTGGCTCACTCCTCCGCCGAGCTTGTCGATGGCACACGAGACCTCCTGGAGGCCGGTGCCCGAGGCTGCGACAATCCCGATGTTTCCCCGACGCACGACATTCGCGAAGCAGATTGGCTTTCCGTTGATGATCGCGGTTCCGCAGTCGGGACCCATCATGAGGAGACCTCGCTCGGCTGCCAGCTCTTTCAGCCGGATCTCCTCCTCTAGCGGGACGTTGTCAGAGAAGAGCATCACGTGCAGGTCGTGCGCAAGAGCCCTGGCCGCCTCGCGGGCAGCGAAGGCGCCGGGCAGCGAGATTATGACGAGGTTGGCACCCTCGACCATCTCGACCGCCGCGCCGAGGCTGGCCGGACGGTAGGCCGCGCCGGCGGCGCCTTGCCGCTTCTTTTCCTTGAGAAGTCTTTCGGCGGCCCCAACGGCCGCGGCGAGGGGCTCCTCCGAGTCTGCGATGACTGCGATGACCAGATCGTTCGGAGTCGCCCCCGAGAGCTCGGGCGTTTGGATCCCCATTCCCGCAAGGAGCTCGAGGTTCATCGCGGTGGCCATTGCGACAACGGCGTCGCGCACACCGGCGAGCTGCTTGACCTCCTTGTTGATCAGCATGAGAAACACGGAATCGTGGTAGGAGTCTTTCTCAACGACTACTCTGTTCACAATTGCCTCTCCGCCTTCCTGCGCCTGCCCGCAGAAACGGACCGCCCGCGGGCAAAGATGGGAATGCTGAACGCAACAGCTTCGTTTTCTTCGAGCCTCGCGGCGTTAGTTCACGCTTTGGGTTGTCTGCAGGAACTTTTGATTATCGCGGCGAGCATCGACGGCAGAGCCGAGCTACTTGAATCGATTATAGACCGCGACTGCAAATCTGTCAAAGAAAATGAGCCGGCGAGGCGCAGCCGCGATCCGGCCCTGTGTGGACGATCGTTGCGAGCGTCGGACAACTCCGCTATGATGGCGCCACGAGTGGGAGCGCGCAATGAGTGTTTTCGAGATAATCATGCTGGTCTGTTTCGGGCTGGCATGGCCGTTTTCGATCTACAAATCATGGAAGACGCGAGAGGTCGGCTCAAAGAGCCTCATCTTCCTGCTCGCGCTGTTGGTCGGCTACATCGCAGGCATTCTCCACAAGATATTCTACGACCCGGACGCGGTGGTCTATCTCTACGCGCTCAACGGAGTCATGGTCGCTGCCGACACCGCGCTGTATCTGCGGAACCGCCTCTATCACATCCGCAGGAGCGCGCAAGACGCAAAGGAAGGGGGAGTATGAAGACCCTGATCGCCTACGCAACGCGGTACGGGACGACCGAGGAATGCGCTCGCTATCTCGCGAAGCGTCTGCCGGGCGAAGTCGAGGCGCGCGACATGCGCCGGCGCGTGCGGGGCGGTTTAGACGGCTTCGACGCCATCGTGGTGGCGGGGCCTATCTATGCCGGTCGCGTGATGAAGGCGGTCGAACGTTTCTGCGAGGCCAACCGCAAGGACCTCCTTCGCGCGGCGGTCGGACTCTTCATCTGCTGCCTCTACACGGGCGAACGGGCGCAGTCCGAGCTCGAGGCCGCCTTTCCGCCGTGGCTCACCGCGCACGCGCGGATTCGCAGGGTCGTCGGTGGGGCGATCGAGCTCAAGCGTCTATCGCTCGTCGATCGCTTCCTGGTCCGCGCGGTGGTCGAAAAAGACATTCGCTCAATTCGGCTGGAAGAGCTCGACGCGATAGCCAAAGCCCTGATAGCAGCTCCTTGAGGCGGGCCTGAGAAGAGGGTCGGCTTGCCGCATTTCCGCACACCGGCCCCCTCGTTGTTCGGGCGCTCGGCGGCGCGGCGGCGCAAGTTTCCGGCATCAAGCCCGCCGCGCGGTCGCCGTGCGCCTCACTTGACGGTCGTCGCTTCGACGGCTTCCTTGTCTCTCGGAAGAACGAGGTTCAGAAGGATACCGATGATCGCCGCCGGCCCGATTCCGATGAAGGATATCTTGCCGAAGGTGAGCGCGATGCCGCCGACTCCCAGGGTGAAGATGACCGAGACGATGAGGAGGTTGCGGTTGTTGGCCATATTGACCCTCGCTTCGACCATGTTCCGCAAACCGACCGAGGCGATCATTCCGTAGAGGATGATCGTGACCCCGCCGAGAACCGGCTCAGGGATCGTCTCGATTGCGGCGCCGAACTTCCCGATGAAGCTCAGGATGATGGCGATGATAGCCGCCCCCTGGATCACGCGGGAGCTGAACACGCGAGTGATCGCAAGCACGCCGATGTTCTCGCCGTAGGTGGTCTCCGGGACACCTCCGAGGAAACCAGCCACGAAGGTCGCAAGCCCGTTCCCGAGCAGGACCCTATGTAGGCCGGGGTTGTGCATGAGATCGCGGTCGACGGTCTCACCGATGACGAGCAGGTGGCCGGTATCCTCGACTATCGTCGCAATTGCAATTGGAGCGATAAGGCTCACAGCCCCCCAACTCAGCATCGGCAGGTGACCGGTGATGATAGTGAGCTGAGGCAGCCCGACCCACGCCGCCTTGTTGATAACGTCAAAGTTGACCTGTCCGAAGAGGATCGCAACGATATAGCCCCCGACAGTGCCGAGCAGAATGGGGATGATCTTGAAGAAGCCTTTCCCGAAGATGCTTGCAGCGATGACAATGGCCGCGGTAATGAACGCTGTCCACAGTCCCTTCTCCGCTTCCTGAATCGCAACTGGGGTGAGGCTCAACCCGATTATCATGACGACCGGACCGACGACCACCGTCGGAAGGACACGGTCGATCCATTCAAGGCCGACAAAGGCAATAATCGCAAATACGATAAGGTAGACGATTCCGGCAGCCATCATGCCGCCGAGGGCACCCTGTGCGCCGTAGGTCTTGGAGACGGCTATTATCGGCGCGATGAAAGCGAAGGAAGAGCCGAGGTAGGCCGGGACCTTCCCCTTGTTGACGAGATGGAAGATCAGGGTGCCCAGTCCGGAGCAGAAAAGCGTTACTGCGGGATTGAGGCCCGTAAGCAGTGGAACAAGAATTGTCGCTCCGAACATGGCAAAGACGTGCTGAAAGGAAAGGGGGATCGACTTGCCAATCGGAGGGACTTCTTCAATGTCATAGATCTTGGCAAATTTCGCCATGACTGCCTCCTTGAGTATGCAGTGTCAAACCCGAACCCAGGTTTTTCGGGGGATCGTACCGAACCCCAACTCGAAACGGACGCAACTTTCCATCCTTGGATCGCCGGAAGAATTATCTTAGGCGCCGCTCTTCGCATTTGTCAAAGAAAAAGTTTGCGGAATCGCGGGACGACGCGCTTTCGAGCCGATTCGTGCTCGACGTGCACGGTGCACGGCGGGCGCAAGAATCAATTTGACAAATACGAATTACAGTGATTTACTAGAGCCATAAATACACGTCATCTTCCGTTTTCCCATGCACGGAGTCGCAGAAGGACTATTGCTGCGGCTAACTGTTTTCTTTGGCGGAAGGTCCACCGCAAGGAGGCTGCATGCTACACGCCTTCCGATATCTGGCACCCAGAACGCGGGAAGAGCTCCTGCGCATGCTCGGCGAGCACGGCGCATCCGCGAAGCTTCTCGCAGGAGGAACTGATCTCCTCGTTAATATCCGAAACGGACTCGCGGCGCCGGATTATGTCGTCAACGTCAAGAGCGTAGAAGGTTTTGCAGGGATTTCCTGGAGCGAGCGCGAGGGGCTTATCATTCGTGCCTCGGCAACCATCAACGAGGTTCTAGAGAACGAGAAGATCCGAAGCGCTTTTCCACTTCTCGCCGTGTGCGCCCGCGACCTGGCTTCGCATCAGGTGAGGAACCGCGCCACCGTGATCGGGAATGTCGTGAATGCCTCCCCCTGCTCCGACATGGCCCCCGCTCTGCTCTGTCTCAATGCAAAGGCGGTCATCGTGTCGCATCGGGGCGAGCGCGAGGTACCCTTTCGAGAGTTCTTTACGGGAGTCAAAAAGACCGTTCTGCAGAAGGACGAGCTTCTCGAGCGAATCGAGGTTCCCGCGCGCGCGGCCGACACTCGCGGCTCATATCACAAGCTGAAGAGGATCAACGGCCACGACCTGGGCATCGTCGGAGTAGCTCTCGCCAAGAAGGACGGTGCGCTGCGATTGGGGATAAGCTCGGCCGCGCCGACTCCCGTCTTCGTCGGCGACCTCAAGGAAAGCGAGCCGGCCGACGCGGTGGTTGCCGCCGCGATGCGAGCGATAAGCCCCATAAGCGACGTTCGATGCACCAAGGAATATCGCGAGTTCATGGTAGGGGTGTTCATCCGAAGGCTCCTCACGGAGGTGAAATGATGAGAATCGCGATGACGATAAACGGCGGGCGCTACGAGCGCGAGGTCGAAGAAAACCGAACGCTCCTTCACTTTCTGCGCGAGGACCTTGGAATCACCGGGACAAAGGAAGGATGCGGCGCCGGCGAGTGCGGAGCGTGCACGGTCATCCTCAACGGGAGGGCGGTGAACTCCTGCATGGTCCTTGCCGTCGAAGCCGACGGATCGAACGTGGAGACGATCGAGGGCGAGGCGAAGGACGGGAAGCTTTCGGAAATTCAGGCGGCCTTCGAGCATCACAACGCGGTCCAGTGCGGATTCTGCACGGGCGGCATGGTCATGTCGGTGCGCGACCTGTTGCGGCGAACCCCCAAGCCGACGGTCGAGCAGATCAAGGACGGCATCGAGGGGAACTTCTGCCGCTGCACCGGTTACGAGCAGATCATCGAGGCTGTTCTGGAGGCCTCGGGCCAGCCGGTGAAGAAAGGGGAGTTGAGGCATGTTTGAAGAGGTCGAGCTCAAGAGCCTGCGATATGTCGGTCGCGACGCAACCCGCGTTGACGCAAGGGAGAAGCTCACCGGGGAGGCGATCTATGCGAGCGATATGGTTCTTCCCGGCATGCTCTACGCCCAGGTGAAGAAGAGTCCCCACGCCCGCGCTCGAATCAAGAAGGTCAACACCGCGAAAGCCGCCGCCCTTCCGGGGGTCCGGGCGGTTCTCACCGGTAAAGAGCTCTCCTATCGTCTCGGGCTGTACGTGGTCGACAAGGATATCCTTGCAAAGGATGAGGTGCGCCACTATGGCGAGGCCGTGGCGGCGGTCGCCGCGGATACCCTCGCGATAGCACGGAAGGCGGTGGACCTTATCGAGGTCGACTACGAGGTCCTACCCGCGGTGCTCAACCATGTCGAGGCGCTCAAGAAGGATGCACCCCTGGTCCATCCGGATCTCGGCAGCTACGACTACGTGAAAGAGGTTTTCACGCCGATTCCCGGTACCAACATCGCCAACCTCACCAAGCTCCGCAAAGGGGATATCGAGAAGGGGTTCGCCGAGGCGGAGTGGGTGGTCGAGCGGGAATACACCAACCCCTCCGTGCAGCACGTCCCGATGGAGACGCATGTCGCCATCGTGGAGTGGAAAAGCGGCGACAACATCACCATCTGGACCAGTGCCCAGTCGCCCTTCACCGTGCGGAACCTCTTCTGTTTCGCCTTCAAGCTGCCCCTGAATAACGTCCGGGTAATCGTCCCTCATGTCGGCGGGGGTTTCGGCGGCAAGGCGGGAATCCATCTCGAGCCGCTGGTCGCTTGCCTCTCGCGCAAGGCGGGAGGCAGGCCGGTGAAGTTCCAGGCTACGCGGGAGGAGGAGTTCAGCCTGCTGCCCTGCCGCAGCGCGCTCACCTACCGGATAAAGACCGGCGTTCGCGCGGATGGGAAGATCGTCGCCCAGCAGATGACCATGTATTGGGATGCGGGAGCCTACGCCGACTACGCCGTAAATGTCACGCGAGCCTCCGGCTATTCCGGGGCCGGTCCCTATGAGATCCCCAACGCCTGGCTCGATGCCTACACCATCTACACCAACAAGCCTTACGGCACCGCCTATCGCGGCTTCGGGCACGTTGAGTTTCACTGGGGGCTGGAGCGCCACATGGACCTGGTGGCGCACGCCATCGGGATGGATCCGGTCGAGTTCCGGCGCAAGAATGCCCTGCACCCGGGCTCAATCACCCTTACCGGCGAGAAGCTAAGCGAGCATTCAGGCAACGTGGTCAAGTGCATCGACACGGCGGCGAAGGCGGTGGGCTACGGCAAGCTCACCCCGGAGGAAGAGGCGCGCGAGAAGAAGAGCGGGTGGAAGATCGGCAAGGGTGTGGCCGCGCTCCACAAGGCGCCGGCGATGCCCCCCTTCACGGCCACGGCCGTCATCATCAAAATGAACAGCGACGGCACGGTGAATGTGAACTTCGCCCTGACGGAGATCGGCCAAGGCTCGGCTACCGCCATCGCGCAGATCGTCGCCGAGCGGCTGCGCTTTCCGCTCGAGCGGGTGAAGGTGGTCATCGAGAAAGATACCGACCACGATCCCTACGACTGGCAGACCGTTGCCTCGAAGGGCCTCATCCTCAGCGGAAACGCGGCGCTGCTCGCCTGCGACGACCTCCTCGGGAAGGCCTATGAGGTCGCAGCCCAGGTCCTTCGCGCAGAGCAGAGTGACCTTGACCATGACGAGGCGAAAATCTTCGTCGCACACGCTCCGGCGCGGTCGGTAACCTTCGCTCAGCTCTCGGTGGGCTACGCCTATCCCGACGGCAACGGCATCGGCGGGCCGCTCGTGGGGGTTGGACGCTACATCGCGCAGGGCCTTACCAACCTCGACAAGGAGACCGGACAGGGGCTCCCCGCCCTCGATTGGACCTACGGCGCCCACGGCGTCGTCGCCGAGGTGAATCCCGAGACCGGCGAGTACCGCGTCCTCAAGGTGGCCTCGGTCTTCGACGTGGGCAAGGCGATCAACCCGGCCATCGTGCGGGGACAGTGCGTCGGCGGGATGATCCAGGGGCTCGGGACCGCAACCTGCGAGGGCTACATCTACGACGAGCAGGGCCACCTCCTCAATCCATCCTTTACCGACAACAAGATCCCCACAGCTCGCGACCTGCCCGAGGAGATCGAGAGCTTCGTGGTGGAGACCCCGCAGCTGGACGGGCCCTTCGGCGCCCGCGGCGTCGGCGAGCATCCGATGATCTCGGTTGCCCCGGCGCTCGGAAATGCGATCCAGGGCGCAACCGGCGCGGAGCTGCTCCACATGCCCATGCGCTTCGAGGACGTCTGGCGGGCGATCCGAAACAAGGAGCCGATCGACAACTGGATCACCAAGAGCCCGACGGGCTCCTGCCGCTCAGCCCCGGAGCTGCGGAGCCACACCCCCGACCGCGCGGCGGAGCCGTGAGACGCGTGTAGGATGAAGAGGCACGGCCTCAGACGAGTCGAGGTTTCGCCGGATCCATCGTGGCGAATGCTCTATGCAGTCGGGAGCCTCTTGGCCCTGCTCTATGTGATCATGGTTGTCGTACCCCTGGTGCTCCTGTTCGCCGCACCGCAGCCTCCGGCCGCAGGAGGAGCCGCCGTCTTGGAGTACATCGCCTCCCATAGGGCGGTCTATCTCGCGGAGCTGATATGCTTCGTGGGCCTAAGCGTTCCTGCCCTCGGTGTGTTCCTCGCCGTCTCGGTCTCTCTCAAAGAGGTAAACAAGAGCGCCGCGGCGCTCGGCGGGCTGGTAGGAATTGTCTCCGAGGTGGTAGCCCTTGCCCTAGACGCGAGCCCCCAATCCTTGAGCGGAGGGCTTCTCTACCTAAGCGGTCAATATGTGACGGCGGCGGGGGATGCCCAGCGCGTTGCGCTCGTCAGTGCGGCAGAGGGCTTCCTAGCTACTGCGAACGCGGTTTCCTCGGCGGGGATCCTGACCGCGGTGGGGATTCTTGTCCTGTCGTTGTGCATGGTGCGGGGCATCTTCCCGGTCGGGGTAGCCTACCTGGGAATTGCCGCGGGCGCAATCGGCATGATCTTCGAGGCGATCCGGCCTCAGATCGGCGCCCTCTATAGCCTCTACGGTCTTCTCTTGCCTGCTTGGTTCATCGCCGTCGGCATCAAGCTGTACGGATTGGGATTCAAGCCTCACCTCACGACGAGCTGACGGCGGGCGCATTGCCCGGCGCCCCGCGGGACAGGAGCCTCAAGTACCACCAGAGCCCGGTGCAGGCGTCGCTGCCCGAGGTCTCCCCGTGGGTGGCCGCGCGCCTGACGGCGGCGAGCACTTCAGCAGGACCGCGTGCCGCGACCACCTCGCGTGCGAGGTCGAGCAGGTAGGCGGGAAAGGAGTCGTGAAGGGCAAGCCGGAGGAGAGTCGCTCCGGCGGCGCTGGTTCCGGCAAGCGCTCCGGCAATCTCCTCCCGATCGATGAGAAGGGGAGGACGGCCGCTTCCGGCAAGCAGGGCGATTCGCTCGCCGAGGAGCGCGCCGGCAAGGAAATCGTCGCCCGAGGGGGTGAGCCCGATCCCGAGCCCGACGAGAGGCGAGAGCCCCCGAAGGGCTACGGGCCGGGAGGCGAGCGGTATCCGCCGGCGGCGCGTCGCCGGAGCCTCGACGGCGGCAAGGAGCTCCCCGCAGCGCAGGGCGAAGCGATTGGTGCCCTCGGGGCGGAGAGCGAGCCCCGCGAGCCCCTCCTCGCCGGCGTTGATCGCAAGGGCCTGGCCGAGGAGGGTCGCCACCCCCGCGAGCGGCGCCAGGCTGGGCGTTCGTCCGTGTCCGGGAAGCAGTCGGACCCGCGAGGGTAGAAAGCGCGATGAGCCGGAATGGCTCGCGCCGGCAAGCATGCGGGCAGTGAGCGCCCCGCTCCAGAGCGGCGCCGCCGAGAGGTCGATCGCGAGATCCCCCAGCGTGAGAAGGTTGGCGCTCCCCGCCGCGCGTGCGCCGCGCTCGAGCAGAGAGCGAAGCGAGCCGTCTCCGGGAAGCCGGAGCTCAACCGAGAGATCAGTCATCGAGCCGCTGCGCGTCACCAGGGAGAGCAGGAGGCCGCTTTCATGGAGGAGGTTCGCGGCCTCCTCGTGGAGCGAGAGAATCCTCCCCTCCCACGGTCGCCGCGGGAAGAGCTTGCCCACGCGCACGGCAGTCATGCCGACGGCGGACATCGCAGCTGCCGATGCGCGCCGGCCTTGATCGACCCTCACGACCCCGTCCGGTCGAACCAGGGAAGGAACGGCGAGCGCCCCTCCTGGAGCTCGGCGTAGCCGGGATGGCGAGCCGCCATGTGGCGCTCCATCATCGGCACGCTCACGAAGAGGAAGAGCAGGCTGATGGCCGCCGGTCCGACGATGACCCACCACCAGGAAGGATGGGCGGCGAGGGCAAAGAGGTAGAGCCCCCACCAGAAGAGAACCTCGCCGAAGTAGTTGGGGTGGCGGGAATGCGCCCACAACCCCGTCTCGAGAATCTCGCCCTTGGCCGGACCGCTAGCGAGGAACTGGCGGAGCTCGCGGTCGGAGCGCGCCTCGATCCAGATGGCAACAAAGGTGACGACGACGGCGGCGGCGTCGAGAAGGCGGACGGCAGCGGGTCCGGCGGTGAGGACCGCGTAGAGCGAGAGGCAGCCGCCGAAGACGAGCACGGTCGGAAAGAGATGAAAGCCGAGGAAACTCACGATCCAGTAGAGGGGCCTCCCGTAGCGGCGAAAATCGGCGTAGCGCCAGTCCTCGTGACCAATTCCGCGCCAGCGGCGAAGCCAGTTGTAGGTAAGCCTCACCGCCCAGGCGAGCACGAGCGCGAGAATGACCAGGTCGCGGATCGAGAGACCCGCGCCGTAGCGTAGCGCGACCACGGTCCAGTAGGCCGCGATCGGCACGGGAGCGACGCTCCAGTAGGGATCGTACATGCTCGAGTTGTCGAAGACGATACTTCCGACGAAGACGACGAGCGTCGCCGCAAGATCGCCGGTCGCAGCCCGGAGGAGGGGGCTTGCCCCCTTCAGGCTTCCGCCAGCGAGGTAGGCGGCCGCGGCGGCGACCAGGTAGATGGCGATACACCAGCCTATCGAGGCTCCTCGCGAGAGCTGAGACCGTCGGCGACCTGCTTCGGCCCCGCTCATCGCTCGCCTCCGCGTGCATCCGAGGGGGGAAAGGGCTCGCGGCTCATGCGGTAGAGGATGAGCGCCGGTACGACGATCCAGGAGGCGTTTGCCCCGACCACCGCGGCCAGGTGCGGCGTCGCATGCGGTCCCCAGATCTCCTCGGAGAGGATGATGGTGACGTTCGTGAGCATGACCGCGGCATAGACGATGCTCGGGACCCTAATCCAGTTCTTTCTCTTGAGAAATGCGTAGATCGCGAAGGCGTAGTAGGGGCCAAAGAAGATTGCATCTATCCAAATCGTCGCTCGCCACCACACCGGGCGGGCGTTGAGGAGGGGATCGAAGTTTCTTCCCCACCAATGCGAGAGATCGACGATGAAGCGCGGAGGCCAGACCGGATAGGTGAAGTGGGAGGTATTGGTGATGACGATCTGCTCGAGGTCGAAGAGGTAGCTGATGAAAAACAAATTGAAAAAAAGGTAGATGAGGATGATGATATCCACCAGGCGCCGTTGCGGCGCACCTCCATCGGGCATGAGCTCGCTCCTTTTCGTTCGGATGAGCGGCATTATACACCGGATCGGTTGGGTAACGCCTGCTTCGATCCGGACGATGCGGCCCGGCCGGGATGTGCGGATTTCGCGGCGCCCGTTCGAGTGGGGTGCCGCCGCAAGCTTCATCTTCCATTGACTATATAAAGCTTTTAATATACATTTGCGTGCGAAAGCACACAGGAGAAATGCCGTGCCCGAAAAAAAGGGGAAAGGTCTGGTCATCATCGGCGGCGTTGCCGCGGGGGCAACTGCCGCGGCACGAGCCCGGCGGCTCGACGAGCGGGCGAGCATCACGGTCGTGGAGCGAGGGCGCTATGTCTCGTTTGCGAATTGCGGGCTTCCTTACTTCGTTTCGCGCGATATAGCGAAGCGAAGCAGCCTGATCCTCCAAACGCCGGAAGGCTTCTTTTCCCGTTATGCCGTGGAGGTCCTTCTCGAAAGCGAAGCGCTCTCGATCGACCGCGAGGGGCACAGCATTCGTGTGCGGGATGCTGAAGGCGAGCGTGACCTCCCCTATGACTCGCTCATCCTTGCCCAGGGCGGGAGCCCGATCGACCCGCCCATCCCCGGCATCGATGCGCCAAACGTCTTCAATCTCTGGACGATCCCCGACATGGACGGCATTCATCACTTCATCGAAGAGCAACACGCCAAGAGCGCGCTCGTCATCGGGGGAGGCTTCGTAGGGCTCGAGGCTGCCGAGGCTTTCCTGAAGCGCGACCTTGCGGTGTCGATAGTCGAGCTGACCGACCATTTGATGCCGCCCGCCGATCCCGAGTTTGGCGCGATGATCCGGGGGCTTTTCCGGAAGGCGGGGGCGCGAGTCGAGGTTGGGCGCTCGGTGACGGAAATCGTGCCCGGCCGCGCGCGCCTCGATGACGGGCGGGAGGTGCCAGCCGACCTGGTCCTCGTCGCTGCGGGGGTTCGCCCGAACCTGTCCCTTGCGCGCGCGGCCGGGCTTGCGGTAGGGCCGGCGGGCGGGCTCGTCGTCGACGAGCACCTTCGCACCTCTGATCCGCGGATCTGGGCCGCCGGCGACATGATCGAGGTAGCCCTTCGTGTCTCCGGGCGAAGCGTCCGCCTGCCTCTCGCGGGACCGGCGAACCGCCAAGGGAGGATTGCCGCCACCAACGCTCTCGGGGGGTCGATGAGCTATCGCGGCGCGCTCGGCACCACGATTCTCAAGGTCTTGGAGAGCGCCTTTGCGATGACCGGTCTCTCGACGGCATCGGCGCGCGAAGCGGGCTTCGATGTGCGCGTCGCTACAGTCCACCGCGCCCACCATGTCACCTATTTCCCGGGAGCCGAGGAGGTGAGCCTGAAGCTCATCTACGATGGCTCCTCCCGCAGACTTCTGGGCGCCCAGGCCTTCGGAAGGGCGGGAGTGGACAAGCGAATCGACGTGGCGGCAACCGCGCTCGCCGGGGAGCTCACCATCGACGACCTCGCAGAGCTCGATCTTGCCTATGCGCCTCCCTTCGGGGCGGCAAACGATCCCCTCAACATGGCGGCATATGCCGCCCAGAATGACCTCTCGGGCTATTCGCCGGCGCTCGAGGCCGGTACGGCGTGGGCGCGGATTGTGGAGGGCGATGCTGTCGCTCTTGATGTGCGCACCCTGGGCGAGCAGCTCGCGGCGCCCATTCCCGGGGCGGTGCACATCCCCCTGGACGAGGTTGCCGACCGGCTTGACGAGCTCGCGTGCGATCGCGAGATAATCGTGATCTCCGAAGACGGCTATGCCGGCCACGTAGCTCTCCGGCGCCTCGCGCAGTCGGGATTCGACCGGGTCGAGTACGTGGCGGGTGGAGTGCGGAGCCTTGCGCTCCTGCCGGAGTTCAAGTTTGGAGAGCAGGAATGAACATAATCGCTGAGAAGATCAAGTCGGGCGCAATGGTCGTCGACGTGCGAACCCCCGATGAGTTCGAGGACGGCCACTACCCGAATGCGCTCAATATCCCGGTGCGGGATCTCATGCGGCGCATGGGGGAGATCGGCGACAAAGAGAAGCCGGTTGTCGTGTACTGCGAGACGGGGTCGCGGAGCGCCCTCGCCGCGAAGCTCATGAAGGCCTCGGGTTACAAAGACGTGATAAACGCCGGCGGCCTCTACGACATGCCGGAGCTCTGACGGACGGCGGAAGGTGCATCGGCCGAAGGCCGCGTGAAGGGGATTGGCCGCTCCATGCGCGGCCGACCGCGCGCCCCAGCCGCTCGCGCGGCCTGGCGGCCGCCAGGCCCACATGGAGCATCGCCGAGCCATGGGGCGCCATTGGTAGTCTGAGCGCGCTCGCCATCGAGGCGGCACTCTGCTACTCCCGCGAGCGCGGAAGAGCCTTTTTTCTGCTTGCGCAGATGGCGAGGGCGAGCGTATCCTAGCTACATAACCAAAACCACTAGCGATCTATCTCGATTCTTGCGATCCGACACGCGCCGGGGCGTGACACTACGCAAAAGGGGGAACGATCATGAATCTTCAGCAGCCGGGCCAGAACGAGGCCATTGGAACCAAGAACCGCTCAAGGGATATCGCGCCCTATTCAGGGATCTGCACGCGATGCATGGACGATTGCACTGGCAACTGCGACATCTTCAAGGCCTCCCTGCGAGGACGCGAGGTGATCTATCCGGGGCCTTTCGGCTCCGTCATCGCCGGAGGCGACAAGAAGTATCCGATAGACTACTCGCACCTCAACATCATGGGATACGCCTACGGAGCCAAGGCTATCGACGAGGCGAATCCCGACAAGGCCATCTTCCCCGAAGTGGATACCTCGGCCGTGTATGGGCACAACCATCCGGTCCGGATGAGGATGCCTATTTTCACGGGAGCCCTCGGCTCTACTGACATCGCTCGCAAGCACTGGGATAGCTACGCTGCGGGAGCGGCGATCTCGGGGATTACGGTCGTGATCGGAGAGAACGTCTGCGGGATCGACCCGAAGCTTGAGCTCGATGCCAAGGGGAAGGTAGCTCGCTCCCCCGAGATGGAACGCCGGGTCAAAATCTACAAGGAGTGGCAGGACGAGTTCGGCGACATCATCGTACAGCTGAACGTGGAGGATGCCCGGCTCGGGGTCGCCGAGTACGTCGTCGAAAAGCTCGGGGTTACCTCGATAGAGCTGAAGTGGGGGCAGGGCGCCAAGTGCATCGGCGGCGAGATAAAGATCCGCGAGCTCGACCGGGCGATCGAGCTGCAGAAGCGCGGCTACATCGTCACACCCAATCCCGCCAACGAGGCGGTGCAGGCCGCCTTCAAGAGCGGCGGGATCAAGGAGTTCGAGCGCCATTCGCGGCTGGGCTTCGTCGACGAGGAGGATTTCCTCCGGAGGGTCGAATACCTGCGCCGGACGGTCGGGGCGGAGCGGGTCACCCTGAAAACCGGGGCCTATGGAATGCGCGAGCTGGCTATGGCCATCAAGTGGTCTGCGGAAGCGCGGGTAGACCTGGTCACCATCGATGGGGCGGGGGGCGGCACGGGGATGAGCCCCTGGCGGATGATGGAGGAGTGGGGGATCCCGACCTTCTATCTCCAGTCGATGGCCTACCGCTGCGCCCACAAGCTCGCGGCGAGGGGCAAGTGGATTCCCGACCTTGCCATGGCTGGTGGATTCTCCACCGAGGATCACATCTTCAAGGTACTTGCGATGGGCGCGCCCTATTTCAAGGCGGTCTGCATGGGCCGGGCTCTGATGATCCCCGGCTTTGTCGGCGACAACGTAGCCGACGCGCTTGCCAAGAAGCAGGGCAGAAACTGGGACGAGCTGCCGAACTCGGTGAGCCAGTACGGCACGACCCCGGAGCAGATCTTCGCAGGCTGGTCCGCCCTCAAGGAGCGGTTCGGCAAGGATGCCTCGCGGGTACCGCTCGGAGCGGTAGCGATCTACACCTTTGTCGATAAGCTGCGCACCGGCCTGACCCAGTTCATGGCCGGGGCCCGGGGCTTCCGCCTCGATTCCCTCGACCGGAGCAACATCGTGGCCCTCACCGAGGACGCGGCGCGAGTGAGCGGGATCTCCTTCGTCATGGATGCTTTCCAGGAGGACGCCGACCGCATTCTCGAGAGCTGAATCGGAGCACCGGGGCGGCACGATCGACGCAGGCCGCGCTGCCGCGCAATTACCGCGCCGGCAGCGCTCCTGCGTGACGATTTGCGCCGAACGGGTGCAGGCGCCCTCGAGGCGCTACGCGCCGGACTGGATCTTTGCCTTCTGGAGGCGGCGCGAGTTGGTGACGACGTTGATCGAGCTTGCGGCCATGGCGATCTCGGCCAGGACCGGGTGCATCACCCCGGCGATGGCGAGCGGCACCATCACGACGTTGTAGAAGAAGGCCCAGAAGAGATTCTGCTGAATCTTTCGAAAGGTCGCTCGGCTTAGGCGGACTGCCTTGACCACGGTCTGGAGATCGCCCTGCACCAGGACGATGTCCCCGGCCTCGATCGCGATGTCGGTTCCCGTCCCGATGGCAATTCCTACGTCGGCCTGGGTGAGCGCGGGCGCGTCGTTGATTCCGTCGCCGACCATGGCGACGAGCTTTCCTTCCGCCTGCAGGCGCTTGATCTCGGCCGCCTTCCCCTCGGGAAGGACATTTGCTATCACGCGGCTGACTCCCACCGCTCGGGCGATGGCCCGCGCAGTTGGCTCGTTGTCGCCGGTGAGCATCGCGACCTCGAAGCCGAGCGCGGTAAGCTCGGCGATGGCGGCGGCGCTTGAGGGCTTCACCTGATCGGCGACGGCAACGAGACCCGCGGGCTTGCCGTCGATTGCAACCCACATCACTGTCTTCGCCTCGCTCTCGAGCCGTTGCTTTACGCCCCGCGCCTCCTCGTCGACCGCTATCGCCGCCTCCTCGAGGAGGGCGGTGGTTCCGACGAGGACGCTCCGCCCGTCGATGCGCGCCCGAATTCCGCGGCCGCTCATCGCGGCGAACTGCTCGGCCGAAGCCGCCCGATCGCCATCCTCGCGCCCAGGCTCGCCTTTTGCAGCGCCGCCGTTTCTCCCGGTCTGCAGGGCCGCCCTCGATCCGCCGCTCGATGTATCCGCACCGGCAGCAGGCAACTCCGCGTGGGCGACGATCGCGCGGCCGAGCGGATGCTCGGAGCCGCGCTCGGCGGCCGCCGCCAGGCGCAGGAGCTGCTGCCGCTCGAAGCCGTTTAGGGGCACGATATCGGTGACGCCGGGGGCTCCCTGCGTGATCGTCCCGGTCTTATCCAGCACGATGATCTGTACGTCCTTCAGAATCTGGATAGCCGCTCCCTTTCGGATCAGCACCCCATTCTGCGCTCCCACCCCGCTGCCGACCATGAGGGCGGTCGGCGTGGCGAGACCGAGCGCGCAGGGGCAGGCGATGACAAGCACGGCGATCGCCGCGAAGAGCGCAAGCGCCGTCGGCCCCATGGTCGGGTTCACCCAGGGAAGGAAGGTGCTCGCCCACAGCGCAATCGAGCCGAAGAAGGCGGGGAAAAGCATCCACGCGGCGAAGGTGGCCGCCGCCACGAGAAAGACGACCGGGACGAACACCCCGGTTATTCGGTCGGCGAAGACCTGGATAGGGATCTTCGACCCTTGGGCCTCTTCGACGAGCTTGATGACCTGGTTCAGGAACGTGTCCTTTCCCACGCGCGTGGCCCGCACCTTTAGGAGGCCCTGCTGGTTGATCGTTGCGCCGATCACCGAGTCGCCCGGCCGCTTGTCCACCGGCATAGACTCTCCCGTAGCGAGGGACTCGTCGACACTGCTGTCACCAGAGACGACGACCCCGTCGGTCGGAACTTTCTCGCCGGGGCGGATGATCATGACATCGCCAGCGACAAGCCGGGCAACCGGAACGGCTACCTCCTCCCCGTCGCGCTCGACCGTCGCCTCCTTCGCCTCGAGGGTGAGGAGCTTCTTAATCGCCTGGGAGGCCCGTCCCTTAGCCTTCGTCTCGATCGAACGGCCCGTAAGGTGGAAGGCCATGATCATGCCGGCGACCCCGGCGAAGTTTGCAAAGGCGGGACCGGCCCCTGCCTCGTGGAGCACGGCCACGACGCCGCTTGCCAGCGAGGCGAGAGTGCCCATCGCGATGAGGGCATCCATGTTCGGGGTAAGGTGGAGCGCAGACTTGAATGCGCTGCGCACGGTCGGCCATCCGGGGATGAACACCACCGCGGCGCCCAGGATCAGCATGGCGAGGTTGTAGGCAAGCGGTCCGAAGGGGTTGAAACCGAAGATCATCTCCGGGATCATCCAAAGGACGATGGGGAGGGTGATCGCCCAGGCGAGCCACATCTTCCCGTCGGCGCTTCGAATCTTTCGCTCGTCCTTCTCAAGCTCCGATTCGATCACCATGGAGGGAGCCGGGATCGAGTAGCCCGCATCCTCCACGGCCTTGCGAAAGAGCTCCATGTCCGCCCTGTCCGGATCGAACTTCACGAGGGCGGACTCGGTCGCGAGATTGACGACCGCCTCTTCGACCCCGGCGAGTTCTCGCAGGGATCGCTCGACCGCCGAGACGCAGCTCGCGCAGTGCATCCCTTCTATTTGGAGGGTTTCGACTTTCAGACTCTCTCTGGTTTGTGATTCCATGCTCTTCCTTCCTCGGTCATCCGTGCTTGCGAAACTTCGTGACGACCATCATGACCTCGTCGACCTTGCGTCGCTTTTCATCGGGGTCTTCGCTCTTCATGGCATCGGCGACGCAGGTATTGAGATGGTTCTCCATCACCAGGTCCTCCACGCCATGAAGCGCGGCGATGACGGCGCTGGTCTGCGTGAGGATATCGACGCAGTAGCGTCCCTCTTCAAGCATCTTCTGGATCCCGCGAATCTGTCCCTCGATCCTTCGCAGCCTCGCGGCTGCCTGCTCGGTGTGATTGGTATCCATCGAGATGAATATACCCTACCGGGGTATGGCATGTCAACCCCTCTCTCAGCGAAGAAACGAAACGGCGCGTGCGGGCGCGGGCTCTCTTCCCGTGCTTGACACATCTCCCTCCATCCATTAACCTTTGCCCTGCCGTCGAGAGGCGGCGATTCCAGGTGAGGATAGGACAGATGGCTCGGAGATGTGACATTTGCGGAAAGGGTACCGTTACCGGCAACAAGATCAGCCACGCGCACAACAAGACGCGCCGCGAGTGGAAGCCTCACATCGTGAAGATCCAAACCCTCGTCGGTGCCCATAAGAAGACCATCAAGATCTGCACGCGCTGCCTCAAGCGCGGAAAAGTCGTCAAGGTCTAAGCGGATTCAATCCTTCACAAGCTCCACTCCTCTCGGCTTCCCAGCGGGCATGACGCCTCCACGTCAATCAGTGGGCGAGATGGCGGAAATGCGTTAACTTACCTGGTATGGAGAGGCAGCGGCTCGTCCAGGTTTCCGATGAATACCAGAAGATGATCGACTACTTCCTTCGCGACGAGTTCGGCAACCTTGTCGTGGAGGAACAGTTCTTTGAGCTTTTCCTGCGCTACTTCCGAAACGACATCATCGGCAATTCGCTCTTTAGCAAGCGCTTCTTCCTGCGCTCGACCGAAAAGACCCTCCAGTACGTGCGCAAGGGCGGCGTAGAGTCGGCACTGGAGTACGAATTCCTGGTTCGCCGCCAGTCCACCACCATCGGCAAGGCGCACTATGCGAAGAAGGGAGCCGACTTCTGCGTGGTCCTTCCGGTCCTGGACGAGCGGCGCGACAAGGAGCTGTACCGTCGGATGGCGGCGAGCTTCTACCACCAGGCGGCGGTCTACTCGGAGCATGAGCTCAACCGCACCCTCTTCGATTTCCTCGGCGGAATCACCCAAGAGATGATTGAGGGGCTTGCCCGCGTTCTCGCCGACATCCGCAAGGACGGGCTCATCACGCTGCAGAAGGCCTTCAATGATCTGGCCCAGAGGTACGCAGCGACGAGCGATCTTGAAGGGGGGCGCGAGCTTGCAAGGGTGCTCATCCGCTTCGGACGCCTGCTCGACATTCCGGATGACGATCTTCCGCTGAAAACCGAGCACTACCGTATGCTTTTCGTCGAGCTGTGAGCGGCCCTAGGCTCGCAGGGAGGCGCCGCATGGAGGAGACAAGCCCCCGGCCAAAGGGTGAGCCCTTCGCACTTCGTTGGTGGCGCCGGTTGACGGAACCCGAGCCGGCAGTTGCTCAAGAGGTCCTTCGCCGGCGCTCCCGCCTGCTCCTTTCGCTGCTCGTGGTCTTCTTCTTCGTTCTCGTGATCCTTTTCGCTGTTTCGCCGCTTCAGATGCTTTCGGCCCGCAGCCTTATGGACAGCGCGCGGCACCGCTTCTTGCTCGTCATGTCTCTCGCGACGGCCCTCGTCGCGGTCGCGCTCGCCTATGTCCTTGCGCGAAAAGGGATGTTCCGCCTTTCGGCTGGGGTGATCATCGCGATGAATCTGGTCGGAACCTTCGCGGACCTGATCGGCGGCGCAAGCCCTATCTACCTCGGCTTTCCGGTTCTTGGGCTCATATTCAGCAGCCTCCTGCTGTCGCATCGGGCGACCATCGTCATTTGGTGCATGACGCTAGCTGCGATGCTGCTTCTCCCATTTCTCAACCCGGACTACTCCGTCTGGACTATCTCGATCGGGGTCACCCTCATGCTTCTCGTCGGTGCCCTCAGCGTCACCGCGGCGGTCATCCACGAGCGGGACGTCGGCGAGATTCAAGCCCAGGCTCGTCGGCTGCTCGAAGACGCGGACAAGCTGCTCGAAGCGAGAAAGATGGAGTCGGTCGCAAGGCTCTCCGCTGGGATTGCCCACCAGTTCAACAACATCCTCATGGGGATCGTCGGCTACGCCGAGCTCATCGCCGCGGGCCGGCCGCAGGCGGCGCCGGAGTACGCACAGCGGGTCAAGGAGGCTGCCTTTCGGGCGGCCCGACTCACCGACGGCCTTCTGTCGTTCAGCAGGCAGCGGCTTCTGCGCCCGCGTGCGATCTCGCTGGGCCGGCTGGTAGCCGATTTGGAGCCCTCCTTCCGGAAATCGATCGGGTCGAAAGCGGCGCTGTCCCTCCAGATCGGCGCCTCGGGAGATCGGGTCCTTGCGGATCCCGAGGAGATAGGAAGGGCGATCTGGACGCTGGTCGAGCGTGCGGCGAAAGAGGTTCCAGACGGGGGTACGATAGTCGTGAGAGTCGGCCCGCTTTCGGAGCTGCCGGCGGGACCGGCCGCTTCTCCCGGCGCGAAGGGATTCTGCTCAGTGGTGATAACCGAAAGCGGTCATCCTCTTTCCGAGGATACGCTGCGGCGTCTCTTTGATCCTTTTTCCGACGAAGGCGAGCTCGGACCGGGCGGGTTGGATCTTGCCGCGGCCTACGGTCTGGTCTACCAAAGCGGCGGGCGGCTCGAGGCGCATAGCAGCCCGGAGGAGGGGAACTCCATCGAGCTCGTGCTGCCCTGCGTCGATAAGGATCTCACGGGCCCGCCCGGCTGACGGTGCGTGGACGCGGCGCGCTATCGCTTGATGGCCAGGCAGTCGTAGAGGCGTCGATTCAGCGCAAAGGCGGAGCTTTCCCGCACGAAGATGCGGTAGTCGCCGACCTCGATCTCGGTCTGATCGCGAATGAGGTGAGCGATCTCCGGATGGCGCTCCAACCCCTCGACGAGCTCAGGATTTTGGGCAAGCACCAGGGGCTCTCGGCCGTCGCCGATGACGAGCGTGAAGGGGACAATGGTGAAGGGCGCGGATACCTTTTGGAGCGTCACGGTGCCCGCGGAGGCGGCCGCGGCGTTCCGCGCCTCCAGCCGGACCATCTTTGCCCGTTCGTCGGGCATGATCTCGTCGATCGCTATCGCGACCCAGTCAAGGAGCTGATTACGGACGCTCTTGATATCGTCGGCGCTTATGATCGATTGGATTCCGCTTGTCTTGTGGATCGCTTTGGTGAGGCCGGAAAGCTCCTTCAGGTAGATGTTGCGGTGGCTCTTGGGGATGTAGTACATGATGAGGAGGTGAACCCTCTTGCCGTCCTGGGCTCCATAGTCGATCCCCTCCGGCGACCAGCCGACCGCGCAGAGGAGCTCGCTGCCCGTCGCGCCCACGACGTGAGGACAGGCAACCCCCATCCCTATTCCGGTGTTCGAGAGAGCCTCCCGCTTCTTCACGAGCTCGAAGATGTCTTCCCCGGATTCGATGTCGGGTATCGCCTCGATGAGATGGGCAAGGTACTCGAGGCACATCTCCTTGTCGTCGTCCGGGAGCTCGACGAGCCGTCCTTCCTGCAGCGCGTTTAGCAGGCTCTTCATCGCCGGCCCTCCGTTCCATCCCCTGCCTTCATGTCGCATATTCTACCACGGAGGGCCGGAAGAGCGCTTCGGGGCGTCGAACAGGAAGTGCGAGCCTCCCGTTCAGCTCTTTACAAACGTGCCTTCCCTTGCCATACTGTCTTATTCCGATTGCAAACGGGAGGTCTGTCAATGTCTGTCTCGGGTGCCCGGTCTCCTGCTTAGGCCGCGGTTGGCGCAAGCTTCCGGAGCGCATGGCTCCGACTCGATTCCTCCTCGCATACCTATCCAACCCGCCCTGAGTCCAATCGGCTCCAGACCCTGGTCCTGAGCTGACTGAGCGCAGGAGACCATCCTCACAATCCATCGCTCCTCATTTTGATGCGTTTCGGCCGCGTGTGACGCTACGCGAACCAACGTGTCCAGCGCGGACACGCAAGCTACCAAGCCCCTGGGGGTTGGGGAGTACCCAAACGATGTCGAGGATCACCGAAAGACAGGAAACAGATACCGGACCCTTCCCGTGTGCGCACTGCGGGCGCGTCGTTCTTCCTTCGGTCAATGGGACCGAGCATCGCAACCATTGCCCGCGTTGCCTTTGGAGCCTGCATGTGGACCAACGCCCGGGCGATCGCAGCTCAGGATGCCACGGTGAGATGGAGCCGATCGCCGTGTGGATCAGAACCGACGGCGAGTGGGCGATTGTCCACCGCTGCAGACGGTGCGGTCTTCTGCGCGCCAATCGCATCGCTGGCGACGACGACGAGGTCCGGCTCTTCGGACTCGCGGCGCGTCCGCTCATGGACATGCCCTTCCCGTCGCAAAGGCTCATCGAGCGCCTCATGGAGGGTAGGCTATGAGTCTCTCAGATTGGGGTTGGGACGAAGGCTGGGAGGAGGCCCTCCGGGTCGAGTCCGCCGCCTTTGATGAGGAAAGGATCACCCCCGCGCGCGTGATCGCCGATACCCGCGGCCGCTACCTGGCGACGACGCTTTCAGGCGAGTATTGGTGCAGGCTTACCGGTCGGCTCATGAAGGAGCTTGCTGCACGGCGCCTCCTTCCTATCACCGGAGATTGGCTTCTCGTCGAGTCCGACGAGCAGTGCGCTGAGCGGCCCATTCGGGGCGTGCTTCCGCGCCGCAACGCCCTCATCCGGAGGGCGCCGTCGGACCCGCTCCACTATCCGGGCGAGCAGGTGCTTGCCGTCAATCTCGACGTAGTCCTTGTCGTCTGCGGCCTCGATGGAGGCCGGAACTTTGCCCCGCGCGGCGTGGAGCGCTACCTCACCGCGGCGTGGGAGAGCGGGGCAACTCCGGTCGTGGCGCTCAACAAGGTCGATCTCGCCGAGCGGCCCGATCTCGCCCTGCTCCGCGCACAGGAGATCGCTCCCGGAGTGGATGTCCTTCTCGTGAGCGCGGCAACGGGGGAGGGATTCGACCGGCTTGCCGCCTACCTCGGCGCCGGCAGGACCGCTGCGCTCGTTGGACCCTCCGGGGTGGGGAAGTCTACCATCATCAACCGCCTGCTCGGGGCCGCGCTCCTTCCGACGGAGGCATCCCGGGCACGCGATCTTCGCGGGCGCCACACGACGGTCATGAGACGCCTCGTGCGTCTCCCCTCGGGGGGCCTTGTGCTCGACACCCCCGGCCTCCGCGAGCTTGGGCTCTGGGGCGAGGAGGATTCGCTCGAGGACTCCTTCTCTGACATTGCGGAGCTGGCGAGGGGATGCCGGTTTGGAGACTGCTCGCACCGCGCGGAGCCGGGCTGCGCGGTCAAGCAGGCCCTTGTCGAGGGGGCCCTCGATCCCGAGCGGTGGAAGAGCTATCTCGATCTGAAGCGCGAGCTCGCCTTCGCTGCGCAGAAGGGGGATCTGCGGAAGAGCCGGGAGGCGAATGAGAGGAAGAAGGCGATCGCTCGCCTGTCCAGGGAGTGGTACCGAACCTCCGGGAGAGGGAAGCGCCCATAGGGCCCGTCGGGCGGCGATTGCTGCGGACGTTGGATCACCGCCTCTGCGGTCAGCCGGCCCTTGCGTCGGGCACTAGGTATGCTCTTAGGAGCCGAAGCGCTTGAAGAACCAGAGCTTCACCTTGTGGGTGAGGGCACTATAGGCGAGGAGAAAGGCCGCTATCCAGATCCAGTAGGTGAAGGGAAGGGGCACCAGTCCGAAGGCGGAGCCAATCGCGGAGTAGGGGAGAAGGATACCTGCGGCGGCAACGAGAAGCGAGGAGAACGCGAGGGCCCGGCCCGGTCCGCTTTGAACGAAGGGAATCCTGCTCGTTCGGATGATGTGGACGATGAGGGTCTGGGTGAGGATCGACTCGACGAACCAGCCGGTGTGGAAGAGGCTCTCCAGGTAGTGCTTGGTTGCCGGATTCGCCGCAGCGCTCACGAACTGGTTGCACTTGAAGAAGAAGAGCATGACGAAAAAGGTGCAGTAGTCGAAGATCGAGCTCAAGGGCCCGATGAACATCATGAACCTTCGCAGATGACGGATGTCCCAGCGGCGCGGCCGTGCGAGGATCTCGTCGTCCACCTTGTCGGTCGGAATGCCGAGCTGGGAGAGATCGTAGAGGAAGTTGTTGAGCAGGACCTGGATAGGCGCCATCGGTAGGAAGGGCAGGAAGAGGCTGCCGCCGAGGACGCTGAACATGTTCCCGAAGTTCGAGCTTGCCCCCATCCGGATGTACTTGGTGATGTTGGCGAAGACCTTGCGCCCCTCGACGATCCCGTCCTCGAGCACCATGAGGCTCTTCTCGAGAAGGATGATCCCGGCGGATTCCTTCGCAATGTCGGTTGCGGAATCCACAGAGATTCCGACGTCGGCGGCGCGCATCGCCGGGGCGTCGTTTATCCCGTCGCCCATGAAACCGACGACGTTGCCCCGTTTGCGGAGGAGTGTCACGATCCGCTCCTTCTGAGCGGGGGTGAGCCTTGCGAAAACCTCCGTCTCCTCGACCGCCTCCTCGAGCTCCTGCTCGCTCATCGCAGCGATCTGCTTCCCGAGCAGCAGGCGGTTCACGGCAAGCCCCACGTCCTTGCACACCTTCTGGGTGACGAGCTCGTTGTCTCCGGTGAGGATCTTCACCTTGACGCCCGAAGCCCGCAGCGCCTCGATCGCCTTGAGCGCGGAGTCCTTCGGAGGATCGAAGAAGGCGATGTAGCCGAGGAGGATGAGGCTCGATTCGTCGTCGGCGCCGAACTGCTCCTTCGCGAGGGGGAACTCCCGATAGGCTATCGCGAGCACACGGTAGCCGTCCTCCGAGAGCTCGCGGTAATCATCGGTGAGGTCGCCCTTGATGACATCGGTGAGGGGATAGATCTCCTCATCGATCTGGTAGCGGTCGCATACCCCGTACACGTCCTCGACGGCTCCCTTGCAAATGAGGATGTGGGCGTCCTCGTACTCGATGATCACCGACATGCGCTTGCGCTGAAAGTCGAAGGGAATCTCGTCTACCTTCCTGCAAGTCCGCTCGACGTCCAAATCCTCGTTCGAGAGGATGGCGTTGTCGAGAAGGTTGCGCAGCCCCGTCTGATAGTAGGAGTTCATGTAGGCGTAGCGCAGCACATCCTCGCTCTCCCGGTTGACGACGTCGACGTGGCGCTCGAGGACCACCCGGTCCTGGGTCAGGGTGCCGGTTTTGTCGGAGCAGATGACGTTCATCGCGCCGAAGTTCTGGATCGCCTGCAGCTGTTTGACTATCACCTTCTTGCGCGACATGACGATCGCGCCCTTCGAGAGACAGACCGTGATGATCATGGGAAGCATCTCGGGGGTGAGCCCGACCGCCACCGAAAGCCCGAAGAGGAGGGCCTCGAACCAGTTGTGCTTGGTGAGGCCGACGATGAGGAAGACCGTGGCTACCATGACCACCATGAAGCGAACCATCAGCCAGACGAAGCTCCGAACCCCCCGATCGAAGCTCGTCTCTCGTCCGGCGGAGGAAAGGGTCTTCGAGAGCATTCCCAGGTAGGTGGAGAGCCCGGTGTTGATGACCACCCCGCGGGCAGAGCCGCTTACCACGTTGCTCCCCTGGAAGCAGGCGTTCGGAAGCTCGAACACCTCTTTCGAGCCGCTCACCGGACGCGGGCTCCGCTCAACCGGCATCGACTCGCCGGTGAGCACCGATTGGCTCACGAAGAAGTCCTTTGCCTGGAGGATGCGCATGTCGGCCGGGATGATATCTCCCGCGGAGAGAACGACGACGTCGCCGGGGACGATCGTCGCGATTCCGACCTCGCTTTCCTTCCCGTCGCGAAGAACGAGGACCGAGGTTTGAACGAGCCTTCGGAGCTTCTCGATGGCGAGCCCCGACCGCCTTTCCTGGATGAACGAGAGCACGACCGAAAGGAAGATCATACCCGCGACCACTGACCCTGACCGGACGTCGGCGAGGAGAAAGGAAAGAATGCAGATGATGAGGAGCTGAATGACGAGCGGGTTTCGCAGGCGGTGGCTCATATCCTTGAAGAAGCTATAGCGCTGCTCGCCGGCGAGGATGTTGGGTCCGTAGGTGGCGGTCCTGTCGGCGGCGGTTTCGCCCGTGAGCCCGGCCGGCGAGCTTCCGACGGCGGCGAAGAGCTCCTCCTCGCTTGCCTCACAAAGCCGAATAAGGCGCCGGCCGGCCTCCTCGGCTCGCGCGGCGCCGGCTCTTCTCCCGGGAGCCTGACCCGCCCGGCGGGCGCCGCGCGCCTGCCTCGGATCCGCCGCGGGCTCTCCTTCCGACGACTGGCGCGTTGCGGCGTCCGGCCGTTTCCGTATGTCGCCGGAATCCCTCGCGGCGGCGTCCTTTGTCCGGTCCCGTTCCCAGTCGGTCATGATGGCAACCTTCCCTCCCTCGTCGGCGGCAAGCGAATCACGGTCGCCCCCGGCGCCTCCGGACCTCCCGAAGGATCGATTGTATCTCGGCATTGCCGAAAAGCAGGTTAAGCCCGAAATAGACCGCGCCGCACAGGACAATCAGCGCGGGCACACGCCACAGGAGCTCGAGCTTCGCGGTGCTCGTGAGGAGGAGCGCCTTGCCGGCGTAGGCAACGATGCCCATGACAAGACCCGCCGCGATCGTCTGCACGAAGGATACGCTTTGGCGAAGGAGGGGTCCCCCGCCGAGCTTGCGCTTGAGAAGGAAGAAGAGAATGAAGAACATCGTGGTGTTGGAAATGGTATTCGCGAGGGCGATTCCGATGATGTTGGTTTCCGCCGGGAAGCGAGGAGGCAGGAGATAGCAGAGCGCCGCGTTCAGGAGCAGGGTGAAGAAGGAGACGACGACTGGCGTTCGGGTGTCCTTCAGCGAGTAGAAGGATTGTGCGATGATCCGGTAGCTCGCGATAAAGAAGAGGGCGAGGGAGTAGTACTGGAGGGTGGCCGATACAAGCACCACCGACCTATCGCCGAACTTGCCGAACTTGAGGAGAAGGCTGACAATGTCGGGGCTCAAGACGAAGAGGCCGACCGCTGCAGGAACCGTGACGAGGGCGAGCAGCCGCAGGGAGTAGGCAAGCGATGCTATAAACTCCTCGCGGTTGTTCTCCGCGGCCTCACGGCTCAGGGTGGGCAGCATTACCGTCGCAAGGGACACGGCAAAAACGCCAAGGGTCAGCTCGTTGATCCGGGAAGCGAACATGATAGCGGCCTGTCTGCCGACGCCGAGTGCGGCAGCGAATCCAAAGCTCACCAGCACGTTCACCTGATAGATACCGACGCCGAAAAGGCCGGGAAGAAAGAGCCTCACGATGCGGCGGAGCTGCGGATCGTCGAAACGAAAACGGAATCGTATGCGGTAGCCTGTGCGCAGGAAGAAGGGAACCTGAAAAAGGACTTGAAGAATCCCTCCGGCGAGCACCCCGATCGCCAAGGCGTGGGTGATCCCCTGGAAGCTGCGCGAGCCGAAGAGCCATACGCTCAGCGCGCTCACGATTATGGAGACGTTGAGAAGGACCGGCGTGAAGGCGGGCACTGTAAAGTTGTTGCGGATGTTGAGGACTCCCTGGAACAGGGCGGCGAGGGAGATGAACATGATGTAGGGAAACATCTCCCTCGTCAAAAGAACCGTGAGCTCGTATTTTTCCTGTGAGACATCTCCCGCTATGTAGAGGAGCCTCACCAGGTAGGGGGAAACGAGGATGCCGGCAAGCACCACCAGGCACAGGACGAGAAAGAGGAGAGTAAAGAAGGAGGCAAGGAAGTCTCGAGCCTCTTCGGCGTCCCGAGTCTGCTCGACCTCCATGAAGACCGGTACGAAGCTCGCCGTCATGGAGCCTTCGGCGAAGAGGCGCCGCAGGAGATTCGGGATCTGAAAGGCCACCGTAAAGGCGTCGGAGGCCCATGTCGTGCCGAGAAGATAGGCCTGAAATTGGTCTCGCACCAAACCCAGTACCCTGCTCATCATTGTCGTCGCGGACATCTTGACCGACGATACGACGATGCTCTTTCGCTTGCTTGCCACGTAAGGCTCTCTCTTTGCGGCCCATTATAGCGGAGAAGGGACAAAGAGATAACTCGGATGCTGCTTGCCGCCTTTACAATCGCTTCGGTTTCATGGTCTTCTAAATGCAGCTGACATGATCGAAGTCAACGCAATCTCGAAGCGTTTCGGCACGCTCACGGCGGTCGATGAGCTTGCCTTCGCCGCGCGCGAGGGGGAGATCTTCGGTCTGATAGGACCGAACGGGGCCGGCAAGACCACCACCATCAAGATGATCGTGAACATCCTTGCTCCCGACTCCGGAGAAATCCTCTTTTCAGGCAGGCGCATGCGCGAGGAGGACAAGAGCCGCATCGGCTACCTTCCCGAAGAGCGGGGTCTGTACCGGAAGGTGCGGGTGAACGAAATGCTCCTTTACCTTGCCGACCTAAAGGGCAAGGGCAGGAGCGCCAGCCAGCCGGTCATCGACGAATGGCTGAAGCGCTTCGATCTCATGTACTGGAAGCATCGGAGGATCGACGAGCTCTCCAAGGGTATGGCTCAAAAGGTGCAGTTTATCGCTGCAATCGCTCATGGGCCGGATCTTCTCTTTTTTGACGAGCCGTTTGCGGGGCTCGATCCGGTAAGCGCGGATCTTCTCCTCGACGCCATCCGGGCGCTTGCCGCCGAGGGGCGCACGGTCCTCTTCTCCACCCATATCATGGATCACGCCGAGAAAATCTGCAGCCGAATTCTCCTCCTAAACAGGGGGCGTGAGGTAGTCTCCGGGACGATGGCCGAGGTAAAGGAACGTTACGGGCGCAACTCGGTCGCGATCGAGTTTGACGGTGACATCGAATTCGTGAAGTCGCTCCCCTTTGTGGCGGGAGTGGTGAGCTACCCGCGATGGGTCGAGGTCGAGCTCAATCAGGTCGGAGCGCATCGGGAGCTGTTTCGGGCTCTTGCGGGTCGCGTCTCGGTGACGCGCTTCGAGCTTGCCGCGCCGTCGCTTCACAAGATCTTCATCGATCTGGTCGGACGGCCTGTCGAGGAGGCCCGGACATGAATCGGGCCCTCAAGGTGGTGAGGCAGGAATTCAAGATGACAGCCGCCAACAAGGCTTTCGTCATCATCACCATCATCGGGCCTTTTCTCATTCTCGCCCTCGCCATCCTGCCCGGCCTTGTCTCGATGAACACCAAGGTGGAGCCGGGTACGGTGGTAGCGGTCGTCGGGGGCGACACGGACTTCTTCGAAAGGGTCCGAGATGCCGCCGCCGGCGCGGATCTCATCCTCATCCGAGAAAGCAACCTCGCGACGGCCCGAAAGCGAGTCCTTTCCGGCTCCCTCCAGGGGGTGCTCGTTCTTCCTGCGGATTACCTTGAAGCGAAGAGCTTCACGTACTACTCGAAGACGGGCACGGACCTCGTAGTGAGTAAGGCACTCGCGGACGCCGTCGGTCCGGCAGTCGTCGGGGAGCGGCTTGTGCGCGCGGGGATCGATCCTGCCGCGGTGAGCGCGCTCTCAAGCCAACCGAGTCTCTCGATCGAGCAGGCGACACGGGCAGGCGGGACCAAGAGTCAGGACTTCACCCTCGCGATCTTCACCGCGATAGGCTTCATCATGCTCCTTTACATGACCGTGCTTCTCTACGGCCAGATGATCGGCCGTTCGGTGGTCGCGGAAAAGAGCTCCAAGACCGTCGAGATCATGCTCTCATCGGTGCGACCCTCCGAGCTCCTTTTCGGCAAGATCGTCGGGAAGGGGCTTGCCGGACTGCTCCAATACGCGATCTGGGTCTGTGTCGCGCTTGTCCTCATCAGGGTTGTCGGTCCGGCATTTCATCTGCCTCTCCCGCCCTCCCTCACCCCAGCCAACCTCTTCTTCCTCGTTCTTTCCTTCATTCTCGCCTTTTTTCTCTATTCGTCCGCCTACGCCGCGCTTGGCGCCGGAGCGGAGGATGAGCAGCACCTGGGGCAGCTCGCGTGGCCGCTTGTTCTCTTCCTGGTCATTCCCCTCACCATGATCGGAGCCCTTGTGACAAGCCCCGATTCTCCGGTGAGCCTCTTTTTCTCTCTCTTCCCGCTAACCTCGCCCATCGTGATGCTTGTCCGCGTCCTCGTGGCATCTCCCCCTGCATGGCAGCTGCTCCTCTGTGTCGCCATCCTGCTAGCCGCAATCGCGGGGACGATCTTCCTCGCCGCGCGGATCTTTCGGGTCGGAATCCTCTTGACGGGAAAGCGCGCGCGCCTGAGCGAGATTCTGAAATGGGTGAGGTATTGAGGAGAGGCAGCACGCCGTTCGAGACCGCCGCGTTGCTGCGCGCAGGCGCTCTTGCGGCTGCGTTTGTCCTGCTGCCGGTAGGCGGGGCGAGCGTCGGCGCTCTTGGCCGGCGCGAGGCTTCCATGGAGGCTGGAATGCACGTAGTGAGCTTGAATCAGTTGGGATACCGGCCGGACGATGCCAAGGTCGCCTTCGTCGGCGGCTACCGCGGCGTCTTCGAGGTGGTTGACGGGGCGGGACGGTCAATCTTCCGCGGGAATGCCGAGCATCGCGGCGTCGATGCGCTCTCCGGGGACGATCTCTCGATCATCGATTTTTCCCCGCTTGCCGACGAAGGGACCTATAGGGTGAGGCTCGCAGGCAGCGCGGGAGAGTCCGCTTCCTTCGCGATCGCCGCCGATCCCTATCGCGATCTCGCACGGGCGCTCTTGAGGGAGCTCCACTTCCAGCGGTGCGGCACCGCGCTCCTCCCTCGGTTCGCCGGCTCATGGGCTCACGGGGCCTGTCACCTCGCTCCCGCCCTGCTCTACGACTCTGCGGGAGAGAGCATCGACGCACGAGGCGGCTGGCACGATGCGGGAGATTACGGGCGCTACGTCGTACCCGGAGCAATCACGGTCTCTATGCTGCTCCTCGCCTACGAGCTCTTTCCCCAGGTGCGCTGGGACGATCTCGGCATTCCCGAAAGCGGCAACGGCATCCCCGATCTTCTCGACGAGGCCAAGTGGGAGCTGGATTGGATGCTTGCGATGCAAGATGAGAATACAGGCGGGGTCTATCATAAGGTCACCTCGGCGAGCTTCCCCGGCTTCATCATGCCAGAAGAGGACGGTCTTAAAGAGATTGTCTCCCCCGTCTCGCCGACCGCTACCGCCTCCTTCGCGGCAGTCACGGCTCAGGCCTCCCGCGTCTACCGCGGGATCGACCGGGGCTATGCTGCGCGTCTCCTTTCGGCAGCCAAGCGGGCCTTCGTATGGCTTGAAGCCAATCCCCATGCCAAGGAATTCGTCAATCCCCCGGGAATCGTCACCGGCGAGTACGGAGACTCAAGCTCGGCCGATGAGCGCTTTTGGGCATCGGTGGAGCTCGCGCGCACGACCGGCAAGGAGGACTACCTCGGCGGGCCTCCCCCGGGCCTTGCAGAGGGCGAAACGGCGGCCCTTGAGCTTGGCTGGCAGGAGACGGGGGGATTCGCAGCCCTTGCCGTGCTTTCGCACGGTGGGTGGTCGTCGGGGGGAGCGGGTAGCGCCCTGCAGCTCAGGCTGAGGGAAGGCTATCGCAAGTTCATCGCGGGCTGTATGGAGAGGGCGAGCTCGGGGTACGGGGTCGCCGTCGGCCGGGAAGACTTTGTCTGGGGGAGCAACATGCTCGTGCTGAACCGGGGGGTACACCTCATTATGGCATCCCGCTTCCTCGCCGAGTCGAGTGGGGAGTCCACTGCCTACCGGACCGCCGCCGAAGCTCACCTCCACTATCTGCTCGGAGCCAACCCGCTCTCCTTTTCCTACGTTTCCGGTTTCGGGACGCGCAGGCTCGAGCATCCGCACAATCGCCCGAGCATCGCCGACGGCGTGGTGGAGCCGGTACCTGGATTGGTGGCCGGGGGGCCGAATTCCGGCCGCCAGGACCCCGATGCCGCGGCGGCATTCGCCGAGGGAACGCCTCCGATGCGCGCCTATGTCGATCTCGCGGGGAGCTACTCGACGAACGAGAATGCGATCTACTGGAATGCTCCCGCCTTCTTTGTTGCAGCTGCGTTCGTCCGGTAGGCAGTCGCCCTTCAGTCCCGGCGCTCGATGGCTGCAACGACCTCGTGCTCTTTGCCGTCCTCGAAAACGGGAACTTTGTTGCCTGCGACCGGGCGTCCGTCAACGGTCAACACGACCCTTCCTTTTTCGAGGCCCATTGGATTGGCGACCGTGATTCGATAGCCCGCACCGCGGAAGCGCCTCGTCACGCTAAAGGCGCGAAGGTGCTCCGGAAGGCAAGGGTCGATGAGAAGCCCGTCGTAGTCGGGACGAATGCCGAGGATCCACTGGGAGACCGCGACGAAGTTCCATGCCGCCGTGCCGGTCAGCCACGAGTTTTTCGCTTCCCCGTGGCGTTCGGCCTCGCGTCCAGCGATCATCTGGGAATAGACGTAGGGCTCAGTCCTGTGAACCTCGCTGACCTCCTCGAGGAAGGCCGGCGCGATCTTCCGATAATACTCGAAAGCTCGGTTCCCTCGGCCGAGGATCGTCTCACCGATCATCACCCACGGATTGTTGTGGCAGAAGATGCCGGCATTCTCCTTGTAGCCCGGCGGATAGGAGGAGACCTCGCCGAGCTCGACGTGGTAGGAGGAATATCCGGGCTGGAGAATCATTATGCCGTAGGGTGTGTCGAGCTGCTCTTTCACGGAATCAAGCGCCTGACGCGGATAGCCCCGCTCGGCGCCGATCTGCGCCATTGCACAGAAACCCTGAGGCTCGATGTAGATGCGGCCCTCTTCACACTCCCGACTCCCCACTTTTTTCCCGGTGTGGTCGTAGGCGCGTAGGAACCACCTGCCGTCCCAACCGTGCGCCGAGACCGCCTGTTCTATGACTCCCACCACGTCGAGTGCCGCCTCCGCCTCTTTGGCGAGGCCTCGGTGCGTGAAGAGTCGCGCGAGCTCGCGTCCGGCAACCACAAAGAGCCCCGCTATGAAGACGGATTCCGCGATCCTTCCGTCGCGGGTCGTTGTGGTTTGAAAGGACTCGTCCGGGTTCGTCGAATAGGTGTTCAGATTGAGGCAATCATTCCAATCGGCCCTTCCGATGAGCGGAAGGCCATGCGGGCCGAGATTTGCAGTCGTATGGGCAAAGGAAGCGCGAAGGTGGTCGAGGAGGGTGGGGGTCTTCCCCTCGGAGCCCAGGGCAGCGCCGCCGGTTGGAGGTGCAAAGGGAACCCTCTCATCGAGGACCACCCAGTCGCCGGTCTCCTTGACATAAGCGCACACCGAGAGGATGAGCCAAAGGGGATCATCGTTGAAGCTCCCGCCGATTTCGTCGTTCCCGCGCTTCGTGAGGGGCTGATACTGGTGATAGGCGCCGCCGCTCTCGAACTGCGTGGCCGCCACGTCGAGGATGCGCTGGCGAGCGGCCTTCGGTAACTGATGCATGCACCCGAGCAGATCTTGGTTGGTATCGCGGAATCCGATCCCCCTGCCTATCCCCGTCTCGAAGAGCGAAGCGCTGCGCGATAGGTTGAAGGTAACCACGCACTGGTATTGGTTCCAGATGTTCACCATTCGATCGAGACGCTCTTCGGGGCTTCTCACCTGATAGCCTGCGAGAAGATCGTCCCAGTGCGTTTTCAAGGAGGCAAACTCGCGGTCGACCTCCTTGCTTCCCGCAAACCGCTCCATGAGCCGGTGAGCGCCCTCTTTGTTGATAATCCCCGGGGCGGACCACTTTCGGTCGGTTGGATTTTCGACATAGCCGAGGAGAAACACGAGGTCGCGCGACTCTCCCGGCTTCAGGGTGCAGTCAATCTGGTGCGAGGCGATGGGGGACCAGCCGCTCGCTCGCGAGTTCGTCGCCCTACCGTGCGCCGCAGCTTCCGGACGGTCGAAGCCGCCGTATGGGCCGAGAAAAGCGTCGCGGTCGGTGTCAAACCCGGCGACGGGCGCATTGACCGCGTAGAACGCGAAGTGATCCCTGCGCTCGCGGTACTCCGTCTTGTGGTAGATGGCGCTGCCCTCAATCTCGACCTCGCCGGTGGAAAGATTGCGCTGGAGGTTGGTCATGTCGTCGAGGGCGTTCCACAGGCAGAACTCGGCGAACGAGAAGAGCTGGAAGCTCTTTGCGTTGGGCGTATCGTTTCGCAATCTCACCCGCTGGATCTCACACCATCCATCGATGGGGACAAAACAAAGCAGCTCGGCGGAAAGGCCGTTTCGCTTGCCTTCTATGATGGTGTAGCCGAGTCCGTGGCGGCAGCGGTACGCCTCGAGCTCCGAGCGGACCGGTCTCCAACCCGGTGACCACAGGTCGCCCCTCTCGTTGATGTAGAAGTACCTTCCACCCGAATCAATCGGAACGCCGTTGTACCGGTAGCGGGTGATTCGGCGCAGTCGCGCGTCGCGGAAGAAGGAATAGCCCCCGGCGGTGTTCGAGATGATCGAAAAGAAGTCTCGTGTTCCGAGATAGTTGATCCAAGGAAGGGGGGTCGCCGGGACAGTGATGACGTACTCTCTGTTGGCGTCGTCAAAGTACCCGTACTTCATGGATGCTCCTTAAGACACATTGAATCCGCCCGCCCGGGGCGCCAAGGGTGTTGGTGCGTTGGCACTGGATGGTTGCTGCGATCAATCAACCAATGATTATCATAACTCCGCCGGGAAGTCAAGTTGTTTCCCTCAAGCGGCACGAAAGAGGAGCGAGCACGCTTTTCGGGTGGACGGCGTCGATCGAAGGATCCGGCGGGGCCGGCGGACCTCACCCGGCGTTGTGCCGCTTCTCCCCTATCTGCGGCAGAGCGAAGAGACGCTCGAGCATCATCGCCGCAGCTCCGTAGGCGACCACGAGCTCCCCGAGCTCGGAGAACTCGATGGTGAGCTGCTTGTCCCCGTAGGGCCAGTTCTTCTTGATCTCCGCGCTGAGGATAGGGATGAGGATGTTGCGGTACTTCTCGATGTTGCCCCCGATGAAGACATGGGAAAGATCGAGGGAGTTGACGAGAAGGGCAGTATTCTTCCCAAGCTCCCGCGCCACCTGCTTGAAGGCAGACTCGGTATGCTCCGACTGGCGTATCGTCTTATAGGGAAGCGAGAACTGGCTCTTGGTCTCGGCCTCGCGAAAGACGCTTCGAAACTCGCCCGCCGACCAGCTCGAGCCGAGGTGCACCTTGCCGTCGATGACGAACCCGATCCCTACCGCGATGGTGGTCCCGTCGGTGTCTTCGACTCGCTCCTTGCGAAACTCGCCGAGGATAAAGAGGAAGTCGCCGGAAATGGCTGCGCGGTTGCGAACGATCTCCGCCCAACAGCAGCAATTCGCGTCATTATCGACTTTTAGCGGAACCTCTATGGTTCCTCGCGCGGCTTCATAGATATTGACGGGCCGGGCCACGCCCAGCGGGAGAGACTGACGAATGATGCCGTGCTCGGTATCGACGATGCCGGAGAGCCCGACTCCTACCCCGAGGATCTTCAGGCCGCGCTGCTCGACATCCCGGCACACCTCCCGGACGACGGAAACGCTGAGATCGGCGATTTCTTTGGAACGGGCCGCAATGGGCTCGGATCGGGTGTAGATGGTTTGGGAGGTGAGGTCGAGGAGGACGGCGACGTAGCGCTCGGTCTGGATCTCGATGCCGAGCACGGCGCCGAAATCTCTCTTCACCTTGAGCAGGACGGGCTTGCGCCCTCCCTTGTGGCCGGAGGCCCCCTCGGCAAACTCCTCGACGATCCCGCGTTTCAGGAGGTCGGCGACCAGCTTGGTGATGGTCGACTTGTCGAGGTCGAGCATTCCCGAGAGCTCGCTCCGGCTCACCCCCGGCTTCATCCAGATCGACCGGAGGGCCCGGTGGGTGTTGATGAATGCAAGATCCTTGTTCAGAAAGAGGTCGATGTCGGCCATGGACGCTCCGCCTGTCACCGCTAAGTACTATACGATAATGCGCGAGGACACAAGGGCCCTTTCGAAGAATTTCGCGAGGACCGGCTTTCGCGCTCCGACCGGTTTGTTGCGCCGATCTAATAATGCTTGACAACGGGACGAAAGCATGGTTAACTGAAGTTAGTTTCCTACAAAAACAAACTGTGCTCTCAGCAATGGGAGGATGCAGGGGTGGTGTCTGCTCCGGTGCCGGTCGCGACGCGTCGTCGCGGGAACATAGGGCTCCTCAGTATGATGCTGCCCGGAACGCTTGCTCTCCTGCTCTTCAGCTATCTGCCGATGGCAGGCATCATCATCGCCTTCAAGGACATCAACTACACGAAGGGCATTCTCGGCAGCGACTGGATCGGGTTCAAGAACTTCGAGTTTTTTCTGAAGACTCCCGATGCGTGGCGCATTACCCGCAACACCATTCTCTACAACAGCGCCTTCATCACTCTTGGGACGGCCGCGGCGGTGCTCGTAGCGGTCGTGCTGGACGGCCTTCGGACGAAGAAGCTCGCCCGATTCTACCAAGGGGTAATGTTCCTGCCCTACTTCTTTTCGTGGATCGTCATAAGCGGATTGGTCTTCGCGCTCCTCTCGACGGACCTCGGCTTTTTCAACCGGATCCTCTTTCCGGCCCTCGGTTTGCGCCCGATCAACTGGTATATCGAACCGGTCTACTGGCCCTTCATCATCGTGTTCGTGAACCTGTGGAAGTACACCGGCTACGGGAGCGTTGTCTACCTCGCGGCAATCACCGGGATTGATCCCAACTGTTTCGAGGCGGCTGCGCTTGACGGCGCGAGTCGGTGGCAGACCGTCAGACACATCATGATCCCCCTCATCTCGCCGGTGATCATCATTCAGGTCATGCTCCTGATCGGGCGGATCTTCTATTCGGAGTTTGGCCTCTTCTTCCAGGTTCCGCAAAATATGGGGCCCCTCTATCCTACGACCGACGTCATCGATACCTATGTCTACCGAACCCTCGTGAACGCGGGCGATATTGGCATGTCGGCCGCTGCAGGGCTGTACCAGTCTGCGGTCGGATTCGTGATCGTGCTCGGATCGAACCTCATTGTCCGGAGACTCGATCCCGAGAAAAGCTTGTTCTAGGGGGTGGGAACCATGGAGCGGGGGCTGGAAGCGCGTTCGCTCTTTCGTCGCGGCACGGGCGGTCAGATCGTCGCCCACCTCATTTTCGTATTGGTCTGCTTCCTGTGCGTCTATCCGCTTCTCCTGGTCCTCGGGATCTCCTTTTCCGACGAGACCTCGATAGCCATTCACGGTTTCAGCCTTGTTCCGCCGAAGACGAGCACTGATGCCTATCGCTTCGTCTTGCGCGAGAGCAACGCCCTTGTCCGGGCTTATCTCATAACCATTGTCGTGACTGTCGTCGGGACGCTGGTGGCCACCCTCACCGTCGCGCTCTATGCCTATCCCCTTTCGCGAAAGGACTTCAAGTACCGTCGTTTCTTCGCCTTCATCGCGTTCTTCACCATGCTGTTTTCGGGCGGGTTGGTTCCCTGGTACATGGTCTGTGTAAATGTCTTGAAGCTGCGCAACAACATCTGGGCCCTCATCCTCCCCTACACCATGAACGCCTGGTATGTGCTCATCATGCGGACCTTCTACAAGACGAATGTGCCCGACTCGATCATCGAATCGGCGAAGATGGACGGAGCCGGGGAGTACACGATCTTTTTTCGGATCATCATCTACCTGGCGAAGCCCGGCATCGCGACGATCGCCCTGTTCAACACGATAGTCTACTGGAACGATTGGTGGCTGCCCCTCATGCTGGTAAACGATCCTGCGTGGTTCAACCTGCAGTATCTGATGTATCGGGTTCAGGTCAACATTCAGTACCTGTCCAGCATGGCCGGAAGCTTGAGCGGCGTCTCTGCGGACATTCTGCGGAGGCTCCCCTCACGAACCGCGCAAATGGCGATGTGCATCCTATCGATCGGGCCGATCGTCTTCGCCTATCCCTTTTTTCAGAAATACTTCGTGAAGGGAATCACCATCGGCTCGCTCAAGGAATAGCTATGGCGATCCGCTTGCGCGGATCGATTTCATATGCGAGAGAGGAGGTATCGATATGAGGAGAGTAGGGCAGTTGCTATGCGCGGCAGTCTTCGTTCTGGCAGCCGCCGGTGTGGTCTTCGCAGGCGGGCAGGGGGAGAGCAAGGCCGCCGCGGGGAAACCCGTTCAGCTGACGTGGTACTTCATTGGAAACGGTCCGCAGCAGGACGTCAACAAGGTCGAAGCGGCAGTGAATCAGTACATCCAGTCGAAGGGGCTGAACGCGACGGTCAAGCTCGTGTGCTTCGACTGGGGAGCCTACGACCAGAAGATGCAGACGATCATCGCTTCGGGAGAGCCTTTCGATATCGCATTCACGGCGGTGTGGACCAACAACTACCGGAATAACGTTGCACGCGGAGCCTTCCTACCGCTGAATGACCTGATGACGAAGTATGCTCCCAAGACCAAGGCTGCGCTCGGGGCCGACTTCCTTGCAGGCTCGGCTATCAACGGCGTGAACTACGCCATTCCCGCGAACAAGGAGAAGGCGCACAATTGGGGCTTCATCCTGCGCAAGGACCTTGTCGCGAAGTACAACATGGACACTTCGAAGATCAAGAAGCTTGAGGACATCGAGCCTTACCTATCGACCATCAAGCAGAATGAGCCAGGCATGTATCCGCTCGAGGCGGTTGTCGGCGAGTCGCCGCGCTTCTTCCTCGACTGGGACAAGCTGGTCGACGACGACATTCCGGTTTCCCTCTATCCTGATAATCGCTCGACGAAGGTCGTCTTCGAGCTCGAGGCGCCCGAGACCGTGGCCCTCTTCAAGACCATGCACAAGTTCTACAACGAAGGCTTCGTCCGCAAGGATGCGGCGGCCATCACCGATTACAACGCCGACGAGAAGGCGGGGCTCATCTTCGCCGCGCCGAAGTCGCTCAAGCCGGGAAAGGACGCCGAGATGACGAACTCGACCGGCCACCCCTGGATCCAGGTCGATATCACGCCGCCGGTCATGTCGAATCGAGAGACCACTGGTTCGCTCCAGGCGATCTCGCGCACAAGCAAGCACCCCGAGATCGCGATGCGATTCCTCGAGGCGTTCAACACCGACAAGTACCTCAACAACCTCATCAACTTCGGCATCGAGAATGTGCACTACGTCAAGGTGAGCGACAACGTGATCAAGCCGGGGCCCGAGATCAATCAGTACAATCCCGGAACGCCCTGGATGTTCGGTAACCAATTCATCAACTACCTGCAGAGCAACGAAGACCCGCAGAAGTGGGATCTCTTCCGCGCCTACAATGAGAAGGCCCTCCCTTTGAAGAGCCTCGGCTTTTCCTTCGACCCCGCGCCCGTGAAGACCGAGATCGCGACCGCCAAGAACGTCTGGAAGGAGTTTATCCCTGCGCTCGAGACCGGAACGGTCGATCCCGACAAGACGATGCCCGAAGCCATCGCGAAATACCGAGACATCGGAATCGACCGGATCGTCGCCGAGGTCCAGAAACAGTACGATGCCTGGCTTGCAAAGAAGATGTAGCAGGCACGTGCTCCACGCAGGGTGATTCGCACAACGGCCGTCTTCTAGACGGCCGTTTTTGTGCTCTCCACCGCAAGCTATCGGCCGAGACTGCATTTCGGATTCCCCGCGCAACGGGTTTGACAACTTCGAAGACAGCCTCTATCATTTGACCTTCAAACAATCCAAGGAGGCTCTCCGTATGAAACGTATACTCGCGAGGACGGCGCTCGTCCTTTTCTCGGTCATCTTCGCCTCGCCTCTTTTCGCGCAGCAGAGCGTCGCTCCCCTCAATCCGCCCGAGCGGGTCGTCGTCGGTTATGTGCCAATCATGAAGTTTGCAACATTGTACGTTGCACAGGCGCGTGGCCTCTTCACGAAATACGGCCTCGACGTTCAGACCGAGCGAGTAGGATCCGGGACCGACATCATCGCTTTCCTGACTCAGGGCAAGATCGATGTGGGAGGGATCGCGATAGTTGCATCGACCTGGAATGCGTGGCACCGCGGCATGGATCTGAAGATTATCGCCCCGGGGGCGCTCGAGCCCATGCACGGCAGTCCGACGGAGCTTCTCGTTCGCAAGGACCTCAAAGAGAGCGGGCAGGTTTCGAGCGTGGCCGATCTTCGAGGGCTGCGTCTGGGGGTCGCCGGGGGACCGGGAAGCGGGGGCGAGTACCTCGCCGCGAAGGCCCTTGAGCGCGGAGGTCTTACGATTCAGGACGTGCACATTATCCGCGTCAGCAACCCCGAAATGGTGGAAGCACTCGAGAACGGCTCCATCGACGCGGGAATACTGGGATCGCCCTTTGCGGAGCAGGCCATCGAAAGCGGAAAGGCGGTGACGCTCGCTCGGGATTTGACCCCCGGAGCGATGACGGTCGCCTTCGTTGGATCGGGCAAGTTCACCGGGGACCGACCCGAGGTCGCCCGGCGATTCGTGCTTGCCCTGATGGAGGCTGCGCGGCTCATGCAGGGCTCCGACTATCTTTCGCCGGAGAATCTGCGCGCCTACCTCGCGTCGGTGCCAACCACCCGCCGGGCCCTCGAAGCGAGCACCCCGTTCATCTATGATCCGAACCTGAACATTCCCCTGGAAGGGTTGCGGGACATCGAGCGAATCCATCGCAAGGACGGGCGTCTAGACTACTCGAGCCCGATTGACCTCCAACAGGTTGTCGACGGCTCCTTCGTAGGCTGGGCGCTCTCGATCCTGGGCCGAGAGTAGGCACAAATGATCTCGGCCGATCCGAATCCGAAGATTCGGGTATCGGAGCTGCAGAAGGTCTTCGAGGGCCCTCGCGGACCGATAGTGGCTCTTACGGACTTCTCGCTCGGAGTGGCAGATGGGGAATTCCTGTGCATCGTCGGGCCCTCCGGATGCGGCAAGTCGACTTTCCTCCGGATTCTCGCAGGGCTGCTCCCTGCGACCTCCGGTACAATCGCGATAGCGCGCGGCCGAGATTCAGCGCAACCGGTGGCGAACGTTGTCTTTCAAGATCACGCCATTTTCCCGTGGAAAACGGTGATCGAGAATGTCGCCTTCGGGCTCGAAATGCGCGGAATCCCGAAGCGGGAGCGGCGCGAGATCGCGCAAGATTGGATCGAGCGCGTCGGGCTCAAGGGCTTCGCCAACAGCTTCCCTCACCAGCTTTCAGGGGGAATGAAACAGCGGGTGGGCATCGCCCGGGCCCTCGCGAACGATCCCGAAATCCTCCTCATGGACGAACCGCTTGGAGCGCTCGACGCGCAGACTCGCACCGTGCTGCAGGAGGAGCTCCTTCAGCTCTGGGAACAGCAGCGCAAGACCGTTGTCTACATCACGCATAGCATCGAGGAGGCGGTGCTCCTTGGAGACCGAGTCATCCTCATGACGGCTCACCCGGGCACCAAGAAGGCAACCTTCGATGTTCCCCTAAAGCGCCCCCGCGATCTCCATGACACCAGCACAGCCCAATTCGGCGAGCTGTCGTATGCAATCTGGGAGGCCCTTCGCGACGAGGTACGCGCGGCGATGGAGGAGGCCCGATGACAGCGCCATCTTCGGCGGCTCGAGTGCTTTGGCCGCTCTTCGGGCTCGTGGTTGTGAACGTGCTCCTCTCGATAGCCGGTGGGTGGCACGGGCTGTGGTGGGCCGGCGTGACGGTCGACTTCGTGCTCGTGGTGCTCCTGGCGGAGGCGGTCGGGGTATGGGTACCGGCGCGCCGAGGTCGGCTCTACGAGCGGGCGTTAGCGGTGATCTTTCCGATTCTGCTCCTGCTTGCCTGGCAGCTTCTGGTCGATGCAAAGGTCTTGAACCCCGACTGGTTCCCGCCTCCGACGCGCATCGTCGAAGCCTTGTGGAATCTCATCACGAAGTTCGATGCGACGACCAACAGCTCTCTGCTTGGACGACCTGGGCTCCTCCCGCTCGCCATTGAGGGCAAGGATCACCTGACCGTCGCCTCCCTCCTGGGGGAAAGCCATCTTTACGTCACGCTCATGCGGGTCCTGGTCGGTTTCGTGATCGGCGCGGTTCCGGGCATTCTCTTGGGAGTCGCCATGGGCATGAGCCGCACCATTCGGAACATGATCGATGCGACTCTGTCGGCGTTCTATGTCCTCCCGAAGATTGCGATCTTTCCTATCATGATGCTTGTCTTTCCGAATCCGTTTGGTGAAGGGCCGAAGGTCGCGGTCGTGGCGCTTTCGGTCTTCTTCGTCGTAACGATCAACACCATGGTGGGCGTGCGCGACATCGACCCCGTCTTTCTCGAGGCGGGAAGGAACTACGGCGCAAACGGGTTGCAGATGTTTCGCCACATCGTCCTCCCCGGTGCTTTGCCCGTCATCTTTGCCGGGCTCAGGCTTGCGCTCGGCACCGCTCTCATCGTCATCATCGCGGTCGAGTTCGTGCGCGCACAGCACGGGGTGGGATATCTAACTTACTACTTCTGGCAGGTTCTCGAGCCCGAGAAGATGTACGCGGCGCTCATCGTGGTCATGGTGCTCGGCGTGGTTCTCACCTGGGGGCTTCGCTGGGTGGAGAGGATCGTTATGCCGTGGCGCCGAGAGGAGCGTGTCGGTTCCCGGCGAGAGATCGTTTGAGCGCATGCATCGCGAAGGGGAGGCGCGCCCGTAAATGCCGAGCGCGCCTTGATCGCTAGAACGTGAAGCTGAACTTTCCCGCCAGGTAGATTGCGTAGGGGAGGGAGGTCGTGACGATGCTTGGGTCATAGAAGAGCATCCCGCCTGCGCCAACCCGGAATACCTTCCCGATTTTGAAATAGGCCGAGAGGTCCGGAATGACTACCGTGCCGGTAGTGAGCTCGTTGAAGAGCCCGAAGAAGAGGAAGGCTCCCCCGCCCACGTTGAGGTCCACAGCAATCGGACCAAGGTTCAGCTCGGCGAACGCGTTCGGCCATGCCACCGACTCTAAGACAAGGCTGAAAGCCCTGACGCCGACTCCCAGATTGAGCGGGCCTACAGGCCACTGATAGAGAAAGTTGCCTTCGGGCACCAGAAACACGAAGTTCTGCAGCACGTTGATGTCGCTCTGGGACCCTCCACCGAAGCCCGAGACCACCGATCCGATCCCCCAAGGGATGTCAGCTCCGACGTCGATTCGCCAGTCCGCAAAAGCAGTGCCGGCAACAAGCAGGCCCACCGCTACCGCGACTAACATCTTTTTCTTCATCGAATACCTCCTCTTAAGTGACCGCGTCTCAAATTCAACTATAGCACAACCCCGGTGACACCGCGGCATGTTTCATTGTCGTGATCCGAGGGGCAATCGGTATCACGACTGGAATACTCGGATTCGTGGCGACCTGCGCGAAGCATCATCCTGCTACAAGACGCAACCGGTTTGTTCGATGAGGCGCCGCCGACGCGCGAGGTTGAGCCTCCCTCAGCGAGAAGGGCCGAACGATGCGGCGTCCATCAGACGTCCTGTCACCATCAGTTATCCCGGTAGAAGACGCCGACCTCTTTCTTGTGCAGGCTCTCCGCACCGTAGACGCGCTCGTAGTTCTCGCGCGCAATGTCGGAGTTCCGCAGCTGCTCGGAGTAGGTGCTCGCGAAATAGATCCGACGTGCTATCCAGTCGAGGACAAAGAAGTAGTAGGGCGATGCGATGGGACGCACGACGCTTTCCAGCGCCTGATCGGTGAAGAAGCAAATAGGAGTGGGAGGTAGGCCGCCATGGAGGTAGGTGTTGTAGGGCGAGTCGACGGCAATGTCCTTCGCGAGCAGAAACGGTCGATGGTAACCGAGGCTGTATTCCAAGGTTGGGCAGGAGGAGAGATGCATGCCCGCCTTCATGCGGTTGAGGAATACCGAGGCGACTAATCCATAATCCTGCCCCGGCACATCCTCCTTTTGAACGATGCTCGCGAGGATGATCTGTCCGTAGGAGGGCGATCCCGACGCGAGGTCGCGGTAGCGGCCAAGCCTCGCTGCGAACTTCTCAAGCAGGATCTTCACGATCTGCAGGTCTTCGCGGTAGAGCTGCTCATCGCGAGACAAGCTTGGATCTAGCGCGAGGGAGATCCGATAGCTTCCGGGCACGAAGAGCCCTTCGAACCGGTTCGGATCGCTTCGCGGGTCGGGAACGAAGGGATATTCCGGAAAGGACGCCGTCGCCGCAATCCGCACCAGCGCGCCCTGCGAGGCGAGCCCCTCGGCCTCCAGTCTTGCCCACACTTCAGAAAGGCGCTCTCCGGGGTGCACCGTAAAGGCTGCAATCGTTCGGTTATCGTGAAGGAGGCTTCGTGCCGCGAGCGCGGCGATCGCAGCCGCCGAGGCGCACGCCAACACGAGCGCGTAGAAGAGCACCCGCGTCGTGGAGCTGAAGGCAGTCTTCATCCCACCTATGGTATCTCCAAGCCCGCCCGATCTCCAACCACCCCAATGCCGCATTGCCGTGGGGAGTCGCTCGCCTTTCGGTGGAATCAGCTTCAAGCCCGCATGCTTGACATTGCCGATCAAGGTGGGTTATCGTGCCGGACTATAGAGTGGCAATGCATAGCTCGAATTTCCCTTTAGGCATCGCTCTCGTTCGTCGCGCCGCCCCAATCCCGCGTAACGACAGCCGCTGAACGACAAACCATGAAGCCGTATCTTCTCGGAGTCGGTATCTATCTCGCCACAGGACTCACGTCGCTGCTCGTCGGCGAGCGCGCCAAGTCGGGCGTCGTGCTCGCTGGCGCACTGCCGGCGTCGCTCCTTCTCCTGGTCGCGGCGATTCGGGCGATGGCGGGCCAGACTGCCCGGCTCTCTGTTGTCATGGGATACCCCATTGGGGCGGCCGTCTTCGTGCTCGATCCCCTTTCTGCCCTCTTTGTCGCAGTGATCGCAGTCGGAGGGCTGGCGAGCCTCGTCTATGCCGGAGGCTACCTGCGCCCCTATCTCGGCACCGGGCGGACGATCGGCTCGCACTGGTTCTTTCTCGTGCTTCTTATCGTCTCCATGCTCCTGGTGGTCGTGATTCGCCATGCGATCCTTTTCCTTATCGCCTGGGAGCTCATGTCGCTCTCTTCGTTCTTCCTCGTGCTCTTCGAGAACGAGAAACGGGAGGTTCAGCGGGCCGGTCTGAACTATCTGATCACCATGCACGTCGGGCTCTTCTTCCTAGTCGCCGCCTTCGTGATCCTGTCGCTTGGGGCCGGCAGCTTCGACTTCGATCGGTTCGGTCGCGCGATGGGCGGCGGCGCGGCGGCGAGCGTCCTCCCCTTCTTCCTGCTTTTCGTCGGCTTCGGCATAAAGGCGGGTTTCATCCCCCTTCATTCATGGCTGCCCCTCGCGCATCCTGCGGCGCCGAGCCACGTCTCGGGGCTCATGTCCGGGGTGATGATCAAGATGGGGATCTACGGGATTCTTCGCTTCATCTTTCTCTTTGGCGTTTTTCCGGCCGAGGTGGGCTATGCCGTTCTCGCGGTCTCCCTGGTCTCGGCGGTGCTGGGGGTGATCTACGCGATCGCCCAGCATGATTTAAAGACCCTCCTAGCCTACCACAGCGTGGAGAACATCGGCATCATCGGGATAGGAATCGGCTTCGGCCTGCTCGGCATGGCGTACGGCAACGAAGCGGTCGCTCTTCTCGGATTCGGCGGGGCTCTCTTCCACGTGATAAACCATTCGATTTTCAAAGGCCTGCTCTTCTACGGTGCCGGCGCAGTCTACCTGGGAACCCATACTCGCATCATAGATCGCCTCGGAGGGCTGGTGCGGCGGATGGGGTTTACTGCCCTGCTTTTCCTCGTCGGCTCCCTCGCCATCTGCGGTCTTCCCCCCTTCAACGGTTTTGTGAGCGAGTTCATTCTCTATCTGGGGATGCTCCGCGGGTTCGGCATCGGCAACACCTTCGCGACGGTGGTTTCGGTCCTCTCGGTGACCTCCCTCGCGCTCGTCGGCTCTCTCGCGGTTCTCTGCTTTACCAAGGTCTATGGCGTCGCTTTCCTGGGCTCGCCGCGCTCCGAAGAGGCAAGCCAGGCGCACGAGGCCGACTGGCGGATGCTCCTTCCCATGGGCTTCCTCGCGCTTCTGTGTCTGGGGCTCGGCCTCTTTCCACAAGCCGTGCTTCCTGCTATCTCGCGCGCGGCGGCGGAGGTTGCCGGGTGGAGCGGGGGCGCGGCCGGCGGCGGAGCCTCCCTCGCTGCGGGCCTCGCGTCCCTCCTGTCGACCCTGCGGACTGTCTCGATTCTTTCCCTTGTCCTCCTCGGAGCAGTCGGGCTCCTTACCGGTCTTCGCGCCCTCCTGCTTCGCGGCCGGAAGGTCGCCCGGGGGAGCACCTGGGCTTGCGGCTACCGGCCGGTCACCCCGCGGATGCAGTACACCGCGAGCTCCTACGCCCGGCCCTTTCTCGAGCTTGTCTCGCCTCTTTTCAAGGAGCACGGCCGGCCCGCCGACGTGCGCGCTCTTTTTCCCTTGAACGCCGATTCGTCCTCGCACACTGAAGAGCTGCTCGAAGCCTATGTCACCAAACCGGTTCTGAATGCGCTTCGCGCAACGGTCAAACGCTTTACCTGGATCCAGAGCGGCAACCTCCAGCAGTACATGCTTTACGGTCTCCTGTTCCTGCTCATTACGGTGGTGTGGGTCTTGGGGACGGCGCGATGAGGATGCGCAGACCATGCCGGGATTCGGAGAGGCCCGCATGAGGGCGCCCGCACTCGTGCTCAATGTCGCGTTGGCCGCGGCCGTCCCCTTCCTCTTTCTCGGTGCGGTGGGCCGCGTCAAGGCGCTGTGGGCCGGGCGACGGGGCGCACCGCTCTTGCAGCCCCTCCTCGACTTTCTGAAGGAGCTTCGAAAGGGAGCGGTCGTAAGCCGCTCGACCTCACCGCTCTTTGTCGCGGCGCCGCTCGTTACGCTTGCCTCCACCCTCGTGGCGGCGCTCCTTGTTCCGAGCTTCAATCATCGGGCGCTTGTGAGCTTCCCGGGAGATTTCGTTCTCTTTGCCTATCTCCTCGGGCTCGGTCGATTTGCTTCGCTCATCGGGGCGATGGATACGGGCAGCAGCTTCGAAGGTATGGGAGCCAGCCGCGAGATCTTCTTCTCCGGGCTTGCGGAGCCCGGGTTCTTCATGATTGCAGCGTCGCTTGCCTATGCCGGCGGCCTCTCCTCATTCCAAGCGCTTCTCGAGGGGATCCAGCGCGGCACGCCGAGCGCCTACCTTCAGGAAGCCCTCGCTGCTTCGGGCCTCTTCATCATGCTTCTCGTGGAGGGCTCGCGCGTTCCTGTCGACGATCCCGCCACCCACCTCGAGCTCACCATGGTGCACGAGGTGATGATCCTCGACAACTCGGGACCCGATCTCGCGTTCATCCAATGGGCAAGCGCGCTCAAGGTCTATCTCTTTGCCTCGCTCATCGCCGGGGTGATCCTGCCCCTGAGCCTTTCGCCTGCGCTCTCCCTTCTCATGTTCCTCGCCCTCCTTGCCGGGCAGGCAATTGCGGTCGGGCTGCTGGAATCCTGGATGGCGCGGCTGCGGCTGACCCACGTGCCTCAGTTCATCTTCCTTATCAACGTCGCCGGGATACTCCTCTTCTTCCTGGCGCTTCTTGGGGCGCGCGGATGATAAAGCTGGTCGACGTCGTCATTATCCTTTTTGGCGTTTCGCTTCTGAACGTAACCATCTCCGGCCGCCTTGAGGTCTCCCTGAAGATCCTCTCACTGCAGGGGCTTCTCCTCTTCGTCGCGGCGGTCGCAAGCCTGCCTGCAGCCGATGTGCTCGGCTTGATTGTGGTCGCGGTGGAGACCCTCGGCTTCAAGACCGTCGTAATCCCCTGGTACCTGCGCAAGGTTATCCGAGAAAACGGGCTGTACCGCGAGTCCGAGCCTCGCATCTCGAACTTCTACTCTCTCGCTGCCGGGAGCGCCCTCTTTATCTTCGGATTGATAGCCGCCTACTGGGCCGCCGGCGCCCTCAAGCCGATCAAGCCCCTTCACTTCGGGGTTTCCATCTCGACGATCCTCATCGGCATATTCATCATTCTGAATAGAAAGCAGCTCATCAGCCACATAGTCGGCTACATCATCCTCGAGAACGGGATCTTTCTGTTGTCGCTTGCCGCGGCGAGCGTGCTCCCGATCGTGGTCGAGCTCGGGATCGCCCTCGACATCTTCGTGGGGGTCTTTATCTTCGGACTCCTAGTTAAGCAGATTCGCTCCGTGTTTCAAGAGCAGCACGTCGACCGGCTCACCGAGCTGAAGGGATGAAATGATAGCGCTCCTTCTCATTGTTCCCGTGGTTCTCGCCCTTGTGCTCCTTCTCGTGCGGTCGCGGATAGCGAGCTCCATCTTCCTCGTCGGCTACTCCTTCCTGCATCTCGGACTGTCGGTCGCGCTCGTCGCGCGGGGAGGGAGCTTCACCCGTTATTTTCAAGCCGACGGCATGAGCGCATTATTCCTGCTCCTCCTGTCGGCGGTGGTTGTCTGCGTCTCGATCTACACCGTCTACTATTTCCGCGACGTGCGCGGAGAGCACTCGGAGCGCGAGTACAGCACCGCGGTTCTGTTCTTGCTTCTGTTCATCGATTCGGTCAACGGCGTCCTTCTTTCGACAAACCTGGGGCTTTTGTGGGTCTTCCTCGAGGCCTCGACACTGACGAGCGTCGTCCTGGTGAACTTCGAGCGCAAAGGCTCTTCCCTTGAAGCGGCCTGGAAGTACATCTTCATCTGCTCGATTGGGATTTCGCTTGGATTCATCGGCATCATCTTCATCTCCTTCGGAAGCCTGCAGACTGCTTCCCTCTTTTTCGACGACTTAGGGAGGGCCGCCGGATCGATGAATCCCTTCTGGCTGAGGCTCTCCTTTCCCTTCATCGTGATCGGTTTCGGGACAAAGATGGGCCTCGCGCCCGTGCATAGCTGGCTCCCGGACGCCCACTCCGAGGCACCGGCCCCGATCTCCGCGCTCCTCTCGGGAGCGCTCTTGAACAGCGCCCTCTTCGGCATCCTGCGCGTCCTTGCGATCATGAACGATGCGGGAGACGGCGCCTTCGCGGGAAATCTCCTCGCGATCATGGGGTTTCTCTCGCTCTTCGTGAGCGCGATCTTCGTTCTGGGGGCGCGGAACTACAAGCGGATGCTCGCCTATTCCTCAATCGAGAACATGGGGATCATCTCGATAGGAATCGGAATCGGCGGCCCCGGGATCTTCGCGGCCCTGCTGCACATGGTCGGTCACTCCTTGGCCAAGAGCTCGTTCTTTCTTACTGCAGGGAACGTCGACCATCTAGCCCACTCGCGGGAGATCGCCGATGTGCGCGGGCTGCTGCGGCGCGATCGGACCACCGCGTGGCTCTGGATTGCCGGGCTCCTTGCGATCTCCGCGATGCCTCCCTTCGTGACCTTCCTCTCCGAGTTCCTGCTCGTGCGACGCCTATTCGAGCGCGGGACGCTGCCAGCCGTCCTCTTCCTTGTGCTCGTCGTGACGATCGTCTTCGGGATGGCCCGATCGGTCATCCGGATGGTCTCCGGCGGCGAGGAGGAAAGGGCGTCCGCCGCCCCGCTGTCAGCCGACGCTGGTCCGCCCCGCGCGCATGGGGCGGGGCGTCCCGCCCGCCTTCCGCTGCCCGCCTATCTCCCGCAGCTCCTCCTTCTTGGCAGCGCGGCCGCGATCGGCCTCGTGGTCCCCGGGCCCCTCCTTGGTCTCCTGCAAAGAGCCGCCGCCTACCTCGGGGGATCGCCATGAGCGGCTGGCTGCCCCTTCGCAACGGCGAGGCGGCCCCCCTGGACCGCGTTCCGCTCCTTGCGATGGGGGAGCTTGTCGCCGACGTCGTTGCGCGCTGCGAGGAGGGCGAGCGGCCGGTAGCCTTCTTCGGAGTGCCGGCGCAGGAGGTCGGGCTCGGCGGCGAAGGCGGACGCGGAGGTGCGCCTGGGCGAGGCGCCGGGTCGGAGGGCGGCGTGGGGCCTGAGCGCGCGCAAGGGAGCGTCCTGCTCATGGTGGCTCTGGCCGACGACCGCACCTCGCTCCTCTCGGTTGCATCCGCTCGCCTCTCGCGCTCGGGTCGCGGCTCTTCCTACCCCTCCCTGACCTCCTACGTGCCCGCCTTTCACCACTTCGAGCGCGAGCTGCACGAGGAGTTCGGGGTGGAGCCCTCCGGTCACCCATGGCTGAAGCCCGTACGCTATCCGGCGAGCGCCCTGGCTCGGGGCGATCATCCGGAGCGCTACCCCTTTTTTGCGGCGACGGGAGAGGGGGTTCACGAGGTAGCAGTGGGGCCGGTGCACGCGGGAGTGATCGAGCCGGGTCACTTTCGCTTCATGTGCCGGGGCGAGACGGTCGACCACCTCGAGATCCAGCTCGGCTACCAACACCGGGGGGTGGAGTCTCTGTTCCGCGAGGGCCGCCTAGCGGAGAAGGCTCCCCTCGCCGAGTCGATCGCCGGGGACTCCACGGTCGCCCACGCGACTGCCTACCTCCTGTGCGTGGAGGCCCTTGCGGGCTTTGCAGCGTCTCCGGGTGCACGGCACACGCGCTCGATCGCGCTTGAGCTGGAGCGCATCGCCGTCCACCTCGGCACCTTGAGCGCCCTCGCCGGCGATGTCGCCTATCTCACGGGAAGCGCCCTCTTTGGCGGGGTGCGGACCATGGTGATAAACGCGACGCTTGCCGTGTGCGGGAGCCGCTTCGGGCGGGGGTGGCTGCGCCCGGGGGGCGACCGCTACGCCATCGACCGCGAGCTCTCGCTCCGTCTCGAAGAGACGCTTGCGACGGTGGAGCACCGGACGCGGCGCGGCGCCGAAGTGATGTTCAACTCGCCCAGCGTGCTGTCGCGCTTCCAGGGAACGGGCCGGATCGAGCGCTCGATTGCGGCGCAGATCGGGATGGTCGGGCTCGCGGCGAGGGCTTGCGGCCTCCCGCGGGACATCCGCCGCGATCATCCGATCCCCGGCGTTCCGACCGCACTACGGGAGGTGCCAACCCTCGATTCCGGGGACGTTTATGCGCGGGCCTACCTTCGCTTTCTCGAGATCAACCGGTCGATCGATCTCGTCCGGACGAGCCTCGCTTATCTCGCCGGGCGGCCCGAAGCTCTCCAGGGGATCGAACGCACGGGGGTTGGGCCGCTCGCTCCCGACAGCATCGTGCTCTCGCTCGTCGAGGGCCATAGGGGCGAGATAGTCCATGCCGCCCTCACCGACGGCGCGGGGCGCTGTGCGCGCTACAAGATTAAGGACCCTTCGTTCAACAACTGGTTTGCCCTCGCTCTGGCGGTTCGCGGGGAGGGGGTAAGCGATTTCCCTTTGTGCAACAAGAGCTTCGATCTCTCCTATGCGGGGCACGACCTATGACCGGCTGCCCCCCAATCAGACTGAAAGGCGGCGTGGATGTTTGACCTCATACGGTTGCGACACCTCCAGGGCAGACAATACCTTCCCGACCCTCTCACAGCGACGGTCGGAGCGCGCTTTCGCGGGCTGCCTCTCCTCGACCACTCCGGCTGCGGCGACTGCACAGCCTGTCTTGACGCCTGCCCTACCGGCGCGATGACGACCGCGCCCCTCACGCTCGATCTCGGCCGCTGCACCTTCTGCGGGGAGTGCGCCCACGCCTGCCCGCAGGGCTCGATCCGCTTCACTAACGAGCACCGCATCGCTGCGACCAGCCGAGAGCGGCTGGTCATCGGCACCCAGACAACCGCCGAAAGCTACCGCGGCGCCGCGATCGAGGCGCGGGCCGAGATCGCCCGTCTCCTTGGGCGGTCGCTGAAGCTGCGATCGGTATCGGCCGGGGGTTGCAACGGCTGCGAGATGGAGCTTGCGGCCACGACGAACGTCAATTTCGACATCGGGCGCTTCGGCATCGAGATGGTCGCCTCGCCGCGCCATGCGGACGCCGTCGTCATAAGCGGGCCGGTCACGGCAAGCATGGCCGCCGCGCTCGAGGAGAGCTTCGCGGCAGTCCCCGAGCCAAAGCTCCTCATCGCATTTGGCGCCTGCGCCATAAGCGGGGGGCTCTTCGCGGGCTCACCCGCGGTGGATCGCTCCTTTTTTGAGCGCCATCCGGTCGACCTCTACCTGCCCGGATGTCCTCCCCACCCGCTCACCTTCATCGACGGGCTGCTCGGGCTCCTGCGCCGGAGGGCCGGCCGCGGCTGGCACGGGGGTCAGCTCAGTGCGGCCTCGACCGGTGAGCCCGTCGGGCGGTCGTGAGCCGCCCCTTCCAAGGGCCGCGTCCGGCGAGTCGTAGCGCGCCGCGGCGTACGAGGTTCTCGATAGCCTCCTCGATCTCGCCTCGCTCCCACCCCGCAAGGCGACCGAATCCCGGCTCACCGCCGAGCCCCCTGCGCAAGATCTCGTAGCTTCTCCGGCCGGCGAGGACGAGCGAGGCGTCGACCGGGGTGTGGCGGCGCCGGTTGGCCCGCACAAAATGAAGGAGCTCCTGCTCGCCCGGAGGGTGCCGACGCACCGATCCAAGGCACACGTCGCAGCCGAAGCATACCTCAGGCTCCGCGCCAAGGAGGGCAAGGAGCGCCTCGCGGCGGCAGCGGCTCCGCTGGGACGCGAAATCGAGAAGCGCCCGATAGCGCAATCGCGCGACCGGATCGCTCAAGCGCTCCTCATGAGCCAGGTCCTCGTCGGAGAGAAGGAGGTAGCTGGCTGCCGGCTCCTTGTCGCGTCCGCCGCGCCCTGACTCCTGGAGGAAGGCCTCCACCGACGGCGGGACGTCGCGGTGGATCACCGTCCGTATGCCGGCCTTGTCGATTCCAAGCCCGTAGGCGCAGGTGGCGGAGAGGATGCCGTCGCGTGATTCGAAGAACCACCCCTCGGCGCTCTTTTTTTCCTCACGGGAGAGTCCGGCGTGATAGAAGAGAATTCGTTCGTCGGCGAGGCGCCTTCGCAGAGTGCGGGCTGTGAGCTCGGCGCCGATGCGGCTGCGGCAGAAGATGAGGGCGGGGCGCTCGACGCTGCGTGCGAGGGAAAGCAGCTCGTTCTCCTTCGAGAGGGTCGGCAGGACCGTGTAGGAGATGTTCGGCCGATCCGGATTGGCGACCACAGCGGTCGCCTCGCGGTCGGCAAAGAGAATCGAGCGAATCTTGCCGAGCACGAGAGGCGAGGCTGTCGCGGTGAAAGCGGTGACGACCGGCATCGTCGCGGCCACCCGACCCAGCTCGAGATAGCTTGGGCGGAAGGTTTCGCCCCATTCGCTCACGCAGTGCGCCTCGTCGATGACGAGCTGCGCGATCGGAAGTCGGGAGAGGGCATCTGCTACCGAGGGGGCGAGCAGCGCCTCGGGCGTGGCGAGGAGGAGCTTCACCGCGCCGCAGCGAACCTGCTCCCATAGCGCAGCGCGCTCGCCCGCGCTCTGCCCGCCGCGGATGCAGCCGCAGGGGGTTCCGCATTCGGCCAAGCGGCGGGCCTGGTCGGCGATGAGGGCGAGGAGGGGAAGCACGACGACCGTTGCGCCGCTCAGGATCTGGGAGGGAAGCTGGAAACAAAGCGACTTGCCTGCGCCGGTTGGAAGGATGACGATCTGGTCGCGTCCGTCGAGGACGTTTGCCACCACGAGCTTCTGAAAGGGAAAGAGGTAGTCGACGCCCAGGATCCTCCGGGAAAGCTCGTCGATCGGGTTTGTGAGATCGCTCTCCGGCGAGCCTGCTTTCGCAAACGGCTCTGTTGCCGCGCAGGCTACTCCTCCTGTCGCCGCAGGTCCGGCTGCCGATCCGGTCATCGAACCCGATTACAGGCCGAGGGGTCGGCGTGCTTCAATCCGTTCGCTTGAGGACGCCGATCGTCTCGAGGTGATAGCTCTGGGGGAACATGTCCAGCGGCTGGAGAAGCTCGACGCGGTACCCTGAAGCGAGGAAGGCACGAAGATCGCGGGCGAGCGCGGGGGGAGCGCACGAGACGTAGAGCACAAGCGGAACGCGCAGCGATGCGACAAACTCCGCGAGCCCCTTCAACCCCCTGCGGGGCGGATCGAGGACAAGGCAGTCGCTCTCCTTCGAGATATGGAGGATGAGGGGCCGGGAAGACTCGACGGGGGCGCAGCGGTAGTCGGCGCGCACGGCGCCCATCTGTGCCGCCCGGCGGCGAGCACGGCGGATTGCAGCATCCGAAGAGTCGAAGCCGACGATGCGCCACCCTCGCTCGGCAAGGGGGAGCGAAAGATTGCCGTCGCCGCAATAGAGATCGAGGAGGGTAGGCGGCATTCCCAGGTGGGCGCTCTCCTCCGCGTAACCGCGCACCAGCTCCTGGAGACGGCAGTTGACCTTCGGGTTCGCCTGCGTGAAACCGAGCCCGCCGACCTCCTCGCGGTCGGCCGTGTCGCAGAAGAAGGTAACTACCTCTTCCGCCTCGCCAAGCTCGATGGCGAGCTCACCCGCCCCGGCTTCCGAAGCGGTGCGGCCGGACTTCGGCGTGCGGGCCGCAGAGGTCGGCCGGAGCAGACCGCCCGCGTACTGGGAGCGCAGCGTCGCGATGCGCTCCGCGAGGCGGGGATCGAGGATGGGGCACTCCTCGATCTCGACGAGGCTGTTGGTCCCCGCGGCAAAGTAGCCGAGGGTCCCCTTTTCTCCGAGCTTGAGCCTCGTGCGAACCCGGTATCCCCATTCCTGCGGCGAGGCCACTATCGGTGCGATAGCCGGCTCAGTCCCGCCGATCCGGCGGATGCTCTCGCGCAAGATGGCCTCTTTCGCAGCCAGCTGTCCCGAGTAGCCCACGTGCTGCCAAGCGCATCCCCCGCACCGTCCAAAGTAGCGGCAGCGAGGCTTCCGCCTGAGAGGACCGGGCTCGATAATCTCGAGAATCTCGGCGCTGAGGTAGCTCCCTCGGTCTTCTTCTATCCGAACACGGAGGAGGTCCCCCGGGGCGGCGAAGGGCACAAAGACTACCCGGCCCTCGGTCCGGCCGACACCGGCCCCGCCGTAGGCTATCGATTCGATCCGGATCGTGAGCGTCTCGGCCTTCTGCATTTCCGTGCGTTCAACTATAGCGGCTCGGCGTCCGATGAGTAAGAGGGCGGATGCATTCCAAGACTCCAGGGGCTTGTCATCGGCGGGAAGCGCATGGTATCTAAAGGGGCACGAGCATGAGAGTTCTATCGTTTGGCGAGATTCTTTGGGACATCATCGAAGGTGATCCGTACATCGGCGGCGCACCCTTCAATTTCGCGGCCCACCTGGCGAAAATGGGAATCGACTCGGCGATGATTACGAGCGTCGGGCTCGACAATCTCGGCGCCGAGGCGATAGCTGCCGCTAAGCGTCTCGGGGTTGACACAAGCTTCATCACTCGCAGGCCGGACCTCCCCACCGGGACTGTGGACGTCGTTCTTCGGTCGGGAGGAAGCCCCTCCTATGTCATCCACGACAACACCGCCTGGGACGCTATCACCCTCGACCAGGCACAGGGGGATCGCCTCGGCCAGGAGCAATGGGATTTCCTGTGCTTCGGCACCCTTGCCCAGCGCACGGAGCACAACCGGGCGCTTCTTGCCCACGTCCTCGCTGCCACGAGCCCGAAAGAGGTCCTCTACGACGTGAATCTGCGCCAGAACTTCTTTCGCAAGGAGTGGATTGAGCAGTCGCTCAAAGCGTGCTCGGTCCTCAAGCTCAATGGGGAGGAGGCCGACGTTCTCTCGGAGATGCTCTTGGATAGAAGCATGGATTTCCAGCCATTCAGCGAGGCGGTCTCGAAGGAGTACGACATCCCCGTCGTCTGCGTCACCCTCGGCGAAGAGGGGGCTGCGATCTTCGATCACGGTCGAAACGCCTGGGTGCCCGGCACCCCGATCTCGGTGGTCGACACGGTCGGAGCCGGAGACGCGTTCGCGGCTGCCTTCGTTTTCTCGCTTCTCTACGAGAAGACGGCTGTCGAGGCAACTAATCTTGCTTGTCGAGTGGGCGCCTGGGTTGCCTCGCAGCGCGGAGCCGTCCCCGAGTATTCCGACGAAATTGAGCGGCAGCTCGACCGAGTTCGCACGGGACCGGTGGTCAAGTCGTGAGCAATTCGAGCCTGTCGCCGCTTCCTGAGTAACTATTCACTATGTGAGAGAGGACGAATGCGCCGCATTGCACGAATAGCGCTCCCGCTTGTCAGCCTGCTGATGCTCATCATCGCCGCTGCCCTCATCGCTCAGAACGTTCGCGAGCTTCCGGCTCGTCGGGCGGCGAGTGCAGCCGCCTCACCCAGACCGGCGGCCATGGGCCCTCGGACGGCCGAGGTGACCCCCTCCCCGGAGGTATCGAAGCCCGATCCCTCCTTCGGCGATCTATCCCAGGAGGTCTTGCCGGTGGCCAAGACCGCTGTTGCAGTCCAGAACGGGACGGTCAATCCGGCCATGCTTGCGACGGACACCGTGATCCCTGCCTCTGGAATCAGCACGGCGGCCGAACCGACCCACCCCTACTTTCTGCAGAGCGTCAACGCTTCCGGCGGGCTGGTCTACGGGATAACCCGTGACCACGGCCTCTACGTCTCAACAAACGGCGGCTCGACGTGGGAAGAGCGCAGCAACGGCCTGCCTTTGCGGGTGATCTATCCCTTCACCAACGACCCGATAGCTACCCTCACCTCGATCGGCGTCGATCCAGGCAACGGCCAGCGCGTGGCGGTGACCACCGAATCCGGAATCTACCTTTCGGAGGATGCGGGGCTCACCTGGACCTCCATTCCGATTCACGATCCCATCAAGGCCTCGGCCTATTTCACCTCCGTGGCGCTTTCGCCGTTCGACAAGGGCGCTATGGCAGTCGGCACCTCCTTCAGCGGCATCTTCGTGACCACTGACGAGGGGAAGGGCTGGACCGATAAAGCCTATGACATCAGATTCCTCTACCGGGGGGCGGGCTTCTACGAGGAGGTTTCCGGGCTTGCCTTTTCGCCCGTAACGGCGGGCGTGCTCTTCATGGGAGTTGGCTTCGGGGGAGGGGTTTACCGGTCGGCGTCTGATGGAAAGGGGTGGACATCGATAGATTTCCCGGGCGAGCAAAACAGGGAGATCATTCGCAATCTTACCGTCCATCCGGGGGCCGCGGCGTCCGGTCCGGCCTCCTGGACTCTCGATATGGCAACCGACCGGGAGTACTGGAGCTACTCCGCAGCGAGCGGAAAGTGGAGCGCGGACGGCATTGCTCCGCCTCCGCCCCCGCCGAGCCCGGCCAAGCAGGCGAGGATGGCGATCGCCGCCGATCATTCCGGAATCTATCTCTCCCCAAGGGATGCCTCGGGTCCTGCACTTGACCGGTGGATCGCGTTCCTGAAGGAGAACGGGCTCAACACCATCGTCGTCGACGTGAAGGATGATTTCGGCCGCCTCACCTATGACTCCCGCCTTCCGTTTGCCTGGAAGATCGGCGCGGTCCACCCCTTCTTCAACATGGAGGAGCTCATTCGCAAGGCCCATGCGAACGGCATCTACGTGGTCGGGCGAATGGTGATCTTCAAGGACGAGAAGCTCTACAAATACGACGACGATCGATATGCAATCTGGGACCCGCAGCGCGATGCGCCGTGGGGTCACTTTGTCAAAGTCGATGACAAGGCAACGGGCAAAACCACGTGGGTCCAGAAGGAGTTTTGGGTCGATCCCTTTTCGGAAGCAGTTTGGCGCTACAACGTTTCAATAGCCGAGGAGTTGCAGAGTCTCGGAATCGATGAGATCCAGCTCGACTACATCCGCTTCCCTTCGGCGGCAACCTCTACGAACGCGTACTATCGATTCCGCCTGAAGGGAATGTCCAAGGGCGACGCCCTCGAGTCGTTCCTCGTGATGGCGCGCAAGGCCCTCACGATCCCGGTCAGCGTGGATCTTTTCGGGTACAACTCCTGGTATCAGATCGCGGGCTGGGTTGGCCAGAACATCGACATGTATTCCAACTATGCCGATGTAGTCTGCCCCATGTTCTATCCCTCCCTCTTCCCGCTGGACTTTTTGCCGCAGTATCCCTATCTCAAGCGGGCGAATCTTCTCTATAAGGAAGGTACCTGGCGAGCGGAAAAGATCGTCGACGGGAGGGCCCTGATCCGTCCCTTCGTTCAGTCCTTCCTGCTCCTTCCGAACGAGCTTGCGATGGACAAGTCCGAGTACTCGGACTATCTGCGCGAGCAGCTCGAGGGTGCCCAGGAAGCCCACTCCTCGGGCTTCACGCTCTGGAACTTTGGGAACAACTACTACATGGTGACCTTCCCGCTCAAGCCCTACGTCCCGGCCCGACCGTAGGCCTGAGCGTCGAAGGGAAGCGCTGCTGCGCGCGCGGTTCGAATTTCCTTGCGTTCCTTGACGGTCCATGATAGGCTCTCTATCATTAACGAACGGTAAGTAATGAGAGCCATGAGGACCCTGCATGTAACCCGAACCGCCAACTCCAATCTTCAGAACCGGATCAACATCTCGATAATCTTTAATTACATCCGCGAGCACGGCCCGATGTACCGGGCGCAGATCGCGAAGGACCTGGGCTTGAGCGCCCCGGCCGTGTCGCGCGCTGTCGAAAACCTCATTGAAGATGGCTACGTGGTCGAGACCGAGAAGATTCGCACGGAGAGCGGAAAAAAGGCGGCGCGCGTCATAGTCAATTCGGACAAGGGATTCGTGATCGGTGTGGATCTCATGAAGGAGCCGATCCGGATAGCAGTGTCGAACTACAACGGCGAGAGCTTGAGCGAGTTCGACTGCTTTAGCATGACCGACGACATCGATCTGGAAGGCGAGCTCATCGCCGAGATCCGGCGGATCGTCAAGCTCCAGCGGAACCCGCGAGACCTCAAGGCGATCTGCATCGGAATACCGGCTATCGTCGACTCAAACGGCTCGGTCACGAGCGCCATCCTCTACGAGAATCTCGAAGGCAAGAATCTCAAGATGAGTCTCGAGCAGACCTTCGGTGTGCCGGTCTACGCGGAGAACGACGCGAACCTGTCTGCCCTCGCCGAGTGCGAGTACGGGGCCGGGAAGGACAGCCGGAGCTTTGTCTTCGTCGAGGTGGGCAGCGGTATCGGCGCCGGAATCATACTCGACCGCAATCTCTACCGCGGTTTTCGGGGCGCGGCCGGAGAGATCGGTTTCTCGCTGCTCGATGCTACGGGGCTCTCCTATCAGCCGAAGCGGAAGGGACACTTCGAGGACAGGGCCTCGATCGATGCCATCCGGGAGCGTGCGGTGGCGGCTGCGACAAAGGCCCGTCGGTCGCTCCTCCTTTCGATGGCCGACGGAAAGGCCGCGAAGGTAACCCCGGCTCTCGTCTGCCAGGCGGCAGTCGCCGGGGATAGGTCCTGCCAGGCTATCCTGAACGATGTTGTCGAGCTGCTGTCTGCGATGATCATCGACATCGTGTTGATCCTCGATCCTGAGCGCATCGTGCTCGGAGGCGAGCTCTTTCATCTACCCGAGGCCGAATCGCTCTTTGTACAGCCAATCCGTGAGATGCTCTCGAAGGCGGTGCCCTTCGAGATCCCGCAGATTGTGCTCTCGACGCTTCATGAGAATGCCGTGGTGGTGGGAGCGGCACATATGGCGGTTGAGTCGCTTCTCGTAGGGGTCTATCCGTACAAAATCGAGTCAGCGTGAGGGGGATTGACCCGGGAGTCCGCCGTGGGCGGCCTTGTGTGAGAAATTTCGTCAGAAAATAGATGTGGAAGAGCTTGACAAAGCAATTCGGCAGGCCAATAATACGACGCGTTACTAACCGTACGTTACCGAGGGGGAGACCGCGCAAGAGGAGCGTGCAGTGAGAAGAGAAAGCAAGGTTGCTCCGGGATGGTGGGACTACACGACCCTCGACGACGAGCTCCTGAACGACGCCGCCAGGCTTCAGGCGGAGGACCTTGCCGGGCTTTCGCGTCCGGGCTTCACGGTTCGCATCTACGACACCATCGAGTCGTTCTACCTCGCCGAGGCGCTTGAGTACGTATGGACGTGGCGCCACGCAACCGAGGATGATCCCACGGGGATCTGCGGCCCGATCGGCCCAACCGAGCAGCTTCCGTTGGTCGCACAGATCGTCAATGACCTCGAGATCGATGTCCGCGACGGTCACTTCTGGGCGATGGACGAGTGGTATGTGGGTGGCAAAGAGGTCCCCATCACCCACCCCTTGAGCTTCGCGAAGGCCGACCTCGATCTGTGCTTCAGGCGCATCGATAAGCGCTACCGGATGCCGGATTCCCACCTTCATTTTCTCCGGGCCGACGACATCGAAGAGTATTCCCGCTCCTACGACCGAGCCCGCTGTCTCATCATGCAGGGTGGTCAGGGAGAGGTGAAGCATTGGGCTTTCAATGACCCGCCCAAGCGGGATGGCACATACCGAGACGCGCCGCCGACCCCCGAGGAGTATCGCAAGCTCGGCGCCCGAGTAGTGGACCTCCATCCGATGACCGTGATCCAGAATGCGCGCACCTCCGGAGGCGGGGTGGTCACGAACGTTCCGTCGCAGGCGCTTTCAGTCGGTCCGGCCGAAACCTGGAAGGCCGAGACGGTTTCGATCTGTCACGCGGGGACCCACGACAACCCGTTCGGAATGCGACTTACGGCGCTCATGATCTCCAAGCGGGTTCCCGACTCGGCGGTGCCCATGTCCCTGCTTGCCGACCATCCCAACGTTCGCTTCAACTTCTATCGGGCCGGCATAGGGAACACGGAAGCCGAGATGCATTAGCAGGAAAAAACACGGACCTTTCGGTCCGGAGAAAGTTCAAGTAAGGAGTGAGGTATGAGAAGTACACGTGGAGCGAGACTGCTCGCCGTGGTGCTGTCGCTGCTCGGACTCATGTTGATTCCCGGGCTCGCTTTTGCGGGCGGGAGCAAAGAGGCGGCCGGGGCAAAGCCAACAGTCACTTTTTTTTGGGCTCTGTATGACGGACTGACGGAGAACTTCCGCGCAGACCTGCAGAGCGCATTCATGAAGGCGAATCCGGACATCAAGCTTGACATCGTCCCGGTTCCCTGGGACCAGCTGCATGACAAGCTGACGACGTCTCTCGCGGGCGGCCAACCCCCCGAGATCTCGGTCATCGGCACTCGCTGGCTGCTTGAGTTCATGGGATTGAACGCGATTGCCGCGCCGACCGACTACGTCAGTCAGTCGACCATCGCGGACATCAAGCCGGGCGCCATGGAGGCAAAGATCGACGGGAAGCTCTGGGGCATACCGGTTGCGGCGGGCGCCCGAATAATGGCGATCAATACCTCACTTACCGACAAAGTGCCGCAGACGATGGAGGAGCTCGAAAAGGACGCTATTGCGGCAAACGATCCGCCCAATCACTACGGCATTATCATGATTGGCAAGAAGAACACCGAGCTCACGGACTTTGCCTACTACTTCTACGCAGCCGGTGGCAACTTCTTTGGGCCCGACGGAAAGAGCACGGTGAACTCCCCGGCCGGGGTGAAGGCACTGACCTTCATGAACAAGCTCGCAAACGTCGACAAGGTCGTACAGCCGGGCTACCTCGGGCAGACCCGTATGGAGTCCGACCCGGTCTTCTACGCAGGCAAAGCTGCCTACGACATGATCGGCGCATGGGTCGGTTCGGCCATGAAGCAGGCCGGTGCTACCTTCCCGGTCAAGTACACCCTGATTCCGCCCTTTGAAGGTCAGCAGCAGACCTCGCTCATCATCACCGACTCGATCGCCTTCTTCAAGCCGAACAGCGAGACGAACCTGAAGGCGGCGGGCAAGTTCATTGACTTCTTCTATCAGCCGCAGTGGAAGGGCAAGTTCGACGAGCTGGTCGGCTTCCCGCCTGTGACTTACTCGGCGGCCAAGCTGCCGGCGTTCGATACGCCCCTCTACCGCATTCTCGGCGACGCCGCCGTGCACGCGAAGGGATGGCCCCTTATCGCGCCATGGCCTCAGGACCAGGACATGCTCTGGGACGCCGTTTCCAAGGTGTTCCTCGGCCAAGCTTCTCCGCAGCAGGCACTCGACGAGGCCGCTGCGCAGATCGATAAGATCAACGCGAAATAGCTTCTCGTGAGACAGGGGCCGGGCATGCAGCCCGGCCCTTTTCCTTGGCACGCCCGATCGGCCGAGCCGCCTTGATGGTATAATCGGACAGAAAGGTCGAAAGGAGAGAAAGGGCGGGTCGATTGACCTTCCAAAACAGCAGGTCGCGCCAGGAGGGGATCGGTGGCTGACAACGCACTCAGACTTAGTCTTAGAAGCAGGATGTGGACTCGTGAAGCGCGTCTTGCCTATTTGATGCTCCTTCCGGCGGCCCTGGTCGTCGTCGGGTTCATGATTTATCCCCTGATCTACGTCGTTCTGATGAGCACCTACAAGACAAACGCTCTCGGCTGGTTGACGACGTTCGCGGGAATCAAGAACTTCGTAAACGTCCTGAGCGACACCGAGTTCTGGCGGATCACGGGCCGGTCGCTTGTGTGGACGGGAATCGGGGTACTTACAAAGGCGTCGCTCGGGATGATCATCGCCCTTCTTCTCAATGTGAAGTACCAGGGAAGAAAGGTCGCCCGGATGCTCTTCATCGCTCCGTGGGCTTCTTCGGTTCCCATCAGCGTGCTGCTCTGGAGCTGGGTCTACACCCCTGAGTTTGGGCTCCTCAACCATACCCTGGAGCTCTTCGGCTGGGCCCATCCCCCCGTCTGGCTGGGAACGCCTATTCCGGGCTTCATCGCCTGTATGTGGGTCGATGTGTGGATCGGGGTGCCGTTCATGGCGCTGGTTTTTCTCTCCGGAATGCAGGCCATCCCGGAGGACCAGTACGAATCGGCCTACATCGACGGCGTGAACAGCTTTCAGAAGTTCTTCTACATTACCCTGCCCGGACTGCGCAATATCATCCTCATCGCGACGCTCCTCTCGGCGCTGTGGACCTTCAATGATTTCAACGCCATCTACATCCTCACCGCCGGCGGGCCGGTCAACTCTACGGACATCCTCATCACCTCGCTCTACAAGAACGCCTTCGTCTATCTCAAGTTTGATCGGGCAGCGGTCATGGCGGTCATCACCTTCTTGATTCTCACTATCATCAGCATCGTCTATGCGAAATTCTATTTTAAAGGGGAGCGAAAGGAATGAAGCACGACACCCCCTCTTGGAGGAATCGCGGTAAACCTTTTGTGATCATCCTGACGCTCGTCTTCCTCCTCATAATGCTCTTCCCTTTCTTTGTCATGATCACGACGATGCTCCGTTCGAGCCAGGAGGTGTACGCCACTCCGCCCTATTGGATTCCGCACCGAGTGACCTTCGAGAACTTCGCCGTAGTGTGGTCGCAGTATCAGCTCCTCACCTATTTCAAGAGTAGCGCCATTATCGCGATCGGAACGACAATCCTGAACATCCTGCTTGCCATCCCCGCGGGCTACGCGATCGCACGGCTTCGCTTTCCCGGCCGCCAGGTCGCGCTCTACCTCTTCCTCGTCGTCCAGATGTTCTCTCCGGTTGTCGTGGTGATCTCGCTTTTCAAGATATTTGCAGGCCTGCACCTCCTCAACACCTACTTCGGGCTGGTAATCGTTGATGCGGTCTTCACGATGGCGTTCAGCGTCTGGCTGCTCTCAGGCTACTTTCGGACTATCCCGATGGAGATCGAGGAGGCCGCCTCCATCGACGGAGCGACGCGAAGCCAGACCATTCTTCGCATCATCTTGCCGATCGCCGCGCCGGGCCTGGTCACGACTATGATCTACACCTTCATCTACGCTTGGAACGACTTCCTCTTTGCGCTGTCGTTTATTCAAACGCAGGGGAAGATGCCGCTCACCCTCGGGCTCTATCGGTTCGTCGGGCGATGGTCGAGCCAGTGGCACCTGCTCTCGACAGCCGCCTTTCTCGCGATCATTCCGGTGCTTGTGCTTTTCTATATCATCCAGCAGCGTCTCGTCGCGGGACTCGCCGGGGGCGCGGTCAAGGAGTAGCGGTGCGCCGCTATTAGCACGTTCGAAACAAGGAGATCTCTGACATGAAGAAAGGCATCAACGGGTGGGCCTTCCCGCCGAAGAGCGACGGGAGCCCGATCGATCCACCTGCGGCCATGCGACAGGCAAAGGAGCTCGGCTACGACTGCTTCGAGGTTACGATCGAGGAGCGAGGGCCTGTCTCGATCGAGACGACCGAGGAGGGAGCCACTCGGATCCGCAAGGAGGCCGATCGGATCGGAATCGAGCTTGTCACGGCGGCCTCCGGTCTCGCCTGGGGCGCATCGCCGACCGACCCCGATCCGAAGGTGAGGGAACGCGCGCTCGCCAGCTCGAAGCGGGCGCTTGAGGTGTGCGGGTGGCTCGGCGTGCGCTCCCTACTCTCCCTTCCCGGCCTGGTGTCGGCGGTCTTTATCCCGACCTTCAAGCCGCAGGCCTACGAGACGGTCGACCGCCTCGCCCGGGAGGCCATCCGCTTGCTTCTCCCGCTTGCCGAACGGCTCAAGGTAACCCTTGCGGTCGAAAACGTCTGGAACCGCTTTCTCCTCGGTCCCACGGAGATGCGTGCCTTCATCGATTCATTCGGCTCGCCCTTCGTCGGTTCCTACTTTGATGTCGGCAACGTGATGCTCTACGGCCATCCCGAGGAGTGGATTCGCACGCTCGCTACGCGCATAGCCGCAGTCCATCTCAAGGACTTTCGAGTTGCCGTTGGGAACCTTGACGGCTTCGTCGACCTCCTGTCCGGCGATGTGGATTTTGCATCCGTCATGGCGGCCTTTCGTTCCATCGGCTATTCCGGCACCTATACGGCCGAGATCGTGCCCGGAAGGCTCGGGGCGGCGGAGAAGGCGATCGCAGCGATGCGGCTGATCGAGAAGCTCTAGCAGAGGGAGTGCAACATGGTAAGAATTGCGTTGACCGGCCTTGGGTTCATGGGGAAGACTCATCTTGGCGTCTATCAGAAATTGCCGGACGTGCAGGTAGTTGCGATCTGCGACCTCGCGAAGGAGCGCCTGGCAATCTCAAGCCTCGATGCAGGGGGGAACATCGCCGCTTCGGCAGGGGCAATCGACCTGTCCTCGGCGCGGAAGTACACCGATTACGATGCCATGCTCGCCGAAGGTGGTTTCGACTATGTCGATATCTGCCTTCCTACCTACTTTCACGCCGAGCATACGATCAAGGCGCTCGACGCAGGCTTCCACGTTTTCTGTGAAAAGCCGATGGCCTTGACCGGCGCTGAAACCGACAAGATGCTCGCGGCGGTGAAGCGAAGCGGCAAGCTCTTCAGCGTCGGCCAGTGCCTCCGGTTCTGGCCAGCCTACACCGAGGTCAAGAAGCTCCTCGATTCGGAAAAGTACGGGAAAGTACAATATGCCGAGTACGCCCGTTTCTCCGCCCCGCCGGGATGGGGCTGGGACAGCTGGCTGCTCGACGGAAAGCGCTCCGGGAATGCCGCCCTCGACCTCCATGTCCACGACGCCGACATGCTTCTCTACCTCCATGGTAAGCCGAAGAGCCTTCGATCGAACGGAGTCTTCGATCGCGACGGGAGCATCTCCCACATCGCGACGGTATACACCTACGACGGCTTCGTCGTGGCATCGACAGGCGGGTGGAACTGCTCGGACTCCTTCGGCTTCAACATGCGCGCCTTCTGGGTCCTCGACAGCGCCACGATCGAGCTCGATTTCTCGAAGGACCCCGCGGTTACGGTCTATCCGAAGGGAGCGAAAAAGTATGCGCTTGAGCTGCCGCAGGGGGACGGATACTACCATGAGCTCAAAGATTTCAGCGAGAGCGTCTCGAAGGGACGCAGCTCCGGCGTGGTGACCGGGCAATCGGCTGCGGAGTCCGTAAAGCTCTGCCTTCTTGAAATCGACTCCGCGCGCAGGCGCAAGGAGCTTCCGGTTCGCCTCTGAAGCGAAAGGCTCCTCTTGATAGGACCGCCTTGAGCACGGCATACTGAGCTCCCCCACAAGAGGAAGGGAGGACGACTGGGTGGATAAGAAGGAGATCCCACCGAAGGTTGTGCAGGTGTTTCGGGAGGGAACCGTCATTCCGCTGCTGCCGCTCGCCTTGAGCGACGCCCGCAGGATCGACGAGGAGCGGCAGCGGGCCCTCATCCGATACTACGTCGACGCGGGTGCGGGCGGGATCGCGGTGGAGGCGCCTGCGGCCGAAACAAGAAAAGCGGGCTCCGCGATCCGTGCGACGGTACTCGCCCTCGCATCCGAGACGATCGACCGATGGTGCGAGCGCAAGGGACGTCAGGTCTTCAAGATTGTTGGTGTCGCGGGACGCACGAAGGATTCGACTGAGGAGGCTGAGGCCGCTTATCGCGTCGGCTACCATGCCTGCCTTGTCAATCTTGCCGGGCTCGCGAGCGCGTGCGACTCGGAGCTTCTCGACCACTGCCGCACGATTTCAAGCGTAATGCCGCTCATCGGCCACTGCCTCGGGAGCTCCTCGGGAGGCAGGGTGCTCCCGCTCGCTTTTTGGCGATCCTTCGCGGAAATCGACAATGTCGTCGGCGTGGTGGTTGCCCCCTACGACCGTTACCAGACTCTTGCGGTCGTTCGCGCCGTCTGCGAGGTCGGAAGGGAAAAGGAGCTTTCGCTCTATACCGGGAACGACGACAACGTCCTCATCGATCTTCTTACCTCATACAAGATTCCCACCGAATCCGGAGTCAAACAGGTCCGGATCGTAGGAGGGCTGCTTGCGCAATGGGGCGTGTGGACTAGCAAGGCGGCCGATCTTCTCAAGACGGTCCATTCGATCGTGCGGGAAAGCCGGCCCTTGCCTCTTGAGCTCTTGAGCATGGCGGTCGAGCTCACCGATGCAAGCGGTGCCATCCTCGACGCGGGTCACTCCTTCGCCGGGCGGGACGCCGGCATCAAAGAGGTTCTGCGACGGCAGGGCCTCCTGCGTGAGACTGCCTCTTCCGATTCGGGGCAGGCGCTCTCGGCCGAGCACGCCGCCGAGATCGATCGTGTGCTGAAAAGCTATCCTCATTTGAACGACGACGATTTCGTCGGAGAAGCCTTGAGCCGCTGGCTCGCCGAGTAGCGTACCCTCCTATTCCAGGCTTCAGGCGAAAGCGCTGCCTCTTTTCGGCGTCGGCGCCACATGTGCTGGTGATCATCAAAATGTTGCTTCGGTCAAGGAAGATAAGTAAGTTGATACCTATGGGCGCAAGAGTGGACTACAAAAGACTGCTTGGCGAGGCGGAGGATATTGTCGGCGAGGAGCTGCGCTTCGACGTGAGACTGAAGAAGGTCTGCAAGCTGCTCGCGGGATCCATCAGCTACTATAATTGGGTTGGCTTCTATATTGCCGATCCCTTACGGCGAGAGCTCCTGCTCGGACCCTACGTGGGCACTCCCACCGACCACATTCGCATCGCCTACGGGCGCGGGATCTGCGGACAGGCGGCCGAGAGGGAACAAACCTTCCTGGTGCGGGATGTGTCACAAGAATCGAACTATATCCCCTGCAATATGCACGTGCGCTCGGAGATAGTCGTGCCCGTCTTTCGCGATGCGAAGGTGGTCGCCGAGATCGACGTCGACTCTCTCACCATTTCTGCGTTCACCAACGACGACCAGCTCTTCCTCGAGAGCCTCGCCGACCGGGTTGCTCCGATCATCCAGACCGAAGCGTAGCCGGCGGCAGAATGCCCGGAAGGGACAAGAACGCGAAGAGAAAGAGCGGAAGCGCGACAAGGTAGAGCGCGTAGGCTATCAGGAGCGTGAAGGCAGTCTGATCCTCGTTCTTGGTAGCGTTTCCCGCCATCACCGAGAAATTGGTGGCGGGGGGAACGGTCGATTCGAGGAAGAGAACCCAGAGCTGCGCGGGCTGCAGATGGGCGAAGCGGAGAGCCACCGCATAGAGGGCAAAAAAGAGGGCGGGAAGCGCGAGGAGGCGCACGCCCGCGACCGCGAAGGCCATGGCAACAACGCGCGGCCGGATCCGGTCACGAAAGCGAAGCGCCCCGATCATCGCTCCGAGCGTAATGAGAACCAGGGGGAAGGTTACGTCGCCGAGCAGGTCGAGCGCCCGGTAGACGGCGTAGAGCGGCAGCTTCTCGTTCAACATGAGCGGCTGCAGCGGCGAGATCGCCACCAAAAACCCCGACGCGACCCCGATGAAGGGAGGGGTGACGAGCTCCCGCAGACGGATGCGCTCGCCGCCGCGCGTGAGGAGCAGATTGCCGGCGGACCAGAGGGTGGGGCTATAGACGAGGAGAAAGGCGCCCACATAGAGGGACGGAAGTCCTCCGCCGAGGAGGCGGGCGAGGGCGGGCTCGGTGACCTGAACTATCTCAATAACCGCGAGAGGAAGGTATCCGGCGTTCCCGAAGCCGCCAAGAGCAGACCCCACACGAAGATCCGATCCGCGGAAGCGAAGGAGTCGCAGGATTCCGAAAGAGAGGGCAAGGGGGACGACGATGAGAACCAACGCCGCGGCCGGAAAGATGCTGCTTGAGGCGAGCTCGTTACGGCTGGTGCGGGCGGTCGTGACGAAGAGATAGACCGGGAGGGCAATCGTTACCACGAGCCTGCTCAATGCTTGAAAGAACCCCTCCGGCCACTGCGCAAGCCTGCGCAGAAGGAAACCGACGGCTCCCAGAATCAAGAGCTCGACAATCGTGGAGAGCACGGGTGGAACAAGCGACACAAGATCCTCCAGCTCCTTGGTGATCAAAGGGAAGGGTTGCGAGCATAATAGATCGGACGTGTTTTCTTGACAACGCAATCGCCGAGCCCATACTATGCCGGGATAAGGAGGAGACATGAAGCTCCTGGCAGGCGTTTTTGTCCTATTCACCCTTGGTCTTTCGTGGGCTTTTGCTGATCCCGGCGTCCTGAAACAATCGGACGATCTCTCCTTCAGCGGCCACAACACGCAGAGTTTCAACCTTCTCGAGAGCGCTCTCCCTGCAGCATCGAGCGATCAAGAGCGCGCGCGGATCTATTGGCGCCTGTCGCGCGACACGCTAAACATCGCGGATGGGGAGAAGGCGAAGGGTGCGTCGAGCGAGACTCTCCTTGCCCTCTACAAGAAAGGTGAGTCCTATGCAGACCAGGCGATGGCGGCCGATCCTGCAAACCCCAAGGGCTATTTCTGGAAAGCGGGGAACATGGGTCGTTGGGGCCAGACCCGCGGGATCATGGCCTCTCTCTCGCTCGCGGATCCGATCCGCAAGCTCGTGACGGAGGCGGCCGAGCTAAATCCGAGCGCGGGGGACCCGTGGTTCGTGCTCGGACAGCTCTACGATCAGGTGCCAGGATTCCCCATCTCTTTCGGCAACATCGTATGGGCGGTCTCCCTGGGGCGTAAGGCTATCGATGCGCGCAAGGCCGAGGTGGCGCAAGGAGTCGAGCGCGATGTTCCCTACGACTACTACGTCCAGCTCGCGCGGCACCTCATGAAGCGGAACTGGTCGGCCGCCCAGCGCGCGAGCGAGCAGCCGGGAGAGGCGGCCAGGTACAATTCGATCGAAAACATCGTCGACAAGAACGACTACTACGAGGGAGTGGTAAAAATCCCGTCAGGTTCCGACCGGGACGAGGCTCGCGAGATCAGCCGCTGGGTGGTGTCCCAGCTCGAGTCGAGGTCCGACCGCACGCAGAAGCAGGACACCGACCTCAAGAATGCGCGGGACAACTTGAGTCAGGTTAGCTTCGGGCGCTGACGCGGTTTCCGTCCGAGAAGGCTCGCCTTCACGACGGGTCTTCCCTGCACCTGGATGTCGAAAACCGCCTGTTCCAGCTTTCGCCGCCGCTCGGTGCCGTCTTCGAAGAGCTCCGATTGAAGCGGCTCCGCGTCGCCTTCCGTGAGGCTGACTCCCACGCCGAGCAGGCGCACTGCCTCACCCGTCCAGCGCGATGTGAAGAGCTCGAGTGCGTGGCGGTTGAGCTCCTCGGCAGTGGACAGAGGGCGGCGAAGCGTAGTTTGGGCGGTCGTCGTCGTAAAGTCTCCGTAGCGGATCTTGACGGTAACGGTCTTGGGGCGGGCCCCCTCCTCCTTGATGCGAAACATCACCTGGTGAGAGAGGTCGAGGACGGTCATGCGGATCTGCTCGATCTCGCGGATGTCCTCTTCGAAGGTCACCTCGTTGCTTATCGAGTGAGTTCGGCGCTCCTGGCTGTAGATGCCGGGATCGATGCCCCGCACGATCTTGTAGAGAAAGTCTCCGCCGGCGCTGCCAATCATCTCGCGCAGGGCGTCGAGCGGCGTATCCCGCAGCGCCGCCGTGGTGTCGATGCCCAGCTCCGTGAGGCGGGCAAGGGTCTTCTTGCCTATCCCCCACAGATCGCGCAGGGGAAGCCGGTCCAAAAATGCAATCTCGCTCCCGGCCTCGATCTGGAAGAGCCCGTCGGGTTTCTCGGCGTCCGATGCGAGCTTTGCAAGGTAGCGATTCGGCGCGATTCCCACCGATATCGTGAGCCCGCAGTCTGCGCGCACGCTGTCCTTGAGCTTCCTTCCTGCAACGAGGGGAGGTCCGAGAAGTCGTTGGGTCCCGGTCATGTCGAGGCTCGCCTCGTCGACGGAGATTTGGATAACCTCCGGGGTGTAGGAGTCGAGGAGGTCCATCACCCGGCGAGACATCTCCTGGTAGCGCTCCATCCGAACGGGAAGGTAGATGCCGTTCGGACAGCGCCGGACGGCGAACGAGATGGGCATGGCCGAGCGGACTCCGAAGGCTCGAGCCTCGTAGGAGCTGGCGGCCACCACGCCCCGATGGCCAGGCAGGGCCCCGATGATGACGGGCTTGCCGCGGTATTCGGGATGATCGAGCTGTTCGACCGACGCGAAGAAGGCGTCAAGGTCGACGTGAAAAAAAACTTTGGCCATGGGCAGCCGCAACGATTACTCGGGAGCCGGCAGTTGGGTCGCGACGACAAGCCGCTTGGAAACGACGATGTCCTTGCCGGTCACCTGGAGCGGGTACGGCAGTGCAGTGTAGACCATGACGATCTGGATTGCAACATCTCCGGTTTCGGGGAGCGTGAACTCCACGGAGAGCGGGAACGGCGGGTTCTTGCCGATGTGAATGATCGCCTCGTGTGCCGTGGGATTGTAGGAGAACGGGAAGTTGGAGTCGTAGATGACGATCTCCCGGGACGAGGCAAGGATGACGGTGACTTCGTAGGGGGTCCCCTTCGGAACGAGCGTAAGCCCGATCTGCCGGCGGTCGAGAAAGCCGGTGGAAACCCCGTGGATCGAAAGCACATCTTGGACGGCGGGCAAAGATGCCGTGTAGGTTCGGGAACGGGTGTCGATCGCGAGGGATCCCGAGTCGGTGACGAGCCGGACCTTGCCGATGGGAGCGGGGCTTGTAAGCGTTACGGTGCGGCTGCGCGAGGGGATGTCGATCTCCTCCTTCACCGCGATCGGCTGCGGGTTTCGAGGGCCGAACGGCGCAAAGACCATGAGGTAACCGAAGAGCCCCGCAGTCGCGACGGCGAGCAGGAGGTCCGCAATTCTGATGAAGCGGCTTCGGCGGGTGAGTCGATGCCTGCGGAAGAGGAGCTCAACGCGGATCGTCATGAGTATGAAGGGGAGCAGCACGATCGAAAGAAAGAGGTTCCCCTTCACGGGCGAGAGCAGCACCACCCGCACCGCGTCAAGCGCAGGCAGGGTAAAGATGTCGACTCCGGCCTTGATGAGCCAGCCCGTCGAGGCAATCAGACAGAGGGTTTTCAGGTAGGGCGAGGCGAGGATCGAGAAGAGCATCGCCCAGAGCATCGCCCACACGAGATAGTAGGTAAGCGATATATTGACGACCGCCACCGCGACGATGTCCACCAGGAGGAGCAGGAGCGTCGCCGCCGAATAGAATCGCCCGTTGCGCGCGAAGGGAAGCCCGCGAAGCGCCTTGAAGAGCATTGCAAACAGGAAGAGCGAAGCCACCACCTTGAGGGCGAAAAACGGAAAGGGAGCGTAGCGCCAGAGGGTCGGGAAGTTCCGAGCGAATCCTATGCTCTCGACGAGATAGGTGCTTGCGAACAGAAACGCGAAGATGGTGGCGAGAAGCAGGGGAAGCGAGAGGAAGTGGCGCAGGAGTGTTGAGAAGTGACGCCGAAATCTGTCCTGGAAGATGAGGGGATAGAGGATCGCAAGGGCCATGAGGACGAGGAGCAGAACGATGTATTCGCTTTCCGAAAGGATGAACGAAAAGAAACGGGCCTGAAAGAAGAGGTAGTGTCTGTCCCACGAGGAGGGGAATCCTCCCGAGTTCGTGGCGACAAAATCGGCGAAGAAGCGCAAGGCGGTGCCGACCCACTGGCCCCAATCGGAGCCGGCAAGCGGCGTGCCCAGGTCGGATAATTCGATGGCGGGATAGCCAGCCTGGAGATACGGGTCGATAAGCGGCGGCTTTCCGGCGAGCCCGAGCCGGTAGATCTGATTTTCGTTCCCGCGTAGAAGGTAGAATAGGCCCGCCTCGTCCAGCGAAGTCGAGCAGCGGTCTATGAGCCAATAGGGGCTTATTGCGCTGTTGCTGCCGCTCGTGATGATAGCCCGTTCGGGAATGAAGCGGAAATTGAGATAGAGAACGGCGACCGGGTGATCGGGGTAGAAGTTGGCAAGGAACTCCCGGGAGCCTATGGGATATTCCGATCCCCCGCCGTACTCGGCGCCTAAGAAGAGGACGCGAACGGAGACCGGGGGCTCGGCGGCGCGAAGCTCCTCGATGAATCCGAGCGCAAGCGCCGGGTTGATGGAGCCGTCCTCCGATCTCGAGGCGTCCGGCTCCTGATCGATCGGTACTGCAACGAGCAGCTCATCGGGGCTCTTACCCTTGAAGAAGACCTCGATCGAGCGGGAGTAAGAGTGGATTCCCTCGATATCATTTAAAGGGCGTTCCTGGTAGGAGACTCCCATGCCTTGGAGAGCTCGCTTGATGTGAGCGATTGCCTCTCGCTCCCCGGGCGAGCCTTCGGTGCGGGGATAGAGTGAGGAGAAATAGTCGAGCTGCCTGAGAACCTCTTGCTGATCGACCGTCGCCGCCGCCTGCCCAAAAAGCACACCGGCACCCTTCACGAGGAGCAGGAGGATGATGATTCTTCTCATTGAGCTTCAGGTTAGGGGAAGCGTCGCGCTTCGTCAATTGAGCGCGGGCAGGGTAGGGCACGACGGCAGCCGTCCGGCATCCCCGCCGGGTCGAAGGCTCAAGTCGCGAAAGCTTCCGCAGGCGGCCGTTTTCATTGTGACTGCCTGCGCATCCGTGTTAGAATCTGGGAAAAGCGCAAGAAGGACGGAGCCGATGGAACTGATTCCTTCAATCGAAGAGAGACAGAGCATTCAGAAGTTCACCTCAAGACCCATCGAGTCCGAGAAGCTCAAGACCGTACTCGAGGCGGGAAGACGGGCGCCGTCTGCCAAGAACCGGCAACCGTGGAGGTTCATCGTGGTCGAGGATGCGTCGGCGCGCAAGAAGATCGAGACGGCTGCCTTCGGGCAAGAGCATGTCGGTCAGGCGCCTGCCATCGTCGCCGCATGTACTACGAATATCGACTATCTGATGCCCAACGGCCAACCAGCCTATCCGATCGACATCGCCCTCGCCGTCTCGTTCATGATGATCCAGGCTCAGGCCGAGGGGATCGGCAGCTGCATCGTCACGACCTTTGATGAGCGCGAAGTGAAGGAGATCCTCACGGTTCCCTTTTCCATGCGGGTGGTGATGCTCCTGCTCTTGGGTTACCCAGGCGAGCTTCCCTTTCCCACCACACGCAAGCCGTTCGACCAGGTGATCTCATTCAACCACTGGTAAGGGCTATGGGATCGAGTACTCGAGAGCCTCGCGAGCGCGATAGCGCTCGAAACCGAGAGAGATGATCCGGCTGAGGAGATCCGTGTAGCTTAGGCCCGACGCCTCGCACATCCGCGAAAACATGCTGATGTTGGTGAATCCCGGTATCGTGTTTATCTCGTTGAGGAGGATCGCTCCACTCTTCGCCTCGAGGAAGAAATCGACCCGAGCCATTCCCTCGATTCCAGCCGCGCGGTAGGCCTTGACGGCGAGCGAGCGCACCTCCGCGAGTCCCTTCTCGGGGATGTCGGCGGGGATGACGATTCGTGCCCCATCCGGATCGAGGTACTTCGCCTCGTAGTCGTAGAAGGCGTGGCTCGAGATGATCTCTCCGGGGCCGTAGGCCTCGGAATTGGAGTTGCCCACCACCGAGCATTCAATCTCGCGACCGATGATGCACGGCTCGACCATCACGTCGAGATCGAAGCGGAAGGCATCCTCCACCGCCTTCGGGAGTTGTTCGATCGTCGCTACCCGGCTCACCCCCACCGAAGAGCCGGTGCGAACAGGCTTCACGAAAAGGGGCATGCCGAAGCGCGCGCGAGCGGCCTCCCCGAGTCGCTCGATCGCCTTGAGCGACCCCGAGGCCCCCGCCTTCGAAATGGTCATGAAGGGGACGACTGGCAGATCGGCGCGCTGCCAGATGCTCTTGACCATCGCCTTGTCCATGGCAAGGGCGCTCCCGAGAACCCCGGCACCCGCGTAGGGGATTCCCGCGATTTCGAGGAGGCCCTGCATGGTTCCATCCTCACCGAAGGTCCCGTGGAGCACGGGAAAGATGAGATCGACGGCGAGAGGCCGTCCGCCGACCGCGAGCCCGCGCCCGGGAATCACCATCACCCTTCGCTCCTCGTTTGCCTCGATGACGAGGTAGCGTACCTCGCCGCTGCCCGTATAGGCGGCCGTCTCCTGGAGATACCAATCGCCGCGCTTGTCGATGCCGACTAGCAGCGGGGTGTAGGCCTCATTGTCGAGACTCTCGACGACCGAGGCCGCAGAGCGACAGGACACCTCGTGCTCGCCGGTACGTCCGCCGTAGAGTATGCCGATGATCTTCTTCTCCACCCGAAACCTCCGTGGCAGCCGCAAAAGGCAGGCGCATTATCGGGGGATTCCGCGAAAAGTTCAAGGCTGATGCGAAGACGCGGTCCGCGTCGCTCTCCTTTCCGGAAAAGCGCTTGGAGAAGCCGGAGGGATGGGTTATATTGAAATCGGAGCGAGCCGGTAAAGATTTGCCGCACCGTCGGGAGTAGCCAAGAAATGGAAAGGTACGGGATATTCGCATGGTTTGGCTACCGCTATCCGATCGAAGAGCGGGTGCGTTTGATCCGGAAGGCCGGCTACGCGGCAACTTCGATCTGGCTCGGCCGTCAGGAGCCCCTTGTCTGCGAAGGCAACGCCGACCTCATCCCCGGGATCGTTCGATCGGGGGGCCTCTTCCTTGAGTACATCCACGCCTCCTATGCGAGCTGCAACAGGTTGTGGTCGCAGTCACCTACCGACCGCGAGGTGATCTTGCGGGACTACGCCGATGCCATCCGGTATTGCGGCAGGCACGAGATTCCGGTCGTCGTCATGCACATCGTCAAGGGGATGAATCCTCCCCCCTATGGACCGAGCGGCCTCGAAACGATAGCCGAGCTCGTAGCTCTTGCCGAGCAGGCGGGTGTCCGCATCGCGGTAGAGAACACCCGCCATCCGGAGTACGTCGACTACGTCCTCGAGAATGTCGAATCAGGCACTCTCGGCTTCTGTTACGACTCTTCGCACGACTTTCTCTACAGCGCTGCCCCGGGGAGCATCCTCAAGAGGTGGGGCCATCGTCTGCTCGTGACCCATCTTTCCGACAACGACGGTCTCACTGACAAGCACTGGCTGCCTTCTCTCGGCATCGGTAATTGGGAGTCGGTCGCCCGGGCCTTTCCGACTTCGCTCTTTCGCAGCTTCCTCACCCTCGAGGTGCTCCCCAAGCGCGATGCCTTCGGACCGGCGAATGAGTTCCTGCGTAGGGGAGTCGAGCTCTTGGGCTGGTTCGCAGAGACGGCGCGCAATCGCGCCGAGAGCCCGGTGACTGGTGACCTCTCCGGCGGGCAAGGCATGCCCTCGCCGATCCAGCTCGGCGCGGGCGCTGCAGTCGATCCTATCCGGTAACCTCCTTCGCGTATCCGAGCTCCGCGAGACATTGTACCGCCGCATCGATCTCGTCCCAAGGAATCGCAGCGCTACGGTAGATGATCGTGCGTTCGTGTCCCTTTCCGAGGAGGAGAAGGGTGTCGCCTGCCTGCGCCATTCGTACCGCCGCCCGGATTGCCTCGAGCCGGTTCGGGATAAGAAGGAGGGTCTCTCCGCGCACCTTGCTGGAGATGCCTCGCGCGATCTCCTCGAGGATCGAGACCGGCTCTTCCCCGCGGGGGTCCTCGTCGGCGAGCAGGATGATGTCGCAGTAGCGATCCGCGACCTCGCCCTGGAGGCGGCGCTTTTCGATGTCCCGTTCGCCGGCCGAGCCGAAGAGCGCGATGAGCCGCCCCCTAGTCTGGGCGCGGGCGGCCGGCAGGATCGCCTCGAAGGACGACGGGGTGTGCGCATAGTCGACGTGAAGGTCGAAGGGCTGACCTCGGTCTATCCGGGTCATCCTTCCGCGCACCGGCCTTAAGGCAGACAGGAGCGAGACGAAGTCCGCAAGCGGCCGCTCCGTCAGATGTGAGACGACGAGGAGGGAGGCGAGGGTGTTGGCGATATTGAAGAGACCGGGGAGATTGATCCGCGCCCTATAGCTCGCCTTCCCGTCGGCAAGCAGAAAATCGGCGCCATTACGGTCGGGCCGGACGTCCGTGGCTCGGAGGTCCGCCGCCGCGCCCATGGCGGAAAAGGTGTAGACCGGCTTCGCGGTGGCCTGCGCGAAATAGCCGGACGACGGGTCGTCGGCGTTGGCTACTCCGAAGGCGGGAACCTCCCGTTCTCTTCCACCTATGCGCTTCCGATGAGCGCCCACTCCGGCCGCGGGGCGGTCGAGGGCGCGGAAGAGGTTGGCCTTGTCATCCCGATACTGCTCCCAGCTGCCGTGGAACTCCAGGTGCTCGTGAGTCACATTCGTCATGACGCCGACGTCAAAGGCGACGTCTGCAAGGCGGTTTGTGCGGGGCGAAAGGCCGTGGGAGGAGGATTCGAGTATCGCATACTCCATCCCCGACTCTGCCATCTCCGCCAGCATCCGCTGAACGGCAGGTGCCTCCGGCGTCGTCTGATGCTCGGGGTTGGGAACCTCCCCGCGCCCCGTGCGCGACATCACCGTCGAGAAGAAACCCGCCGGGTAGCCGGCAAGATCGAGGAGCTGGTAGATAAGGTAGACGCACGTGCTCTTTCCCTCGGTTCCCGTGACGCCCACGACTGCGAGCCGCTGCGACGGCCGCTCGAAGAAAGCGCAGGCGGTCGGAGACATCGAGCGGCGAGCACTATCGACCTGAAGATAGACGATTCCCGGACGATAGGCGGCAAGGGGGCGGGAATGGATGACGGCAACCGCGCCGCGGGCGATTGCCTGGTCGATATAGAGGTGGCCGTCGGTGTGCAGGCCGTCAAGCGCGTAGAAAAGAGAACCGGGCTCGACCGCGCGCGAATCGTAGGCAAGCCCGCGCACGAGCGGGTCGCCGCTCCCCACGACACGGATCGGATCTATCCTTGCAGTGAAGCTCGACAGTTTTTTGGACGACACGCCGATATCCTATCAGGAGAGCATGAGACAAAACAAGCTTGCCCGTCCGGCCTCTGCCTCGGGTGCCGCGGTGAATGCTGCGCCGCGAGCCGCAGTCGCGGCCGCCGAGCCGACGGCCGACTATCTCTCGCGCCAGCTCATAGCCTACATTGGAAACAAGCGCCGCCTTCTGGGCTTTCTGAAGGCGGCCTTTCTTGATCTCGCCGGCCGTCGATCGGTGCGACGCTTCCTTGACCCTTTCGCCGGAAGCGGGGCCGTGGCGCGCCTCGCCAAGAGTCTCGGGTTCGCGGTCGACGCGAACGACTGGGAGATGTACTCCTGGGTAGTCACCTCATCCCATGTCGCGGTCGACCGGGCAGATCTCGATGGGCTTTTCGCCAGTCACGGGGGGGCCGCGCGCCGCTTCGAGGAGCTCAACGCGTACGGTGCGTCAGGGCCGAGCCCCGAGAGCCCCTACATCAGTCGCCACTATGCCCCTGAGCGCACCGAGGGGGCTGACTACCGCCGCGAGCGCCTGTTCTATACGCACGAGAATGCCCTTTTCATCGATCGAGTCCGCGAGCGGATCGAGGAGGAGTATCCCGGCTGGGAGCTCGACACGCCGCGCCTCAAGGAGAAGATCCTCCTTCTCTCGGCGCTCCTCTATGAGGCGGCCACCCACGCGAATACCTCCGGAGTCTTCAAGGCCTGTCACAAGGGCTTCGGCGGCTTCGGGCGCGATGCCCTTGGGCGGATCCTTGCCCCGATGCGCCTGGAATCGCCGTTGCTCATCGACGGGCGGCTTGGATGCTCGGTCGCGCGGATGGATGCCTCCGACTTCACCGCCGGTAGGAGCGCGGACCTCTGTTATCTCGACCCGCCCTACAACACCCATCAGTACGGGAGCAACTACCACCTTCTCAACACGATCGCTCTGTGGGATAGGCCGCCTGTCAGCCAGGAGCGAAGGTCCGACGGTCGGCTCGCGGAGAAGGCGGCCATTCGAAAGGACTGGGTGGAAACCCGTTCGGACTTTTGCTACGCCGATCGGGTCAAGTCTGCCTTTGAGCGCCTGCTCGATGCGGTCGACAGCCGCTTCATTGCGTTGAGCTACAATACCGAAGGCCTGCTTCCCTTCGAGGAGCTTTACGAGATGCTCGCGCGCCGTGGCCGGGTCGAGATTCTCGGAACCGACTACGTGAAGTATCCGGGAGGGCGGCAAAGCCTGCACCGCCGCACCCACAACCTCGAGTTCCTCGTGGTCGTGACGAGCGGAGAGCGGCTGCGCGCTTCGGATAGAGATGTCTTCGCGCGTCGTCTGCTGGAAAGACGGGCCCGCGCGCTCCTGCGCTGCTCCTTTCATCCCGCACGGATTCACCGGGAGTTCGAGATTGCGGGAGAGACGGTCGTCAGCCCCGGCGGGGGTCTGCGGCTGCAGATGGCCCATCTTTCCTTTTTCGAAGGTGCGGCGGCAGCGGCCGACCTTTCCGCCCTAACGACGCAAGAGCTCATCGAGCTCGAGGCGCGCCTTTCTCGCTGCCAGTGTGTGGATCGCTTGGAGGAGGCGACGGTGCTGCTCGATCTTCTCGCGAGTCGCGCCGGCGCCGATCCGAGCGGGCTTGAATCGCCCGCCCTCCAGCGAAGGCTCGCCCAAGTGGTCCGGAAGTTTGCCCACCGTCGCTACCGGAGCGAGCTCGAGGAGACCTGCCGAGCCATCGACTCCCTCATCGAGTCGGCGCCCCGCCGTCTCTCCCGTCTCACGCGCGAGCTCGCGGAGATCAGAAAGATTGCCGCCCTGCGCCTCGAAGGATAGGGCCTTGCGCCGCGCTCGCACCCGCCGCGGCGGGATGCGAGCTATGGAGCTTCGTTTCCCATCCCCGAGTAGTCGTTCTCGATTCCCATCTCGTCAAGAACCTGCGAGATTTGTCCGCGATGATGCGTACCATGGCTCAGGGCTTGAAGGAGCACGAGAAGAGTCGTTCGCTCCTCGGTGGCGTGGACGGACTCCGCCGGAATTGCCCGGGCGAGGTCGCCCGCCGTGAGCTCGGAAGCGAGGTCGATGAAGGCCCGGTCGGTGGCCTCAATCACCCGCGCAAGCTCGTCAAAGGACGGGAAATTGAGCTGGCGGCAGACGGTCGGCCTCTCCAGGAAAGGATGCGAAAGAGAGCCGCAGCAGGGTAGGAGCGGCGGAGCTCGCGCTGGAAGTAAAGGGCGCCCCAGGCGATGTGGTCGAGAAGCCCATGGAGGCTTCCGGCAAACGAGCCTCGATAGCGGAGGCGCTCGGCTTCGGGTATCCGGCCGAGAATGGCAGTAACTTCGCGGTTTGCCTGTGCGCTCTGCCCTGCGAGGAGGATGAGGTGTCGGGCGAGTAGGCCCCGGTAGCCCGGGAGGCCGCGTCGCCTCGCCTCATCGTCGGCAACCTCGGTTGTCCATCCGCCGGCCGCATCCTCGGCCGTTGCGGATGGCGCGTCGCGAAAAGGCCCCGCGTGGCGTCCTCGGTGAAGGGCTTGACGGTAAGCTGGTCGCCGCCTGCACGGTGAAAATGATAGAGGAGGAAGAGATGGGAGAAGCCTTCGACGTCCCTCAAACCCTCCGCGTACTCAGGACGGATGACTGCCCTGCCCTTGCAATTGCGGGTATAGGCCGGCTGGATGGGCGTCTTCGAGCGAGGTCCGGGCGACCATGAGACAGGCCGCAAGGAGCCCGGGGATTGGGGCCCCTGCAAGGTGCCGTCAGAGGCTCGCGGCCACCGCGTCCCTCATGCCGGCTCAGTGGTTGCGACGCTCTGCATCCGCCATCGCGCCGGGAGGGTGCGAAGCGCTCCCGAGACGGCGATCCGTGCCGTGAACTTGGCCTCCTCCGAGGAGCTTCCTATCATCACCTCGAACTCGCCCGGCTCTACCACCCGTGTCGTCCCGGTGCTCGTGAAGTTCAGCATGTCGACCGGCAGGGCGAAGCGAACCCGAAGGGCGCTACCCGCTTTGAGGCTGACACGCTTGAAGCCCTTGAGCTCCATCACCGGGCGCACCAGGGTGGCGTACAGGTCGCGCACATAGAGCTGAACCACCTCCTCGCCGTCGCGGGTGCCCGTGTTGCGCACAACGCAGGAAAGCCTTATCTCCCCGTCAACCGGCACGCTGGTCCGCTCGACCGAGAAATCACTGTAGGCGAAGGTAGTGTAGGTAAGACCGAAGCCGAACGGATAGAGCGCTCCAAAGTCGGGCTGTACCGGCGTGCCGCCGGCCTTTAGCTTGTGATTGTAGAAGTAGGGCATTGCGCCGGCGGTCTTCGCAACCGACAGCGGAAGCCTGCCGCCCGGGCTCGCCTCTCCGAAGAGGATGCGCGCGACGGCCTCGGCTCCACCCTGGCCCGGAAGCCACGCCTCGATCACCGCATTGGCCCTGCGGTAGGCGCTTCCAAGGTTGTAAGGACGGCCGTTCAGAAGAACCACGACCGTCGGTTTGCCCAAATCGAGGAGCGCATCGAGGAGCTTCTGCTGAACGCCGGGAAGCTCGAGGCTCGAGGCGTCTGACCCTTCTCCGACGGTCCCGGAAAGGAAGAGCCCTGCCAAGTCTCCGACGGCAACGATGATGCGGTCGGCCTTGGAGGCGAGCGTCACCGCCTCCGCGATGCCGCTTTCGTCGCGGCTCACGGGGCTCGCGCTGGTCCCTGCCCCGACATCGCCGGGGAAGACCGGGGCCTCACGAGGACGATCGGAGAGAATGGCGCATCCGGCGGCGTAGAGCAGTCGGCCCCCTTCGGAGCGCTCGGTGAGGGCCTCGCGGAGGGTCTTCGTCCAGCGGGTGTCGCTCTCGCTGCGGGCGGTCAGGATGAGATGAGCCGGGAAGGAGTAGCCGCTGAGGCCCGCGAGGGGATCGTCGGCGAGGGGGCCGATGAGGGCTGTCGTTCCCCCATTGGCGAGCGGGAGGAGCCCGTCGTTCGTGAGGAGGACGATCGAGCGGAGGGCTGCCTCCTCCGCGAGCCGGGCGTGATCGGGTGAGTTGAGCACGATCGCGCCCTCGTCGGCATAGGGATGCTCAAAGAGCCCCAACCGGGACTTCTCGACGAGGACCCGCCGCACCGCGGCGTCCACCTCGGAGGGCTCGAGCAGCCCGCGATCGAGGGCCTTCTCGATCCCGGTCCGAAAGCAGGTGAAGCCGGGAAGCTCGACATCCATTCCTGCTCGAAGCGCAAGGGCGGAAGCCTCGGCCTCGTCCTTAGCGACCCGGTGATGGTGATAGAGGAGGTTTATCGCGCGGTAGTCGGAGACCACGATCCCGTCAAAGCCCCACTGCTCGCGGAGGACCTCGGTGAGGTAGTGGCGCGAGGAGCTTGCAGGCTCGCCGTCGATGTCGTGATAGGCCGGCATCACCGAGCCGGCATCGGCGAGCTTCACCGCCATCTCGAAGGGAAGGAGATAAACGTCGGAGAGCTCTCGCTCGCCCACGTGAACCGGGGCGTGGTTGCGCCCCCCCTCGCTCCCCGAGTGGCCGACGAAATGCTTGAGGGTCGCCAGCACGCGCCGCTTCGGCCCTTGAAGCCCCTTCACATAGGCGACCGCCATGCAGCCGGCCAGGTAGGGATCCTCGCCGAAGCTCTCCTCGGTGCGTCCCCAGCGAACGTCACGGCTAACATCGAGAACGGGCGAGAGCCCCTGGCGGGCGCCGACGCTCGCGAGCTCGTCCCCGATCGCCGCTGCGATGCGCGCAAGCATCTCGTCGTCCCACAGCGAGCCGAAATTGACCCCCGCAGGGAAGAGGGTGGCGCCCTTTGCCATGAGCCCCGGAAGACACTCCTCGTGGGCGAGGGCGGGAATCCCGAGGCGGGTGTGCTCGATAAGGAACTTCTGAAGGAGATTGAGCCCCCTCACGCCCTTGGCGGCGTCGATCGCCCGCGTGCCCAGGGGGCGGGTGATCTGTCCTATCCCGTCCTTCACGATCTCGCGAGGATCGGCGGTGTCAGCCTCAATGAAGCCATCGCTTACTCCCCGAAAGGCGAAGGAGCCATCTTCCTCGATTCGCAGCCAAACTGCGTACAGCTGGGCGACCTTTTCGCTCAGCCTCATCTTCCCGAGCAGGCTCTCGGCCCGTTCTGCGTGTTCTGACATATCTTTACCTCTTGTTGTAGATTGCGCGCGGAGCACGCCGCGCAGGGAGAGGGACCATCGCTTCTCCCCGGGGGTAGGGAAGGCGCATCACCTGCTTCCGCCGGCGAACCCGGACGCGAGCGCGCGAAGGAGCGAGCGGCGCGCCGCGACGTAGGCGATTATCAAGGGGAGGGCGGAGAGCACGACGGTGGCCATAACCGCAGGGACATCGATCGAATGCTGCCCCTCGAAGGAAACGACCGCCAGCGGGAGAAGCCGCATGGAGGCTGACTCGGTGAGGACGAGGGGAAAGATAAAGTTGTTCCATACTCCGATGAATTGGTAGATCGCGACCGCGACCAGGGCGGGAACGCTCATGGGAACGATCAACCGCACGAGCATCCCGTATTCTTCCACCCCGTCGAGCTGCATCGCCTCGAAGAGCTCGTTGGGAATGTCCCGCAAGAAGTTCACGAGGATGAGGATGGTGAGCGGCAGGCCGAAGGCTATCGAAGGGAGGATCAGCCCGACGTAGGTGTTGTAGAGCCCGAGGTGGTAGATCATCGTGTAGATCGGGATGATCAGCGACTGCAGAGGAATCGCGAGGGCGATGAGAAGGATATTGAAGATGAGCCGGGAGATGCGGGAGGTCACCTTCACGAGGACGTAGCTCGCGGCAAGCGAGAAGGCCACGATGAGCACGACGCTCAGGACGCTTACGAATGCGCTGTTGAGGAAGTAGTGGACGAAGCCCGCCCTCAAGACCGCTCCATAGTTGCCCGCGGTCGGGTGAAGGGGGGGGAGCCAGACGTTGCCGAGGAGGAATCCATTCCGGCGGTGGAAGCTCGAGAACAGGATGTAGAAGACCGGGTAAAAGGCGAGGATGAGCCAGGCTGTGGCAAAGAGCGCCGGAAGCGAGCGTCGCGCGATGGCGGACGCGGCGGTCCGCCGTACCCGGCGGCCGACCCGGCTCGAGGCAACGGCCGCGAGCCCTACCTCGCCCAGGCTATCGATCCTGCCATCGGCGGAATCGCTCATGTTGCGCCCTCCATCTGACTTCTCATGCGGGAGAAGCCGCTCCACCGGACAAGGAGAAGCGAGAGCGCAAGGCCCACGACAGCCAGGATGACCGCAAGGGTCGCTCCAAGCCCCAGCTGATACTCTTCGAAGGCTTTCTGATACATGTCGAGCGCGAGGACTCGTGACGCATTGCCCGGGCCTCCATCGGTGAGCACAAAGATAATATCAAAATAGGCCAGGGAGCCGGTCAGGATGATCACCGTCGAGGTGATGACCGTGTTTCGAAGCTGGGGCAGGGTGATCCGCACGAGCTTCTGCCAACCGGTGGCGCCGTCGAGATCGGCCGCCTCGTACAGTGAGAGGGGAATAGCGCGGGAGCCGGACTGATAGAGCAGGGTGTGAAAGGGGACGAACTCCCAGGCGATGATCCCGATGAGGGAATAGATCACCACGTGGGTGTTGCCCAGAAGGTCGATCTCTGCGTGGGCACCGAAGAACCGCTGGGCAATGGCCTGCACGAGGCCGAAGTTGGGATTCAAGATGTAGCCCCAGGCGATGCCGAGGGCCGCAGCGGAGAAAAGGAGCGGCGCGAAATAGAATACGCTCAGGACCGTACGGGTACGCCCCTCGCGGGCGAGGAAGAGCCCCAAGGCAAGACTCAAGGGGGTCTGGATGATCCAGCTCAAGGCCATTACCAAGGCCGTGAGGAAGAGCGACTGGTAGAGCCCGGGGCTTCCGATCTGCTGGAGCCAATTGTGGAAGCCCACCCAAACCGGCTTTGCAAGCCCGTTCCAGCTAAGCAGGCTCGTGCGAAAGGCGGTCGCGAGGGGATAGGCAATGAACGCGGTAAAGAATATCAGCGCAGGCAGCAGTAGGAGCAAGAGCTTGAAAGAAAGCTTTTTGTACATCGGGCGTCTCCTGCCTCTCGATGGCGACAAGATCGGCCGCCCGCGCCTTTGGAGCGCGGGCGGCCAGACAGAAGGGGGAGCTGTTACGACTGCTGTCCAAGGGTCGCGTTCATGTTCTTGGCGAACTGCTGGGGGGTCTCCTGGAGGAGGAAGACCTCCGAGATGTTGGTGAGCATCTCCTTCGCCTCAGTGGGCGACAGATACTGGTCCCAGTACAGCTGGACCTCCGGCGCGTGGGAGATCTGATCGTAGAGGAAGACTTCGAACGGGCCGTTCTTGGTCTGCGTAAGAAGGGGAGCGACACCGACCACCGGCGGGATGCGGCCGAGCTTCGTGACCATCGTCTTCACCTCGAAGCTATTGAGGTTGACATCCTTGAGGTACTCGACCGCCTGCTTCACGTAGCCTGACTTGCTGGAGATCGAGTAGTAGTTGCACGGCGCCCCGACGACCTGTGCAGCGTTCTCGCTTGAGACCGCCGGGAAGGGCGCAAAGCCGAGAGCCCCTTGCTTCACGAGGTCGGGGTAGTTGGTAAGAAAGGTCCCGTAGACCCAGTCCCCCTGGACATACATCGCCGCCTTGTTCGAGGCCACCAGCGCCGGCGCCTGTTGCGTGGTGAAGCCGACTGCCGAGTAGCCCGGCTCGAAGGCGTGCGCGCGGACGAGCTCCTGGCACAGCTCGAGGGCCTTGAGGACCGCAGGATTCGACCAGGCGTCCGCCTCGCCCTTCGCGATGGCATTGAAGGCCGCCGGCCCTCCGATGCGGTCGGTAAGATACTGGACGAAGATCATCTCCGGCCACTCGCTCTTGCCCTCCAGGGCTATCGGAATGATGCCGTTTTCATGAAGGGTCTTGACGTCGCTCATGAGCTCGCTCCAGGTGGCTGGCTCGGGCAGGTTGTACTTGCTGAAGAGTGACTTGTTGTAGAACATGAGCTCCGCATCCATGCCCTGGGTGGGAACCGCATAGATCTTGCCGCCGACGGTTGCGGGACCCCAGACCGAGTCCGGGAAGCGTGACTTCCAGCTCTGGTCGGCGTCGAGGTAGGGGGTTAAATCGACCGCGTCGTTCGCTTGGACATAGCTGCGAAGCGGGCCGCCTCCCCAGTTGAAGAAGATGTCCGGCGGATTGCCGGCCCCAAGGGCTATGCGGATCTTGTCCTTGTAGGGGTTGTTCTGAAACCACTCCGGCTCCACCTGGATGTTCGGATGCTCCTCGTTGAACTTCTCGGTGGCGGCGGTGATCATCGCGCGGTCGGCTTGGGTTTGAATGTCCCAGAGCCGGATTGTCGCCACCTTCGGGGCGCTGCTCTCTTTCTGACCGCCCGCAAATGCCGCAGCGACGGTGAAGGCGGCGGCAAGAATGGAAAGAACGGAAATTTGTATGAACTTGTTCATAATACGAACCTCCTGTTGAATTTCGCCAACCCGTGGCGACAGGACCTTCGACGTCAACAAGGGTATTGCCACGTGAGAACAGTCAAGAATCAGTCAAATTGCTGCTTTGGCCATAGGCTATTCGACCGATAGCCGTTCCCGGCTTCGGGCAGAACGGAACCCGCTACGCACGGTCACGCCCCCATCCGGGGAGCAGATCCCGTGCATAGCGAAGCATCTCATCGAACATCTCCGCCGCCCGGTCCGTAGGAATACGCACCAACGGATCGGAAAGGAGGGCCTGCAAGGCAAGCTCCCGGTCTCTCGCGCGAGCGGCCATGAGGGTCATCCCCTGAATCTCGGCTATCCGGCGAACGCGACCCTCTATCGCCGGGGGGAGCGGGGAAGCGACGACCGGCCGGATCCGATCGCTGTCGAGAAGAGCATAGGTCTCGACCACCGCGCCGGGCGGCAGCCCCGGGATCTGGCCGCGGTTCGGGAGATTGACGTTCGTGACGAGCGGAGCCAGACCGAGGAGCGCTTGGATTTGCTGCACCCCCTCTTCGCCCGAAGAAGTGAGGGGCGCGTCCGGGTCGCGGCGCGAAAGGCTTGCCATTCTGCGGACCCGCCACTCATACGGGGTGAGCACGATGCCCCAGCGGTGCAGGCTCTCCTCGCTCGGCAGGTACCAGGGGACGAACTCGGCCAGGTGGCGGTCGCCCGCCGCCCCGAGGACGCCGAATCTGCGTAGGAAGTCGAAGGCGACGAGCCCGTCGCTTTCAAACCACCTCTCGGCGCTCCTTCTTGCGAGGGCCTGCTCGCTGTGATCGGCAAAGAAGTCCGGCTGTGCGATCATCTCCCGCAGCCGCGGAAAAAGATCGGCACCGTTCCAGGAAGCCGAGGAGGCGAAGGTGAAGTGATTGACTCCCGCAATGTCGAGTCGTATCTCCCGGCGATCCGGGGCCGGTGCGGAGAACCATGCAGACACGAGCTTTGCCAGCCTCTCCTGCGTCCCGAAAACTTCGTGACAGCAGCCGAAGGCCTTGATGGCCGGCTCGGCGGCGTAGAGCGCCGCGGTGCACAGGGACATCGGATTCGTGTAGTTGACGATCCATGCCCTGGGGCAGGATTCCATGATTTGGTGTGCGAAGGTCTCGTAGATTGGAATTGTGCGCAGGGCGCGCAGGAGCCCTCCCGGGCCGGTGGTGTCTCCGACGGTCTGGAGGATACCGTAGCGCCGGGGTATCTCAAGGTCGGCGAAGCGCAGGGTGATCGGCCCCGGCTCTATCGAGAGAATGACGAACGCTGCTCCGTCAAGCGCATCGGCAAGACGCTCGACAGCCTCGACCGAGAAGTGGGACTGCGCGTCAGGGTGCCCGAAGATCGAGCGGCCGACCGCCACGTTTGCTGCTGCGGCCTCCCGGTCGATATCGTAGAGGGCCACCTCTCCTGCAAGCGAGGGCGAAAGGGCGAGATCAGACATAAGGTGGGGTGCCCATGCGCGGCTTCCTCCGCCGATGTAAGCGATCTTGACGGTGTTTTTTGATGAGCTCCACATAGAGGGTTCTCCAGCACCGCGTGCAGCGGATGATTCTTGCGGCAGGCGCGCGGTGACTTAAGCGTTTATTCTTCGAACATCTTCGAGAAGCGCAAGGGGTCTCGTATTCCACCAGGATCAACTGCGATTCGACGACGTCCGTCTGAGGAGGGGGAGAGGAAGCGATGCAGCGAACGGCCCTTCGATTCAATCAAACGGCCCACATACAACTTTATGCCATATCCTCTCAACAGCGTGCCATGTCCGGCTCTCGCGGGCGAGATTGCCCGGGCGGTCGGCGGCGGAGAGGACGATCGCCTACAGGCAGCCTTCAAGCCCGGTGCGGGGAGGGTGGCTCTTCCGGTAGGCGCTTGGCGAGAGATACTTGTACTTTTTGAACATCTTCGAAAAAAGGAGAGGGTCTTCGTAGCCGACGGACCGTGAGACATCGCCTATCGCAAGAGTCTCGTCTTGCATAAGCTCGCAAGCCTTGGTCATCCGGAAGGCTATCACATAGTCTTCAGGGGATTTCCCCAGGATCGACTTGAAGATGCTGTACAGGTAGGTCCTGTCGATTCCGATGTAGTCGGCGATCTCCCTGACCGAGATTCGGCGTGAGTAGTTCAGCCCGATATACTGCACCGCCTTCTGGAAGTAGTGTTCCCTTCTGTTCTCGCTTCGGAAGTGCCCGACCTTGACCAGCTGTTGTTCGACAAGGAGGGCAAGAAACAGATGGAGCAGCCCCAGGATTCGCAAGCTCCGGGCGGCGGGATCCGCGTTGGCCGCGACGATGTCGCACATGAGCTGACCGAGCTGCGAATCTCTGTCGTACCGGAAGATGGGATGCTGCTGGTCGAGCCCCGCCTCGGCAAGATAGTCGGCGGCCTTTGCGCCGTTGAATCCTACCCATGAGTAGTGCCACGGTCTGCGCTCATCCGCCTGGTAAAAGGTGACCATACCTGGACAGATGAGAAAGCCCTCGTTCTTGCCGAGGTGGTGGACCTTCTCTGCGACCCGAAAGATACCGTGTCCCGAATGAACGTAGTGAATCAGGAAATGGTCGCGAACCGCGGGACCGAATGAATGCCCTTCTTCGCACTCCTCGGTTCCGCACTGATAGAACGCGAGATCGATCGGCTCGATGTTCGTGTGAGCCAATGTCGCGCCGACTTGATACATCGAAAAAACGTACAACATCATGCCATGTCCTGTCAACAGCGGACCATGTACAGCTGGCGGAGACCATTCATAATTACACTTGAACCGGAGGCGCAACCTTGTGAAGAAGATAGCCTTTATCGGTGCGGGCAGCCTGGGATTCACGCGCAAGCTGGTCCGAGACATTCTTTCCTTTCCCGCTCTCGCAGATTCAACACTTGCCTTGATGGACGTCAACGACGATCGCCTCAATTTCGCGAAGACCGCGGTGGAGCGCATCGTGCGGCAGGGCGGCTACCCCGCGAAAGTGACCGCGTCCACCGACAGGGCAGAAGCTCTCGAAGGGGCGGACGCCGTATTGTGCACCATTCTCGCTGGCGGAGTGGAGGTCTTTCGGCTCGACGTCGAGATTCCCAAGAAGTACGGCGTCGACATCAACGTCGGCGATACCCGTGGTCCGGCGGGGGTATTCCGCGCCCTGCGCACGATCCCCGTGATGATCGACATCGTCAGGGACATCGAGAAACACGCCCCTGGGGCATACTTTCTGAACTATACCAATCCGATGCCCATGCTCATGCGAGCGATCCAGACAGTGAGCAGGGTGCGAAGCGTGGGACTCTGTCACTCGGTACAGGGAACCTCCGAGATGCTCGCGAGATGGATCGGCGCGCCGATGGAGGAGATTACCTACCAGAGCGCGGGGATTAACCACCAGGCATGGTACCTCGAGTATCTCTGGAAGGGGGAAGATGCCTACCCGCTCATCCGAAAGGCGATCGAGCGGCCGGAGATTTACAACGAGGAGCAGGTGCGCAACGAGATGTTCCTGCACCTTGATTACTACGTTACCGAGTCCAGCGGCCACAACTCGGAATATGTCGCCTGGTTTCGTAAGCGTCCCGACCTGATCGAGAAATACTGTACGCATGGAACCGGATGGAACCCGGGAGCCTATGCCTACATTCTCAACGAGTACCTCACCACCGAGCGAACGTGGATGGACGAGACGAGGAAGTGGCTCGCTAGAAATGAGCCGATCGACCTCAAGCCGAGCAACGAATACGCCGCCAGGATCCTCAACGCCGTCGTCGGCGACGGGCAGCTCTTCGAGTTCAACGGCAACATCCGCAATCTCGGGCTCATCGACAACCTCCCCCAAGGCGCCTGCGTCGAGGTTCCGATCCTCGCCTCTGCTTTCGGATTCGAGGCCGTTCATATCGGCTCGCTTCCACCGCAGCTCGCCCTCCTCAACAACATCACGGCGCAGTGCGAGGAGCTCGCCGTCGAGGGTTCCCTTCAGGGCGATGAGCGCAAGGTCTTCCACTCTATCGCATATGACCCGCTGACATCCGCCGTTCTGAGCCTCTCAGAGATCAAGCGCATGGTGGACGAGATGTTCAAGGCAAATCGAGAGTATTTGCCGCAATTCCGAGGAACAAGGGGGTGATGATCGGCTCGATGAGCACGTCAAATCAACGCCCCTCGTAAAAGGGGGCGGTGTCTTTCCGGTCGATTCAAGGCCGACCGAAGGCCCGGAGGTCGCGCGGCGGCGCTTTCGGGACCCGGCGACTAATCAACGACATTAGGAGGAGATTGCATGAAATTCTCGAAAGTCTTCATGGTGGCATTGGCGGCTGGTCTGACTGCGGTGCCGCTGCTGTTCGCCGGCGGACAAAAAGAGGCGGCGGCGTCCAACCAGCCGATCACGATCCGCTACTCTCTCTGGGACGCGAATCAGGTGCCTCAGTACCAGGCGGTGGCAGATAAGTTCCACCAGCTTCACCCGAACATCACGATTAAGATCGAGCAGACCGGCTGGAGCAACTACTGGACCAACCTTCAGACGGAGTTCGTCTCGGGAACCGCCCCGGACGTCTTTACCGATCACCTGTTCTACTATCCGGTCTTCGAGGCGAACAACCAGCTCGTGAACATCGAGCCGCTCGTCAAGCGGGACAATGTCCCGACGGATATCTACTTTGGTGGGCTCGGCAAGCTTTGGACTCATAACGGCAAGCGTTATGGGCTACCGAAGGACTGGGATACCGAGGCCATCTTCTACAACAAGGACATGGTCCAAAAGGCCGGCATTACCGAAGAGCAGCTGAACAACCTCACCTGGAATCCCGATAACGGGGGAACGTTCCAGAAGATCGTCGCTATGCTGACGCTGGATGCAAACGGCAACAACGGCCTTTCCCCGAGCTTCGATAAGTCCAAAGTGGCGCAGTACGGCTTCATCACCGACTACCCGGGCGGCTCCAACGCCCAGGGCCAGACGACATGGGCCTGTTTTGCGGTTTCCACGGGATGGTGGTACAATAACGCTCCGGTTTGGGGGACCAAATTCAACTTTGATTCGAGTAAGTTCGTGAAGACCATGCAGTGGTACGCGGACCTGAACTTGAGATACGGCTACTCTCCGTCGTACGCCGACCTTTCCAACGGCCCGGACAGCCTGTTCGTGTCTGGGAAGGGAGCTCTGGAAGAAGAGGGGGATTGGCAGCTGAAGTTCATAGCGGAGCACGCGAAGTTCCCGATCGGGATCGCCCTTCTTCCGAAGGGACCGGTGGGACTGCGGACCATGTTCAACGGTCTGGCCGATTCGATTTGGGTGGGCTCGAAGCTTCAGGCGGCGGATTGGGAGTGGGTGAAGTTCCTTGCCTCGAAGGAGAGCGAGACGCTGGTAGGCACCTTCGGCGATATCTACCCCGCAGTGCCAGCCGGGGCGGAAGCTTCGGTCGCGGTTCAGAAGACGAAGCTCAACGTCGACCCGCAGGCGTTTCTGACCGAGGCTAAAATGCCAGGCGCGACCTTCCCGTTCCCGATTACCGAAAACTCGACCCACATCAATCAGATCATGCAGACGGCACTCCAGGCGGTTTTCACGGGTCAAAAGACTGCCGAAGAGGTATTGGGGCCGGCCAACGACCAAATCAACCAGCTGTTCCAGTAAATTCTTGCATTCGAAGGGAGCTGTGTCCGCCCCGAGGGGCGGGCACAGGCGTCCAGCGAGGGCTGCTGCGAAAGACTGTCTGTTTGGAGGAACTTGATGAGGATGCAGGGGAACAGGGAGACGGCTACGGCATGGCTCTTCATCCTAGCCAGCCTCGTGGGCTTCGTGGTCTTCTACGCCGTTCCGGCGGTCCGCAATATCGCAATCAGCTTTACCCAGTGGAACATGCTGTCGCCGGCGAAACCTATAGGCTTTAAGAACTACGCGACCCTCCTCGACGATCCGATCTTCTGGCACGCCTTCAAGATCACGATCTTCTACGTGCTCTACAACATTCCCCTCCAGACCGTTATCGCGCTTTTCCTCGCGGTCATGATGGACCGCTTCGCCGGCTCCATTCTCATTCGCGGACTCTTGATCCTGCCCTACCTTCTCCCGCCCGTAGTGGTGGGGCTCATCTGGCTTTGGATGCTCAATCCTCTTCTTGGAATCGTGAACGGAGTAATCAAGTCGCTCGGGATCCCAGCTCAGCCCTTTCTCGGCTCGGTCGGGCAGGCGCTTCCGACCATCGCGGGGATGAACATCTGGGAGTACATGGGATTCAACGGCATTCTCTTCTATGCGGGCCTGCAAACGATACCCACGAGCCTGTATGAGGCTGCCCAGCTGGATGGCGCAGGTGAATGGAGGATGTTCTGGAGGATCACCCTGCCCCTCCTTCGCCCGGTGACTGCATTTGTGGTCATCACCTCCGTCATCGGCTCCTTCCAGGTTTTCGACACGATCGCGGTAACCACGGTCGGCGGTCCGGTAAATGCGACGCGGGTGATCGTTTGGTACATCTTTGAGCAAGCCTTCAGGCAGTTCAAAATGGGCTACGGAGCGGCACTGGCGACCGTGCTCTTCGTGGTGTTGGGTATCGTGGCGCTGGTCCAGTTCCGACTCTTTAGAACCGGGTCCTCGGATCTCGCGTAGGAGCAGTGATGATGGCAGACACAGTGGTTGCGGAGAACCGCACGCCCGGACACGGCGAGGGCTCCGTAGGGAAGCTCGTCGCTTGGATCATTCTTATCCTGGTGGTTGCCATCACACTCTTTCCGGTGTGGTGGGTCGTCCGAACCGCGCTCACCTCGTCCAGCTTTGTCTTCACCAATCCGACGAACCTGCTGCCAATCAAGGGCACGGCCCAGAACTTTGAGCGGGTTCTTGGGCTCATGTCCGCCAATCAGGCGATCGCAGCCGGCGGATCAGGTCAAACCTTCAACTTTCTCATTGCGCTCAGAAACTCGCTCATCGTGACTGGGTTCATCGTCGTGGGGCAGGTTTTCTTTAGTGCACTCGCCGCCTACGCCTTCGCTCGCATTCGCTTTTGGGGGAGAGAGGTCCTGTTCTTCATTTACGTCACGGGGCTCATGGTTCCCGGCGTGGTCACCCTTATCCCGAATTTCGTGCTGATTCACTCCCTTGGCTGGCTCAACACCTTCCCGGGGCTCATTGCCCCCTACTTCTTCATGACCCCCTTTGCCGTCTTCTTTCTCCGGCAATTCATGATCGGGCTGCCGGCCGAGTTGGAGGAGGCGGCGATTCTCGATGGGGCAGGCCGCGTTGCGATCTTTGGCCGCATCGTCCTTCCTCTCAGTCAGACGGCGCTTCTCACCCTCGCGATCGTGACCTTCTTTCAGGCGTGGAACAATTTCCTGTGGCCCTTTATTGTGGGGAGCTCCGAGCGTGTGCGCGTCCTTACCGCCGCCCTCGCCATCTTCCAGACTCAGACCCCGCAGGGGCAGCCCGACTGGACGGGTCTCATGGCGGGCACCGCCCTCAGCATGGTGCCTTCCATACTCTTCCTTATTTTCGCGGGAAGGAGAGTCGTCGAGTCCCTCCAGTTCAGCGGACTGAAATAGGCACTTGCTCTCTCTAGTCGAGCCAGAAGTTCTTGTACCAATAGTGCTTCTGCAGAGCCTTGTACAGCTCGTCGGAGAGCGCGGGCGCCTTTGACACGGCCGCGTTGGCCTCTGCCTGGCGGACCGACCGAATCCCCGGAATCACAACTGTAACACCGGGAGTGCGGAGGGCGAACCGAAGCGCCACCGAGGCAAGATCCTTCTCGGCGCCCCCCGAAAGCTCTTCGACGGTCTTTCGGATCGCTTCCACCCGCTCGACCGTCTTCTTGAGCCGATCGCCGTGGAAGTAGGTCCGCCTGACGTCGCCTTCCACGAAGACGGTGCTCTCGGAGAGCTTACCGGTCAGCGAACCCTCGTCGAACGGGGAGCGCGCGATGATCGCCACGCCGTGAATCAGAGCAAGGGGGAGAAGCTCCGCAGCCGGGTTTTGATTGAAGATGTTGTAGACCGTCTCGACGGCGTCAACGAGACCGGCCGAAAGGGGTTCACAGACCGCGTGCTCGTCGAACTCGGAGTTCGAGATGCCGATCGCCTGCACCTTCCCCTCCCTCTTGAGCTCGCGGAGCACATGCAGGGCCTCTGGGTTTCTGTTCCACCGGCGAGACCAGAGATGCAGGAGAACGACATCGAGAGTCTCCGCACCGAGATCGCGGAGGCTTCGCTCGACTCGCTCTCGAAGGTAAGCGGCTGGATAGCGGTCGGCGCACTCGTCATAGGGCGAAGCGGGCCAGGTGCCCGGCAAGGGAGGGATTTTCGTGAGCACCCGCACCGGCCCGCCCCCAACCGGCAGCTTCCGGTCGCGGAGGGCTTGGCCAACCAGCTTCTCGCTGTGGCCGTCTCCGTAGCCTTGAGCTGTGTCGATGAAGGTCACCTCGAGGTCGAGCGCGCGTGCGAGTGCCGCGAGGCTTTCTTCGTCTTTTTGCGGTCCCCAGGAGGTTCCGCCGATTGCCCATGCACCGAACCCCACCTCGGAAACCTTCCAACCGGTCTTGCCAAAATCTCGATACCTCATTTCCTTCCTCCCCGTCGCCGACCCGTCGAATCCCGTTCGACGCTAGGAAAGGGTAAGCGCTTACCTCGCTTCCGTCAAGCCTTACCCGAGCGTGGCACGAACGAGAGTGTGGGTGCGATCTCAATTGCTGTTCGAGGGAAAAGCAATTATGCTGGGCTCGATGATGAGGGATGAGATGTCAAAGACCATTTCCGACGTTGCAAAATCGGCTGGGGTCTCCACTGCGACGGTGTCGCGGGTCATCAATAATGACGGCCACCCCGTGAATGTGCGGACGAAGCGGATGGTTGAAGAGGCAATCCGAAGACTCGGGTATAAGCCGAGCTTTTTCGCGCGGGGGCTCATGCGAGCAACAACTGACTCCGTCGGCGTCATCGTCCCGTTTCTGTCGAACCCGTATCACACCGAGATCGTCAATGCGATCGTCGATGTTCTCGCTCGCAACGAAATCTCCGTCTACCTCTGTTGCACCTACGACAAACCGAAGCTTGAAAAGGACTACATCGAAAGCTTGATGGTGCGGCGGGTTGACGCCTTCATTGTTGTCGAGGGTCCGTCGGTCAACTTCCGGCGCGACCAATATGTCGGTTTGGGACCACGGCCTCAGGTGATTCTGGTCAATGAGCACGTAGCGCTGGACAGCCCCCATCACATTGTGCGCTGCGCCCAAGAGCCGGGGCTGCTTGAGGCACTCGGCCGATTCCTGGAGACCGGGAGGAGCCGAATCGCGCTGCTCCGGGGAGGCTCCGTGTATTCGTTCGAGCTCAAGGAGCGGCTCTTCAAGCGCTTCATCGGCGATAACGGGCTCAAGGAATCCGATAATCCCGTCTTTCGCGTACGAAGACCGAACGACCCGGCCACGGTGCACGAGGCGGCGGAGTTGATAGGGGAGCTCTTGCGCCGGCGCAACGGACCGCAAGCTGTCTTGGCGGGCAACGATCTCATCGCGATGGGCGCAGTGCAGGGGGCTCTGGCGGCCGGCGCTCGAGTGCCGGAAGACCTCGCGATCATCAGCGTCGATAATACTATTATCGCTGAGGTCGCGCGACCGAGGCTTTCCTCCGTGGATCTGCGGATGAAGAAGCTGGGTCACCTCGCTGCACATACCTACCTGGAGCTCCGGAAGAACGGTTTGGGAGTGGGCAACCCCATCCGACGATCGATCGACGCCAAGCTGGTTGTCAGGCAAACTGCCTGAAGCGGAGAAGAGGCGCAAACTTAAGCGCAAGCTGAACCGCAACCCGAGGCGCACAGTGAAGAGGGACGCCCTTCGAAGAGCGACAAACTCAAAGCTTGTTGGCCGGTCGTTGTGCGGCGTGCGCGGTACCGACAGGCGGTTGCCCTCTCTCATCGGCGGGTCCAGGGATCAGCACGTCCTCGCCGCCGCGAGCCAACAAGTGCCTGGCGGAGCAGCCCTTCGCGTTGACGCTCAATGTCGAAAATCGCTAAGATGTCCTTCATGAGCAAGAAGGTCCTTATCACCTCGGCGCTTCCCTATGTGAACAACATCCCTCACCTGGGAAACCTCATCCAGGTGCTGTCGGCGGACGTCTTTGCGCGCTTCTGCCGGCAGCGAGGCTACGAGACCCTCTACGTTTGCGGAACCGACGAGTATGGGACCGCGACCGAAACGCGCGCCCTCGAGGAAGGGGTGACGCCGCGCGAGCTGTGCGACCGCTACAACGCCATCCACACCGAGATCTACCGGTGGTTCGGGATTGCGTTCGACAAGTTCGGGCGGACCTCGACCCCGGAGCACACAAGGATCACCCAGGACATCTTCCAGAAGCTGGACGAGCACGGCTACATCCGCGAGAAGAGCTCGGTCCAGCTCTTCTGCGAAAAGGATCAGCGTTTCCTCGCAGACCGCTTCGTGCGGGGCACCTGCCCTCACTGCGGCTACACCGAGGCAAGGGGCGATCAGTGCGAGAGCTGCGGCAAGCTCCTGGATCCGGCACAGCTCCTCGACCCTCGCTGCAGCGTGTGTGGCACGACTCCGGTTCCGCGGGAGACTCGGCACCTCTACATCGATCTGCCGGCTATTCTCCCGAAGCTCGAGCAGTGGATGGATAGGGCGTCGGTAGAGGGGGATTGGGCCCACAACGCAATCCAGATGACGAAGAGCTGGATCCGCGACGGTCTCCACGAGCGCGCCATTACCCGCGATCTCAAGTGGGGCATCCCCGTGCCGAAGGACGGCTTTCGCGACAAAGTCTTCTACGTCTGGTTTGACGCCCCGATCGGCTACATCTCGATAACGGCGACGCTCACCGAGCGGTGGGAGGAGTGGTGGCGCAATCCCGAGGAGGTCAAGCTCTTTCAGTTCATCGGGAAGGACAACATCCCCTTTCACACGGTTATCTTTCCCTCCTCTCTCCTCGGAACCGGCGAGCGCTGGACGATGCTCCACCACATGTCGTCCAGCGAGTACCTCAACTACGAGGGGGGGCAGTTCTCCAAGAGCCGGGGGATTGGCGTCTTCGGCAGCGATGCGATCGATACCGGTATTCCGGCCGACGTCTGGCGCTTCTACATCTTCTACAACCGCCCCGAGCGCTCGGACGTCTTCTTCACCTGGGCGAGCTTCCAGGAGCAGCTGAATAGCGAGCTAATCGGGAACCTGGCGAACCTGGTGAACCGGACCCTTACCTTCGTCTACCGAACCCTCGATGCCCGCGTGCCCGCTGCGGACGGCGGCCCTGCGGCGGCCGGGGACTCCGCCTTTCACGACGAGGCAGTGCGCCGGGAGCGGGGGATCACCGACCTTCTTGAGCGGGCCGAGCTGCGCGATGCCTTCCGCGAGATCTTCGCACTCTCCTCCTTCGGCAACAAGGCCTTCCAGGACGGGGAGCCGTGGCGAGCGATCAAGAGCGATCCTCCGAAAGCCCTCGCGCTCCTGCGTGAGCTTACCTATCTGGTGCGCGACCTCGCGATCCTCATCCGACCCTACCTGCCGGCAACCGCCGAGCGGATCGCCTCCTTCCTCAATTTCGGGTGGGGCGACAGGGCCGAAGGCGCCGGCCGAACCGTGACGGAGCCGGGCGATTATTTCGCACATGCGCCCGGCTCATGGGATCTCCTCGGGAAATGGGAGGGGCTCGATCGCATCTCCGAGCCGGCCATCCTCTTCAAGCGGCTTGAGGACAGCGAGACCGAGGCGCTTCGCCTTCGATTCGCGGGGAGCCAAAAGGAGCGCGAAGAGCGCGAGCAGGCAAAGCGCGCGAGCCTTCCGGCTGAGTTTGAGAGGCGGGTCGATCTTCGGGTGGGGAAGATCGTGAACATCGAGCGCCATCCGAAGGCGGACAAGCTCTACATCGAGACAGTCGACCTGGGCGGAGAGACCAGGACCATCGTCTCGGGGCTCGTGCCCTACTACACGCCGGAGCAGCTGCTCGGCCACAACATCATTCTGGTTCATAACCTGAAAGCGGCGAAGCTTCGCGGGGTGGAAAGCCAGGGGATGCTCCTCGCCGCCGAAGCTGAAGGGGTGGTCGAGGTGCTCTTTGCCGACGAAGCGAGCCCCGGGGAGCGGGTTCGCCTCGAGGGTGGCAGCGATGCCGGTGCGGCACCGGCAGAGATCACGGTGGACGAGTTCTTCGAGATTCCCCTTCGCGTGGAGGACAATCTCTTCAAGGTGGGCGACGGCTCCATCGCGGCCGGCGGTCGAATCGTGCGGACCGCCAAAGTCTCAAACGGAAAGGTCGGCTGAGCCGCGAGGAGCTCCGCATCATGAGCATCGCTTCCCCTCCCTGTAGTCTGGAGCCTGTCTCCCTCCGCGAGATCGACGGTCACGATGTGCTGCTCCAGACGGGGTTCTGGGGCGATTTCAAGTCCCTCTTCGGATGGTCGCCTCTTGCGTTTCGCATGAGCGGAGGGGTGCCCCTTCTCGCCTTGTTGCGCAAGCTGCCGGGGGGCTTCAGCCTCTGCTACCTTCCTCACGGCCCGCTCACCACGACATCGCTCAACTGGAACGAGTACTTTCTCAAATCGCTATCGGCTTTGCTTACCGAGCATCTTCCGAGAGGCTGCCTTTTCGTGCGCTATGACCTTCCCTGGGGTGTGGAGGGCGAGGGGAACGCGCCACGGCTACTCGGCTCCCCCTTCCGCAAGGCGCCGATGGACATCCAGCCTCCGAGCACCGTCGTCGTGGATCTGCGTCCGACCGAAGAGGCGCTCCTATCGCAGATGAAGTCGAAGACACGCTACAACGTTCGCCTGTCCGAAAAGCACGGCGTGGCGATAAGCGAAGGAATGGAGGCCGACCTCGATGGCTGGTACGGGCTCTACCAGGAAACGGCCGCGCGGGACCGCATCGCCATTCACTCGCTCGCCTACTACCGCAGTCTCTTTGCCCTCGCGCGAGGCAAGATCGGCGCGCAGGCCGGCTCGGAGGACGGGACTGCCGAATGGTGGCGGATCGACCGCCCTACGCCGCAGGAGCCGCGGTGGCGTCCCGACGTGCGCCTTCTCCTCGCGCGCCTTGGCGGCGAGCTGCTTGCGGGGATCATTGTCGCCCTTCACGGAGGGCGGGCCACCTACCTCTTCGGAGCCTCGTCGAACCAGCACCGCAACCTCATGGCGACCTACCTGCTCCAGTGGGAAGCGATGAGGCTCGCCAAGCACGAAGGGTGCGAATCCTATGATCTCTTCGGGATTCCCTTCCGCGACGATCCGAGAGATCCCATGTACGGACTCTACCGATTCAAGACCGGCTTCGGCGGCATGGTGGTAAACCGCCCCGGCTCGTGGGACTATCCGCTCCTTCCGGCCGGCTACGCCCTCTACCGCCGAGTCGAGGCCGCCCGCCGGTGGTACTATAAGCGATTCAAGAAGCGCGACTCTTCCCAGCGTGCATAGGGCCGGCTCTCGATCACTGGAAGGCAGGACTCTCCCGCGATACAATCCTGATCGAGGAGTATGGTTATCATGCATCAACGATACACGCCGACCGAGAGACTCATCTGGGTCACGGTCTACGCGATCGCCATGGGCTACCTCGAGAGCGCCGTTGTCGTTTACCTGAGGGCGCTGCTTTACCCCCACGGTTTCAGCTTCCCGATGGAGGCCCTTACTCCGTCGCTCGCGGGAATCGAGGTGGCCCGGGAGGCCGCGACTGTCGTCATGCTCTTCGCGGTGGGATCGATCGCCGGGCGATCGACCGCAACCCGCTTCGCCTATTTTCTGCTCTCCTTCGGGGTTTGGGATCTCTGCTACTATCTCTTTCTCAAGATCATCCTCGGCTGGCCCCAGTCGCTTCTCACCTGGGACATCCTGTTTCTGATTCCGATCACCTGGTCAGGGCCGGTCGTCGCGCCCATCATCGTTTCACTCACCATGATCGTGCTCGCGATAGCGATCGTGCGGGCCGATTCGAGCGATGAGTCGGCGAGCCTGAGCCGATCGGAGTGGAGCCTGCTTGTGGCGGGCGCTCTCGTCGTGGTGGCCTCGTTCGTGTGGGACATGTCGATGTTCATGGTGGGCCGGATCCACGCTCTCGACCTTTCGCGGATCTCGGAGCAGACCCTCGTGCGTCTTTCGGCAGCATACGTGCCGCAGAGGTTCAACTGGCCGCTCTTCGCAGTAGGCGAGCTGATCATACTCTCGGCGGTCACTGCCTTTGCCCGTCGAGTGCGACTTCGCCGCAACTAAGGCGATGAGTCACGACGCGCTGGAGTCTGCCGCGAGCCGGGGGTCCCAACCGTTCGGGTCTTGGGCAGCCATCCGGAATGGGTCGGCCCTCCCTCACGAGGTTTCGTCTCGCCGCTTGGATCTTCGTCATGAGTCGGGGAAGCGTGCGCAAGGCTCTCCCCAAGTGCTTGAATCGCCTGCACGCGGTTGTGGACGCCAAGCCTTGAGTAAATGTCGCTTACGCGGTTCTTGACGGTCTGCTCGGCAAGGAAGAGCTTTTCGGCGATAGTCCGATTGTCGAAACCTTCGGCAATCAGCTTCAGGATCTTTCGGTCCCGCTCGCTGAATAGCTGCCGCCCCTGATCGTCGGATCCCTGCCGGGGGTGGGAATCGCGCCTGCTAGTCTCATGGGCCAAGTTGATCACCCTGGCGGCTACGGTGGGCGAGATAAGGATGCTGCCGTTCAGGGTGGCGCGAATCGAAGCGATCAGCTCGTTGGGGGAGACGTCCTTCAGGAGGTAGGCCTCGGCGCCGTTGCTCATGGCGTCATAGACGTACTTGTCGTCGGAGAAGGTGGTGAGCATCATGATCTTTACCGAGGGATGACGCTCGTGGATGATGCGGGTCGCCTCGACCCCGTCCATCGCCGGCATGCGAACATCCATGAGGACAATATCCGGCTCGAGGTCGTCGACAAGCCTGACGGCATCCTCTCCATTGTATGCAACCCCTGCCACATCGAGGTCCCGCGCGCGCATTGAAAGCACGATCTTGAGACTCTCGGCAAACAGGACGTGATCGTCGGCTATAATGAGTCGGTGTCTATTCGTCATTGAGCATGCTCCCCTCTCGGATCGGCACCGTGGCCGAAAGCATGAATCCGTCGGCCACGTTCCCTGCCGTGAGCTTTCCATGGACTCTGTCGATGCGCTCGCGCATACCCGCCAGACCGATGCCCTCGTTGATCTCCGCGCTTCCCACTCCGTTGTCGCGGATGGTGACGCTCAAGGTGTGATCGGCCTGCCAGAAGGCAATCCCGATCTGCGTAGCCTTGCCGTGGCGAAAGGCGTTCGCAAGGCTCTCCTGGATCATGCGATAGAGGGCTTCATCAACGTCCCCGTCGAAATTCCAGACGACATTGCTGAAATCGAGGGAGACACGGATGTGCGTTGCATCCTCGAAGGCTTTAACCATCTCTTTGATGTCCCGAAGGCCGTGAGCCTGCGGATTCTCCATGGCACGAAGCTCACGCAGCGACTTGCGGATCTCATCGAGGGAATAGATAGCCTGATCGATTCCCTTCTTCAAGAGTCGCTTTAGTTGCCCCGGGTCGCTTTCCGCGAGATCCGAGGCAGCTTCCATGAGCATGATAAGGGTCGTAATCGTGTAGCCGATGGTGTCATGCATCTCGCGCGAGACCCGCTTGCGCTCATTGGCCACCGACTCGCTCTTCACCTCCGAGGCGTAGCGCTGAAAGCCCACGTTTGCATCCGTGAGCCTGGTCACCGTGTCGCGCAGGCGCGTCGTGAGCTCCTTCTCCTCCCCCATCCGCCGCAGGACGTTCTTAAGCGCAAGCGCGAGCGCTGCAACGAGGATGAGAATCGCAAGAAAGGTCAAGAAGTCGGGCAGGGAAGGAAGCCCGATGGAGACCACCCACGCGACGGGCAAACGCTGAAACGCGGCAAGGAGCGCGAGCGCCATGCCGGAAAGGATCAGGTCCTGCGGCCAACGGTTGAGAAGCACGCACTCCAGGACGAGGAGGCTGGAGAGGGCCACCTTGACGGCGATGGACTTGCCCTCGGGAATGGTGAGGAGGACGAGAAAGAGGAGCTGGAGGGCGAGCAGGAGCTTGGAAAGGCGCGGTGAGCGAACGCTTGCGGCTGAGATCGACGCGGCGAGCGACAGAGTCAGAAGAATGAAGAATTGGCCGACCCAGTATTCCGGAATGTCGGCGCGCGGCAGCGCCGCGACAAAGCCGAATCCTGCGACCGCATGCATAAACAGAGCGGTCGCGACTACCAGGATGCGTGTCGTGGCTCTCTCCGTCACGTTGCCATTATAGCACCGATCCCGGCCGGTCCTCCTATCCCTTCACCGCGCCGAGGGTCAGGCCTCGTACGATGTAGCGCTGAACGATGAGCACGACGATGGCCGGCGGTATGATGGCTAGAAGCAGCCTTGTCGAAACGTACCAGAACTGAACCCCCATCACGTCCTGCGTTCCGGCGATCACCACGCTCATGGGAACCGCTCTGGTGTAGGAGAGCACGAATGCAAAAAGGAACTCATTCCACGAGAAGGCGAAGGCTATGATTCCAGCCGCGACAAGGGTCGGCGCAGCAAGGGGCAGAGCGATGCGAAAAAAGGATGTCAGGTAGCTTGCCCCGTCGACTCGCGCCGCCTCCTCGAGCTCCTCTGGCACCGCCTTGAAGGCATCTCGGGTGAGAAGGACCGCGAAGGGCATCGTGAAGGTTGCGTTCGCAATTACTAAGATGAGCCTTGTGTCGAGGAGATGCAACGTCTGCGCGAAGAGAAAAAACGGGATGATAGTCGCCGCGGGCGGAAGAAAGCGCTGCGAGAGAAACCAGAAGGCGATGTCGCGGTTGCGCCAGCCACGGTAGCGGAAGCGAGAGAGGCCGTAGCCGGCGAGCGTACCGAGGATGACCGCCACGAATGCCGCCCCGATTCCTATGATGAAGCTGTTACCGAGTCCGCCGAAGATGGTGCTTCCGCGATCGATAAGCTCCGACCGCCAGTTGGTGAGCGTGGGAGAGAACTGGAGCCATGGGATAAAGGCAAGGCGAAACACGTCTATCGGCTTTTTTAGCGAAGTAATGACGGCCCAGTAGAAGGGGAAAAGGACCCAGAGCATGACAAGGGCGACCACGACGCCTATTGCCACCTTCGCGATGCGTGCTCGCGGTCTGCGCTTTGAAGAAATGCCGTGCATAGTCATGGGCTCCTCTTTAATCGTAGATGTCGCCGTAGGAGCGGAAGAAGATGAAAGTCACAATGAGAACGATGATCAACATGACCACCGCCATTGCCGCGCTGTACCCGAAGTTCTGATTGCGCAGCGCCGTCGTGTAGATGTCGTAGGTAAGCGTCCTCGTCGCAATGCCGGGGCCTCCGTTGGTGAGGGTGAAGGGGATGTCGAAGATCTTGAATGCCTCGACGAAGCGGAGGATGACAACCGTCCCGAGTGGGGCACGCACAAGGGGCAGAGTTATTCGGGTGAATTGCTGCCAGCCCGACGCCGAGTCGAGAGTCGCCACCTCGTAGAGATCCGGGGGAACGCTCTGCAGGGCGGCGAGCATGACGAGGAATACGAAGGGAGTCCACTGCCAGGCGTCTACCGCGAGGACGGAGACCAAAGCCCATCGAGGGTTCGACAGCCACGGCACCGAGCCCAACCCGACGAAGGTGAGAAGGTTGTTGATTGGCCCGCCCTGCTCGTAAAAGATCGTCATGCCGAGGTAGCCCAGCGCGACCGGGGCCGCAAAAAGGGGAAGGATCGACAGGGAGCGGAAGAGCTTGACCCCCCGGACAATGCGGTTGAGCACGAGCGCGATGAGAAGCCCGAGCACGACGGTGGTGAGGACCGAGCAGACTACAAAGATCAGGGTGACCCGGAATGCGGACCAAAAGCGGTAGTCCGTGAAGATCTCGGCGTAGTTGTTGAGACCCGCAAAGACGTTGCCCTTGAGCGTCGTCGAGGTGAAGGAGATGTAGATGGTATAGAGGAGCGGAAAAATCGTGAAGGCGAACACCCAGGTCATCCCCGGTGCCGTGAATCCCCAGGCTCGCGCCATTCCGGGCGTTCTCTTGCGGGGCTGCTGTGCCCCGCCTATCTCGTTGGCTCTCATGGTCGCTGTCGGCCTCCCGAAGCCTGTCGAAGGGAAGGGCGGCGCTCAGTTCTCCTGGCGCCGCCCTCGATTCCCCTGCTGTCGTTGCTACTGGTTGAATCCAATGGCCTGCTGATAGAAGGACAACTGCTGCTGCCGGCCAAGCCGATCGGTGATCCGGTTCCAGTCCGAGGCGATGCGATTCAACGCCTCCTGGGGGCTTACCTGGCCCGAGAGGGCCTCGGAGAGGTGGATATCGAGGCTCTCGAGGTAGTCGGGAGTGCCCGGTATGCGGAGGTAGGGGAGCTGCAAGGGATACTGGAAGTCCTGCTCCTGCCAGGAGTTGACGTAGGCAAGCGCATCCTGTTCGTTGTACCCCGCGTTCACATAATCCGAAAGCTTCGCCGTGCCGAAGGGCGGGAAGAAGTCGAACTTAGTTCCCGGGTTGATTCCGGTGAAGCCCCAGGTGGTGTTCCAGTGGTTGATGGCAGCCGTGCCCTGCCAGGCGAGAAAGTAGGCGACCAGATCTGGGTTCTTGGCGTGCTTGGAGATGACGCCGCTCCAGCTTGCCCCGTCGACGTTCCCGACAAGGTTGACCTTGGAGAGCTTGTCCCACTGGCTGGTGGCAAAGTCCCAGACCTCAGTCGATCCGGGCGTCGGAGCGGCTCCAACCTTTCCCTTGATGAGCGAGTTCGCCGCGGACTCGGCGAGCGGGGTGACGTCCCCAAAGGAGTAGGTCATCGCCGCCTGGCCGGAGAGGAAGGCGTTCCATGCCTCGCCGAGCGCCCAGGAGATTTGAGCCGGAGAGCCCGCCTTGTAGAGGGCGATCTCCGTTTCGAGCGCCTTCAAGAAGGGCTGGGTGTTGATGAGCGGCTTCATGGTCGTCGGATCGAACCAAAAGATGTTGTGGTGCTGCGTGACGGCCCGCGGATTCTCGCCGGGCGCGGCGCTTACGACGTAGGGGGCTGCGATCGAAAGGAAGTCAAAGAAGCCCTGCTCGCCGACCTTTAGGTGCAGTGCGATGCCTTGATGGGGCTTACCGGGCCCGTTCCACTCCACGGTGTTAAAGAAGCTGGCGACGTCCACGAGCTGCGACCAGGTTTGAGGTGGGTTGGGTAGGGGATAGCCGTACTTGGCCTGGAACTGCTGCTGCCACTTCGGATCGCTGAAGAGATCGCTGCGGTAGTAGAGAATCATCCCGTCGTGGTCGTTGTTGAAGGCGTACCAGTGACCGCCGTACTGGTCGAGCGCCTTGTACGCCGGCGCTATCGCGTCGAGTATCTGCGCCGGATAGCTCGGGTCGTTCAGGTACTTGTCGATGGGTAGGATCCAGTCGTGCGCGACATAGTCGCCCATCATGAACTGCGCTCCCACGACCGCGTCGTACTGGCCGGCGCCCGAAGCGAAGTCCGTTTCGATCTTGGCCTGCAGATCGCCGAAGGGAATCTCGACGACGTTGTAGGTAGCTCCCGTCATCTTCTCGAAGTAGGGCTTCCAGAAGTAAAGCGGTCCGGAGATGGCGCCGTTCGGCCCCGACGCGAGGGTCGCTACCGTAAAGCTCTTGCCCTTCCAGTCGGCGTTGGGTGTTCCCTTGGACGACTCCTGGAAGGCCTGGTCGGCCGAGGAGAGCATAAGCTGCTGCATGCTCGTGGCCACCTGGCCGCCGCCTTGCTGCGGCGCCGAGGCAGACTGCTTTTCCTTCGAGCCCCCCGCAAAGGCCGCCGCAGCGCCGACAAGCGCGACGACGAAAAACGCGACAAGAAACCGATTCGTATGTTTCATTCCGCGAAACCTCCATCTTTTTGATAGGCTTGATGATGGAAATGATAGAAGGGGTACTCAAGGGGAACAAGATTACACAGGTACCTCTTTGGTACTTATCCTGCGGGGTACCCGCGTACTTCGGCTAGTCGGAATTTGACCTCCGGGCCGGGCCGGGATCGGGACGAGCGCTTCGGGAGCCGAAGAACCGCACGTAGAGGTAGAGGTTGATCGCCATGATCAGGCCGTAGGTCCAGAAAGGCACCCCGAACGCGGGGGTATCCATGAGGAATCCGCTCAAGCCCGTACCGGTCGAGGAGGAGGCGAGCCGGGCGACCTGATTTATCCCGAGGGCCCGGCCGATCTCATCGTCGTCCACCCGCTTCGTCATCTCGGATTGCTGGATCGGCAGCGCCATGACGCGAAGCGAGGGTCCGATGACGTAGATGATAATAGAGACCGGAAGGAGGCGCACGATCGGGAAGGCTATGAAGAGGAGCGCGCCGAGCCCGCGGGTCCAGATAATGCTCTTCACGAAGCCGAGCCTCTTTTCGAGAAACGGTGCCGCGAGAAGCGAGAGCGATCCGAGCAGCCCGCCCACGAATGCATAGACCGCCATCTCGGACTTGGGGAGATGGTACACGAGCACGAAGAAGGGGATGAGGAAGGGCACGACGAGCCCCTGCGAGAAGCCGTTCAGCATCCCCGTGAGGGTGAACTTGCCGATCGTGAGCCGCGCGTTCAGGCGGTTGATCTTTCCCCTGTGCGCCGGTGCCCGGAGCACGACGAGGACGAGCACCCCCAGCACGGAGACCAAGGTCGCCGCGGCGAATATCTCCCGCACGTCAAGCAGTCTCGAAAGAAGGGAGCCCACTGCCGCAGTGACTCCGGAGAGGAAGGTGAGAAACGAGAAGTACTTCGTCCGGTCCTTTTCCGAGGTGAGCCCGGTGAGGACGGCGTTCTGGATCGGGGCGACGACTCCGCCGACCCCGCCTCCCGCGAGGGAGCCGGTTGCCGAATAGCCGCCGAGCATCGCCGCGGGAAAGATCACCCAAAGGCTGCCGGAGAGATAGACCATGATCGAGCTCACGGGGAGCAGGAGGCTCGCGATAATGAGCGAGCCCTTTCTGCCCCACAGGTCGGTGAGCATGCCGAAAAAGAGCCCAAGGACCGCGGTCGCGATAGTCGCGCTCACGTAGATCATTCCGATCACGAAGGCCCCATACTTGAGCGTCGTCAGGATGTAGTAGGGAAAGGCGACACTTATCATCCCGGCGGCTATGCTACGAGCCACGCGGGAGATGCTGAGGACGGTGATTTCCCTATTCCATGAGCTCAACATAACAATGCGGGCCGGCGTTCTCGCCGGCCCCTCCGTGTTGGGACTGCGGACCGAAGCTGGTCGCCGGACCGCATCGCTCGAGAACAGTATAGAAGCGTAGTCTGCTATCCCCTTACTGCAATGTCAACGCTCGGGCGCAGGGTGGCCGCGACGGCAAGCGCATCGTGCAGCGTATTCTTCATGAAGTGCTCGATGAGCCCGCGGTCGACCGGCTTTCCCTCGTCGATGGCCGGGAAGGCCATCTGGTTGAGGATATAGTCGAAGCGGGGTGCCCATTTCCGCGAGCCGAGGCGCGCGGTGGTGGAGCAGTTGTCCACCATGTAAGCGACCCCTTTGTAGTCCATGTAGGGATTGAGGGAGTCGACCGCCTCGATCACCGATTCGTTTGCGACCTCCGAATAGACGTGGCCGCGCTCGATGAGCAGGTCGACCTGCGCCATCATGCAGGCAATGTAGACCCCGGCCGTGAAGGGATTAAGCGGAATCCTTTCCGGTACGCGCTTCGCGCGGACCGAGATCCCGGTCTTCCACATCGGAGTGTTGTCGATTGTTCCCATGGGAAAGCGCTCGAAGCGCTCGCCCGCCATCACGACCGAGCGGATCTCATTCCCGCTTGCAACCTCGTCATAGATCTCGGCGAGGATCTCGAGGCAGGGCTGGTAGGAGGCGGTGTAGGCCTGCTCGAAGATCGCCTTGCTCTTCGCATCGAGCGATTCATAGACCGCGCGGATCCCTTTTCTCGAGATGGTCTTGGAGATGGGGCCGGTGAGCGATTCGACCGACTCGATGAAGGCCTGCTCCGGCGCGATTCCCTGGCTCAGATAGCGGCGGTAGAGCGCCTCGACGATCCCATGGACCGCCCCATGGAGGATACCGCGCTCGCCGAAGATGTCCGACTTGTACTCCACCTCGAGGGAGGTCATGAAGGTGAAGGGCGAGCCGATTGCCACCGACCAGCCGAGGGCGTAGTCGGTCGCCTTGCCCGTCACATCCTGCTCGACGGCGAAGCTCGAGTTGATTCCCGCACCGTTCACGGTCTTCCCCTGCTCGTAGAGGCGACGCACCGAGGGGCCCATTCCCTTCGGACAAACTCCAATGACGTTGATATCCTTCGGGAAGCTCTCGCCGACGCTCTTCAGGTAGCCGACGAGGAAACCATGCGAGAGGCCGAGGGTCGCCTTTGGCCGAAGGGCCTTGAAGACCTCCTTGTAGATCTTCGCGAGCGCGGCGTCGGCAATGAGGAGGAGGACGAGGTCCGACTCGGCTATCACCTTCATCATCTCGCCGAGAGTCCCCGCGCGCTCCGTGAAGCCGACCTTCTCGGCGGCACCCCAGGAGCCCGAGCCCTTGCGAAGCCCCACTTTCACCTTGATGTCCGTGCCCTCGAGCGAATCCCTGAGATTCTGCGCCTGGGCTGGTCCCTGCGAGCCCCAGCCGATCACCCCGATCTGCTTCACGCCGTCGAAGGCCTTCGGAAGAAGCGGGAAAAGATCGCGGCCCCCGCGGACGATGTACTCTTCGGACGGCCCCATCTTCACCATTTCTTTCTTGAAGACTTTCGAAGTGAAATCGAACTTCATCTTTCTCCTCCTGACGGTCAACTATAGCACGGCGTAAGCGTTGCATGAAGTGCATTGTTTGGTATACAGTGTTGCCAATGGCGCAATATGCGCCGAGGAGGCGAGGTGCGTGGATTGGACGAGCTCTTCGATGGCAACCGTGCCTGGGCAAAGCGGGTCGAGTCGGAGGATCCCGGTTTCTTCGAGAAACTGGCAAAGCAGCAGTCGCCGGCCTACCTGTGGATCGGCTGCTCGGACTCGAGGGTACCGGCAAATCAGATAGTCGACCTCATGCCGGGACAGCTCTTCGTGCATCGCAACGTCGGGAACGTCGCGGCTCACACGGACCTCAACTGCCTCTCGGTTATCCACTACGCAGTCGGAGTGCTCCAGGTCAAGAACATTATCGTGTGCGGCCACTACGGCTGCGGAGCGATCCGCGCGGCGCTCGAGAATCGGGAGCTCGGGCTCATCGACAACTGGCTGCGACACATTCAGGACGTCATGCACAAGCACGAGGGCCATCTTGCGCGTATCTCGACCGAGCGGGAGCGATGGGATAGGCTCGCCGAGCTCAATGTGATCGAGCAGCTCATGAACGTGAGCCGCACCACGATCGTCCGCCAGGCATGGGCGCAGGGGCATGCCCTGGCCCTGCACGGGCTTATCTACTCCATCTCCGACGGACTGCTGCGAAACCTCGAGGTCTCCGGGGCGAGCGAGGAGGAGCTTGCCGCCTCCTACGCGAAGGCGACGATTCTCGAGCCCTAGGAGGGGCCGGAAGGAGCTACGTGGATACCTTCGCCCTCAAGAACTTCACCCACCTCGCAGTCACCTTGAGCTTCAGCCGCACGAGCCGAGAGTGCAACATAAGCCCCTCGGCCTTGAGCCGGCAGATCAAGCGTCTCGAGGAGGAGATCGGAGAGCCCCTCTTCATCCGCGACAATCGGACCGTACAGCTAACCCCCGCCGGGGTGCTCATGCGCGACTACGCGGTGGAGATGCTCGACCGCCTTGCCGGTGTCCGGGAGGCCTTCGAGACAAGGTCGGGAACCCTGCGCGGAGAGATCAGCCTTTACTGCTCGGTCACCGCCTGCTACAGCATTCTGCCCGACATCATCGCCCGTTTCCGCAAGGCCTTCCCCGAGATCCACCTCAAGCTTCAGACCGGCGACGAGGCGCTCGCCGTCCAGCGCGTCCAGGAAGGGGAGGCCGACATCGCCGTGGCGGCCCGCCCCGAGGGGCTTTCCGAGGGGCTGGAGTTTCGGACTATCACCCGCACCCCCCTCGTCTTCATCGCACCGAGCTTCCCCTGCGTAGTCTCCGAGCTTGTCGAAAGGCGGCCGATCCCCTGGGCGGAGGTTCCGATGGTCCTCTCGGAGCGGGGACTGGCTCGCAAGCGGGTCGACACATGGTTCCACGCGCTCGGGCTGGCGCCTCGCATCTACGCCCAGGTCTCGGGCAACGAGGCAATCCTGGCCATGGTCGGGCTTGGCTGCGGGGTCGGGGTGGTGCCCGAGCTGGTGGTGGAAAAGGGTCCCGCGCTCGCGGTCCGGGTCATCGACGTGAACCCCAGCCTTGACCCCTACACGGTCGGGGCGTGCGTCGCGCGCAGAAAGCTCGCCTCGGCGCATATCCGCGCCTTTTGGGAGTCCGTACGGTAGGGCGGCCTCCTGCGGGTGCGGCCCGTGCTTCCATGCCGCGGCCGGCGTCGGTGCCTGATCCGCAGCTGCCTTCGTCGCCTGCGCCGCAGCCGCCCGCGGCGATCGCCGTCCGGCATGGTTTTTCGTCCGGCTACTGCCGCACGAGCCGCATTCCGGTGAGCCACATGACGGCGGGGCCCGTCCCCGACCACCTCGGCTCGATCCTCGTCACCCCGCGCGGCACGACGATCTCGGAGTCGAGGGCGTCCCAGACCCTTCGAAGTTTGGGCGAGGCCGACCCAAGCGACCAGCTTACCACCTTGTCGGCCGTATCGTAGGCCACCGCCTGAAGCGTGCAGTCCCCTTTCCCCTCGATCCACGCCCACGCCGTGAGACGCAGCCGCTCCCCGGGGTGAACCGCAAGAGCGAGCCTTGGGCCGAGCTCCCAGTCTCGTGCCCCTGTGTGGTCGACGCGCGCGACGATATCCGTCACCGGGGCGGGAAAGGGCGGGGTAGGCCGGGTGGTGGGCTCCGAGGGACCTGTCGCGGACTCGATCGTGAGGATGCCTCCGTTTCGGTCGCGAGTCCACAGGGGGCCCCACCACGCGATCGGGAGGGAGAGGGCGTCGCTCTGGCGCTCCTCGAAGCGGGTGATCGGCGACTCGATCGAAGAGGGTCGGACCGAGGGCAGGCCGAGCGCCTGAAGCGTGCGCTCGTCGACGATTCTTCCGGACTTTTGGGCGGGGTAGGCGTAGCTCACGATCCCGAATCCCGCGTCGTAGTCCCACGTTGCCCACCCGATGTGGTGCGCCTCGAGGACCGAGCGGACGTCGCGAATCCAGCGGTCACGGGCTACTGGCGGGGCGACCCTCCTGTACACCCCGAACTCCCCACAAATGAGCGGGACTCCCCATCGGTGCGCCCAGGCGACTGCGCGGTCGATCCGCTCGCGAATCCGTTCAATGTTCCACCGCTGCCTCCCGTACTCGCTCACGAGAGCGCGCGCGCGGGGGTCGGACAGCCTGGCAACGGCCGCGCCCACCTCCCGCGGGCTCGAGGGATAGGGGATACCCGACAGCTCGGAGCGCGCCTTGCCAGTCCAGCTTGCCCCCTGGTGCGTGAAAGTGAGTGGGTCATAGAAATGGAAGCTGTAGACAACATCGGGATCCGGAAGGGGTCGAATGGCGAGAAGGCCGTCGATGCTGCCCCATTCCTCTCCGGTGGCGATGAGGGTATTCTGCGGGGCGACCGCACGAATGGCGCGCGCAAGGCGTTCCTGCACCGGCGGCCACCAGCCGGGGAGGACGCGGTGGTAGGCGGAGGCATGCGGCTCGTTCATGATCTCGAAGAAGACATGGTTGGGGTCGAGGACGGCGTAGCGGCGGGCGACCGCCTGCCAGTAGAGCGCGATCTTCTCCACAAAGCGCGGGTCGGTCGACAGCCCCTGGTCGAAGGCGGGCTCGCTCGAGGCGGCATGGATCGGATCGACGATGACCGAGAGCCCGGCGGCGAGGATCATCTTCACCGCCTCGTCGACGTAGGCGATGTCCGCTCGGAGCCTCCGAGGGTGCGCTTCATCGAAGAAGTAGGCCGGGTCCATCGGCAGGCGGCAGAAGGTGAAGCCCATCCGCTTGATGAGCGCGAAGTCCGCCGCCTTCGAGCGGAATCGAAAGTGCTGGGGATCGGCGTAGGTCGTGAAGTAGTCGTCGAGATTGATGCCCCGGGAAAGGTTTGCGAGGCGCTCGGGGCTCACCCCGGGGGGAGCCTCCGGAAGCGCAAGGGCGAGCGAGGTCGCGGCGAAGAGGAGCGCGGCCGCGGCGATGCAAAGGCTGCGAAGTCTCACGATGTGCCTCGCTTCGGCGGCCGGCCCACGGTGGGAAACCGACGCGCGGGGCGCCCGGGCGAAGGCCCGGGGCCGACGCTACTTGGTCCGGCTCTTGAGCAGCCGGTCGACCAGGATGAAGGAGAGGGCGGCGCGCTCGTTTCGATCGAAGTCCTGCTCGATCTGCTCGAGCAGGGCGTTTATCTTCGCCCCGCTTGCGGGGTTGGCTTGAACGAGATCGAAGGCCCGCTTCAGCTGAGAGCGGTTGATGCAGTAGACGGACTCGCCGCCGGTAAGATCGACCTCTTTCAGGCTCATTCGATCGAGAAGCTGTGACCGCAGCCGCAGGAGTGCACGGCGTTGGGATTCACGAAGCGGAAGCCCACCTCGATGAGGTCGTCGGAGAAGTCGATATGCAGCCCCTTAAGGTGGTCGAGGCTGTTCTTGTCGGTGACCGCCCGAAGGGAGTCGTCTTCGAAGATCACCTGGTCGAAGGGGGTGATCACGGTGTCGGTATCCATCTGATAGGAGAGGCCGGAGCATCCGCCGGGCACGAGGGTAATGCGGAGGAACTCCTCCTTGCTCACGTCGAGCCGCTTGAGCTCGGCAATCGCGCCCTCGGACATCGTTATGAAGTTCTCGGTCTTGGTTCCCGTGTTCATTCTTGGTTGCCTCCAGAGAAACAGCGGCCTACGAGCCCGCCGCCGTACATTAGATAATTTGTAATAGTAAAGTCTTCGAAAGTCAACCGGCAGCTCGCTCGGAGTGAGCCCCAAGACCTCGAGATCATGGTATACTGCACGGGACTAGGGCCGCCGAAGGGATTCGGTCGCCTGCCTGTCAATCTGCCGCCCGGGATGCTCCATCGATCGTGGAATGAAGAACCGGCTCCAATGGCTTGCTTGCCTTCCGTAGCCAAGAGAGAGGTTTCGCGTGAAAAGAGAAGGAGTGACTCTTTTCTTCGCTCTCGCAGTCGCCGTCTCGATCCTCCTCTTCTCGGTCACGCCGGGAGTGGGTAACGGCCTGAACTCCGGTGTAGACAAGCATCTTGTGGGCTACTTCGCGCTTTCGCTTGCCACCGGATTCTACGCCAGGCAGCGCGGCTGGCCGGCGCCTCTCCTTCTGGCCGCGCTTGTTTCCGGGAGCTATGGCGCCCTCATAGAGCTCGCACAGAGCCTCATTCCTTTCCGGGACGGAAATGTCACCGATGCGCTCTTCAATTACGCCGGCGCATTCATCGCGATGGCGATCGTCGCGCTGGTACGATTTCTCGCCCGAGCGCGTTCCCGATAGCCTGTTCGAGCGGATACAGTCGATTCGCTGGGCTTCGAGACCCGGTAATTGTGTCCGCACCCTTGCCGCCACCGGCGGCCTCTGCTATTCTCCTCGTGACCATGACCCGTCATAGCCTTCGCTGCGCCGACGCCCGGAGTCTCGACTTCCTTCCGGACTCAAGCGTGCAACTAGTGGTGACCTCCCCTCCCTACCCGATGATCGCGATGTGGGACGAGCTGTTTGCGCGGCTCGATCCCGAGATCGGCAAGTTGCTCACCGCAGGGCGAGGGAGGGAGGCTCACGAGCGCATGCACCTCCTCCTCGACCCAGTATGGAGCGGGCTCTTTCGGGCCCTCGCCCCGGGAGGCTTCGCCTGCATCAACATCGGGGACGCGACGCGCACGGTCGATGGCACCTTCCAGCTCTATGCGAACCACGTGCGAATCCTGCAGCGCGGCCTGGAGGCGGGCTTCGAGTGCCTTCCCCTCATCCTCTGGCGCAAGCCGACGAATGCCCCGACGAAGTTCATGGGGTCGGGGATGCTGCCCTCCGGCGCCTACGTGACCCTCGAACACGAGTACATCCTCATCCTGCGGAAGCCGGGGAAGCGGACTTTCGAGGGGAGCGCCGATCGCATGCGCCGCCGCCGAAGCGCGCTGTTCTGGGAGGAGCGCAACACCTGGTACTCGGATCTCTGGGAGATCAAGGGGAGCCGCCAGGAGATGGGCTTGCCCGCCGGGCTTTTCGGGTCGTCGGCGGAGGGCGAGAGCGCGCAGGCGGGCGCCGGAAGGCGCACGCGTTCGGGCTCTTTCCCCTTCGAGCTCGCCTACCGGCTGGTCTCGATGTATTCCGTGGCCGGGGATCTGGTGCTTGACCCCTTCGTCGGCACGGGAACGACTTCGCTTGCGGCGATGGCTTCGGGGCGCGACAGCCTCGGCCTGGAGCTCGAGGAAGAGCTTCTCACGAGCGCGAGAAGACGCCTGAAGCGGGAGGGCTCGCTGCTGAATGAGTATCTCGCCGCGCGCATTGAGCGCCACCGGGAGTTTGTTGCGCTTCGCTCGATGTCGTCCGACCCCGCGCGCTCGGGCGGGGAAGCGTCCCTCCGCCCGAGCGCCCTTCCGCTCAAGCCGCTTGAGTTCCGGCATCGCAATCAGTCCTACGGCTTTCCGGTCATGACCGCTCAGGAGACCGATCTCGAGATCGCCTTCATCGATCGCGTCGAGGCCGATGATAGCGGGGACGCGGTGGTATACTACCAGGGAGCCTCGGCGTGACCTATTTCGGAAAGTGAGAATCCCATGCCTACGCATTCAGATCCCGCAGCGCACGAGCGGTCAACCGACCTCGATGAGGCGCAGACCTCCCGGCGACGGTGGGTCCCGCTTGTCGGGATGGAGGGCACCTTCGTCCCCGGTCGGGAGGGAGCGGGCGCCTTTTCGGGGCGGCGCTATCCCGAGAGCGAGATGCTCGAGTGGGTGATCGTCGGAGGAGGGGTTCAGGGCACCTACCTCTCGCATCTGCTTCTCCGCCGCTTCGGCCTATCACCCCGATCGATTCGGGTCGTTGACCCCTACGACGAGCCCCTCCATCGCTGGAAGCGGTTCGCAGAAAACGTCGGCATGAGCTCGCTTCGCTCGCCCGCGGTCCACCACCTCGATCTCGCGTCGCTTTCGCTCAAGCGGTTCGCTCTGCGCGCAGACCTCAAGGCGCCCGCCGGCGAGGAACACGGGGCTTTCTTCCTTCCGCCCTACGGCCGGCCCTCCTTGAGGCTTTTCAACCTGCACGCGGAGGAGGTCATCCGCGGGAATCGGCTCGATGCGATACGGGTCAAGGGGCTCGCCTGCGGCCTCAGGCTCATCGAGGGGGGCTTCGAGGTCGCGTATGCGGGCGAGTCGACCCCGGAGTCGAGACTTGCCGCCCGCCGCGTCATCCTTGCGATTGGCATGAGCGACCAGCCCTGTTGGCCGGAGTGGGCGCTTCAGCCGAGAGCCGCGGGAGCCCCGATTTTCCACATCCTCGACCCCGCTTTCTCGCGCCGCAGCCTTGGCGATTTCCGCAACGCCGTCATCTACGGCGGCGGCTTAAGCGCCGCTCAGGTCGCCCTCGCCCTTGCCAGGGAACGGCCCGGAGCGGTGACGCTCGTCACCCGTCACGATTTTCGCATTCACCTTTTCGACAGCGAGCCGAGCTGGCAAGGACCCAACTTCATGCGCTCCTTCGCACGCGAGCCCGACCCGGCGAAGCGCCGGGAGATCATCGCGCGCGAGCGCCACCGGGGCTCGCTCACGCCGGAGGCAAAAGAGGAGCTCGACGCCGCGGTGTACGCGGGGCGGGTAAGTCTCGCGCGGATCGAGGGCGAGCCTCGCGCGGTACTCCACGCGAAAGGCGAGGTCGAGCTCGCTTTCCCCCGCAGGAGAATCGATTGCGATCTTATCGTTCTCGCGACCGGCTACGACCGAAAGCGGCCGGGAGGCGAGTGGCTCGATCGGGCAGTCGAGGAGCTCGCGCTTCCCTGCGGCCCGTGCGGCTTCCCGATTCCGGACCCGAGCCTCCAATGGCGGCCGGGGCTTTATGTAGCCGGGCCGCTTGCGGAGCTCGAGCTGGGTCCGGTCGCTCGGAATATCGCCGGCGCCCATCGGGCAGCCGCTCGCCTCGAATACTTCCTGCTTGAAAAGCGAGGGCGGTAGCGCCCGGCGCCTCACGCGCGCCGGATTCGCTCGATCTCAGCAGGTGTCCAGGAAAGGGCGGAGATGTGGGCGTCATGGGGAAGGCGCAGGCTGCGAGCAAGCTCGGAGAGGTGATCGGCGGCTGAAGTAGCGGCCTCGCGCGAGGGGTAGAGCAGGAAGAAGGCCCCGCCGCCTCCCGCCCCGCTCAGCTTGGCTCCAAAGGCTCCGAGGTCGATGCCGGCGCGAAGGAATTGCTCAAGCTGGTCCGTGCTCAGGGCAAGGCTGCGGAGAACGGCGTGTGCGGAGCTTGCGAGCCGGCCGAGCTTGTTTGCGTAGGGCTCTACGCCGGCTTCCGGACAGCTCCTGAACCGGCGGGAGCCCTCCTCAATGGCCTCGATCGCCTCGGCGGTGATTCGCCCCAGCTCGGCAAATTGAGCGCGAACGCCCCCGTCCCCCGCATCGATGCGGGCGCGAAGCCCCGCAATGAGGCTTGCGGTCGACTCGCTGCGCGGAACCGATCCAGTCACAAGGTAGAGCGGGAATCCATCGAGCCTCTGCGCTTCCGGAAGCGCAGGAGGGGCCGGGTGGAAGGCGTAGAGGCCGCGCAGGAGCGAGAGCCCGGTGTCAATGCCGGAGGGAGTGCCGTGAAAGAAGTGCTCGGCTCGATGGGCGATCTCCCATAGGTCCTTTCGACTGGTGTCGGGAGAGGAGAGGGCCTCGGCAAAGGCGGCGCTCAAGGCCGCCGAGGAGCCGAAGCCGACCGCGCGGGGGATGGAGCTCTTGATGTGGACCTCCATCCCTCCCTCCACCGCCTTTGGTACAATGGCTTCGATGTACGCAAGGAAGTCACGCAGCAGCTTTCGCTCGCCCTGCTGCAGGCCGGGAAAGCTCCAGTGGGCATCGTTCGTGCGGTCGATGCTCACCTCGATGGCCTCCGGCAGGGTGATTCCAAGGGCCGGATGACCGTACACCGCCGCGTGCTCGCCAAAAAGCAGAAGCTTGGCGTAGCCGATACCTACTCGTTCCATGACAACCCTCTGTCTGCGATCGGTGCGGGTGTTCCGAGCCGGGGCTCGCCGGGTGACGCCCAGATCGCGCCCAGCTCGTTTCCGGCTCCAAGAGCCTTAAGGGAAAAAGCATCCCGATGAGGTTGCTCCTCGAGAGCGGCCGGGAGCGGAATCTCCGCGGGCACCCCAATCTCTCTTCCGAGCCGCAGGCCAAGCTCCGTGGCTTCAGCTATCGCGGGCCGCGCGTCCTGCCAAGAGGTCGCCGACAGAAGCGCCTGAATTATCTCGTTTGAGCGGCGGAGGTAGCGATCCGCTTCCTGGGGTTTTCGCCTCTTCCAGTCGAGGTATCGACCAATCGCTCCGGGAGTCTTGACCGGTTGCTGGGTTTGGACGAGCGAAAAGTCGAGGAGGAAGGGCAGGCTAGCTCTGCGGAAGCTGGGGCGGCGGCCACCCGAGAAAAGGAGCATCCCGCCCGCGATCGACGTCGCGACATCGTAGCCGCTTCCGCTTCCGCCCTGGTGCGTCCGGTGGGCCGCGAGCGAGGTCTCGAAGAGGACCCGCTCGGAGCGTGCTTCTTCGACGCCCGCCGATCCGAGGAGGGCTGCCGTGACTCCCACCGCAACTGCGGCGCTCGATCCGAAGCCGCTCTTTGCGCGGCCTGCTTCGTAGAGCGCTGAGGAATCGACCGTGAGTCGGACGGGATAATCACCCTCGCGGCTCCTCGGCCGCAGGAGCGCGCGATCGCAGGCGGCGACGGCGGCGGTGAGGAGATCGGGAGGCCCATCGGCGGAGACGGCGTCCTCGGCGGGGCCCGCGCCGGCAGGCGCCCGCTCGTCGGCTGCTCGGCCGGCGATAGACTGCCGGCCGACCTCCGACTCCGGAGCTGCACGGGGGTGCCACTCCGTGGATTCGGCGCCCCATCGCCCGAAAATCGAAAGCTCCGGCGCCGGGGAGAGGTCGACTATCACCCGCCGCTCGATAGCCACCGCTATGCCGAGCCCTCCCTCTTCGAGCACGGCGTACTCGCCGAAGAGGAGAAGGTTGCCGGGAACGGTGAGGCGGGCCATCTCATCCCACCTCGAGGTGCGCCTCAGGCGGACCGCCGACGCGGCTCTCGATGAGCGGCACTCCGAGGGCCTCAAGCCGCTTGCGGATCCCGGGCAGCTCGTGCGCGAGGCAGAGCACCTTAACCTGCGGTCCGGCGTCCATCGTCTCCCAAGCCCCGATACCCTCGGCGCGCAGCAGCTCGCATGCGCGGATGAGGGCGAGGCTCTCGGGAGCCCAATAGAGCACGGGCGAATCGCAGGCCAGCATCGAAGCGAACATCCTCAGGTAGCTCCGACGCATGGCGCGCCCGAGCCGCTCGAGATCGCAGCGCATGACGGCTTCGACGGCTTCGGGAAGCTCGGCGGCGGCACTCCGCACCCAGGACCGGTAGTAGGGCGAGGTCAGCCTCGTCCGCTCCATCGCGACACGGGAAGAGAGCTCCTTGGCCTCCTGCGTTACCACCGCGACGAGCACCCGAAGCTCGGGCCAGTGGTCGGCCGGGGCGAGCTGGCGCGCGGCGCGCTCCCCTGCGGGTAGGAGAACGAAGCCGCCGAAAACGGCGCGGGCGGCCGAAGCGGATCCGAGGCGCGCGAGGGCGGAAAGCTCGGCGGGAGAGGGGGTCCGCCGCCGGCGGCTCGATTGGTCGGCCGCGGGGGAGGCGGCGAGGGTTGCGCAGGCGAGGGCAAGGGCTGCGAAGCCCGATGAGGAGCTCGCGAGGCCGGCCGCTGCCGGAAAGGTGTTGGTGCTCTCCGCGCGAAACCGGGTCTTGACGTCGAGAAGTCGCCGCACCTGCGCAAAAAAGGGCGCGTAGCGGTCGGGATCCTGCGCCTTCCCGTCGACGAAGACCTCGTCGCGCTCGGCAATGCTCACCCGCGTCGTGGTCTTGAGCGCTTCGAGCGAGATTGCAAGGCTCGGAGTGGCGGGCAGGTTGCCTCTCCCGGCTCGCTTCCCCCAGTATTTCAGGAGGGCGAGCGAGGGGGATGCGGTGCCCACAGCGACCCGGGCCGCAGTCCGGCGGAGAGTCCCGAAGCTCACGGGCTTCCCTTCCGGATCTCTGCGAGAAGGTCGGCGGCCGCAGCAAGGGTGTAGATCCCGCCCGCGGCGAGCCTCTCGGCGAGCAGGCGGATCTCCTCGTCCTTCGCCCCGGCGGCCAGGGCGAGCCGCGCCGAGTGATGGCGCATGTGGCCCCGCTGGATTCCCTCGGTCACGAGGGCGAAGAGGGCCGCGAAGTTCTGGGCGAGCCCGAGCGCGGCGGCGATTCGGCAGAGGCGCGGGCTGTCCGGGCCCTTAAGCAGGCGCAAGGCGAGGGCCGAGGCGGGGTGCAGCCCGACGGAGCCTCCGACCGTTGCGAGCGCCAGAGGCACCTCGATCGATCCTTCGAGGACGCCGTTCCTGCTTGCGAAAGTGGTCACCCCGCGGTAGCGGCCGTCGCGGCAGGCCCAGTAGTGGACCCCCGCCTCGACTCCGCGGGTGTCGTTGCCGGTGGCGAGCGCAAGCGAGGAGATCCCGTTCATCACGCCCTTGTTGTGTGTGACAGCGCGGCTCGGATCCTCTTGGGCGAGTAGCGAGGCCCGCTCGATACGGCGCGCCACCTCCTCTCCGGTGGCCGTGCCGCGCGCGAGCTTCGCCACAGGGAGGCGGAAGCTTGCTCCGGCCCGCCTTCGCCCGGCGTCGTTGGTGAGAATGCACATGAGCGCGCGCCCGCCGCTCAACCGCTCAAGGAGCTCGCGTGCGCGCTCGGCCGCGGTATTGAGGATGTTCGCGCCCATCACATCGCGGACATCGATGTTGAGGTGTACGCGGACCAAGTCAGCCATCCTCTGTACCGAGAGGTCGCGGTAGCCCCCGCCGCGGGCCCGCATGGAGGCGAGCGTCGTTTCAAGCTCGGTGCGAAGCTCGCTTTCGCGGCGGAGAATCTCCGTCTCGCGCCCTTCCGGAACCTCCTCGAGGAAAATCTGGGCAGTCATGATGGGATCGTTCGCCCAGGTCGAAAAACCGCCCGCGGCGGAGACAAGCCCGGCGGCATAGGTAGCGGCCGCTACCACGGAGGGCTCTTCGACCGCCATCGGTATGTCATAGGTCTCGCCGTCGACCAGGAAGCCGGTGGCGATGCCGAAGGGAACCGGAAGATAGCCCACCGCCGACTCGATCATGATATCGGCCAGCTCGAGGCGATCGGCCGGGAGGGCGTCGATCCCGTTGCCGGGGAGCATGAGCGCCGCCCGCAGGGCTTCGCGCCGCTCGGCGATAGACAGCTTCCGGAAGCCTTTCGGAAGATTGAGACGAGCCTCGCCCGTCATGGCTGGTCGGTCTCCTTCTCTGCCGCGCGGAGCAGTGCAGCAGTCTCGCGCAAGGAAGGATCGATGAGAAGAGGCGAGCGCCGCAGCGCGGAAAGGTCGGGGCAGCCCGCGAGCGTCATGGTCGCGCGCAGGGAGCGCTTTAGGGCAGCGATGAGCCGGCCGACCCCCCCCTCTCCGCCTTCGGCCACCGCGCGGATGAAGGGGAGGGCAAGTCCCGCCAGCCCGGCACCGAGGGCGAGCGCCTTTGCGATCTCCACGCCCGAGCGGATGCCGCCCGAGGCGAGGAGCGGCCGCGGGCGGTCGCGGAGGGCGAGGAGGAGCGCCGCAGTCGGCAGGCCCCAGTCGTCGAACTCCCGCGCTACCGCAGCCTCCTCCTCCGCGAGGCGGTAGGACTCGACGCGGGTCCAGTTTGTTCCGCCTGCGCCAGCCAGGTCGACATAGGCGACTCCGGCGGAGAGGAGAAAGTCTACGTCGGAGGGGCGGATGCCGAAGCCCGTTTCCTTCACGATGATGGGGACGCTCGACTGGTCACACAGCCGCGCGATCGCTTCTCTCAAGCCTCGAAAATCTCGATCGCCCTCGGGCTGGAAGAGCTCTTGGCCGGGATTGAGGTGGACGGCAAGCGCCTGCGCCTCCAGGCGCTCCACCATCGCGACGACCTGCCGAGGGTCAATCTCCCGGACCTGCACCGCGCCCAGGTTGGCGATGACCGGCACGTCAGGGGCAAAGCGCTTGAGGTGAAACTGATCGAAGAAGCTTTCGTCGCGAAAAAGAATGCGAAAGGAGCCCATCCCGACGGGGATCCGCGCGGACTGCGCCGCGGCCGCAAGCTCCCGGTTGATGCGGTCTCCTGCCGCCGAGCCCCCCGTCATGCAGGAGATGAAGAAAGGAAGGGCAATGCGGCAGCCAAGAAACTCGAGGGAGGTGTCGATTGCCCGCTCGTCGACCTCGGGGAGGGCGTGATGAACGAAGCGCACCCCGGCGAACCCGCTCTCGCCGCTTTCGACCGAGTAGCTTCGCCTATCGACGCAGATCTCTACATGCTTCGCCTTTCGTTGCGAGATCTCCGCCCGCCCTCTGTGCCCGGCGCCTCGCCCCGACAAACCCATGCCACCGCCCTACCGGGGACCGCTCATTGATAGCGGTACTCACGGTATCCGTCCGCCCGCACGCCGGCGAGGTAGAAGGAGCCGCGGGGGATGTCGAGTGCCGCACCTGCGCCCGCCCCGTTGGTCGCCGCAAGCCAGCCCTCGTAGGCCTCCATGCGGCTCGTGCGCGCGTCGGACCAGATCTGGTCCATTCTCCAACGGGCAAGGACGGTGGGGGCGCTCTCCGCGACCCGGGCGGAGATTACCGCCATGGTGTTCCCCGACCCGTAGGAGGCAAGGAGGATTCGCTTGCCGACGATCCGCGAGCCGATCTTCTTGTATTCAGCATCGAGCAGGAAGGCGAGCGACATGAAGATCGATGCGGTATAGGTGTTGCCGATGTTCGCGATCGGGTCGACGCTGTCCACGAAAGAGTGCGCCGCGAGGTAGCGCTCGGCGTCCTCTTTCGAGTGGCCGAGGTGGGTTCCCAGGAGCTTCGTCATCGCGCGAAAGGCCATGTTGCGAAACGGGACGTGCAGAACAAAATAATCGGTGGTTTCGAGGGTCCGCTTGGGGCTTTCCCCCCGGCGCTCGCAGTGGTCGATGAAGGCTTCCTCGAGGCTCGAGTTGTAGCACTGGATCGAATAGCCGCCCTTCACCTTGGCGACCACGGAGCCGAGCGGGCGGAAGAAATCATCGACGTCCTCCGAGGCGAACCCCATGTTCGAAAGATCCAGCTCCACAAGCTTCGGATTCGCCTCGACGAGGAGGGCAGTCGCCCCTGCGCCCTGAGTTATCTCGGCGGTCGTCTCGCGCTCGTAGCGAGCGATGTCCGAGCAGATGACAAGCCCCGACTCGCGCCGGCGGTTACTGAAGGCAAGAAGGGCCGCGACGCTTATCGCTCCGAGCGCGCCTCCCGCGCAGGCGTGGGTTACTTGAAAGGTGGAGATGGTCTTAGGGATAGCGACGTTGGCCTTCTGCAGCATCCCTTCGACGTAGGCCGAAACCGCCTTCGAGTGATCGACGGGGGTCTCGGTGCCGACGGTGAGAAAGCGGAGCTTGGCCGGGTCGATCTCTGGATTCTGTGCAAAAAGTCGCAGGGCCGATTGCGCAGCGAGGGTGGAGGTGTCCTCCCAGGGATAGGGAAACCGCATCCGTTTCTGGCCGGTAGTGTCGCAAGCCCTCGTGAGCGGCTTCTCGAGCTCGGGCCGTAGGCGGATGCGCTCCCTCACGATCGTTTCAATTTCGATCTCGGGCGAGGGGACGTACAATCGAATATCGCTGATTCCTACGGGAAGCTCAGGCATAGAGCGAATACCTACCTTGCCGCGCCGGGATGCATATCACATGGAGTATAGTTCGGAATATCTCCATTAGGCAAGAATGGCGCCAAGATGACCGTGCATCGACGATGCATAAGCTCAAGCTGTCGCCGGCCGGGGGGGGTGGCAGGAGGTTTCGCCGATACAGGCTGCTTTCCCTGACGACGACTGCCCCATGGCGGCTCGCAACTTCGTTCAATCGGCCTTTCTTGAATATATCATTCCTGCGTGGCATTATCAGGTGGTCGAAACCATGAGAATCGCTATGCTTCTTTCCGGGGGGGTCGACAGCTCGGTCGCCCTCGCGCTTGCCCGGCGCGCAGGCCACACAATCACCGCCTTCTATCTCAAGATTTGGCTCGAGGACGAGCTTTCTTACCTCGGGAGCTGCCCGTGGGAGGATGATCTCGCCTACGCGCGGGCAGTCTGCGAGCGCCTTTCGATTCCCCTCGAGGTTGTCCCCCTTCAGCGCGACTACTACGAGCGCGTCGTCGAGTACGCCCTCGCCGAGCTTCGCCGGGGGCGCACCCCGAGCCCCGACATCTTCTGCAACCAGCGCATCAAGTTCGGCGTCTTTGCGGACCACATCGGCCCAGAGTTCGAGAAGATCGCCTCGGGTCACTACGCCGTCATCGAGGAGGGGGAGAGGGGGCTTGTGCTGCGGCGGTCGCCCGATCCGGTCAAGGATCAGACCTACTTCCTCTCCCACCTTTCTCAAGGCCAAGTAGCCCGAGCGCTCTTTCCGATCGGCGCACTGACGAAGGCGCAGGTGCGCAGCCGCGCCCGAGAGCTTGCGCTTCCCACCAGCGACCGGCCCGACAGCCAAGGGATCTGTTTCCTCGGCAAGATCCGCTATCCGGACTTCGTTCGCCATTACCTCGGCGAGCGGCAGGGGTCCATCGTCGAGCTCGAGAGCGGCCGGCTGCTCGGCATCCACCGCGGCTACTGGTTTCATACCATCGGCCAGCGGCAGGGGCTCGGGCTCGGCAACGGACCCTGGTATGTCGTGCACAAGGACATCGAAGAGAACATCGTCTATGTCTCCCACCGCGCCGGCGGCTTCGCGAGAGCGCGAAGCGAGCTTACGGTTTGCGAGCCGCATTGGATCTCGGGCTCGCCCTTCGCCGAGGGTCCCGGTTTGACTGCCGACGGCGGTCGAAGCGAGGCGGCAGCCGGCTCGCGTACAGAGGCGCGCGAAGGCGCCTTCGGTCGCGCGCTTCGTCTCGACATCAAGCTTCGCCATGGGCCGGAGCTTCATTCCTCCACGGTCGAGCCGCTCTCGGGCGATCGTCTGCGCATCATCATGGACCTCCCCGACGACGGGATCGCTCCGGGTCAATTCGCCGTCTTTTATCGGGGCGATGTCTGCCTCGGAGGGGCAAGGATAGCCGAGGAGGATCCGGACGAGCCTTCCTTCCGCCGCAGCGACGATCGAAGCCTTCGCGTCGATCCGGCTGCCGCACGCCTGTAGCGCCGTTCCCGTGCCCAACGGTCACCCTATCGCCACAGCGGCCCTAGACGGCGGTCGGCTGTGTGGGCGCAGGCGGCCCTTTGCGGAAAAGGGCCGGCAGGCTGTCCAGGGTCTCGAGAAAGGCCCTGCTGTCCGCCTCGAGGTCGCTTCCGTAGTACTCGCTCCACTGTTGCTGAAAGATGCTGAAGCAGGCGACCGGCATGATGGCGAAGAAGAAGAGCGCGAGGCGGCGCTCCGCGACGGACTTGTAGCGATCCGCCTCGCCTTTCCCCGCGACCTTCCCCTCGGTGGCGACGAGATCCATGAGCCTGAAGATCGTCCGCTCGCGCGGCGCCGAGGTGACGGTCTCCATGAAAAGGATCTTCAAGAACCTGCTTCGCGTGTTGATGAAGTCGAGGAGGTGCTTCGAGAGGAGCGCCGGGATCGGGCGTTGCTCCTTCATCTGCTGGCTAAACTGCCGCACTTCCGCAAGTCGGGTCTTGATCACCTCCTCGAGGAGGTCGTCCTTGCTCTTGAAGTAGTAGTAGATCATCGCCTGGTTTATCCCGGCTTGGCGCGCGATCTCCTCGACCCGGGCGCCGTCAAAGCCGCGTTGCGCGAAGATCTCCTCGGCTACGCGAAGGATCGTCTCCTTCGTGCTCTGATTGTCCTCCGCTCTGCTGTCTCTCCCCTTTCCTTTCATTTGCTTACGGCGGTCCAAATCTTGTCGCCGACAGCCTCTTTCAGAGAGTACTCCGCCAATACCTCGTGGTAGACCGCCATGAGACTGGTAAGCCGGGCCTGCTCCAGGGAGGACTGCGAGTCGAGATACTCGAGGTTCGTCACGACGCCGACGTCGTATTGAACCTTGGCTACGCTCACCATCTGCTCGGCCTGGTTGAGCTGCACGAGCGAGGTCTCGACCTGGTCCTGGCTCGCCTTCTCGTCCTGGTAGGCCTGAAGCACCTGGGTCGTGACCGTTCGGCTCTCGGCGGCGAGGCTAGCCTGCGCGGCCAAGAGCCTCTGCTGCGCTTCCTCCATCGACTTCACTCGTAGTAGCCCCTGGAAGAGGGGAACGTTGAGCTGGACGCCGGCGTTCCAGTCAAAGGTGATGGCGTTGACGCTGGGAAGGAGGCCGTTTCTGAATCCAGCCAAGGCATGGACCGAGAGCGACGGGAGGCCTTGCGCGGCGGCGAGCTGAGCCGAAAGCCGGGCGGTCTTGACGGAAGAGGCGGCCTCGAGCATTTCCGGTCTGTTCGCGAGGGCCTGAGAAACGAGCTGCTGAGCGCCGGTCGTCACCGGGGTGGGCGTGAAGGAGCCGCCCACGGCGAGCGGCTGCGAAGGGTCGAGGCCGACAAAGATCTTAAGAGCGATGAGCTGCCGCTCGTATTGATTTTGGGCGTCGATTCGCTGGCTCTTCATCGCGGCGACCCGCACCTCCGTGGAGAGGACGTCATAGACCGTCGCCGATCCGGTCTGCTCCTTCTTGCGAATCACGGCGAGATGCTCCGTGAGATCGGCGAGCTGCTCGTCGAGCGCCTTTACCTCCTGGCCGAGGAGCAGCACGGTGTAGAAGCTCCGGGCTGCCTGGTAGGCGAGGCTCATCTTGATCTGCTCGAGGCCGATGCGAGCGGCGTCGACCCCGTTCTTCGCGAGCTTCACCTGGACCCCGCGGACGCCGAACTGGTAGACGACCTGGTTCAAGCCGACGTGGAAATCGAAGTTGTCCTCGGGAGCGAGGGAGAAGGTCATGGGAGGCGCTCCGGGGAAGGCGAAGGTAAAGGCCTGGTTCGGCTCGACCCGCGTGTAGGAGGCCGACCCGCCCACATTCGGGTAGTAGCCGCTCTGCGACACGCCGACCTGGGCTTCGGCGGCCCGGATTGCGCCTTCAGCCTGGTCGATGAGCGGCTGGTTTCTCTCGGCGCGGGCGATCGCTTCACTCACGGTGAGGGGGGTGGGGGCGATCTGCTGGGCGGTTGCCCATTGGCCGACGGCAAGTGATAGAAGTCCGATAATGGTTACGAATCTGGAGAACATGATATACCTCGTTGCTGCATCGCTGCTGTCGCGAGCGCGGTTGCCGGGAAGCTGCTGGAACGATCCGGCTACCTCTCGGGAGTCAAGACCTTGACCTCCGCGGACATCCCTGGCAGGAGCCGTTGCCCCGCCTGGGCGTCCAAGCCATCCTGATTGTCGATGGAGATGCGAACCGGCACCCTCTGGGTCACCTTCGTGAAGTTGCCCGCGCCGTTCTCCGGCGGGATGAGGGCAAATTCCGAGGCGGTCGCCGCGCCGATGGTCTCGACCTTTCCCTTGAAAACGTGGCCGGGGAAGGCGTCAACGGTGATGGTCGCGGGATCGCCCGGCCGCAGGTAGTGAATCTGGGTCTCCTTGAAGTTGGCCTCGATCCAGAGCCTTTGAAGGTCGTACAGGGTGTAGACCGGCTGGGCCGGCTGGACCACGTCGCCGGGCATCGCCCACTTTTTCGCCACCACACCGTCGATCGGTGAGGCGAGGGTTGTGTAGGCGAGGTTGGTCTGGACCGTCGCGAGCTGCGCCTTGGCCAACTTCTGTTGGGCGAGGGCGATGCTGTACTCGGCCTGGGCGGCGGAGAACCCGACCTTCGCGTGGTCGTATTGCTCCTGGGAGATGATCCGATTCTGATATTGAACTGTGGCACGCTGGAAATCGGTCTGAGCCTGATCGAGCTTCACCTGCGCCAGCTTCACGTTTTCTCCGGCATACTCCAGGTTGACCTCCGCCTGGTGCTCCTGAGCCTTCAAGGTGCTGTCGTCGAGTTGAGCCACGATCTGCCCCTTTGCCACCTGATCACCCTCGCCGACGTTCATCGCGGTAATGCGGTCGAGAGTCTGCGCGCTGACTACCACCTGGTTGCCGTCGACGGCGGCATCATCGGTGGCCTGAAATCCGGTCAAGGCTATCCGGACATAGGCGACGATTCCTGCGGCGACCACGACCACGAGGACGATGAAAAACACGAGCCGGGCGCGCCCCGGTCTCTTCTTGGTTTCCTGCTCTTCCATAGGGCACTTCCTCGAGAGAATATAATGACCAACTAATTGGTTAGTTAGCTTTGAGCTCAGGTCAAAGTACCCATGCCGCGCGCAACGGTCAAGAGAAATGTGAGGATCTGATGCGACGGACTCTATGCTCCCGCGTAGGCGAGCATGCTGATCTTCCCGGCGAGCACCCGCGCGACACGTCTGAAGGTGAGGGAGGCCTCGCTCTCAGGATTCGATATGACGATGGGGACCCCGCTGTCGCTCCCCTTCGGAATTCGCGGGTCGAGATCGATCGAGCCGAGTAGCTCCACGCCGAGCTCCTCGGCGACGCGCTTGCCGCCGCCGTGGCCGAAGATCTCCCCTGACATGTTTTCAAGAACGCCGAGGACCGGCACCTTCAGCCGGTTGAAAGCGTTGACGCCGCGCAGGGCGTCGCTCACCGAAACCTCCTGCGGTCCGGTGACGATGATCCCGCCTGTGAGCGGCACAAGCTGGGCGAGCGAGAGCTGGGCGTCGCCCGTTCCCGGGGGAAGGTCGACCACCAGGTAGTCGAGCTCCGGCCAGTCCACCTCCGTGAAGAGCTGCGAGAGAGCCCCGTGGATCATCGGTCCCCGCCAGACGAGCGCTTCGGCCCGCGGTATGAGAAAGCCCATGCTCATGACGTCGACCCCGTACTTCTGCGCGGGGGAGAGCTTGTTGCTCCCCGGCGGAGGAAGCTCTTTTATTCCGAGCATGATGGGCACGTTTGGACCGTAGATGTCCGCATCGAGGATTCCCGCCCGTGCACCGTCGAGGGCGAGCCCGACCGCGAGGTTGACGCTCACGGTGGTCTTGCCGACCCCGCCCTTTCCGCTCGAGACAGCGATGATGTTCTTGATCGGGACATTGAGCTTGTCCATGATGCGTTGATCGCTTCGCACCTCGGAGTCGAATTCGATGGTGATCTTGCCCACCTGCGGAAGGTCGCGGCGGATCGCCCGCTCGCTCTCCGACTGGAGAACCGACTTGAGAGGACAGGCCGGCGTCGTGAGCATGATCGTGAAGGCCACGTCGTTCCCCGTGATCTTGATGTTTCGCACGAAGTTCAGGGTGATGAGGTCCTTGTGAAGCTCCGGCTCGATGACCGTCCGCATTGCGTCGGTGAGCGACTCGACGGTGATGTTTGCGTTGCTCATGATTGCTCCTTGAACGCGATGTACTGCTCGCCGGCATGGTAGGAGGAGCGGACAAGCGGGCCTGATTCGCAGTGGATGAAGCCCTTGTCCATCGCGGCCATCTTGAGCTCCAGGAACTCCTTCGGATGCCAGTATTTCTGAACGGGGGCGTGGGTTCTGCTCGGTTGGAGGTACTGCCCGAGGTTGATCATGTCGACCCCAATCGCGCGCAGGTCGTCCATCGCCTCCATGACCTCATCCCGCGTCTCGCCGAGACCGAGCATCATGCTCGATTTGGTAACAGCCGCGGGGTTGATCTCCTTTGCAGTCCGCAGGAAGGAGAGGCTGCGCTCGTAGGTGCTGCGCGAGCGGATAAGGGGGGTGATCCTGCGGACGGTCTCGATATTGTGGCCGACGATGTCCGGCTGCGCTTCGACGACCGTCCGGATGCTTTCCCGCTCGCCCATGAGGTCGGAGGAGAGCACTTCGACCGAGCAGCCGGGCACGAGGCTCTTTATCGCGAGCACGGTGTTCGCGAGGATGCGCGCTCCGCCGTCGGCCAGGTCATCACGGTTGACCATTGTGATGAATGCGTGCTTGAGGCCCATCCTCCGCACCGACTCGGCCACCCGCCGCGGCTCGAAAGGATCGACCGCCTGCGGCCTTCCGGTCGCGACATCGCAGAAGCGGCAGCGCCGTGTGCAGACGTCGCCCAGGATCATGAAGGCCGCCGTGCCGTAGCGCCCCCAGCACTCGTGGATGTTCGGGCAGCCGGCCTCCTGGCATACCGTGTGAAGTCGCTGGGTTTGAACCAGATTCTTCAGGTCCTTGTAGCTGCTGTTGGTGGAAAGCCGCACCTTGAACCAATCAGGCTTGCGGAGCACAGCTTCGTCGGGAGTCAAACGCGGGAATCCTCCTCGGAATGGTAAGGCAAAAGTAATCCAGGCGCCCGCGATAGTCAATCGAGGCTAGGAGGCGCCTGCGCGAAACGTGAGCGGTTGTCCGCCCTATCCGGGAAATAGTACAAGAAATCCGGTAGCCGCCCCTCCGACAAGGATCGTCACGATCCAATCGCAGCTCCGGGCGCGCAGGCGCGCCACCGTACGATCGTCGGTGTAGCAGCGGGCCTCCATCGCCTGGACTATCTCGTCGGCGCGGGTGAAGGTCTTCAGGATGAGGGGCGCGGCGAGGGCGCCTGCGCGCCGGACGAAGCGGCCCGAGCGCTCGATGCAGCGTGAGCGAAGAGCGTCGGAGATCTCGCCTTGAGTGTCGAAGACGAGCGGGATGAGCGAGATCGTGAGCCCTACCATCGTGGCGATCCTTCCACCGTGGAGCCAGGGAAAGGGTCGGAGGTACCAGACAATCGCCGAGCGAAGGTCGCGGATCGAGGTCGTCGCCGTAAAGAGCGTGCCGAGGAGGATTACGGCCGCGAGCCGCCAGGCGAGAAGCCCTCCCGCCCGGAGCCCTTCTTTCGTTGCGGGCAGCGCGGCGATGAGCCTGGCTCCCGGCACGGTAAGTGCCTCGGCTGCGAAGCCCGCAAGGATGAGGAGGGCGAGGGGGAGGAATCCGCGGAGCAGGCTCCCGAGGGTAAGGCGGCCGATCGCTCCGCCGGCGGCAAGCAGTGCCGAGAGAAAGAGGAGCCCCCAGATTCCTGTGTGAAAGAGGAGGGCGACCAGGAGGATGAGGAGGGGGAGCTTATGGCGGGCGTCGTAGCGGTGGAGGGCGCTCGCGTGCGGCTGGTAGTGAAAGAGGGCTATCTCAGCCATGTCACCCCCGCGACGCCCTGTCCGTTCACTGCCGGCCGACGAATGCCGTGGTCCTCGAGCCGGTCGAGAAGCTCGGCGGGTCTTCCGTCGCCGACAATGCATCCCCCATCCATGATGACGAGACGGGTCGCGTGGCCGAGGATCTTCTCGATCTCGTGGGTTATGACAACAATCGTGTGACCCCCGCCATGCAGGCGGAGGATCTCGCGCAGGACCTGGCGCACCCCCGGATAGTCGAGCCCCGAGAAGGGCTCGTCGAAGATGATGAGGCGCGGCTCCATGGCGAGAACTCCGGCGACCGCCAGGCGCCGTTTCTCGCCGCCGGAAAGACGGCGCGGGGCATGGTCGGCGAGCGCCGAAAGCCCCACTGCCGAGAGGGCTGCCTCAACCCTCCGCTCGACCTCCTCTTCCGGCAGGCGAAGGTTCTCCGGGCCGAAGGCCACCTCCTCGCGAACCGTCTGGCCGACGAGCTGCGCATCGGGATCCTGGAAGACGAGGCCGACCTTCCGCCGTGTCCCGGGAAGGTCTTCCTCGATCGGCCTTCCCTCGAGAAGGATCCGACCCTCGGTGGCCCTCAGGAGCCCGTTCAAGTGCTTCATGAGCACGGTCTTGCCCGAGCCGTTTCGCCCGGCAAGCAAGAGGAGGTCGCCGTCGGCGATCGCCAGGGTGATTCTGCGCAGGGCGATAGTCCCGTCGGCAAAGCGGTGGGAGACCCCCTGCACCTCGATGAGGCTCATCTACCGAGAGCTTCGGCTCGCAAGGGTGGGAAAGAGCTCGGAGGCGGCGCTCTGCAGGATGCGCACGATCGCGAAGGCGGCTGCCACCTTCAGGGCATCTCCGATGAGGAAGGGAAAGAACCCGACGGCGAGCGTCTTTGTCCAGCTCATGGCGAGGGAGAGCTTGAGCCAGGGAACTCCGAGGAGGTAGATCGAGAGCGCGCCCGCGACAAGCGCCGCTACATCGCGCGCCGGGCCGCTCCTGCCGTTCTCAGAGATGAGTCCGGTAAGAAGAGCCGCGAGCAGGTAGCCAAAGAGGTAGCCTCCGGTCGGCCCGAAGAGCGCGGCCGCTCCGCCCGCTCCGCCTGCAAAGACCGGAAGGCCGATAAGCCCGAGGAGCAGGTAGAGGGCGATGCTTGCCGAGCCCCAGCGGCTTCCGAGGAGCAGCCCCGCGAGCAGGACGAAGAGGTTGGCGAGCACAATCGGGACCGGTCCTACCGGGATCTGAAGATAGGAGCCAACCACCGTCAGGGCAGTCAGCACGCAGGAGTAGACAGTCATGCGCAGGCTCTGGTTCATGGCTTGTTCCTCGTTTTTTACACCAGATGCTTTCGTTTGATCTGCATACGAAACGCGGTTCCCGCTATCTCGCACGCCATTTTCACCTGCGTCGTCGGCTCCTGGAGCGATCGGACCTCGACGACCCCGTGACTTAGACTTACGATCACCGCTTGCACGTCCGGCACCATCTCCATCGCCCGCTTGATCATCACTCCCTTCTCGGGACCGAGGCCGTCGACAAGATAGTAGTAGGATCGCGGTTTCGGCATGAGGCATGATACACAAGGCCTCGATCGTTGTCAAAAGATGTGCACGTACCCATCCGGGTACATGCCGCTCTGCCTGCCCACCCGCATCCGAAGCGGTACGCCTCGCGCCCCTCTCCGGCCGGCCTATAAGACAACGTGCAGAGCGCTCCTATCGCGCGGCAAAGCCGTGGGCGCGGTCGAGAGCCCCGCACCAGAGCCCGAAGAAGGTGGGGTTGGCGGAGGCCACCTCGGCAATCGCGAGCGTCGCGAGACGCTCCGCCTCGCTTTGTCTCAGGGAGAGGAGGGCTGTAAGGAGCATGGCGCCGCCGGAAGGGACGGGGGTGTCCTGCCAGAGCGAAAGGTTCTCGAAGGCGCGCTGAGTGGTATGGAAGAGATGGCTGCCTCGAAAGAAGCGGGAGCGGATCTCATCGAGCAATCTCGCCGGCACCGGAGGGCCGCTCGTCGTGGAACGCTCGGCGGCGAAGAGAAGGAGTGCGGCCCAGTCCTCGAGGTAGCCCTCGCCGGGAAGCGCCTCCTCGCCGTAGATAACATGAGGAACAGGGCCGGTGACGAGCCGCTCGAGGCTCCGGTAGAGGCACTCGGCCACCTCTTCCACGGAGCGGTCGCCGAGGGCCGCCGCGCAGCGCAGCAGCGCGTAGCCGAGAAAGCAGTTCCAGCTGACAATTGCCTTGGTGTCGAGCCCGGGGCGGAGCCGTTTCGACCGCAGGGCTCGAAAGCGCCCAAGGATCTCCTCCGCGCGGGACGGTCCCTTGGCGTACAGATCGAGGTCGATCCAGGGCTGGAAGCGCCCTTCGTGCAGACCGCACTCGCTCCGGCGGAGAAGAGCCAGGGCCTCCTCGTCGTCCGTCTCCTCCTCCGTGTAGTAGTAGCCCTCCCCTTCGGCCGTGTCGGCATCGGTCGCGCTTCCGTAGAGCCCGCTTGGAAGCTTCATCTTCTCCTCGAGCCAGCCAACCGTCTTGCGGACTGCATAGTCGCACAGCTCGGGCGCAAGCGAGCGGGCCTCGGCGCACAGGAGCAGCAGCGTCGCCTGGTCGTAGAGCATCTTCTCGAAGTGCGGGATCTGGAAGTCCGGATCGACCGAGTAGCGAAACCATCCCCCCTCGACGTGGTCGAATAGCCCCTTGGTGATCAAATTGGCGAGCTCGGCGGCGACCATCTCCCTCTCACCTCGGTGCAGCGCGAAGGTGAGGTAGAGCCCCTGCGGGAACTGGGGTCCGACCGCGTGGGAGGGAGCCGGAAGGGCGATGTCGGCGAGGCGCGCTCGAACCTGCTCCTCGGACAGCCGGCCGACCGCGAAGAATCGGTCGATCGCCTGCGTGCGGATCTCCCCCTGGCGAGCGTATTCCGAGGCGATGTAGCGCAGGAGCTGGACGAGCTCTTCGCGCGGCAGATAGGTGGCCCCATAGAAGGGAGCCCGCTGAGGGTTTACGAAAACGTTGAGCGGCCAGCCTCCCCGACCCGCGAGCTGGGTGAGGAACTCCATGTAGAAGCCGTCGACATCCGGCAGCTCCTCCTTGTCGACCTTTATCGCGATGAAGCTTTCGTTAAGGATCCCCGCCACCTCCTGGTCCTCGAACGACTCGTGGGCCATGACGTGACACCAGTGGCAGGAGGAGTAGCCGATGCTCACGAAGAGCGGCTTCCCTTCGGCGGCGGCGCGCTCGAAGGCAAGGTCGGACCACGGATACCAGTCGACGGGATTCTCGGCGTGCTGGGTAAGGTAGCGGCTCTTCCGACCGTGGAGATGGTTGCTCATAGCATACTATAGCGGTCAGGTGTGCACCGGTAAAGGCTGCCCCGCACCACCGCGCCCCGCCGAAGCGCTCGCCGGCTCACGTCCTCGCGGCTCGCTGTCTCTCGGCCGCGCCCTACCTCTCGTCGGTTGCATCGAGGGAGATGAAGCGGGCCTCGAACGAGCTTTCGATGATCTTGCGGGCAAGGTCGGCCACCCCGACCTGAGCGCGGTCGATGACGCTCGAATCCGAGGTGGCAATGAGCCCGGTGCGGCACTCCTTCAAGAGATGATCGGGCGAGCGCACGGCCTCCGCCGTGCCCGCGATGTGCGCTTCTTCAAGGCGGCGTCTGAGCTCGAGGGCAAGCTCTCCGCTTCGCGAGACCGGACTGTCGAGGTAGAGGCTGAGGGCGGCCGGCGGCTCGGAGCGTGTCCAGCGGAACAGGAGCGCAACCGACCGATCGAGGTCCGCCGGCTTCTCCTGGTGAAGCTCGCCCGAGTCCCGCAGAAAGCCGTCGTCGCAGATGAAGAGCGGGCGGCCGTAGAGGTAGTTCGTCACCGTGTACAGCACGTTGTAGCAGTCGACCGCCACGGCGGCCCCGACGACGCTCGCTACCAATCGCGCGCGGCGCAGTCGAGCGGTCTCCCGCGGAGAGATCCCGCGATAGAGCATGGAGCGCTGTTCGCTGTCGAGCTGGTAGCGATCCCCCACGACCCGAAGGGCCGAGGAATGGGAGTAGCCGCGCTCGAGGAGGTAGCGGTAGTCCGTGATCGCGGAACGAAAGCGTGCGGTGAGCGGGTAGCCCTCCTCAATTGGCATCGGAGCTTTCCGCGTGGGCCGGCGCCGAAGAGGGTCGAGTGTCGGGAACGGGGGCCGTCGCCGGAGGAGGGGCAGGCGGGGACCCGCCGGCGGGAGCGCCCGTTGCCCTGCCGTTGCGATAGGCTCGCGGGCTCATCTCCGTTACCTTTCGGAACTCGCGGGAGAAGTAGTTCGAGTCGGAGAAGCCCGCGAGATAGGCCACCTCGGTGATCGGCAGCTCCGTGCTCTCAAGCAAACGGCAGGCCCTCCTCACCTTGAGGTGGAGATGATAGCCGATGGGCGAGAGCCCGACCGTCTTCTTGAAAGCGCGCAGAAGGCTGCTCTCCGACATATGGGTGATGGCTTGCAGCTCGGCGATACCGACGCGCCTGCCGATGTTCTGCTCGAGATAGCCGATTGCCTGGCCGATCCGCAGCAGGCTCTCGTGCTTCGGAGTGGCGACCGACGTGAAGCGGCGGGAGAGGTACCCCAGGATTTGCATGAAATAGGCCGCCGCCATCGAGCGATAGCCCGGTTGTTTGGCCCCCGTCTCGCGCTCAAGCGCGTCCGAGAGCAGGCCGACGTGGGCGAGCTGCTCTTGCGACAGGCGCAGCCGGCTCGCGAAATTGTGCTCCTTGCGGTAGTGCGGCTCGACCGTGACAAGGGCGTGATAGCCGGGAATGGCGAGGAGGTCACTTTCCGGAACGCCGAGGTGCATGGGATCGAACAGGATGTTCACGAGGGAGAGGGCCTCGATCGAGCGGTAGCCGTGGGCGCACTCGCCGCGAATGACAAAGACGTCGCCCGTTTCGATCGTCCATTCCTCGCTCTCGGTGAAGTGCACCCCGCGCCCCGAGAAGACGATGACCAACTCGGAGAACTCATGCGTATGGAGCGGGAAGGGCTCTTGCGGGTTTCGCCGGATGAGCTCGATCGGAAGCGAGAGATCCTCGAAGAACTCCGATTTGGTCAGCCGCGGTGCGAACGGCATGAAGGAATTGTGCTATTTCCTGACTCTATTGTCAAGGAATGACCGGAGGTGAGTGTGTAGACTGATGGGAAGGAGGAGGATGAGCATGAGCACAACGAAGGGCACGTTTGACGCCGCGAAAGAGCAGTATGGATCGCTGGGGGTCGATGTGGAGAGGGCGCTTGCGACGCTGGCTACGGTGCCGCTGTCGGTGCACTGCTGGCAGGGCGACGACGTGGGCGGCTTCGAGCGCGCGGGCGCGCAGCTAGAGGGAGGGGGCATCCAAGTCACCGGAAACTACCCCGGGAAGGCGCGCACGGTTGGGGAGCTTCGAAGCGACCTCGAGGCGATGTACGCTCTCCTGCCGGCCAAGCATCGCCTTGCGCTCCACATGAGCTACGGCGAGTTCGGCGGCCGGGCGGTCGACCGCGACGAGGTCGAGCCCTCGCACTTTCGCGGGTGGATTGACTGGGCGAAGGCGAAGGGGCTGAAGCTCGACATGAACTCGACCTTCTTTTCCCACCCAAAGGCTGCGGACGGCTTCACCTTGAGCAGCAAGGACAAAGGGGTGCGCGATTTCTGGATCGAGCATGCGAAGCGTACCCGCGAGGTTTCGGCGGTCATCGGGAGGGAGCTCGGAAGCGCCTGCATCCACAACGTCTGGATTCCCGACGGGATGAAGGACTACCCCGCCGACCGGATCGGCTACCGCAGGAACCTCGAACACTCCCTCGACGAGATCTTCGAGAAGGAATACCCCTCGAGCTCCATGAAGGACGCGGTCGAATCGAAGCTTTTCGGACTCGGCAGCGAGGCCTACGTCGTCGGCTCGCACGAGTTCTACCTCGGCTATGCGATCACCCGCCGAAAGCTTCCCACCCTCGACATGGGGCACTTCCATCCAACCGAAAGCGTCGCCGACAAGATATCGGCGATCCTCCTCTACTGCGACGAGCTTCTCCTCCACGTCTCCCGGCCGATGCGCTGGGACAGTGACCATGTCGTTACCTTCAGCGACGAGCTTCGTCTTCTCGCCGAGGAGATCGCGGCAAGCGGGCGGCTCCCGCAAATCCATGTCGGGCTGGATTTTTTCGACGCAACAATCAATCGCGTCGGTGCCTGGGCCATCGGGGCGCGCTCCATGCTGAAGGCCCTCCTCGCGGCGCTTCTGGCGCCGAGGGAGCGGCTTCTCAAGGCGGAGGAAGAGGGCGATTGGTTCGCGCGTCTTGCGCTCTTCGAGCAGGCCAAGAGCTTGCCGTTCGGGGCGGTGTGGGACTACTATTGCGCGGCACACGGCGCTCCCGGCGAGCACGAAGTCATTGACCGGGTTCATGCCTACGAGCGGAGCACCTTGAGCAAACGAGCCTGAAGGGAGCGGCAGAAAAGGTGGCACTGAAAGAATTGGTCGAGCTCTCGCGCTTCTACGGAAGGCGAGAGGAGTTTGTCATCGCAGGCGGAGGCAACACCTCCTACAAAGACGAGACCCACCTGTTCATCAAGGCATCGGGGACCACTCTCGCCGAGATCACCGAGGACGGGATGGTGAAGATGCGGCGGGATCGACTTGACGCCATCTGGAGCCGCCGCTACGACCGCGACCCCGCCCGGCGCGAGGCTCAGGCTCTCGCCGATCTCATGGACGCACGCGCCGAGGGCGAGACCAAGCGCCCGAGCGTCGAAACCCTTCTCCACGAGCTGCTGCGCTATCCCTACGTGGTGCACACCCATCCCTCGCTCGTAAACGGCCTCACGTGCGGAAGGCAGGGCGAGAAGATCGCCGGCGAGCTCTTTCCCGAGCGGATGATTTGGATCCCGGTGGTGAACCCCGGCTACATCCTCGCGCGCACCGTAAAGCAGGCGATCGAGCATCACCTCACGCGCGGCGCCTATCCGAGCATCCTCTTTCTCCAGAACCACGGAGTCTTCGTCGCCGCCGACACTCCGGAAGAGGTGCGCGCGATCTACGGTCGAATCATGGCGAACCTCGAGGCGCGCCTCACCTCCCGCCCCGATCTGAGACCGCTCGCGCCGGTCGATCCGGGGCTTGTTGAGGAGCTCTCGGTCGCCATCGCCGGCGAGCTCGGCGCCATGGCGGCGGGCGCCTCCCGGCCGGGGGACTCCGTCAGGAGCGTGCCCGAAGGGGTCGCCGGCCAGACATGCGCTTTCATCTCAAACCGAGAGACTGCGCGCCTCGTCGCCTCGCGGCGAAGCTTCGCCCCCCTGCGATCGCTCGCCTATACCCCCGACCACATCGTCTACTGCGGCCACGAGCCGGCATGGGTGGACCGGCCGCGCCGGCGAGCCGGCAAGGGCGCGAGCCCCGGGTATCTCCCCGGTGCGATAGGCGCCTACAAGAAGCGCAACGGCCATCCCCCGCGCGTAGTAGCCGTCGAGGGGGTGGGGCTCTTCGTGTGGGGAGAGAGCCCCGCCAAGATGGAGTCTGCCCGCGCGATGCTCCTCGACGCGCTTAAGGTGGCAATCTACAGCGAAAGCTTCGGCGGTCAGCGCCATATGCCTGACGATAAGCGGGATTTCATTCGAAGCTGGGAGGTCGAGCAGTACCGCGCGAAGATCAACGCGGAAGGCGCGCGATAGCGGGAACATGGAATGAAGAAGCACATCGCCATCGACCTCGGCGCCGAGAGCGGAAGGATCATAGTAGGCGACGTCGGCAAGATAGAGGTGGTCCACCGTTTTCCCAACCTTCCGGTCCGTGTCGGCGGCTCGCTTTACTGGGATCTCCTCGGAAGCTTCGCCGAAATAAAGCGGGGGCTGAAAATGGCCTTCGCTCGCTATCCGGGGCAGATCGTGAGCCTCGGAATCGACACCTGGGGAGTCGACTTCGCTCTTCTCGATCGCGCGGGCGAGCTGGTCGGCAACCCCTACCATTATCGAGACTCCCGAACCGACGGCGTCCCCGAGGAGATCTTCCGCATCCTCTCCCGGCGCGAGCTGTACGCCATAACCGGCGCGCAAATCATGCAGATCAACACGATCTACCAGCTCTATGCTTTCTCGCGCGCCCACCCCGAGCTTTACCGGGCCGCGGCACACTTCTTGCACACCCCCGATCTTTTCAACTACTGGCTCACCGGGGTGATGAGAAACGAGTACTCCATTGCCACGACCTCGCAGCTTTTCGATCCGACGCGAAGGTGCTGGGCCTGCGACCTCATCCGGCGCCTCGGGCTCGAGCCCTCCCATTTCGGCGAGATGGTGATGCCCGGCACGGTGCTCGGCCCCCTCGCTCCTGCTGTGGCGCAGGAGGTTGGCGCCGGGCCCGATGTCCTCGTCGTCGCCCCCGGCTGCCACGACACGGCCTCGGCGGTAGCGGCGATCCCCGCCGCCGGAGGGGACTATGCCTACGTGAGCTCGGGAACGTGGTCGCTCCTCGGGATCGAGTCGCCCACGCCGATCATCACCGACCGGAGCTTCTCCTACAACTTCACGAACGAGGGATCTGCCGACGGGGGGATACGCGTTCTCAAGAACATCATGGGTCTCTGGATCGTGCAGGAGTGCAAGCGCGCCTGGGACGCCGAAGGACGGGAGTGGTCCTACGCCGAGCTCACCCGCATGGCGGAGGAGCACGGCCCGGCAAGCTTCTCCATCGACCCCGACGATGCACGCTACTTCAAGCCCGGGATTGCGGGCGATACCATGCCCGAGCGCCTGCGGGGCTCCTGCATCGAGAGAGGGGATCGCCCCCCGGAGAGCCCCGCCGAGATGGTGCGCGGCGTCCTCGAAGGCCTTGCCGCAACCTACAAGCGCACCGTGGGGATGATCCAGGAGGTCTCGGGCCGAAGGGTGTCCGAGCTCGCCATCATCGGCGGCGGGAGCCAAAACGGGCTTCTCTGCAGGCTGGCCGCCGATGCCCTCGCCATCCCGGTGAGCGCCGGCCCCGTCGAGGCTACCGCGATCGGCAACATCATGCTTCAGCAGATCGCCCTGGGGGAGATCGCTTCGATCGCAGAAGGGCGGCGGCTCGTGCGCGACTCCTACGACGTGCAGCGCTTCAAGCTCTGAAAGAGGCGGCGGGGGCCCTCATCAGGTCGGAGTTTTCCCTAAGCTACGCCCAAATCGGCGCGCTCATCGGCCTTCCGATCCTCGTCGGCAACCTCATCGAGCCGGTGCTCGGGGTGGCGGCCGACGCGAAGCGGCGCCGGGCCATCATCCTCGCAGGCGGCGTCGCCTTCGGCGGGGCAGCCTCGCTTGGCCTTGGCTGGCGCCCCCTGTGGCTTGCCTTCGCCGGGCTCACCGTGCTCCTCCTCTGGCTTGCGCTCCTTGAAGCCTCCGCTCGGCGGGCGCCAAACGTGCTTCGCAGAGCCTTTTGGAGCTCCCGCTGTACACTCCCGCGCTTTTCCTGTAAGATGGCGGCGATTCTATGGAATCGCAAAACAAAGCTGATACGATATCGCGCTGATCCATCCGTCCCGCCCTATCCTATCGCCTGGTTTAAAGGAAATGCATGAACGAAATCACTTTTGAGTCTCTTGGCCTGAACGAGGCACTGTTGTCGACCCTGCGCACTGAGGGCTACACCGAGCCTACGCCGATTCAGGCAGAGTCCATACCCAGCCTTCTCGAGGGAAGGGATCTTTTGGGCTGCGCCCAGACGGGGACCGGGAAGACGGCCGCCTTTGCGCTACCGATAATTCAGCGCTTGTCGCTTAAAGCGGCGAGGAGGGAGCCGCGCAAGGTGCGCGCGCTCGTGGTCGCGCCGACGCGCGAGCTCGCGGCGCAGATCGACGCGAGCCTTGCCGCCTATGGCAGGCGATCCAATCTGACGCGGGCATGCGTCTACGGCGGAGTCAGCAAGGTGCCGCAGGTTCGGGCGGTCGCGCGCGGGGTCGACGTTCTCGTCGCCACGCCGGGACGTCTCCTCGACCTGCACGGCGACGGCGCTGTGCGCCTCGACGGAGTGGAGATCCTCGTCCTCGACGAGGCCGACCGGATGCTCGACATGGGATTCATTCACGACGTGAAGCGAATCATTGCCCTCGTGCCGAAGGCAAGGCAGACAATGCTCTTCTCCGCGACGATACCCGACGGGATCAAGGGTCTTGCCGCGTCGATCCTGGACAATCCGGTTCAGGTTGCGGTGGCTCCCGAGCAGATGACCGTCGACCTTATCGAGCAGAAGGTCATGCACGTGGAGAAGGCCAACAAGAAGGCGCTCCTTGTCTGGCTCCTAAAGGGAGAAGCCGTGGCGCGCGCCATCGTCTTTGCAAAGACGAAGCACGGAGCCAACCGCCTCGCCGAGTCCTTGAGCAAGGAGGGGATTCACTCCGACGCCATCCACGCGAACAAGAGCCAGAGCCAGCGTACCCGGACTATGGACGCCTTTCGCGACGGCAAGCTTCGCGTTCTGGTAGCTACGGACCTCGCGGCCCGTGGAATCGATGTCGACGCGATAAGTCACGTCTTTAATTTCGACCTTCCCCATGAACCCGAAACCTATGTCCACCGCATCGGACGAACCGCACGCGCGGGGGCGGCCGGCATGGCAGTCACCTTCTGCGACGTGGAGGAGCGGCCGTTGCTGCGGGCGATCGAGCGGCTGATCGGTCGGCGGGTGCCTGTGGAGCTCGATCACCCCTACGCAGTAGAGGTTCGGCCGGATGAACCGCTGGGCGCGCAAGGAAATCGTCGCCCTGGTGCCGAACGCGGAGCGGGGAAGCGCTGGGGCGGGTTCCAGAAGCAGACGGGCGGACGCTATGGAATGCGCGATGGCGCTCCGTCGGGAAACCGTCTTGGCGGCGGCTTTGGGCCGCGACCGACCGGCTCGGCTGGAAAGCCGATCGGCCCCCGCAGCAGTCGTGACGGAGGGCGCTGGGATAGTGCTCGGCCCACTCCTAACCCGCACCCTTCGCGCTATGGCCGTTTTGGGCTGGGCGAGGACGAAGGGCACTCGAGGCGCCGGCGGGGGGCCTGACCCCGCGCGAGCCTCGATCCTGCGCCGGGTCCTCTTTCAGCCGATCGAAGTGTTGCTTGACGAACGCGGTCGATTAGGTAAGATTGTCTCCACGGGTATTCCAGGGGACAGGGCACATCTGTGATGAACACACGCAAGAACGGCACTCTGGTCAAGCGAAAACCGCAAAACGAAGAGCAGGAAATTGAGGAGAAGAGGGCACGGCAGCGGCGGGCGCTCTCGCTCGTCGTGTTTGGATTCGCTCTTCTCGAGCTCATCAACTTCATAGCCGGCCCGTTCGGAATGCCGAAGGGAAAGACGCCCTCCGATTTTCTTTTCCTTCTGCTCGTCATAGTCCATGCGGGCTGGGGCTTCATGATCCGGGCACAGGCGGAAAAGAACTATCTCAAGGCGCTGTACCGCAGCCCAGAGACGCTCCTCGTCGTCTCGCTTGTGCTTTTTCTCCTCGCGTATCTGTTTGCCTCGACGGCCGACATGAGCTACGCCCAACGCTTTGCGCTGACGAACGGGAACCTTCATTTGGCGCCGGACTCCACCATCCAGCGGCTCAACGCCGCGTCCCAGTATGCGCCTCTCATTCTGCTCGACGCCTTTGTCGTAGCCTACTTCCGTATCGCGTGGAAGGATTGGAACGAGAGAGCCCTTGGCGGCTCAGACCCGATCCGGGTCTGGGCACTGGCCCTCACGCTGCTTTCCGCACTCCTCTACACGATCGCGCTTCCTTCGTTCGTGAGCCTGGCGGGATTCGGTCCGCTCGCTTACGTCTGCATGGTCCCTCTGCTTTTGGTTTTCTACCGGGCCGGCTATCGGCGGGGGGTGTTCTACGGCGTCTCCTTCGGGGTGCTCCAGACAATGCTCGCGAACTTCTGGCTCGGGACCTTCAGCCTGATCTCGCTGCAGTTCGTCACCATCGTCTATTTCGTGGAGTACACCCTCTTCATGATCCTTCTGTTGGGGGTGTTCAGGAGGCTGCGCTCCTTCGGCTACCTGCTTTTCCCGATAGGCTGGGTCGGTTTCGACTATCTGCGCTCGATTGGCTTTCTCGGCTTTCCCTGGGCGATGCTCGGAACCTCGCAGTATGACTTCACCTCGCTTATCCAGATGGCGGCGGTGACCGGCATCTGGGGCGTGACCTTCGTCGTTACCCTCGTCAACTCGACCCTGGCGCACCTCGCGATGCGCTTCTACGAGAAGCGCTCGGGGGCGCTTTCCGGACGGCGGGCGGCGCTCCAGACGTTTCTGCCGTTCGGGGCCGCGGTCGTGGCCGTCGCCCTTCTTGCCGGAGCCGGCTCCGCCACGGTGGCCTTCCTTTCGCGCCAGCCCGCCGAGCGAACGGTGAGGGTAGCCCTGATTCAGCAGGACACCGACCCTCACAAGAACGACTACACCAAGACCTTCGAGACGCTGAAGGAGCTGACCAACAAGGCCCTCGCGAGCAAACCCTATCTTGTCGTGTGGTCGGAAACGGCTTTTGTTCCGAATATCCGAAGGTGGTGGGGGATGGATCCGAGCGAGTATCCGCTCGCCAAGCTTGTCGACGAGTTCAAGCAGTATCAGGAGGGGACACATACCTGGCTGGTTACCGGCAACGATGATTACACGCTCACGACCGACCAGTTCGGCAACGAGACGCGAAGGGACTACAACGCGGCGGTCCTCTTCGCCCCCGATGGCGAGCGGATGGAGACCTATCACAAGATTCACCTCGTGCCGTTCACCGAATATTTCCCCTACAAAAAGCAGCTCCCGTGGATGTACCACCTCCTGAAGAGCTTCGACGTCTACCTCTTCGATCCCGGCTCGCGGCATGTTGTCTTTCAAACACCGAAAATGACCTTCTCGACGCCGATCTGCTTCGAGGACTCCTTTCCGAATGATGTCCGTCAATTCGTGAATCGGGGAGCGCAGGTCATCATGAACCTGTCAAACGACTATTGGTCGCTCTCCAAGGTCGAGGGGAAGCAGCACTACGTGAACGGACTCTTTCGTGCGGTGGAGAATAGACGGCCTCTCCTGCGTGCTACCGCCTCCGGGCTTACGGCCTATGTCGATCCGGAGGGAAGGCTTGTCACGAGCGTGCCCTACTACAAGCCCGCCTACCTCATCGCCGACGTGGCAATCCCGCACGAGCACCTCACCTTCTACACCCGTTTTGGAGATTGGTTTCCGCAGCTCATGCTTCTCGCCTTCGTTGGCCTGCTGGCCTCCATCCTGCTCCGGATCCAAGCCGATCGCCGGGCCGCGATCGAGCCGAACAGAGCCGCCTACACGGCTCGTCCGCCGCGTCGGGGCTCTCGCAAGCGAAAGGGCAAGCGGCGGGGCTAGCTTCCAGGAGGACGGTTGGCCGGGAACACGACGGTTCGGCGGGGGTTGCAGTTCAAGAACATGCCTGCGTCTGAGCTGGAAAGCGACGAGCTCAAGGTCGTCATCCTTCCCGATCTGGGCGCCAAGGTCGCATCGATTTTCCTCAAGTCCGCCAAGGTGGAGTTGCTTTGGCAGCATCCCGGCGAGAGGCTCGTGCAGCCCCGGTTCGGGACCCCCTTTGGGGCGGAGGCAGGCTGGGGGTTCGACGAGATGTTCCCCGCGATCCTGCCGAGCTTCTATCCCGAAGACCCCTGGCGCGGCACACCCATTCCCGACCATGGAGAGGTCTGGAGCCTTCCATGGCGGGAGCGTCTGGACGAAGAAAACCGACTCGAGCACACGGTCCACGGCCTCCGCTTTCCCTACCGCCTGACGCGGTATTCGCTACTCGAGGGTGCAATGCTCAGGCTCGATTACCGCCTCGAAAACCTCTCGCCCTTTCCTTTCCGTTGCATGTGGGCGGCGCATCCCCTTCTAGTCACCGCTCGCGGATCGAGGCTTGAGCTGCCGGAGGGGGTCGGCTCGATAGTGAATGCCCAAGTTTCGCCTGGCCTCACTGACTACGGCGCTCGTTACCCCTTTCCCCAGGCGGGGAGTTTGGATTCGGCGATCGACCTCCGGGAGATTCCCCCTCTCGCGCGTCGTGGAACCTGGAAGTGGTGGGTTGGGGAGGAACTCAGCGAAGGGTGGTGCGTCCTGCGCAACGCTGTCGCAGGCTACCTGGTGCGTTTGTCATTTCCCAGCGATCGAGTTCCCCACTTGGGGATTTGGGTTAACAACGGCGGATGGAACCGCCAGTTCAACTGCGGCATTGAGCCGGCCACCGGAGGAATGGACGGGATCGACCTGGCTCGCCTCTTCGGCGTCGAGCACATCCTAAAGCCTTACGCCGAAGAGGTATGGCACCTTCTCATCAGTGTTGAGACGATCTAGACGCCGCTGCGTGCGCGTCAGGGATTTCCGGTAGTTTCGGAGTCCGCGGGGGGCTGCTCTTCGCCTTTCTCTCTGGATTTCTGAAGGCGCTTTTCTCGTTTTGCTTCCTGTTTCTTTTGACGCTCCACTTCGCGTCTGCGCTTCTCTGCTCCGTAGTTTGGTCGTGCCACGCGGAGTCCTTAGTAGCGCCGTTCGGGACGTGGCCTGTTGCGGCTCCGGTCCTGATCCTGCGCCTCGTTAACCCGCAGCTGTCGGCCGTCCAACTCGGCGCCGTTCAGCCCGGCGATTGCAGCCTTCGCCGCTTCGTCCGTGCCCATCTCCACGAATCCGAATCCCCGCGCACGTCCCGTCATGCGATCGGTGATGATGTTGACGGAGACGATCTCTCCGTACTGGGAGAAGAGCTGCTGGAGGCTGCTCGAGTCGGTGTCGTAGCTAAGGTTGCCGACGTACAGTTTCTTCGACATGCATGTGTCCTCGGGGCCCACGGCCCCTTTCCAAAAGTATGTGCTGGAATTCATCTGCGATGAACTAATCAGGTTGGTCACGTACTTTCGTAACGGTAACTCAGATTCCCGCAACGGTCCTTTTCGGAAAGGTCCGTCGCAAGCCAGTAAAGCCACCCTACTACGAAAAGGCGGTTGGGTCAACTCCAATTTCCTCTCGCGTACGAGCGGGGCTTGCAGCTTCCGGAAGGCACCGGTAGGATTCGACTCATGAAAACAGTGCAGCTTGGGAAATCGGGATTGCGCGTCTCTCAGATCTGTCTGGGGACCATGACCTTCGGGCGGGAGGCGGATGAGGCGACCTCCTTCGCTATCCTGGATTGGTTCGTCGAGCAGGGCGGCAGCTTCCTCGACACCGCCAATGTCTACAATGCGGGGGAGTCGGAGGCCATCATCGGCCGCTGGATGAAGGCCCGGGGGAACAGGGGAAAGCTCGTAGTCGCGACCAAGGTCTTTGGGCAGATGGGCGAGGGGCCGAACGACGGGGGGCTTTCCCGCATCCACATCCAGCATGCCGTGGAGGCGAGCCTGCGGCGGCTTTCGACCGACGTCATCGATCTCTACCAGATTCACCGATGGGATCCTTCGGTTCCCATCGAAGAGACGATTGACGCTCTCGACGACCTCGTGCGCGAAGGAAAAGTGCGCTACGTAGGCTGCTCGAATGTGCGCGCCTATCAGCTTCGCCGCTGTCTCGACTGGGCCCGCGGGACCGGGCGGAGCCCTTTCATCAGCCTTCAACCCGCATACAACGCCCTGAACCGTGCGATCGAGGCCGAGCTTCTGCCGCTCTGCGCGGAGGAGGGGATCGGCGTCATGAGCTATAACCCCCTTGCCGGCGGCATGCTCACGGGCAAGTATCGCAGGGGCAAAGAGTTGCCGGCGGGTGCCCGGCTCGAAGCCTTCCAGTTCTACCATAACCGCTACTACACGGACCAGGCGTTGGACATCGTGGAGCACTTTCTCGAGGCTGCGAATGCGCGCGGGGTAACGCCCGCGCAGCTCGCCCTTGCCTGGGTGCTTGCCGAGCCCCGCGTCAGCGCGCCCATCCTCGGCGCGCGCAGTCTCGCGCAAATTACCGATTCGCTTCGAGGCATCGAGATCGTCCTGACGCCCGAGGAGCGCGCGGGCATACCTTCGGTTCTGCCGGCCCGGTGGGTAGGGCAGGATCCAGTCTACGACCGGTAGCGCGGCTGGCGCGGGCTCGTTGGAGAGGGGTATAATCGGGACCGAAGCCAACTCTCGGGGAGGGGAAGGTGAGCTCCATCGACGATGTCATGTCACGGATCCAGCAGATCATGAGCCGGATGCAGGAGATCGAGAATCTCGCGCGAAGGCCGCCTGCGGCGGGCAGCAGCCGAACGGCCCCGACTTCACCCGAAGCAGCCCAAGCGGCGCCCGGAGCGCAATCCGACCCGGCGGGAGGCGCCGCAGCAGC
>DAHUYW010000049.1 GCA_027306915.1 Spirochaetales bacterium | reverse complement strand
TTCAGCTTCTGGATACTGTGAAGCGACTCGCGAATGGTCGGGCTCAGGCGGGAGAGCACCGAGAGTCCCTGCACCGCGGCGAACTCGACCGTGGTGTGATCGACCGAGCTGTTGAAGGCGTCCAGCTGCGCCTGAAAGGGGCTCCAGACGAGGCGATTCGCCTCGATCTGCTCATGAAGTAGCGCTGTCCGAAGATCGCCTAAGGTTTGCTGCTCCGACTGGATCTTTCCGATCGGCGATCGCGCTACAAAGTAGATACTTGCCGAAAGCGCGAAGGCGGCGACAAGAATGACGATAAGGCCCAGGAGCTTCAATCTGATGGCCATGTTCCTTCCTCATAGATAACCTCGGCCTGCCCGCCCCCGTCCCTGAAGAAGTATCTTCGCTAGCTCAGCTGCCCAACTGTTCGCGGCGCGCGCGGGTATAGGAATCGAGCGTCACTGCAAGAAGAAGCACCGCCCCCGTCACCATGAAGCGCACCGATGAGGCAAAGGCGAGAAGGTCCATGCCGTTCGCAATAGAGCCTATAACGAGCGCCCCGAGAAGGGCAGACCAGGTGCTCCCCCGACCTCCAAAGAGACTCGTTCCGCCGATGACCGCCGCGGCGATAGCGTTCAAGAGGACATCCCCTCCCCCCGAAGACTGGTTGACGGCGAAAAGCCGCGAACCGGCAAGGATTCCCCCGACCGCGGCGAGGGTCGAGCCGAGGACGAAGACGACGATCCGTATCCTGTCCACGCTTATCCCCGCCCGGCGGGCCGCCTCGGCGCTCCCTCCGACCGCGAACACCGAACGGCCGAACTGGGTCCTCACGGTGACGAAGTTGAAAAGCATGATGATAGCGAGGAGGATGATTACCCCCGTCGGCACCCCCATGATCGGCACGTCCTGGCGCGGGTTGCGGTTCACGCTCATGATCCCGACCGCGATGAGCACGACGGCGGAGATGAGGACCGTCCGGAACAGGAGGCTCGTCGACGGCTGGATGGGCAGCCCGCTTCGTGACCTGCGGCTTCGCTGAAGCACGCTGTTCACGACGAAGAAGATCACCACGACCCCGCCGACCCCCCAACCGGCCCAGACCGGCAGCCGGGTGTTCGCAAGCCCGACGATCAACCCGTCGTTCAGATTGATGGTTCCGGTGCTTCCGAGCACCCAGAGGAGCGCTCCCTGCCAGCCGAGCGAGCCGGCGAGGGTCACCACGAACGAGGGAACGTGGAGCTTGGTGATCCACCAGCCTTGGAAGAGACCGATGAGCGCGCCGGCAATGATGCCCGCGAGTATTGCGAGGTATCCGGGCAGCCCCAGCTTGACCGAAAGCACCGCCATAACCGCGGCGCAGAACCCGCTCACGGCACCCACGGATAGGTCGATCTCTCCCAGCAGAAGGATGAGCACGACTCCTACCGCGATCGTGCCGACCGCGGAGATCTGCACCATGAGGTTGGTAAGGTTGAGCGGGGTGAGAAAGTTGGGATTGGCGATCTGAAAGACAATTGCGATGAGGATCAATCCGAGGAGGACCGGCAGAGAGCCGATGTCTCCGTGGCCGAGTCGGCCGATGACTCTGGTCCACATCGATTCCTCTCTCGTAGCGGTCTGGCCGCCTGCCGGCCGCTCTTTCTGCGTTCTATCGTCCATGCTTTTCTCCTAGCTCCCGGAGGTGCCGGCGGCCGCCCCGTCTCCGAACTCCGCGCCGGTTATCGCGGATACGACCTGCTCATGATTGGTTACGTGGGTATCGAAGGTCGCGACGCGCCTGCCAAGCCTCAAGACGATAATCCGGTCCGCCACGTCGAAGACATCGGCCAAGTTGTGGCTTATGACGACCACCCCGAGGCCCTTCTCGCGCAGCCGGTGGATGAGCTCCTTCACCTGCTGCGTCTGCTCGACACCGAGGGCGGCCGTCGGCTCGTCGAGAAGAACTACCTTCGAGTTCCACATCACCGCCCTCGCAACTGCGACGGACTGTCGCTGTCCTCCCGAAAGGGTCGCGATGCGCGAGCGCAGCGACGGGATGCGCACGTGGAGCTCCTGCACGAAGGTCTGAGCCATCCGCTCCATGTCGACCTCGTCGATGATCTTGAGAATTCCGGGAAGGAGAGTTCGCTTCTTCTCCCTGCCGAGGTAGAGGTTGGCTACAACGTCGAGGTTGTCACACAACGCCAGATCTTGATAAACGGTCTGGATTCCGAGGTTGGCGGCTTCATTCGGCCTGTTGATGGTTACTCGCTTTCCCTCGAAGACGTATTCGCCTGCATCCGGGCGATAGGTGCCCGAGATGACCTTGACCAGGGTTGACTTACCGGCTCCATTGTCGCCGACGAGGCCGATAACCTCGCTCGGATAGACCTCGAAGTCGACGCTGGACAGGGCCTCTACCGCGCCGAATCGCTTGCTAATCCCGTGAAGCTCCAAGATGGGCGCTCGCTGCGTAGTGTTCATGGCTCCTCATTCCGCCGCGCATGGGCTATTGAGGGTGGCGGGGCACCAGCGCGCTCCGCCACCCGAGAAGTCTACTGTAGTCCGGCCGCCGTGCATGCGTTGGCATACTGGCTGGTGCAGATCTGCGACACCTTCCAGAAGCCGTCTTTTACGACGGTGTCCTTGATATTGTCCTTCGTAACCGCGATCGGGGTCAAGAGAACGGAAGGAACGTCCATGTTGCCGTTGTTCACGGTCTGGCCGTTGGTCATGCTCGCGGGAACCGGGGTCTTGGTGAGAAGGTCGTAGGCCAGCTCGGCCGCGGCGTCAGCCTCCGGTGTAATCGCCTTGTAGACGGTCATGTACTGCTCGCCCACCAGGATCCGCTGGATCCCGGCAAGCTCGGCATCCTGTCCCGTCACCGGCGGGATCGGGTTGAGACCGGCCGCCTTCATCGCTGCCACGGCGCCGCTTGCGGTGCCGTCGTTCGCGCAGTAAACGCCGTCAACCTTGTTGCCGAGGGCGGTAAGGGCCTGCTGCATCTCGTTTTGCGCCTGGTCGGGGCTCCAGTCCGGCGTGTCATACTCCTTGGCAATGACGAGCTTTCCGGCCTGAACGAGCGGATCGAAGACGCTGTGCGCTCCCTGCTTGAAGAGCTTCGCATTGTTGTCGGTCGGCGAGCCGTTGATCATGACGATCGTCGGCTTCGCGATACCCATCGACTGAAGCTTTTTCACGAGGCTCTGGGCCTGGAGCTGTCCGACCTTCACGTTGTCGAAGGAAATGTAGTAGTTCACCCCGGTCGAGTTCAGGATCAGCCGGTCGTACGCGATGACCGGAACGCCCTGCGCCTTCGCCTTGTCGGCGATGACCGCAGCCGCGGCCGAGTCGACAGGATCGAGCACGAGCACCTGCGCCCCGTTGGTCAGGGCCGCCTCAGCCTGGGAGAGCTGAAGGTTGGCATCCTGGTTTGCGTTGCTGTAGATGATCTGAACGTTGGGTCCAATCGCCTTCAACTTCGCTTCGAAGTCGGGTCGATCCGCGGTCTCGTAACGAGTTGTCTTGGTCTCCGGAAGCAGGAGCGCGATCTTGCCGGCTCCAGCGCTCGAAGACGCCTCCTTGGAACCGCCTGCGAACGCCGCCGACAGGACAACGGCGAACATCACTGCAGCGGAAAGAACAATTCGAGAGACTTTTCTCATAAGAACCTCCTATATGAGATGAATCCGTGATGTGACTCTCGTCGGGCGAAGAGTAAGCAGGATGCGTGCCATCCGCATCGATATCCGTCCGAACGATAAGTGACCGGCAGCAAACGATTTGATTACCGAAACGCGCAATCTTCCTGCCGCGGCGATCGGTTGTGGGAAATTCTTTACCCATGGGTCCTACCCGCTCGCTTCACATTACTCGCCGGATTGCTCCCTTTATCATGACAAGCTTGCCGGGTGTATAATCCTGCCATGCCTTTCACAACCTTGATTGTCGACGACGAGCTTGAGGTTTGCCTCTCGCTGGGTGAGATCCTGCGGTCGAAGGGCTACGGCGCCCTCCACGTCGACAACCCTCAGGAGGTGCTGCCCCTCCTTGGACGGGAACGCGTCGACCTTGTCATCATGGACGTGCGGATGCCCGCGATCGGCGGCATCGATCTGCTGAAGCTTGTCCGCGAGCGCTTTTCCTCGCTGCCGATTATCATGATATCGGGCTATGCCTCGATCGAAAACGCGGTTCGCGCCATGAAGTACGGCGCCCTGAACTTCTATGCGAAACCGCTCCAGCTCTCGGACCTGATGCGGGAGATCCGTCACATCGAGCGTTCGTCGCAACACAAGCTCCCCACCACCGATCGGGAGACGATCGTCACGCGAGACCCCCGCATGAAGGACGTCCTCGCTCTCGCGGCCAAGGCATCGCCGACGGAGGCTTCCGTCATAATCACCGGCGAGAGCGGCACCGGTAAGGAGCTTATTGCCGACATGCTGCACCACGGAAGCCGCCGCAGCGGGAAGGCCTACATCAAGGTGAACTGCGCTGCGATCCCCGACACCCTCCTCGAAAGCGAAATGTTCGGCCACGAAAAGGGGGCCTTCACCGATGCCCTCATTCAACAGAAGGGAAAGATCGAGCTTGCCGACGAAGGAACCATCTTCTTCGACGAGATCGGGGACATGAGTCTTTCGACCCAGGCGAAGATGCTCCGCGTCCTGCAGGAGAAGCATTTCACTCGCCTGGGAGGCTCCGAGCCCATCAAGGCGGACTTCCGGATCATCGCCGCGACGAACCGGGATCTCGGCCTTATGATCAAAGAGGGCTCCTTCCGCGAAGATCTTTTCTATCGTCTCTCGGTGATCACGCTCCATCTCCCGCCTCTGCGCGAGCGTCGCGACGACATCGTGCCTCTTGCCTATCAGTTTGTCGATCGCTTCAACCGGGTCTACTCGAAGGGGGTCTCGGGGATCTCGGAGCGCGCCGCCGGAGTCTTGCAGCGCCACAGCTGGCCGGGCAACGTGCGGGAGCTCAAGAACATCATCGAGCGGGCGGTCATCTTCTGCGACGGAGACACGATCGATCTCCGGGACCTTCCCGAGCAGTATCGAATGGTCGACCTGGCGGCGTCGAGCGCCGGCGGGGAGCTTACGGAGTTTGCGACCGAGAGCGCTCGGGCCGTCATTCTCGAAGCCTTGAAGCAAAGCGGTGGGGTCAAGGGGGAGGCGGCGCGCCTGCTCAATATCACGCGAAAGACCCTGTACAACCGCATGAAGCGCCTGAACCTGAAATGAGCCGCGACAATCCCATCGCGGGCCTGCGACGGGCCCCGGCCCGCGGTCAAGCCAAAGGGGAGCCGCACGCGGTCCTCCAGATGAGGAACATCCATGTCGACTACGGGACGGTTCACGCCCTGCGGGGGGTCGACTTCGATCTCTACGAAGGCGAGGTCCACGCCCTCGTCGGCGAGCATCGCGCGGGCAAGTCCTCGCTTGTCAAGCTCCTTTCAGGCGCGGTGCAGAAAAGCGGCGGGGAGATCATCTACAGCGGGCGGGAGGTCAAGAGCTTCACCCTCAAGAGCGCCATCGAGGCAGGGATTGCGATGGTCTATCAGGATCTCAACGTCCTGCCCAGCCTGAACGCCGTCGAGAACATCTTCGCCGGCCGGATGATCCGCCGCCGCTTCGGTGCGCTCGCCGAGTTCCGGATGATTACCATTGCGAAGGAGCTCTTCAACCGCCTCAACCTGGACGTCGACATGGACCTCCCCCTCTACCGGCTGACCCAAGGCGAGCAGCTGAAGGTCGAGTTCGCGCGGATACTGCTGCTTGACCCGAAGGTCATCATCCTCGACGAGCTATCCAACAAGCTCACCCCCGAAGAGATGGGAACTATCTACGACATCCTCGTCGAGTACCGCCGCCAAGGCAAGGGCATCATCTACATCACGCACGACATCGAAGAAACCCTGAAGCTGGCCGACCGGGTGACGATTCTCAAGGACGGCTACCGGCGCGGGACCGAGCGCGTCGCCGACCTGGATCAGTACCGTCTCTTCCAGCTTACCTACTCCTACGCGATCGGAAAGAAGGAGATAGATTCCAACCGCATGCGCTTCTATCTTCTCAAGCGCTACAGCGAGGCCTTCATTCGCCACCTCCCGATCGGGATCATCATCCTCGACATGAACGACGCGGTCCAGCTCGTCAATTTCGCGGGCATCGAGATCATGCAGCTCACGCGCGCCCAATCAAACGCCCGCTCGCTGGTGGAGCTTCTTACGGGACTCGATCTCCCCATTGCGGACGAGATTCGAGCGAAGGTCGAAGCGCGCGAGGAGTTTTCATGGGATGAGATCCGAATAGGCGATGACAAGCTCGTGAAGGTCGATGTCTTCCCCCTGCACGACGAGGTCGAGGCCATTATCGGAACGGCGATCATCATCCAGGACGTCTCGATCGACCGCTACCTGAAGGACTACATCATCCGCGCGGAGAAAATGGCGACGATGGCGGAAGTGGCGGCCGGCGTTGCGCACGAGATAAACAATCCGCTCTTCATCATTCGCAACTACGTGGAGCTGCTCAAAGGAAAGGAGCTCGACGCCGATGGGAGCGAAAAGCTGGCGAAGATCGAAAAGGAGCTCGAGAGGATAGTCGAGATCATCGGAAGCCTCCTCTCGTTCTCCCGCTTCAAGGAGCTTGAGGGAAGCAAGGTCGACCTGGTCGAGGTGATCGACGAGGCGCTCGTTCTGCTCCACCATAACCTGTCGACGAAAAAGATCAACCTGGACAAGCGGATGCCAGCGGGGCACATCGAGATCGACGGGGACGAGAATCGTCTCAAGCAGCTCTTTCTTAACCTTCTCCTGAACAGCATCGATGCAGTGCTGGACGGTGGGCTCATCCGGATCGGGCTCGCCACCCATCCCGCAGAGGGTGTGGTCGAGGTAACTATCTCCGACAACGGCTACGGAATTCCGGCCGACATTCAATCGAAGATCTTCAGCCCGTTCTACACGACCAAGGTCAACAAGAAGAACACCGGGCTCGGCCTCTCGATCTGCCAGCAGATCGCCGAGGCACACAACGGGATCATCACCTTCACAAGCGCCCCCGGCAAGCTCACCGAGTTCACGGTACGCCTCCCGATCGGGTAGAAGCAGCCTACATCTCCACCGCCCGCCCTATGTATTCCGAGTAGTCCTTGATGATCGGGACATAGCTCCCGCTCATGAGCGGCGAGGAGATGAGAAAGTCCGCGGTCGATCGGTTGCATGCCGTCGGAATGTTGTAGAGAACCGAGATCCGCAGGAGGGCCTTCACGTCGACGTCGTGGGGCTGCGGCTGCATAGGATCCCAAAAGAAGATGAGAAGATCGATATCCCCCCCAACGATAAGCGCGCCGAGCTGCTGGTCGCCGCCGAGCGGGCCCGACTTGAGCTTCCTGATCGGGTAGGCGAGGGCGTGCCCTTTCTCCATCGCCTTGTTGAGGGTCTCCTCCACAAGCCGGCCGGTCGTTCCGGTACACACGATCCGATGCTTGATCAAGATCTCCCAGTTCCAGCCGACCCACTCCATGAGGTCCCTCTTGCGGTTGTCATGGGCCACCAACGCAATTCTCTTACGGCTTTCCATATGTTGGCTCCTGCCTCATCTTCGAGCTTACCACTTCGGCAACCACAATGCCGAACTCTCCTCGCCTCGGACCCGTCCGACCTGCCTCACCGCTCCCCGCCGGCGGCGAAGAGGCAAAGGCGGATGTCGAGCCCGCCCTGGCCGAAGTGGAGGGTCCGTTTTCGAAAGGCAGGGGTCGCGTTCTGAAATCGCCGCCAGGACCCTTCGGTCGGACAGAGCGCGAAACCCGAGACCCGGCGTGGGCTCCGCCGCGCCCGCTCGGAGCGTACGCTCTCTCCTTTGCCGCCCTCTTCGGCGTCTCCCGTCCGCGGGGCCGCGCTCACGCCGAGATCTAAGGCGAGCCGTTCGAGGGACTCCCCGATCCGCTGGTAGAGCCGCTCGACCGAGCGGACCGCGAGCCTTCGTCCGTAGGGCGGATTGAGGGGGACGAAAAGCGAGACCGCGGCCGGCGGGAGGCGGCTGGCCCAGGGCCCGGCGAAGGCATCGCTTTCGCGCACGTCGCAGCGGAGCGGAAGCATGCCGGCAGGTCGAAGGAGCCTCTCGAAGGAGGCGAGATTCTCCCGCGCCGCCCTTATCGCGCCGGAGTGCGAATCGACGAGAACGGCATGCAGCTTGTCCGTCGATGCGAAACGCTCCCCTACCGTTTTCGCGAGCCGCTCCTTCAACCAAGGGACCGACGGCGGCGCTCCGAAGGCGAATCGCTCGAAGGCATAAGGGCGCCCGAAAAGACAGGGTGCAATCCCAAAGAGCGCAATGAGGCTCTCGAAGAGAAGGGTCCCGCTTCCGGAGAAAGGGATGAGAAGGGTGTCGAAGACATGCGGGGAGCCTTCCGCTGCGCCGCCCGCGGCGAAGGCGAGGGCCGAGCGGATCGCGCCCTGGGCAAGGTCCTCCCGCAGGGGAGCCGTTGCGTCGAACGACGCCCGATACCCGCGACGCCAGAGGGGTGGCCCTGCGAGTGACAGCTCGACTCGGACCCGATTCGACTCAAGCCGAACGGTGAGCGGAAAGCCCTTTCCGCCGCCGGCGGGCTTGGCCGCTTGCAGCCCGGCCTCGGCCAGGGCCGAGGCCGCACACTCTTCGATGAGCCCCTCGTGGTAGAGCTTGCTTCCTTTCGAGTCGGCCCGCACCTCGACGGAAGCACCCGGAGGGAGATACACCTCCCAGGGCACTTCGCGCAGAAAGGCTTCAAGCTCGAGGCGTCCGCTCGCTTTTCCGCGGGCGATCTCGAGAAACAGGTCGTGGGCGGTCGTGAGCCTGAGCGCCAGCTCGACAAGCGCTCGGTAGTCTACCCCCTTGAGCTCGACGCGTCCCTCCCGCCCGGCGATCTCGAACCCCGGTCTCCCAGGGGTGATGATGCCGGCGGCAAGCTCGCGCAGCTCCGCCTCGACGACCGGGAGAAGCCCGCCCGCTACGGCTACGGTTGCCCGATGGGGAGCGCCGTAAATGTGTCGGCGCACGTAGCGCTCAGCGTTCATGCGATGAGACGGCCACCCTCCCGCCGCAGGGGACTATGCCTTGATATAGAGGAGCCTCACGAGGGTATCGAGGAGGATAGCGAAGAGGTACCAGCTCCCGAAGCGGCGCGTGAATCGGAAGACCGAGCCCACGTACCATAGGGGCCAGCGGTCGGCCGGATACCAATCCGGACGCTCCTTCGGCCTCGGCCTGCGGTACATCGGCAAAACCGATTTGAAGAGGTCCGGCAGCGTCACGAGCACGATCGCCATGACGATGGTGAAATACCCTATGACGACGAGGTAGGCGGTGATAAGGAATTGAAGCACGATCATCGCGACCGTCACCACCCTTGCCGGGACCTCCCCAATCACGACGGGGAGCGTATGGACGTGGGCCTCGCGGTCCATGTCGATCTTGTCGATGTGCTTCCCGAAGAGCGTGGCCGAGACCCCCAGCCCGAAGGGAAGGCTCGCGATGACGACGTTCCAATCCCAGCCTCCCGTCAGGAGGTAGTAGCCTCCGCCGATGATGAGGGGACCGTAAACAATGAGGAGCGAGATCTCGCCGAGGGCGAAGTACTTGAGGGGGAAGGTGTAGAAGAGCACAAAGACAGCCCCCGCAGCCATGAAGGGGAGCGTCATCCCGCCGCGATGGAGCACCAGAATCGCTCCGCCGGCAAGTGCGAGAATGCCGTTGACGGCTGCGTACCAGAACTGCTGCTTGGCGGTTTTGAAACCTCGTTCGAGAGGCTGCGGGCCATACTGGTCTCGAAAATAGTTGCCGCGATCGATTCCCCGTTTGTAGTCGACCAGATCGTTGAGGATATTGTTGGTTGCGTGCGCAAAGACGAGAGAGAGCGCAAAGACCGCCCAAATGAGCAGGTTGAGGTTGGCAACCCGGTAGGCGAGAAGGCCCGCGAGGAGCGCCGCTATGACGGTGAGCACGATGGCCGCGAAGCGGGTAGAGACAAGCCAGCGTGAGATGAAATCTAGCCCCCGCCACTCTTCATCCTCAATGCGCGGCATGATCGTCACGGCTTGCCGCCACATCCCAAAGTTCACCTTCATGCGAGAACCTCCGACCTGTTGCTCTTGATATTTACCTAAGTTGGTCGTATTCTTACACGAGAAGCGGCGCGCTGGCTATACCGCCCGGGAGGGAACGCCAAGACCCTCGGGAGGCCAAGGATGGCCTTAAGCCGCGAAAATTCGACCAAATTGACTTGGCTTTCATATCATCGCAATGGACTTACGGTCAACACAACCATCAACCCTCTCCGAAGCACGAAGAGAATTCTCCGTCTCGCTCACCCCTGAGTGGCAGGGCGGGCCGCGCCGGACGGTCTGGCATTTTTCGACTCGAGCGCTCGGATTGTTCTTCGCAGGATTCCTCCTCGCCAATCTCGCCATCGCCCTCTTCGGCGTCACGATGGGGCTGGCCTATTCCGTCATAAACCCACCCCTCTCCTCGTTTATGGTGCAGCGAAAGCTTCTCGATCACTTCACGATTCGCCCGGTTCGATTTATCCCCATCAAGCAGATTCCCGTTCGAGTCCAGCGGATGTTCATCCGGCTCGAGAATTCCACGTTCTATACCGACCCCGGCATCGATATCGCGGCGATCGAGCATGCCTACCGGGTGAATCGGGCGGCCGGGGAGATCGTTTTGGGCGGGAGCACCATCACCCAGCAGCTGGTGCGCACTCTCTTTCTCACAGGCAACAAGAACTACCTTCGCAAATGGGTCGAGGCGCTCATGTCGGTCTCGCTGAACGCAGTGATGCCCAAGCAGCGCCAGCTCGAGCTCTATCTGAACTCCATCGAATGGGGAAAGGGCGTCTTTGGTATCGGTGCCGCCTCCCTGTATTACTACGGAAAGCCCCTCTCCCGCCTCGATCTCGACCAGACCATCCGGCTGGCCGTCATCATCACGAGCCCCTTGCGGTACAGCGTCTCCACCTTCGCCCGTAACCCAGGGATGGTGCAGCGTTACGACTTCCTCTGGTCTATCTATTGATGATCCCGCCGAAGCGGAGGGGTAGCTCGAGGAAATCGGCGAGCAGGTGGATGTAGGAGCTCAGGAGGTCGAGCGAGACGAGAGGCTCGCCGGCTCGTTCAAGGTTGTCGTCGGCTCCTTCAAAGAGGTGAACCGTCATCCGGTCGTTGTCGCGCAACGCAAGCAGCGCTGCCCGATCGGCGGACGCAGACGCTCGCTCCTTCAAGCCGATCGATGGGCGCGCTTCCGGATAGCTGCCGGCGATGACAAGCGATCGATAGTGGCATTCGCGCAGGGTTTCGATAAGGCTCGCCGCGTCGGCAGGGGGAGTTATCCACACGATTTCGGCCTGCTCCGCAAGTCGGGCCTCACGGACAAGGTGCGCGGCCGCGAGGGTCCCCAACGCCTTCCCGACCACGGTCAGTCGCTCGAAGGGATGGTAGAGCTCGGCCGTTTCATAAACCGCGATGACATCCTCCAGATAGCGAAGGTTGCGCCACTCCCCGTCGTAGTCATCCTCAACCGTGAGGACATCGGCACCCCCTCCGAGGAGCAGCTCGCGGGTGTAGTAGAGGAGGGGGGCGGAGCTTGGGTAGAGGGTGTCGGGAAAGATGACCGCGAGGTGATCGGAGGGCAGCTCATGGCGATAGAGCGTGTTCCTGACCGTGTGTCCCCGGTAGCCGTCGATTGGTAACGAGTGGAGGAGTATCATGCTACCGTCCCATTGTACGCCAGCTCGCAGGCTCAGCGCAATGCAGCGCGCCCGGCGTGCTATAATGGCTCCGGCTTGCGGTTGTCTGCAAGAGGGTCGATAAATCGGACAAGATAGGGACAACAGTCATGAAGGTGGTAGTAACCGGCGGGAGCGGCAAGGCCGGTCGCGCGGTTGTCCGCGATCTTGTTGAGCGCGGCTACGACGTCCTGAACGTCGACCTTGTCGCGCCGAAGGAGCGCCTGTGCCCCTACCTCCAGGCGAACCTGACCCATCTGGGCGAAACCTTTGAGGTCCTTCGCGACGCAAACGCCGTGATCCATCTTGCCGCAATCCCGGCCCCCGGCATCGCGACCGAGGAGGTAACCTTTCGAACCAACGTGGAGAGCACGTTCAACGTCCTGATGGCCGCCACCTCGCTGCGTTTCGAACGCATAATCTGGGCATCGAGCGAAACGACCCTCGGCGTCCCATTCGAGAAGGTTCAGCCCGCCTATGCGCCGATAGACGAGAATCATCCGCTCCTACCCGAGTCGACCTATGCCCTGTCCAAGGTAATCGGCGAAGAGCTGGCCCGCCAGTTCAACCGGCGCACGGGAATACCGATTGTCGGCCTTCGCTTCTCCAACATCATGGAGCCGGAGGACTATGCGGCCTTCCCCACGTACTGGGAGGATAGCGCGCTACGGAAATGGAATCTCTGGGCGTACGTCGATGCCCGCGACGTCGCGCAGAGCTGCCGGCTTGCGCTGGAAAGACCCGTTGCCGGCGCACCCTTCTTCATTATAGCCGCCGCGGACACCGTCATGAATCGCCCGAGCCGCGAGCTCATGGCGGAGGCCTTCCCGACGGTGAAGCTCGTCAACCGGCTCGAGGAGTTCGAGACGCTCCTTTCCATCGAGCGCGCGCGAAAGATCCTCGGCTACGAGCCCCGCTTCTCTTGGCGCAGCCAGTCATAGCACGCCCCTTGCCCCTCGCCTCAGCCTGCCGTACACTCTAGGAAACGAGCGCTCGCTCGTTATTCGCCGCTGGGGAGCGCAGCATGGCAGTGAGATGGGTCTTCATAACCGGCGCAACCTCGGGGATCGGGCGCGCGTGCGCCGAGCAGCTTGCAGCGCACGGCTTTGGGGTAGTAGCGACCGGAAGGAATCCGCAGGTTCTCATCGAGCTCGCCGAGCGCGCGCGCTCAAACGGCTGGCGCCTCGAGACGCTCGCGCTTGACGTGACCTCGAGCGAGCAGGTTGTCGCCGCCGCCGCGGCAGCTCGGGAGCTTTCCGGCGGGGAAGGGATCGACGTCCTCGTCAACAACGCCGGGATTGGCCAGGCGGGGTTTCTCGCCGATCTGACGCCGGAAAAGCTGCGAGCGCAGTTCGAGGTGAGTCTCTTCGGGCTCCACGCGGTCACCTGCGCGCTCCTTCCGCAGCTCGCGGCCCGCGGCGGCACCGTCATCAACATCGGATCCATCATGGGAAGGATGACCACCCCCTGGATGGGTGCCTACGGGGCGGTGAAGGCCGCAGTTCGCTCCCTTACCGAGACCCTGCGCGTGGAGCTCGGCAGCCTTGGGGTAAACGTGGTCCTCGTGGAGCCGGGGGCCGTCGGCACGGCGTTTCACAAGCGCGCAATCGACGGATCGGTGCAGGAGATACCGACCGAATCACCCTATGCCGGAACTTACGCATGGCTCGCCGAGAACGACTACCGGCCGTTCTACCTGATGCAGGCGGTATCCCCGCTCGCGGTCGCGCGCCTCGTCGAACGAGTCGCCGGACTGCGCCGACCGAGGGCCCGCTATGTGCTCCCCTTCGCGGCGCATGCCCTCCTGCTGTTCATGCGCCTCGTCCCGCGGACGCTCATGGACCCGCTCAAGAGGAGGGTCTTCCATATGCCCCGATTCAGCCTGCAAGCCCCGCATCCAGATCGGCAATGAGGTCTTCCCACGCCTCGATCCCGACCGAGACCCGGATGGTCTCGGGGCTTATCCCGGAAGCCTTCAGGCCCTGCTCTCCCATCGAGGCATGGCTCATCAACCAGGGAACCTCCATCAGCGACTCGACGCCGCCGAGGGATTCGGCCAGCGTGAAGAGCTTGAGGCGCGAAAAGAAGCGCTCCATGCTCACGCGGGAGGTATCGAGATTGAAGGCGAGCATGCCGCCAAAGCCCTTCATCTGCCGGCGGATCAGCTCGGCCTGGGGATGGCTGGGAAGGCCGGGGTAGAAGACCTTCTTCACCCCTGGGTGGCGCTCCAGGTACTCGGCAATCCGCATCGCGTTCTCCTGGTGAGCCTCCATCCGTTGCGAGAGAGTCTTTACGCCGCGCAGGGCAAGCCATGAGTCGAACGGGGCCTGGGAGGTGCCAAGCGCGTTCACGAGGTAGCGTCCCTGCTCCTCGAGCTCCTTCGTGCGGTAGAGAATCGCACCCCCGACGATATCGCTGTGACCGTTCAAATACTTCGTAGTCGAATGGATGATCAGGTCGACCCCGAATTCGAAAGGGCGCTGGAAGTAGGGCGAGAGAAAGGTGTTGTCGGCCGCCGTGAGTATCGAGCTCGTGCGGGCGATCGCAGTCACCGCGGCGATGTCGGTAATGTTGAGGAGGGGATTCGAAGGGGTCTCGATCCAGATCATGCGGGTCTGCGGCCGAAGCGCCGACCGGATGGCCGAGAGGTCGCGCATGTTCACAAACGAGAAGGCAATCCCCATCCTTGTCATGATCGAGCTGAAGAGCCGATAGGTTCCCCCATAGATATCATCCCCCGCTATGACATGGTCGCCGGGCTTCAGGAAGAACATCACGGTTGTCGTGGCCGCCATTCCGGTCGCGGTGGCGGAACAGCCAACCGCTCCCTCCAGGGCGGCGATATTCTCCTCCAGGGCCGTGCGAGTCGGATTGGCGCTGCGAGTGTAGTCGTAGCCCTTGTTCTTCCCGATCGCGTCGAAATAGAAGGTGGACGAGGGATAGATAGGGGTGATAACCGAGTTATAGCTCGAGTCTTTGCTCACCCCGGTGTGGACGGAGAGGGTACGTATCTTCATGCGGGCACTGTAATGGTGACGAAGCGTCGATGCAAGAGCCGCGAGGCCGCCAGCCATTTAAGCTTGCAAAAGGGCGGAGAACAAACGTATACTTCCGACAAGCAAAGGCGCCGATCGTCCATGCACTGGATGAGAGACCATGAGCGATGAACTAAGCGATCCCACGCAGGAATACGAAAAGACAAAGAAGAATATCGAGACTCTGGAGAGGCTCCTGGCGATCACCGCTGAGCCCAAGAGAAGATCCTACATCGACTCGCAGCTTACCAAGTTGCGAAGTTTCCGCGATCGCCTGGTGTCCAGCTTCGATCTCGGTTCCGAGGCGGACGCGGGCGATCCGTCCGCCGCCGAGAAGAAGGCGCAAAGCGAGCGCCCGCTTCCCTTTCTGGCCAGAATCGGCTCCCGCTTTGAAGAGGTCGAGATGGTCAAGGCGAGCAAGGATCCCGAAATCAGGAATCTCGCCAACTATCTCCTTTTTTTCGAGGAGGAGTATCTTCCGCTCTTCGACAAGAAACGCCTCGACCTGGATCACATGAGCTCTCTCGAGCTCGACAGCTTCTACAACGTCTTCAATCAGGCAAAACGTCGCATGGAGATCTTCTGCAATGAGACCGAGGCTATCTACGACGAGAAGGAGGCGCCTAGGCTCCTCCAGCGGTTGAAGGCCAAGCAGACTCTTTTGGTCGAGGTTCACAAACTCTTCAAGAGAGTCCGGACTTTCACCTTGGAGATGATCAAGGATATCGAGGGCGAGCAGCGGCGTTGCTTCAACGGCGATGCAACCCTCACCCTGAACTCTTCGGTGAACAAACTCGAGCTGACGGGGATTACCGTCAAGGTTGCCCTCTCGAGAATCTCCCACTATGCAGGGGAAATAATCGGCTACCTCGATATCCCCGACTTCCAGAGGTAGCGCTCCCCGTCGCTCGTCCTGCGGCGTCTAATAGCGGTGGCTTGCGCCCGTGCGAGGGCCGCCGGCTCCGCGCTCTTTGGCCTCGTTGACGCGAAGCTGCCGGCCGCCGAACTCGCGCCCGTTCAGCGCAGCGATGGCGGTCATGGCCTCGTCTTCGTTTTCCATCTCCACGAAACCGAAACCCTTGCCCTGCCCCGTGAAGCGGTCGACGATGATGTCAACTGAACTGACGTTTCCGAACTCGGCAAAAAGCTCCCCGAGCTCATCCTCGGTGGTCGCATAGCTCATGTTTCCGACGTAGATCCTCTTCGACATCCCCTACTCTCCTTTTTATCCGAAGCCCCATTCATAACGGCCTGTGGAATCTCTGATCACAAACGAACTCAGGGAGTCCGCAATTTTATATGAGTTTTTTGCTCGGCAATCATGCTTCCGCAGCGGTGCCGCGCGTGGAGTCCGTATGGCGGACGGTGGTACGGCTTGTGCTGGTCATGCAGAATGACGGAAGCGAAATGCGGTGACAAATGGCGGGCCCGCGCCGCAAAAACCGGAGCTGCGCGCCCCCCTTCCTGCGCCTTATGCCTTGTTACCATGCGGGGGCCGAAAAGTCAAGCGACAAAACGATACGCAGGCGACCAGCGGTTGCGACCGCACGGTCATGGATTGCGAAGAGGCGCACCCCTCCGCCGTTTGTCACGGTCGAGCATCCGGAGATCTCCCCTCTCGTTTCGCGGCGGCAACCGCCGAGAGCAGCTCTTCGACGGAAAAGGGCTTCTGGAGAAAGCGAAAGCCTCCCCCCTCCACAGGATGAAGTCTCGATTGGTCGCCCAAGAAGCCGCTCGTAAGGACGCACGGAAGGTCGGGCCGCCTCCGTCTGAGCTCCGCCACCAGCTCGACGCCGTCCATGGCAACCAGAGCGACGTCGCTCAACACCATATCGAAGGCGCCGCCGCCCGTGCCGAAAAGCTCGAGGGCGCGCTCGGCGTTGCCGGCGGAGGTCACGAGATATCCGTTTGCGGAGAGGGCCGCCTCGAGAAAATAGAGGATGTCCGCCTCGTCCTCGACGACGAGTACCCTTTCACCGTGGCCAAACGCGGCCGCCTGCCTCCGGGGATTCTCGGCATCCGGCACCGCCCGGCTCACGATTGCGGGCAGAAAGACCTCGAAACAGGATCCCTCGCCCGGCGAGGTCGACACCTCGATCCAGCCGCGATGCTCCTTTACTATCCCATACACCACGGAGAGCCCCAGCCCGCTTCCCTCTCCACGGCCTTTCGTCGTAAAGAAGGGCTCGAAGAGGCGATCGATCACCCACTGAGCCATGCCCGCTCCCGAGTCGCGCACCGCAATGGCGATGAAGCTTCCACTTCGGCCGGTTTCGAGCGGGACCGTTACCGCCACCCCCCGCTGGCTCGGAGCTTGGTCGTTCGCGGGGTCGAGCTCGATGTTGCGGGTCGAGATTGAAATGGAGCCTCCGGCAGGCATGACGTCCCGCGCGTTCAGGATCAAGTTCATGAGGACTTGCTCGAGATTGCCTTCGTCCGCGTCCACTGCGTTGAGCGACGGATCCAGGTTCTCCCGAATTGCGAAGCGTGCGCCGAGCAGTGGATCGAGAATGCGAATCACCCCCTGGACGGTGTGGTTCAGATTGACCGGAGCGAACTTCATCGGCGCCCGCCGGCTGAACAGAAGGAGCTGGTTCGTGAGCTGCGCTCCGCGCTTGCCGATGTCGCGTATCCGGTCGAGGTACGAGGCCGCCGTCGTTCCTTCGGCGACTTCCGTGCGGGCAAGTTGGACATAACCCTGAACCGCGGTAAGGAGATTGTTGAAATCGTGGGCGACACCGCCCGCAAGCTGGCCGATCGCTTCGATCTTCTGAAACTGCCGCAGCCGCTGCTCGCTTTCTCGAAGCTCCCGCTCGGCCGCTTTGAGATCGGTGAGGTCGATGACGAGCCCGCGCAGACCGATCGCCTTCCCCTCTTTCAGGACGGGGCTCGAGTAGAGAACGATCGGAAAGGTGGTTCCATCCCTCCGTAGACCCGTGAATTCCTCGCTCGCGGGCGCTTGACCGCTGGCGACCTTCTCGAGGTTGGCGCGCGCTCGCATGCGCTCCTCGGGAATGAGCATCGCAAGGACGTTCGCTCGTCCGTCCGGGAGATCCTCGGCCACGTAGCCGAACATCGTAGAGGCAAAGCGATTCACGTAGGTGATGTTGCCTGAAAGGTCGATCTCGAAGACCACCTGCGGGAGGAAATCGGCGAACTCGCGATACCGGCGCTCGCTCTCGCGAAGCTGCTCCTCGGTCCGCTTCTGGCGGGCCACGTGGTCCTCGATGGCCTCCGCCGTCATGTCGAGCGCGCGGGCCAGCTCTCCGATCTCTCCCCGGTACGGGAGATGCGTTCGGGCGCTGAAATCGCCCTTTCGAAGCTGATTGGAGATCCGTAGGAGCACCTTGATCTGGCGCAGAATGAGGAGCTCTGCGCCTGCCCAAAAGAAGACAAAAGCCATCAGGATGAGCAGAGCCGCGTTACGAACCGTCGAGTAGACTGCCGCCCCGGCGCTCGCCGTGAGCCCGTTCATCGGGGTCCCGACGGCGATGTAGATCGTGCCGCTGAACAGGGTGCTCTCGATCGAGGTGAAGGCATAGAGATGCTCCCTGCCGTCGACGCCCGGCGAGCGAACTATCCCGTCGTGCTGCGCAACCATGGAACGGAAGAGAGCCGAGGAGGCTATGGAGGTGCCGACAAAAACCCCCGGCTCGGGCCAGCGCACGAGGACGACGCCGTGCGAGTCGATCTCCATCATCGAGGAGCCCCTCGGAAGCTCTGGCATAATCTGCGAGGTCGACCAATTCAGCCAGTTGAGGTCGATGGCTGCAAAGAGGACCCCGACGACACGGTTGTTCTCGTCGATCACCGGATAGCCGAGGTTGATGGAATTGAGACCCGTGATCCGACCTGTTTGGAATATCCCGATCGCGAGCTGTCGAGTCTGGCGTGCGCGGCGGAAGTAGTCGCGGTCGGCGATGTTGACCGGGTGGGAGAGCGCCAACGCGCTTGCGGCGACATTACCGTCGGGCGTGGCAAAGCCGATGTTCAGGTATTGCGAATACTTCGCGACGATCTGCCGAAAGAGGCGGTCGGCCTCGCCGAAGCCGCCTCTCCTTTCGACTACGATTGGTGAGAGCAGGGAGAGGAGCTTGCGAGTGTTTTCGACCACGTCGGTCTCTTCGGTCACCACGAAGTGAGCCTGACGAACGAGATCATTGCGCGCTCGATTCGTGACCTGTGCATGGTATGCGGAGTTCGTCCACACCAAGAAGGTCAGCGAGGGAGCGAGAACGAAGATAAGCAGCAGGACGAGGCGCGCATAGACGCTTCCGAACGAGAGGTTCCTCGTCACCCAGGAAAAAAGGCGCAAGAATCCGTCCCGTAGATTCACAGGTAAGCCCCCTTGTGGGCGGATCGGCAGTCGCGCCATTATACCAGCCTCTCCCGAACCGTGCTCGGCCTTCCTCGGGCCGCATGCGGCAGTCGCGCGCAGCCTGGGCAAGGCTCGCGCGCGGGCCGCCTTCACTGCAGCTGCACGTGCCAAGGTTACCCCTGCTCGACGTCGCCCAGGAGGTCGGCCCATCGCTCGGTGGGAAAGGAAAAGTAGCTTGTTGCCGGGCGCAGCCTGCGGACCAGGGGGAAAGCTAAAGCCCACAGGATTGAGGGGAGGCCGATTGCCACGAGGTAGGCCGGTCCGAGGAGCTTTGACTGCCGGTAATGGCCGTACTCGTGGCGGACGAGACGCCCGCCCGCATCTCGGTGGACCAAGAGGTAGCGACCAAGGCTTAAGCCCCCGAACCGCTCGAAGCAGAAGTACGCGGAGGCTGCCCCGTAGCTCTCCCTTCGCGCCATACGGCGGCGAAGGGCAAGGGTCAGCAGGAGGCCGGCCACATTTTGCGGAAGCTGCCAAGCGTAGAGCAGGGCAGCGGCGAGCGCCCTCACCGTCCTAGGCGCTCCGGCGCGTCGGGGGGCTCTTCCGCACCGCGCTCCACCAGGGCGCGGGTCTCCGGGAGAAGGAGCACGACGATTGCGGCCGCAACGAGATAGGACGAGCCGATGAGCGCCAGGGCGGCGCCAAGGGAGTGAAGCGGCACGCTCAACGAGGTCGCAAGCGCCGGGGCGATGGCGGCGCCGGTGATGCTCATCGCCTGGAGCCAGGCGCCGATCGTTCCCCGCACCCCGTTTGGGAACATCTCGGTGGAATAGGCCGCGAAGCACGGGGTGGAGCCCGTAATCGTAAAGACCACCAGGCCAAGGCCGATGACGCGCCCGTTCATCGTGGTCGCCGTAAAGGCGAGCCATCCCGCAATGGCGGTAGCCGTGAAAAAGAGGATCGAGGTTGGGCGCCGCCCAATCCAGTCCAAGAGCCGCCCCGAGAGGAAGAAGCCGCTCACCGATAGGATCCACACCCCGAGATACCAGGGGTGCAGGCCGCTCACCGTGAAACGCCACTCATCGAGAACCAGGGTCGACGCGAGGGTCGTTACCGCGGAGGGATAGATCGCGATGAAAAAGGAGAGCATCGTCGCCCCGATGACCCACCGGCGTGAGAGCCCGCGGAGAATCTCTCGCTGCGGGACGTCGCGGCGCACGGTCTCCTTCAAGTGCCGTCGCGCGCGGGCGAAGACTACCAGTGGGATGACCGCGACAAGATAGAGCACACGCCAGGATGCGTGGAAAGTGACGATGAGAAGGAAGCCGACGCCGGCCGCGGCTTGGCCGAGGGCCGACATCGAGCTCAAGAAGCCGAGAGCCTTTCCTCTCCTGAGGCGCTCGGTCATCTCGACCAGCACAATGGTGGCGAGGCCAATCTCCGTGTTCAGGAAGAGTCGCGCGATGAATTGGAAGACGGCAAACCCGACCATCCCCCGGGAGAAAGAGGTGAGTAGGGTTGCCATGGTGTATCCCACGATCGTGATCATCAGAATCGGCTTGCGACCCACCCTGTCCGCAAGCGGAAGAAGGAGAAAGGTTCCGAAGGAACCGGCAAAGATGGCCGAGGCAAGGAACCCCGACTGCTGGAGCGAGAGGTGGAATTGATCCCGGATCAGGGGAAGAACAAGGGAAAGCACAAGCGTCGCGTACCCATCGAAAAAGGTTGCAGGCGCGAGCAACACAAGCGGATGTTGGTACCTTCCCCTCGTTGCGTTCATAGCCCAAGTTGAAGAAGATCACTTCCAGTATAGCAGCCCTGTCAATCTGAATGGCGGGCCTGAAGAGGCCCGGGCCCGTCGCGAGCCCCGGCTGTCACATAGATTGACGCGGTCCCGGTGAAACGGTAGATTGATCGTCGGATTATTCCATGGCACGCTACACCTTCGAGATCGTGTATATCTCGATGTACGACGTGGGGCGCTCGATCGACCTCGCGCGGACCTCGAAGCTCGTGCCTGCGTCCCAGGACGTGCGCATCATCAACACGCGCGACACTCCCGCCTCGCTCTCAATTCCGGCGCCGCTTCTGATCGAGATCGACCGGCGCACCTTTGGGAAGAGCGACCCCTTCGCGTCGGTCCAGCTCCAGGGCAAGATCTATGAAGAGGGCGTCGTCTCCATGATCGCTCGGGTGACCAAGAACCTTCCGCTCACGCAGCTGCACACGGTGCGTGGGCTAGAGTTCGAGATCGATGGGCAACGAACGACGATCCGGCGATGGATGCAGGAGAAGTTTCAAGCCCTGCTCGCGCAGATCAAGCCGGCGGTCACCAGGGGCGACTATTTCCTCGAGACCGTCGAGCGGGAGACCTACACCGCCTTCTGCTTGATCGACGAAGTGAAGGATCCTGCCCGCTTCCTGAAGGACAATGGCCAGTATCTCTCGACCTTTCTCCTCGGCGAACGACCGGACATCGAGTTGCATGGCTCCCAAATCGACAGCACCCTGCACCACACCTTCTCGTTCAAGAAGAACGACCTCATGGTCCTTGACCTCGATCGCTGTTTCATCATCGATCCGGATCGGGCCTACGACGATGTGCTCCTCATTCTCGAGCTTGCGAACTACCAGCTTCTCGAGCTGCGGACCCTCGACAAGCTCCTCGATCGCTGGCTGGATTTGGCCGAAGACGATATCAATGAGGTTTTCATCAAGCGCAGCCACCGCTCGCGCAGGCTCGCGAAGCGGATCGGCGGACTGCTACCGCTCAGGCTCGATGCCCTCTTCATCCTTGAGAACCTCGAGAACACCTCCAAGATCATCGGCGACTACTACCTCGGTCAGGTCTACGATCACCTGTGCGCCCTCATCAACACCGCACAGTGGGAGCTCTCCGTGAGGCGACGGCTCGATGCCCTGCAGTCGATCTATCAGGCCGCAAAGGTCGACGTAAACGAGCGACTCCTCATCTTCATGGAGGTCCTTGTCGTCCTGCTCTTCGCGATCGAGATCGTCGCTCTCTTTCTGCCGTTCTTAACGCATCGATAGGCTGCCGCGGGCGCCGGCTGCCCGGAAGCCGCGGCCCATATCGCTTCAGTCGCGCGTGAGGTGGCGGTACTTCACCCGGTGGGGCTGCACGAGGTCGGTTCCCAGCCTCTGCCGGTGGTTCTCCTCGTACTCGGAATAGTTTCCTTCGAACCAGAAGACCGAGCTTTCCCCCTCGAACGAAAGGATGTGAGTTGCCAGCCGATCGAGGAACCAGCGATCATGGCTTATGACGACGGCGCACCCGGCGAAGCTTTCAAGCCCCTCCTCGAGGGCCCGGATCGTGTTTACGTCCAGGTCGTTGGTTGGCTCGTCGAGGAGGAGAACGTTCGCCCCGTCCTTGAGCATCATCGCGAGGTGAATCCGGTTTCTCTCGCCGCCCGAGAGCGTTCCGACGAGCTTCTGCTGGTCCGTTCCCTGGATGTTGAACTGCGCCACATAGGCTCGCGAGTTCATCTCGCGGGTGCCGAGTCTGACGGTGTCGTGGCCGCCGGAGATCATCTCCCAGATCGTCTTCTTGGGATCCAGGCTCATGCGCGACTGATCGACGTAGGCAAGCTTCACGGTCTCGCCGATTCGAATGGAGCCTTCGTCGGGTTTCTCCTGGCCCACGATCATGCGAAAGAGCGTCGTCTTGCCCGCCCCGTTCGGCCCGATCACCCCGATGATTCCGCCGGGGGGTAGGGAGAAGCTCACGTTCTCCATGAGGAGGTTGTCCCCGTAGGCCTTCGTCACCCCCTTCGCCTCGATGACGAGGTCGCCGAGACGCGGACCGGGCGGGATGTAGAGCTCGAGGTCCCGCTCGCGCTTCTCCTGCTGATCGGCGAGAAGCTTCTCGTAGGCGGTGATGCGTGCCCGTCCTTTCGCGTGGCGTCCCTTCGCCGACATGTGAATCCAATCGAGCTCGCGCTGGAGGGTTCGCAGCCTTTGGGTCTCCTTCTTTTCCTCCACCCGGATGCGATTCTCCTTCTGCTCGAGCCACGAGGAATAGTTCCCTCTCCATGGGATTCCCTCGCCGCGGTCCAGCTCAAGGATCCAGCCTGCAACGTGGTCGAGAAAGTAGCGGTCGTGGGTGACCGCGATGACCGTCCCCGGGTATTCCGAAAGGTGATGCTCCAACCATTCCACGGATTCGGCATCGAGGTGGTTGGTCGGCTCGTCGAGGAGAAGGATGTCGGGCTGCTTGAGAAGCAGGCGGCAGAGAGCCACGCGGCGCTCCTCGCCTCCCGAGAGAACCTCGATCTTCGTGTCGCCGGGCGGGCACCGAAGGGCATCCATGGCGAGCTCCAGGCGGGAATCGAGATCCCACGCATTTACCGCGTCGAGGCGCTCTTGGACCTTTCCCTGCCGCTCGAGGAGGGAGCTCATCTCGTCCTCGCCGAGCGGGCTCGCAAACTGCTCGTTGATGCGCTCGAACTCGCGGAGGAGATCGACCACCTCCTGGGCCCCCTCCTCGACTACCTCCCGCACGGTCCTCGCGGGGTCGAGCCTCGGCTCCTGCTCGAGATAGCCGATCGAGTAGCCGGGGCTCGCGACGGTTTCGCCGTTTATCTCCTTGTCAACACCTGCGATGATCTTGAGGAGGGAGCTCTTTCCCGAGCCGTTGAGACCGATGACGCCTATTTTTGCACCGTAGAAGAATGAAAGGTGGATGTTCCTTAAGACCGTTTTCTGGCCGTGGGTCTTCCCGACCCCGACCATCGAAAAGATGATTTTGTCCGGTTCGTTTGCCATAAGTCCGAGCAGTGTATCCGCATTGTGCTTCCCTGACAATTGCGCCGCAGTCGGCTCGCTACTTCGCCCCCCGCCAGATGTCCCCGATCGGAGGGGCGCTCGCGCTTGCCCCGAGAAGAGGGAGCCCGTAGAGCTCCTCGATGAATCGCAACACGGAGAAGTGGTCGACCCTCCGGCCGTAGACGCCAGGCCTTACCCCCGCGCCGACCACGATGAGCGGAACCCGATTTCCATGGTGAGTGTCGTCTTCGTCCCACGCGACGACGAGGAGGCTTGCGTTGTCCTCGGCCCAGGTCACGTAGGGCCCGAGGTGCACTCGCAGCCAGTTGTCCGCGGCACGGATCGAGCCCGAGTGCATGTCGGTGCGAACTCCCGGAATTACGAAGGAGACCGTCGGAAGCTCCGCAAACCCCTCCGCATTCCTCGGAAAGCGGCCGAAGGGTTGGCTCACCCGCGCCTGTTCGAGGTCTCCGAAGTCGGTCCAGGGAGCGTGCTTGCGGGCGTAGGCGGTGAAGAGGGTGAAGCAGGCCATCGAGCCCGGAGCGGGCAGCCCTTCGGCGTAGCCGACGAAGGAGAGATCCGCCCGAAAGAGCTCGGAGGCAAGGTTCGGGGCGTCCAGGGGTCGACTGAGACAGCCGTCGCCGCGCACTCCTTGGTTTCCTCCCGAGAAGAGATCGAGGTAGTTGGGTTGACTCGGATGCTCGATTGCATGGGCATCGGTGAAAGACGCGCCGGTGTCGGCAAGGTAGTTCAGGTAGGGCGCCTCGCGGGTGTTGCCGATGATGTCGACGAACGGGTGGTTCTCCTCTACGACCACCACGACATGCTTGATCGGCTCCCTTCCCCCGCCGCCCTCGCCAAAGCCCAGGCCTCCCCCGACCGCGAGAGCTACGGCTGCAAAGGCGGCGACCCGCAGTCCGCGTCGGCGCGGAGGAGCGCCCCCGCTACCAGCCGGCCCGTCGCATGAGGTAGAGATAAGCCTTGGCATCGATGATGTACCCCTCCTGTTGGGAACGCCGGACAAGGTCGAGCTCGCCGCCGGGAGCAACCTTGAGCACCTCGATGCGCTCCGAGCCCTCGAGACGCTGCGGGCCTACCGGTTCCTCGCCGACCATCATGCGCACGAGGCGCACCCGCTCGGTGGTGAGCCCCGGCGAGGTGCATACCTCGGGTCCGATCTCGAGAATCCGGCCGCTGTATCCGGTTTCTTCGGAAAGCTCGCGGAGCGCGGTCTCTTCCGGGCGTTCGCCGGGGTCGACCAGCCCTGCGGGAAACTCAAGCACCTCGCGCTGGAGAGGGATGCGAAACTGACGGATGAGCAGAAGCGAGCGGCTCCTTTCCGTGATGGGAACGACAACGACGGCCTGCTGCCCTTCGCGCCGCTCGATGAAGGTCCAGCTTCTCGGCTCGCCGAGGTCATCAAGATAGCGGTATTCCTTGAGGATAGTCCACGGCTGTTCGTGGAGGACCCTCTGCTCGATAAGCTTCATGCGTCCACCTTATCACGCCCGGGAGGGCGAAACCAGGGCCGCGGTCGCCCGAGCGCGCCGCCATTGACTGTCGATGTCGACCATGATAGGTTCGAATCTGCACATCCGCGGGAGCGTGCCGCAACCCCGATGAGCGGAGCAGGGGTGAGGAGGCGTTGCTCGCTTCGCCCGCCCGACCCGCACCGTTGCCGCCCGCCCGCAGCTCCTGCATCTCGCAAAAAGTTCAGATGCTTTGTGGAATGATCCCCATGGAGGGAAGCCTATGAGCCTTCCGCACGGGGCACCGCCTGCCTTGAATCGCGCACTGACGATCTTCTTCGGCGAGTTCGTCCGAGCAAGCATCGCGCGACCCGGTCAGGCCCTCTTCTTTGCGCGAACCGTGGTCCGGCAGACGGCCGCTGCGCGACTCCGATCGCGACGCCTTCGTGATGGACTGCTGGTGCCTCCGATTGCCATATTCAGCATCACCGACCGCTGCAACCTCCGATGCAAGGGGTGTTATGCGCAGGCAATCCGAGGGAGCTCGGACGATGTGCTGTCCGCCGGTGACATGCGGCGAATCATTGGGGAAGCGGGCGCTCTTGGCGTTTCTTTCATCGTCATTGCCGGGGGCGAGCCTCTCATGCGTCCCGAGATAGTCGAGATCGCGACGGACTTCCCTCGAGTTATCTTTCTCCTCGTTACCAACGGTCTTCTGCTGAATGCGGGGCTCATCACACAGCTCGCGACCCATCGCAACGTGATCCCGGTTTTGAGCATCGAGGGGAATCAGGTGGAGACTGACAACCGACGCGGCGAGGGAATTCACCGGCGGCTCGTCGCGAAAATGGCGGAGCTGAAAGCGGCCAGAGTCTTCTTCAGCATGTCGCTCACGGTCACGCGGGACAACTTCGCGACCGTGACGGACGCCGCCTTCATCGACAACGCGATGCGGGCGGGCTGCCGCTTCTTTCTCTATCTCGAGTACACCCCAATTCGAAAGGGAACCGAAGACTGGGCGATGACCGGCTCGCAGCGCGATGCGATGTCGCACCGGGTCATCGAGTTTCGCAAGCGCTACCGGGCAGTCTTCGTGGCGGTCCCGTGGGACGAGGAGGAGGTAGGCGGCTGCCTCGCAGGCGGGCGCGGATTCGTCCACATCAACGCGGGGGGCTGGCTGGAGCCCTGCCCCTTTGCGCCCTATTCCGATGTGTCGCTCAAGACCACTACCCTTGCGGAGGCGCTGCGCTCTCCTTTCCTCTCCGCCCTTCGCGAAGGACACGAGCGCTTCGAGCACACCTCCGATGGTTGCAGCCTCTTCCGAGAGCGCGAGCAGCTGAAACGACTGTTGAACTCGCAACGGGGATTCGTGGACGAAAGCGGCAAGTGATCAGTCATCGATTGCCGGCGGGCACGGATCGACCTGAGGGCATCTATCCTTCGACGAGGCTCTTCTCAATCGCCGCAGCATTCTGGACCATGCGCTGGGCGGCCTCCAGGCTATCGGCGCCTCCGGACTCGACAGCCGGATCGAGAGCGACCATCTCGACGAAGAACTCGATCCACGCTGATTTCCACGCTTCCTGACTGGATGGGACGTCGGACATGGGCAAGAACCTCCTCAAGCTGGGTGGGGGCGATCTCCAGGACCGCAAAAACAGTATAGCCCGATTGTCCTTGGCACGTGCGTTAGAATTCCGTTAAATTGACGAACAAGCGCTTTCGAGGTTGGTCACCGCGAGATGATGCCTTTCACTCTGCGTCCTGCTCGTTTTCGGGACTTCCGATCGATCCGCCGGCTCATATGGCGGGTCCGGATCAATATCTTCGGCCTGGATTGGCGGCGATTCGTCGTCGTCGAATCGGCCGAGGGCGAGTTTGTCGGTTGCGGACAGCTCAAACCTCATGGAGACGGCTCGGTCGAGCTTGCATCGATTGCAGTCGTGGAGAGATTCCGCGGCGAGGGGGCGGCACGGCTCATCATCGACCACCTCATCGCCTCGGCGGAGCGGCCCCTCTTCCTTATGTGTCTGCCGCCCTTGGCCCGCTTTTACGAGCAATTTGGCTTTCGCGCCGCCGCCCGCCGGGCGATGCCGCCCACCCTCCGTCGCGTTCACCGCTTCGCCCATGCTGTCGGAAGCCTAACCGGGCGCGAGGCTCCTGTGATCATGCGTCTTGATTG
>DAHUYW010000048.1 GCA_027306915.1 Spirochaetales bacterium | reverse complement strand
CGGCACGGCAATCCTTGCGATCGGATTCTTCGTGGTGCTGCTGTCGGGTGGGATCGACATTTCGTTTCCAGCGGTTGCCATCGTCGGCCAATACATTGCGGTCAACTCGTTGATCGCGCTGGGAGTGGACAACCTTCTGCTTGCTCTCGCGATCTCTTGTGCAATCGGGCTCGCTTTCGGCGCGGTCAACGCTTTTTTCATATCGTTCTTCAAGATACCTACGTTGATAGTCACACTTGCGACAGCAAATCTCTTCCACGGCGCAATGCTCGAATTTGTCGGGACTAAGGCGGTCAACACCGGGCAGCTTCCCAACTCCTTCAAGTCGTTTGGGCTTTTTAACCTCTTCGATCTGCACCGCGCCGACGGATCAGCCTACGGGCTTTCCGTATTCTTTCTAGTTCTGGTGGTAGTCGCCCTCCTGACGTGGTTCATTCTGCGGCGCACCCTCTTGGGCCGTATCATCTACGCAATGGGCGGCAACTTCGAGGCCGTGAGGAGATCGGGAATCCGAATCGCAAGCGTGCAGTTCTTCATCTACTGCTATGTCGGCTTGCTCGCTGGGATCATGGGGATCATGCACGTCTCCCTTATCCGATACAGCAATCCGACCTACATCGTGGATTCCGAGTTGTTGCATGTCATCGCGGCGGTCGTGCTGGGAGGCGCCAGCATCATGGGCGGATCGGGTACCCTCACCGGGACGCTCCTCGGAGTCGCAATGATCTCGATCCTGGAGAAGAACCTCGTGCTCCTGGGTATTTCATCCTACTACCAGCAGTTCTTTGTGGGGCTGGTGCTCGTCGTCGGTGTAAGCATCACCCACATCCAGCGTAGAGTCCGCAGCAGGAAGCAGCTTGCCTTTGTGCGGGACTGACACCGGCAGCGTTCATTAAGGGGGACAATGCACCGTGAACAGCAAACGGACAAACAACGTCACGCTCTTGGTCCTGTTCCTCGTGGTCACTGTGCTTATCTCAGCCTTTCTTCCCCAAGATTTCCTCTCGATCCGCAATCTTCGCAACATGGGTCGCCAGCTTCCAGAGTACGGGCTTCTCGCCCTAGCGAACATGCTGGCCATGATCACCGGGGGAATTGATCTCTCGGTTGTGTCCATCACGAGTCTCGCGGGGGTTGTGGCTGCGACGATCCTTTCCCAGTACGCATCGCTTGCGCTGCCGGTGGGAGTCACGATAGTCTTCGCGATCCTCGCTGCGCTCCTCGTCGCGGCCCTCTGCGGGGCGTTCAATGGTATTCTAGTCGCCTATGCCGGTGTCCCGGCAATCATCGCCACCCTTGGTACGAACGGCCTGTTCCTCGGTATCGCGATAATCATTACCAAGGGGCACGGAATCGTGGGCTTTCCGGATTCATTCGGCTTTATCGGCAACGGCAATCTCCTCGGGGTTCCGGTTCAGTTCGTCGTCTTTGTTGTCGTGGCTCTGCTGCTGGGGCTGCTGCTCAATCGAACCGCCCAGGGCTTCCGGATGTACATGTTCGGCTCGAACCCGCTCGTCGCTCGCTTCTCAGGGGTCAACAACGAGCTTGTTCTTATCAAGACCTACGTCACGAGCGCCCTCCTCGCGGGAATAGCAGCGATTATCATCATCTCGAGCGTGAACTCGGTCCGCCCCGGCTACGGCGTCGATTACCTCCTCCTCTCGGTGTTGATCGCCATACTTGGCGGAACCGATCCGGTCGGGGGGTTTGGTACGGTCCTTGGAGTGACGCTCGCGATCTTTGTCGTACAGGTGCTTCAGAGCGGTCTCAACATTCTCGGGTTTTCTCCGTTCGTGAAGAAGTTTACCTGGGGTCTTCTGCTCCTCCTCATCATGGTCTTCCATTTCTATCGCGTTCGCTACCAACAGAGGCTGATAGCGCGGAAAACGGTGCAGGAAAAGGAAGCGGAGGCAACAGCCCCCCCGCTGTAGAGCTTAGCCGAGAGGGCTACACAGGAGGGCAGTTCCGTACTATCATCACAACAATCACTCTCCAATAAACCAAAGGGCGGCGTGCCGCGTCCCGAATCGAAGGCCGCGCTCCCCGAAGTGAGGCACACATGCTCAAGGGTATTCCCGACGTTATCTCCCCACAGCTTCTCATGATTCTCGACGAGATGGGGCACGGCGATCAGCTCGTCATCGGCGACTCCAACTTCCCAGCGGCAAGCAACGCGAAGCGGCTTGTCCGCTGCGATGGCCTGGGGCTGATCCAGATGATCGAAGCGGTGCTGACCCTCTATCCGCTCGACACCTACGTTCCGCACCCCGTGGGCATGATGGGGGTTGTTCCCGGCGATCCGGTTCCCTCCCTCCACGAACAGGTGCGAAAGACAATCGCGAAGTACGACAGCCGGGGCGAGGGAGTCGTCGAGATGGTGGAGCGCTTCGCCTTCTATGACCGCGCGAAGCAGGCCTACGCCATTGTCTCGACCACTGAAAAGCAGCCCTATGGCTGCGTGATCCTTACGAAAGGCGTCGTGCGATAGCACGGGCCGAGCGCAGCGGCAGCGATGGCCTCCTTCATCCTTTCCCATGACGTTGGCACGACCGGCGACAAGGCGACGCTCTTTAGCGAGGAGGGTCGCCTTGTTGCGAGCGGCTTCGCATCCTATGCGACGAGCTACCCGAGGGGCGGCTGGGCGGAGCAGAACGCTAACGACTACTGGGAAGCCTTCTGCCGCTCGACTCGCGAGCTTCTTGCGAAGGCGACCTGCGACCCACGCGCGATTGCGGTTGTGGCCTTTTCGGGTCAGATGATGGGCGCCCTACCGGTCGACAGCAAAGGGAATCCCCTCCGGAGGATGATCATCTGGGCCGATCAGCGCTCGACCGCAGAGGCTGCCGAGATCGAAAAGGCCGTTCCGGTCGACGAGGTCTATCGAATCACGGGCCATCGCCTCTCTGCTTCCTACTCGGCCACGAAGATCATGTGGATTCGTCGCAACGAGCCCGAGCTCTTCAAGCGCGCCGCGAAGTTCATCCACGCAAAGGACTTCCTCGCATTGAAGCTGACCGGACGCTTCGTATCGGACTACTCCGACGCGAGCAGCATGAATCTCCTCGACTTGAGCCGAATGGAGTGGTCTGAGGAGATGCTAGCCGCGTCGGGAATCTCGCGCGAGCTTCTCCCCGACCTTTGCGAGTCGACCGAGGTCGTCGGCACGGTTCGACCCGAAGCGGCGCGGGAAAGCGGGCTCCTTCCGGGCACGCCGGTCGTTATCGGGGGCGGCGACGGGGCGTGCGCGACCTGCGGGTCGGGCGTCGTCAAGGAGGGAGACGCCTACCTGTGCCTCGGCACCTCGAGCTGGATCGCGACCGCCAGCAATCGTCCCCTCATCGATCCGGCGAAGCGGACCTTCACCTTCGCGCTCTTTCGCAAGGGACTCTACATGCCGACGGGAACGATGCAGACGGGGGGAGGCTCGCTCAAGTGGTTCAGGGACGTTCTGGCCGATGCGGAAAGCGAGACTGCGCGCAACACCTCAACCGACGTCTACGACATTCTGAATCGCATGGCCGCAGAGGCGCCGCCGGGGTCGGAGGGCCTGCTATTTCTGCCCTATCTCATGGGGGAGCGCAGCCCTCGGTGGAATCCGAGGGCCCGCGGCTGTTACGTCGGGCTCTCGATGATCCACGGCAAGAACCACCTCGTGCGGGCGATCATGGAGGGGGTCGCCTACAACATGAAGATCGTGGCCGATACCTTCGAGGGGCTCGGCCTTGATTTCTCGACGATTCGGGCGATCGGCGGCGGGGCGAAGAGCGCGATCTGGCTCTCGATCTTCGCGGACGTCCTGGAGCGGCCGATGGCCACCCTCAATTTCGTCGACGAGGCGACCTCGATCGGCGCTGCCATCGCCGGCGGGGTCGGGGTAGGCATCTTTCCGAGCATCGAGGAGGCCGCTCGCATCGTGCGGATCGAGAGGCGAATCGAGGCCGATCCGAGTCACTTTCCCGCCTACCGCAGGGGATTCCCGATCTTCGAGCGGGCCTACGAACAGCTCGTTCCGGTATTCGACATGCTTACGGCGGAGTAGGACGATCGAGCTATTTCGGGCCGGCCGCATCGGCATAAGCTTCGCGGAGCGCCCTCGCCGCTGCGCGCGGATCGGGGGCGTTCGCAAGGTAGCCGCCGACAATGACGATCTCGGGCGCGAAGGGCAGGAGCTCCTGAATGCGTGCGGGCTCGATGCCGCCTGCGACTGCCAGTCGCAGGGTGGGCGCCGCACGCCGGACTTCCGCGAGCATCGCGGTCGGACTCTCGCCGGAGGCTTGCCGGTCGAAGGCGGTGTGGCAGCACACGAGATCGGCGCCCGCCCGCTGCAGGACCGCAAGGCGCTCGGAAGGATCCTCGACGCCGATGAGATCGACCATCGCCTGCTTGCCCGCGCGGCGTACCGCCTCGACCACCCTTCGGATCGTTTCTCCGTGAGCGAGCGCCAGGACCGTTACGAGATCCGCCCCCGCTTCGAGCGCGATTCGGGCCTCCAGATCGCCGGCGTCCATGATCTTGAGGTCGGCGAGGAGAGCCAACCCCTCCGCCGCCCGCTTGAGAGCAGCCACCGCCCGCATCCCCTCTGCGAGAATGAGCGGGGTTCCCACCTCGACGATGTCGATGAACTCCCGGACCTGCTGGAGCAGGCGGAGAGAGGAGTCCAGCGAGGGGAAGTCGAGGGCCAGCTGTAGTTTCACGGCGCGCTCCTTTGAAACCCATCATACACCGGAAGAAGCGAAAGACGCGGCACCTGCGGCACCTGCGGCACCTGCGGCGGGGTCCCGCTCGGTTGGGGCAATATGTAATTATGTCTTGACAATATGCCGACCGCTTTCTAAAATTGTTGACACAAGGCGCAGCGGTGTACAAGATCTTGATCGCCCGTCGTGACCTGTTGTACGAAGGGTACCACACCGCTTCGAGGGGGAAGGTTGACACGCCATCTTTATAGCCCTGCCGAGCGGACAACCATGTATTTCATCGGGGTCACCACGGCTCACTCTTCCATCATGAAGGTTTTTCCAGGCTGGGCTTCGTACCTCGGAATCGGCAACTGCGCTCTCCGGGGGATCGACTTTCGGCCGCACGCCGATCCGACCGATTATCGGGAGGCCGTTCAGTTCATCAAGAGGGATCCGCTCTCGGTTGGCGCCCTTGTGACCACTCACAAGATCGACCTTCTCCATGCGTGCCGGGAGCTCTTCGACGAGCTCGATTCCGGAGCGCAACTCCTCGGCGAGGTCTCGAGCATCTCAAAGCGAGAAGGGCGCCTCATCGGTCACGCGAAGGACCCGATCTCGAGCGGGCTCGCGCTTGAAGCGTTTCTCCCTGTGCGCTACTGGGAGGAGACCGGTGCGGAGGTGCTCCTCCTTGGCGCCGGCGGTTCCTCGATCGCGCTCACCTCCTACCTGCTAAAGAGGGAGCACGGGCGCAATCGGCCGAGCCGGATCGTGGTGACAAACCGGAGCGCTCCCCGCCTCGAGGAGATGCAGCGGATACAGCGGGAGCTTGGAGCCGACCTGCCGATCGAGTACCGGCTTGCCCCGAGCCCTGCCGACAACGATGCGGCGATGAACGGGCTCAAGGCCGGCTCGCTGGTGGTGAACGCGACGGGGCTTGGGAAGGATGGCCCGGGCTCTCCGATCACCGACCGGGCGCTCTTCCCCGAAGGCGGTTTCGCGTGGGACTTCAACTATCGAGGCGACCTCGTCTTCCTTGATCAAGCCCGCAGCCAGGAGCGCACGCGCAACCTGCACGTCGAGGACGGCTGGATCTACTTTATTCACGGATGGACGCTGGTCATAGCCGAAGTCTTCCGCGTGCACATCCCGCCGCGCGGCAGCACCTTCGACGACCTGGCATCGATCGCAGCGCAGGGGCGCGGGTAGGGCCCAGCAGGCGGCGCGGTTGGCTCGAGAGCGCTAATCCGGCGGAGGATCTTGTATGGCGAAAATCCTTGTGACTCCGCGTTCGCTGACCGCGGACGGGGGGGGGGATCCGGAGCTCGTCCCACTCACGGAGCATGGCTATCAGCTGGTCTTTGCACCCTCCGGGGTCCAACCGACCGAGAGCCAGCTTCTTGATCTTCTTCCGGGGTGCGTCGGCTATCTCGCCGGCGTGGAGACGATCAGCGCGAGGGTTATCGATTCCGCGAGCGACCTCAAGGTTATCAGCAGAAATGGGACCGGGGTGGATTCGATCGATCTCGCGGCCTGCGAGCGGAGGGGAATCCGAGTGCTTCGGGCCGAGGGAGCGAACGCGCGAGGGGTGGCGGAGTTGACCATCGGCTTGCTCCTCGATCTTGCGCGGAAGATCTCCCTTTCGGATGCCGCCCTTGCTTCGGGGGAGTGGACGCGCCACAAGGGGATCGAGATCGAGGATAAGCTCCTCGGCGTCGTCGGGTGCGGCAAGGTCGGAAAGTTGGTAGCTCAGCTCGCGTTGGGCATAGGGATGAGGGTGCTCGGATTTGACCTCTATCCGGACCGCGGCTTCAGTCCGAGTCCTCACTTTCGCTTCGCGCCCTTCGACGAGCTGCTTCGCGAGGCGCATGCGGTAACCCTTCACTGTCCGCCGCTTCCGGAGGGGAAGCCGCTGCTCGATGCAGGAGCGATAGCCACCATGAGGCCGGGAGCGCTTCTCATCAATACCGCCCGCGCCGAGCTAGTGGACGAGCGGGCCGTGCTCGATGCGCTCGACAGCGGTAAGCTCGGAGGGTTCGCTACGGACGTCCACCGCGTCGAGCCGCCGGGCAAGGTCCCGCTCACCGTACGCGAAGGGGTGCTGTCGACGCCCCCCATCGGCGGTTACACCGGCCAGAGCGTCGAGCGGGCGACGAGGGTCGCGGTTGAGAATCTTCTCACGGCGCTTGCGGAGGCCGGCGTATAGCCGGCACGGAGCGTGGCATGGCGCGCCTGACGGTCACGCCGATAGCCGGGAGCCTGGCGGAAGAGCTTTCCCGTCCCTCAGTCGGTGAGGGCGGGATGAGCCTTTACTGGCTAGGTCAGGCAGGGTTCGCCATACGGACTGCCGGTTTGCTACTCCTCATTGACCCCTACCTTTCCGACCACCTCGCGGGCAAGTACCGAGGCAGCGAGTTTTCTCACGAGCGCATGATGGACGCTCCGATCGAGCCTCATGCGCTCCCACCGGTCGACGCGGTTTTGTGCACCCACCGGCATTCGGATCATATGGATCCGGGGACGCTGCCCGCAATAGCCCGCCGCGACCTCGAGTGCACAGTGTTCGTCCCGGCGCCCGAGCTCGCTCACGCCGGCTCGCTCGGGATCGAGGCTCGCCAACTTCGCGGGCTGGTCGCCGGAGAGCGGGCCGCTCTTTCCGGGAGGAGCGGGGCGGGATCGGCAGGGTCTGTCGAGGTCGAGGCGATTCCCTCGGCTCACGAGGAGCTCTCCGTGAATGCGCGAGGCGAGTCCCCCTACCTCGGCTACCTCATCACGAGCGACGGGCTCACGGTCTATCACTCTGGGGACTGCGTCCCCTACGAAGGCCTGGCGGAGCGCCTGCGGGAGCGTCACATCGATGTCGCGCTCCTTCCCATAAACGGGCGCAGCGCTTATCTGCGCGAGCGGGGCATTGCAGGCAACTTCACGCTCGAAGAGGCCATCGACCTGTGCGAACGCGCTCGAATCCCCAATTTGATCGGACATCACTTCGGGATGTTCGCGTTCAACACCCTATCGCGAGAGGCGGCAGAGCGGACGATTGCAGCCTACGACGGAAGCGTCGGCTGCGTTTTGGCGGAGGTTGACAGAGGTTGGCGGGTCCATGGATAATCGCGCCAACCGAGACGGACAGCCTATGGAACTTGGCACCAAGACCATCAACAAGAATTCTCCCGTTCCCCTCTACTATCAGCTTAAGGAGATTCTGCTCGAGGACATCACCGACGAGGGAGTGGGGAGCCCATTTCCCACCGAGCACGAGCTGTGCGAGCATTTCGGGATAAGTCGGCCGACCGTACGGCAGGCGATCAACGAGCTCGTATCCGAAGGGTATCTCACTCGCTTCAAGGGGAAGGGGACCTTCGTCGCGAGCCCGAAGATCAAGCAGGATTTCCTCCTCATTCTGGAGAGCTTCAACGACGAGATGAGGAAGAAGGGGCTCGTCCCCACCACCAAGGTTCTCGAGTGCTCGATCGTGGCCGCAAACGAGCTGGTGGCCAAGATGTTGCGGATTTCGATAGGGGATGAGGTGGTGCAGCTGAGACGTCTCCGATTCACGGACGGTCAGCCGATTGTGATAGTTGTCACCCATCTTCCCTGCGCCCTCGTCCGCGACATCACCACGAAGGATCTGGAAAGCAATTCGATGTACGACATCCTGGCGCAGGACTTCAACCTGAAGATCGACCACGCCATTCGCACCCTCGAGGCAACGGTTGCCGACGAGTACGAGGCGAAGCTCCTCGGAATCAAGCTGGGCGCGCCCGTGCAGTTCATCGAGACCGTGACCTATCTCGTCGATGAGACTCCCATCGAATTTTCGCACGCCTTCTACCGAGGCGATCTCAACAAGTTCAGCTTCGAGCTCCGAAAGACGACGTAAGCGAGTCCGGCGGCTCTCCGCGCTTAAAGGCGGAGCGGGTCGCGCCGACCTCACGGCGCCACTCCGACGCCGGGCGCGCAATGCGGCTCGTCGACAGAACGATTGTCGGCAAGGAGGCTCTATGCTGTCCGTCGCGGTAACTGAGCCGGGAAGGGTGGAGATAGTCGATATCCCGCAGCCCGAGCCCGGACCCTACGAAGCGGTTGTGCGGACCGAAATCGCCTATATCTGCAACTCGACCGACCGCAAGGTTGTGGGCGGCCATTTCCCAGGCATCGGCTCGGATCACTTTCCCCTCCTCCTCGGCCACGAAACGATAGGCACCGTCGAGGCGAGCGGATCCAAGGTTCGCAGCTTCAAGCGCGGCGATAGAATTATCGGAGCGCTCCTGACCAAGCCGACCGACCGCCGGTATGCGTCGGCATGGGGCGGCTTCAGCGAGCTTGTCGTTGCAACCGACCACGCCGCGATGGTGAGGGACGGTGTCGCCGACGAAGCGCACGGGTGGAGCGACTCCTTCCAGATTATGAGGAAGCTGCCGAACGATATCCCCGTTGAGGCGGCCGGACTGCTCTGCACGTGGCGCGAGGTCTATGCGGGCTTCGGCGACTTTCAGCTAAAAAAGGGCGACGACATCCTCATCTTCGGCGCGGGACCGGTGGGGTTGAGCTTCTGCCGCCTCGCAAAGCTGCTCGGGCTCGGCTGGGTGGGTGTCGTCGACCCCCTTCCGCAGAAGCGGGAGCGTGCGACGGCCCTTGGCGCCGATGAGGTCTTCGATCCCGGATCACCCGAGATCGGCGGGCTGACCCGCCGGCGTGGCAAGCCCCTTGACGCGGTCGTGGACGCGGTGGGCAGCGAGAGGATCGCAAACGCGGGGCTGCCGCTCATCAAGATGGCCGGGTCGATCTGCGTCTATGGGGTGGTTGCGAGCCCGAGCATCACGGTTGCCAAGGACAGCGGCCCCTACAACTTCAATCTCTTTGTGCATCAATGGCCCACCCGCGCCGCCGAGGCGGCGGCCCAGGAACCGTTGATCGAGCTGATTCGAAAGGGGGAGCTCTCGCACACCCAATTCCTCACGCGGGAGTTTCCGATCGGCGACGCCGCGCAGGCGCTCAAGGCGACCGAAGAGCCGACATCGATCAAGACGCTTCTCCGGTTTTAGGGAGGGAGGAGGAAAATGACTGAAGATCGCGTTCACGTAGGACTGGTCGGAGCGGTTCACCCCAACATGCCCGGCGACGACACGGGCCTCTACCGAAGCATCATCGAGCGCATGAGGACTCTTTCCATGAACATGGGCTTCGACCTGTCGGTCTTCCAGGATCCGCTGCGCAGCGAAGATGATGGGAAGAAAGCCCGCAACTTCATGGACGACAATCACGTCGACTTCACGCTGCTCTTCAACGCAAGCCTTCCGTACGGCCGCGTTATCCTACCGCTTGCGCGCGTCCGCAGCCGCATCGGTCTTTGGTCGGTGAGTGAGCCCTCGACGAGCGGGGTGCTTCAACTCAACTCGTTCTGCGGCACCAACATGCTGGGGGCGATCATCAGCAACTACCTCAATCTCTATGACATTCCCTTCAAGTGGTTCTACGGGATGCCTGACTCGCCGCAGTTCCAGGAACGTTTTCTCGTGACCTTGCGGGCGCTTTCCGCGATCAAGAAGCTTGAGCACTCCCGGATCGCTCAGATCGGAGGCCTCGCCGATGGTTTCGAGGATCTCTACATCGACGAGCGGGTCCTCGAGAAGAGGTTCGGGACATTCCTGCAGACCCGCTACTCCGTAGAGGAGATCGTCGAGCGCGCGAAGAAGTACACGAGCAAGGAAGTTGCGAGCGGTACGGAGACTCTTCGAGGCGAATCTGTAGTGGCGAAGAATCTCGTGAACAGCGAATCGATGGAACGCGCCGTGCGAGTCTACCTTGCCCTCCGCGACTTCGCGACGGAGAACCGCTACGACGCCCTGGCGGTGAGCTGCTGGAAGCGCTTCCAAGAGGTCTACGGTGTCGCGATCTGCGCCGCGTTGAGCCGCTTGAACGAGCAGGGGATAGTTGCCCCCTGCGAGGGCGACGTGGCCTCGGCGACCATGATGTTGATTCTTAACGCCATCAACGGGAAGCGAGCGGCGCTTAACGACCTCGTCGCCTTCGATGAAAAAGACGCGAGCCTGAACCTGTGGCATTGCGGCGTCGCTCCGGCAAGCTGGGCGGACCGGACTGCGACGCTCGACAGTCACTTCAACATCGGCAGGTACGAGGGCGAGAGGTGGGTCGGCGAAGGCGTGGTGGTGGACATGACCTTCAAGCCGGGAGCCGTGACGGTCGCGGCGATGAACAACGGCTTTGACGACCTGCTGATCCTCACCGGCGAGGTCATCGCGGGAAAGCGAGGATTCTCGGGAAGCGGCGGCTGGGTCGGAAAGCTGCGCTTGAACGACGCCGAGATGACCCTCCAAGACCTGATGAATACCCTAGTAGTGAGAAAGGTGAACCATCACTACGCGTCAGCCTTCGGGAATCTCACCAATGAGCTGAACGAATTCGCGAGCTGGAAGCGCATGCGGGTCATACAAGCCGTTCCCTATCGGCCCTACCTCCAGATAGCACAATAGCCCGAGATGTTGTAAGGACCTTATGACAACATAATGTCACAATTTATTCTTGACAGCAGGTCAAGGCATGCTATACTAACCACGAACGGGATCATGTCCACGCACAGAGAACCCACCTTCGTTCGTAATCGTTCTGTCGATTGCCGGGGGATAATTGGGCTTCCGCTTCGATAAGCATCGACAATTGATTCAACGAGGTGAGTCAACAAGCCAAAGGAGGGCTGCATGAACAAAAGGATCTTTGTCTTGACAGGTCTGTTGCTCGTAGGACTCGCTTGGTCTGCCTCCATCTTCGCGGGCGGGCAAGGCGAGGCATCGAAGTCATCGGCGGGCGCTTCCGGAAAGGTGACGCTTGTCGTCTCGATCCGAGGATTGGACAATCCCTATCATGCGAACTATGCGGTCGGGGCCAAGGCGCTTGGAGAAAAGCTGGGTCTCCCGGTTGACGTGCTGTCCACCGAGGCGAACAGTCAGAAGGGAATCTCCGATATCCAGGCGGAGGTGGCGAAGACCGGCGGGAACATGGTGTTGAACCTTGATCCCAATCAGGCGCCGGACGTTGTGCCAATCGCGCAGATACTCGAGAAAGCCGGGGTCTATTGGGTCAACTGGTGGAACAAGCCGGATGACGTCAAGGTGTGGGACTATCCCCACTGGATCTCACACATCACCTTTGACAGCGTGGGCACCGGATACTACAACGCCAAGGAGCTCTTCAAGACCTTCAAGACGCCCAACAAAGGCAAGATCATCGCGCTTCAAGGCATGCTCTCCAACACCCCGGCGATCGGACGGTTCCAGGGATTGCAGAAGGCACTGGCGGAGAATACCGGGGTCCAACTGGTACAATGGGAAGGCGCTGATTGGGACCGAACCAAGGGCTACAACGCGACGAAGGAGATGTTGGTAGCTCATCCCGACATTGACGGGGTTTGGTCTGCGAACGACGAAATGGCAATGGGGGCAATCCAGGCGCTGAAAGAGGCGGGGCTGGCCGGGAAGGTCCTAGTGACCGGTACCGACGGCATTCCGGAGATCTTCGACGCCCTCAAGGCCGGATATGCCTGCTCCACCGTTCTCGAAGATTCGAAGTATCAGGCCGAGCTCGGTTTGGCGATGGCTCTTGCTGCGAAGGACGGAAAGCTCGATGTGAGCTCCCTTCCGCACAAGTACCGGCAGTTCGCTATCCCGCCCGTTCAGGTGAACAGGGAGAACGTGGACAAGGTAGTGAAAGAATACATCCAGAACACTCCGACCTACGATCTCGACGTTAGCCACTTCTTCGACCGCTGGGTGACAGAGGTCGAGTAGGGTCGCAGCAAAGGCTCGGCGCTTTGCGTTCCTGAAGTTGATATGCCCGCATGATCGGCCCGCAAGGTCGATCATGCGGAGCTATACGAGATCCTCGCGCATAGGATGCGGATCGTGGCGAGCGAGATTTCGGAGGTCGTAGGTTAGGCCGTGGCTGCAAACACGAACGGAAAACAAACGCCGGTTGCGGATCGATTTGTGCGCATACCACTTTCTGCGACCGGGAGATGGCTTGGACGCTCCGGTATAGGCGGACAGCTTCTCACCCTCGTCATCGTGGCTGCGATCTTCGCCATCGGTACACGAGGGAAGTATCTCTCGTGGAACAACATCGAGGTTATTCTCAGCCTCGCCGGAATCCCGGCAATCCTCGCGATCGGCCTGCACCAGACCATTGTGCTCGGCGGCATCGATCTCTCGGTCGAGGGGGTGGCCGCGCTGTGCATAGTCTTCGTGGGTCTTCTCTTGAAGAACTCCGTCAACGGCAACGACGTCGGTCTTTGGATCATCCCGATCGTGCTTCTGGTGGGAGGTTTTGCGGGTACCTTGAGCGGGCTTGTCATCACCAAGCTGAGGATACCCTCCTTCATAGCAACTCTCGGAATGAGTTGGACGCTCTTTGGGCTTGCAGTTGCCATCAACAAGGCGACGACGATACCGCTTCTAGACAACCGCATTCAAAGCGTCGTAAACGGCGATCTCTTCGGGGTCCCCGACATTGCGCTTATCGCGTTCCTGCTCTTCGTGGTCATCCAGATCGTTCAGGACCGGACGAGATTCGGCCGTTATCTCTACGCGATCGGCGGCGACGAGCTGGCCGCCAAACAGGCAGGGGTAAAGGTTGACCGGATCAAGATTCTTGTCTTCATGATCGCGGGAGTCTTTTACGGTCTGGCCGCCCTTTTTCTCGCGACTCGCCTCGGAAGCGCGCTTCCCCGCACCGGCAGCAACAACCTTTTCCCCACGGTAACGGCGGTCGCGGTCGGCGGAGTCGCGTTGACCGGTGGCATAGGAGGAGCAAAGAACGCGGCACTCGGCGCCTTGATCGTGACGGCGCTTGCCGACGGATTGGTGCTGATGAACGTTAGCCCCTATGTGCAGCAAGCGGTGAATGGGATAGTTCTGATCGGAGCCGTGGCACTTACGATAGACCGCAGAAAACTTGGCTTCATCAAGTGAATGGAGTTGAGGCATGAGCGAAATGCAGAACGACAGGGCGGATGGCTCCGTTCTCGACCTTCGTGGAATTACCAAGTCGTATCCTGGAGTGGTCGCGCTTGACAACGTTGATTTTGCAGTTCGCGCAAACGAGATAGTCGGCCTGGTCGGTGAAAACGGAGCGGGGAAGTCCACATTGATGAGGGTGATGATCGGCCTGGTTCAACCCGACCAGGGGACCATCCTTTTGCACGGCGAGCACGTTGCGCTCAAGGATCCGGCGACGGCCATCAAGTATGGAATAGGGATGGTCTTCCAGGACGGAACCCTCATCCCGAATCTCTCGATCATCGACAATCTCTTTCTCTGTCACGAACAGGTGTTCCAAAAGCTCGGGATTCTGTCGCGGCGGTCGATGCGCATCGAGGCGAAGCGAGTTCTCGCGCAGGTCAAGGTGCCGGCTGATCTGGATTCCGTAGTTTCCGATGTGACTCCCGCGGTCAGGCAAATGGTGGAGATCGCGCGGCTCCTCTGGCTTTCCGATCTTTACCGGCAAGGCAATCCTATCCTCATTCTCGATGAGCCCACCACCGTGCTGAACGACGCCGAGCGAGACACGCTCTTCGAGATCTTGGCTGACATCAAGCGTCGTGCCTCGGTGGTTCTCATCTCCCACCGCCTCCAGGAGATCGTGGAGCATTCCGACCGCATCGTAATCCTCAAGGATGGAAGAAACGTCACCGAGATGGAGTCGTCGTCGGCCAACCTCGCCGACATCGAACAGCTTATGGTCGGACACAGCTTCTCGGCAAACCGCTATCACGAAGACGAGCAGACTTCGCCGCGCGAAGAGGAAGTCCTGAAGGTGGCGAGCTTGAGCAAGCGCGGTTGTTTCGACGCCATCACGTTTTCAGTGAGAAAGGGCGAGATAGTAAGCCTGGTCGGTCTCGTCGGCTCGGGAAAGGAGGAGCTGTGCAAGTGCATCACCGGCCTCGACAAGGCGGACACGGGTAGCATCCAATTCGACGGGAAGAAGCTTCCCGCCGGTGCTCCGAGCACGGCGGTAGCCGTCGGTATAGGCCATGTGCCCATCGATCGCCGCAACGAAGGGCTTGCGCTCGGGATGAGTGTCGGCGAGAACATAAACCTTCTGGTGCTCAAGCGTCTTCGATCGGCGGGACTCATCAGCGTGAGGCGGGAGCGAGACAATGCGCGCCGCTGGATCGACGAGTGCAAGATAAAGACGCCGTCGGTTACGACGATGTGTGGCACCCTGAGCGGCGGGAATCAGCAAAAGATCGTTATTTCCAAGTGGCTCAGCTCGCAGGTGAAGTTGTTGGTCCTGGACCATCCGACGCGGGGCGTGGATGTCGGGGCCAAGGACGAGATCTTTCGGCTCATACGGCAGCTCGCTCGCGACGGCATCGGAATGATCATAATGTGCGACACCCTCGAGGAGGACATCGGGCTCAGCAGTCGGATGTTGATAATGAAGGACGGCCGTTTTGTAACGGAGGTTGATTGTTCGCCGAACAAGAAGCCCACTCCGAGCGATGTTATTGGCGCTATTGTGTAGAAGCGTCCCGGAAGGAGAAGTCAAGTGGCAGAGACCAGGGAAGACGAGGTAACCAGCGCACCGAAGGTCGGCAACGCCGGGCGGCAAGGACTGCAGATCCCAACCCTTTACTTCACGATAGCCTTGTTGGTAGTTGTCGGGCTGGCCTTCTACCTCGGGAATCGCAATTTCCTTTCCCTTTACAACATAAACACGATCACAAGCTTCGCAGCGGTCCTGCTCATGGTCTCGCTGGGGCAGATGTGCACGATTCTGATCGGCGGAATAGACCTCTCGGTCGGCGGCGTAATATCGTTTGTTTCTGTTGTCTTTGTCGTAACGATTGGACGGTTTGGACAGTGGACCTACCTGCTGTGCATACTCGTCGGCGCCCTCTTTGGCTACCTCAATGGCATCCTGCTCACTCGCATAAAGATTCCTTCGTTCATTGCAACCCTCGGGATGGGAGGCATTCTTGTCAGTCTGGCCTATCTGGTCTCCGCCAGGCCGGTCAACGTCCCGTCCTCGACCTATAAGACGCTCAATCTCGTAAATGGCGGGTTTCTTGGCGTCGGCAACGTGCTCTGGCTCGGGGTCGCAGTTCTCGCGCTTTTCTACATCCTCCTGAGGTTTACTGCGAGTGGCAGAAACATCTTCTATGTTGGGAGCAACATCAGGATGTCGTGGATGTCTGGAATCGACATCGCGAAAACACGCAACTTCGCCTTTGTTCTGTCGGGGCTCGGCGCCTCGATCGCCGGGGTAATGATTTCGTCGGTGCGTTTCGGCGGGGACCCTTCAGTGGGCGATCCTTACATTCTCAACTCGATCGCAGCCGTGGTAGTAGGCGGCACCGCGCTTACCGGCGGCACGGGCGGGGTGCTCAATACTCTGTTCGGAGCGCTCCTCTTGAGCGCCCTCGCCAACGGAATGAACGTCGTCGGCATCGACATCTATTTCCAGCAGACTATTCTGGGGCTCATGATCATCATAAGCGTCGTGCTCACATTCGATCGGAGCAAAACCCCGATCATCAAGTAAAGGGGAACGGCGCCGTCGGAGCGAGCAGACTTACAGGCGTCGAAGGCACCGGCTCGCGCGCGCGGATTTGCATCCTTACCACGGGAGTGATGGTCTTTTCAAGGGAGGTCTCATGAAAGTGACGGCGGTATCGCTCTCGGAAGAGTCGCTATTAGGGATAGGGCATGTGCTTACGCCTCGGGGCGTTCCCTCCGCAAAGAAAGGCGAGGACTTCGCCTACAGCGACACGAATCTCGATATCGGTCTCGAGGCTCCCCTATCTTCGGGCGCCCTCCTGTGCCTCCCCCGGCCCGCGGTATTGAGCCGGATGGAGCGTCACATGCACAGCCGCGAGATGCTCGTGGCGCTTGAGGGCGATTCGGTGGTGTTCGTAGCGCCGCCCCAGGAGTCACGGGACGGAACACTGCGCGGGGTGCGGGCGCTCAAGATGAAGAGCGGTCAGGCGTTCATTATGGAAAAAGGAGCGTGGCACTGGATTCCGTTTCCGGAAGGAAAGCGTCCGGCTCGCTGTCTGGTCGTGTTCCGGTCGAAGACCGGCACGAACGACATCCAGTTCCAAGATTTGTCGGAGCCGTGCACGGTCGGACGGTAGGCAGGGATAGGTCAATGCGCTATCGGTTCATGGGGAGGAGCGGCCTGCAGGTTTCGGAGCTTGCGATGGGGACTCAGACCTTCGGGTGGGGAGCGGACGAGAAAAACGCTCATGAGATGGCGGACCATTTCGTCGCGGCAGGGGGGAACCTCTTCGATACATCCAGCACCTACAACGCCGGAGCTTCCGAATCGATGCTCGGCGCCTGGCTGAAATCCCGCAAGAATCGGGACTCGGTAGTCGTGGCCACGAAGGTCTTCTTTGCTACGGGAACCGGTCCGAACGACATTGGGCTCTCGAAGAAGCACATCGCCCAGACGGCGGAAGAAAGTCTGCGGCGGCTTCAAACCGATTACATCGATCTCTTACAGGCACACTGCTACGATCTTTCGACGCCGCTCGAAGAGACGCTCGGCGCCTTCGACGATCTCGTGCGCGCGGGGAAGGCGCGCTACCTCGGGGTTTCCAACTTCACCGCAAGCCAGCTCATGAAGGCGCACCTCCTGAACCAAAGCCGGGGGAGCGCCTCGCTCGTGTCTCTGCAGGCGGAGTACAGTCTTCTCGTGCGGGAAACCGAATGGGAGCTGCTGCCCCTCTGCCGCGAGGAGGGGATCGGACTGCTCGCCTGGTCGCCCCTTGCCGGGGGCTGGCTCTCGGGCAAGTACACGAAGAGCGGCCGGCCGGACCCCGACAGCCGAGTCGGGAGGGGAGACCGGTGGGACGACCAACCCGGGCAGCGCGAAACCGAGCTCACCTGGCGCGTGGTGGATGTGCTCACCCGGATTGCGAAAGAGCGCGGAAAGACTCCCGCCCAGGTGGCGCTCAACTACCTCCTTAGGCAGTCGCAGATAGTCATCCCGATCTTCGGGGCGCGATCGCCAGAGCAGCTTGCGCAAAACCTCGGCGCTGTCGGATGGGAATTGGAGCCGGGAGAGGTCGCGGCGCTCTCCGAAGCAAGCGCTATTCCGCTGCCCTATCCCTACCGATTCATAGAGCGTTACAGTCGAAAGCGGCGCGAAGCCGGCACCAGCGGCAGTTGAACGGCCTGGATTTCGTGGGCAAGCGCCCGCTGCTTCGTCGTTCGGCTTTCTCGAGGAACCGTGAGCTCCAAAGACGTCGATAACGATGTGGTGACGAGGGTCAAGGCAGCGCTGCTTGCGATGCAGAGATTTCAGTGGGAGCAGGGGGTGACCGCGCAGGCGCTGCTCGAGCTCGGTGATCGTGACGAGGTGATCCTGCTCGCCAAAGCTGCGGTCATGCGCAGAGCGAAGGACGGAAGGCTGGGGGTCATGGAGCGCAACGAGTCCGTGACCGATCCTGCCTGCCTCGGAGAGCCGCTCCTGTTTGCCGCCGCGGCCACCGGGGAACGGGAGCTCCAGGAAGCAGCTGATGGATTGCTCGACTACCTGCTCTATCGGGCGCCGAAGACGAATGATGGGGTGCTCTACCACCTGGATATGAAGCATCAGATTTGGGTTGACTCCTATTACATGGCGCCGCCCTTCCTGGCCGTTGCCGGCTGCTTCGATGAGGCCTTAAAGCAAATCTACGGGTTCAAGAAGTACTTGTGGAGCTCCGACAAGAGGCTGCTTTCGCACATCTGGGATGACGATCAGAACCGGTTCGAGCGAAGGGATTTCTGGGGAGTCGGAAACGGTTGGGCCGCTGCCGGGATTACCAGGGTGATTCGTGCGCTCCCCGACTCGAGAAGGGAAGACAAGAAGGCGCTGATCGAGCACGCACAAGAGATCATCGACGGTTGTATCGCGCATCAAAGGAAGGATGGCCTCTTCCACAATGTGCTGGACGACCCATCAACCTTTGTGGAGACCAACGCAGCACAAATGCTCGCATACTCCATCTACAGGGGTGTTACGTCCGGGTGGCTGGACCGGAGCTACCTTCCCTACGCCGACCGTGCAAGGAGCGCCGCTCATGGTAGGGTCGATCAATACGGCCTCGTCCAGGGGGTGTGTGGAGCTCCGACCTTTGACCGCGCCGGTGTCGCGCCGGAGGGGCAGGCCTTCTTCCTGCTGATGGAGGCGGCCGCAAGGGATCTGAATGGCGGGCCCGTCTCCGCCCTCGCGCGACCTTGACAGCTGGCTCGTCACTCATGTCCGGCGACAACCCCGAGGAAGTCGATCTTCTGCGCGATCTTATCGATATCGCCGTATCTCGCGCCGGCCAGCCGACCCCGTCCTCCAGATACTGCGGCAGGTCTCAATGATAGAGGGTGGCGCGGAGCTTTCGCATGAGCGCGATGTCCTCGGCGTAGCGGTGATAGTGACCGTTGCGGTTCCCCAGAGAAGGTCCTTGCCGAATCCCGGCTGATCGTTTGTCATTAGTCCCTCTCTCCGAATTGGCGTAGGCACAGGATGATGCCGAGCGCTGGAGGAGTCCGGAGCTATCAGCCGGGGTGCCTCCATACTGCCACCTCCGAGCGCTTGGATTTAGGAAGTCGCTTGGCCCGATGCGATTCGAAACGAGGCGTCAAAAAAAACCGAGAGCTATGTAATGACAGGATAACATTTTTCTTGACAATTGGAGGTTATCGTTCATACTGGATTCGAAGCTATGCGACAGGCAGTTATGACCAAACCAGGCGCGATCGAGCTCCGCGAGGTTCCGCGGCCGGCGCTGAAGGACAATGAAGTCCTGCTCGAAGTGAAACGGATCGGAGTGTGCGGCTCCGACATCCACGTCTACCACGGGCTGCACCCCTACACGAGCTATCCGGTGGTCCAGGGTCACGAGGTCGCCGGTATCGTCGCGGAGGTGGGTCGAAGCGTTACCCGCTTCAAGGCCGGCGACCGCGTGACCTTTCTGCCGCAGGTCACCTGCGGGAAGTGCTATCCGTGCACCCACGGGATGTCGAACATTTGCACCGCGCTTAAGGTGATGGGATTTCAGACCGGCGGGGCGGCGCAGGATTTCTTTCCGGTCCCCGAAGAGCTGGTTGTGGGGCTGCGCCCCGACGTCTCCTACGAGATCGGGGCGATGGTAGAGCCGCTTTCGGTAGCGGTTCATGCTTTACGCCGGGCAGGCGACGTCGAAGGCAAGCGCTTGGTCGTGCTCGGTGCGGGACCCATCGGGAACCTCGTGGGCCAGACCGCGAAGGGGCTCGGCGCGGCCGAGGTCGTGATAGCCGACCTCAGCGACTTCCGGCTCGATCTTGCCGGTGAGTGCGGGATCGACTACCCGGTAAACACCACGAAGCAAGACCTTGCCGAAGCGATCGACGCTCGCTTCGGGGAGGCCAAGGCCGACCTGATTCTGGAATGCATCGGAGCGCAGGAGACGATCTCGCTCGCGGTGGCGAATGCGCGAAAGGGCTCGACCATCGTTGTTGTCGGGGTGTTCGGCAAGAAGCCCGAAGTCGATATCGGTCTCGTGCAGGACCGCGAGCTCAGCGTGGTGGGAACGCTCATGTACCAGCGAAGGGACTATGAGACCGCGATTCGCCTCATCGATGAGACGCGGGTAGATCTCGAGAGGCTGATCACCGACCGCTTCCGGTTCGAGGATTACCTCGCCGCCTACCAATACATCGACGGCGCCAAGGACAGGGCGATGAAGGTCATGATCGCCCTCGACTGACGCACGACGGAGGAGACAGCGCAATGGACCTAGGGCTAAAGGGAAAGACGGCGGTCATCACCGGCGGGAGCCAGGGGATTGGCCTTGCGGTTGCGCGAGGGCTCGCCGCGGAGGGGGTCGACGTCTTTCTGTGCGCGAGGGACGCCGGAAAGCTGAACGAGGCGGCTGCCGCCATAGTGCGGGACTTCGGCGTGAAGGCTGTGGGGGTAAGCGCGGATGTCTCGGAGGCGGCAGGGGTGGAGAGGCTCGTTCGCTCGGTCGAGGAGAGGGCCGGAGGGGCGGACATCCTCATCAACAATGCAGGGACCGGGACCGAGGAAACCATCATGGAGGCGCCGGACGAGAAGTGGATGTACTTCTGGAACCTCCACGTCATGGCCTCCGTTCGGACCGCCCGCGGCTTTGTCCCGCTTATGCGGAAACGAGGGGGCGGGGTCATCTTGAACACCGCCTCGATCTGCGCGAAACAGCCGCTCTACTACGAGCCCATCTACAATACCACGAAGGCCGCCCTCGTGATGTTCACCAAGTGTCTTGCCAATGAGGTAATCAAGGACAACATCCGCGCCAACACGATCAATCCCGGTCTCATCCTCACCCCCGACTGGCTGAAGACTGCCACCATTCTCGGTACGAAGGAGGGGATCACCCCGCAGCAGTACCTCGACCGGATAGCACAGCAGAACACGCCGATCGGCCGATTCGCCACACCCGAGGAGCTCGCGAATACCTATGTCTTCCTGTGCTCGGACAGGGCGAGCTACAGCCTCGGAGCCAGCTACTACGTGGATGGAGGCTGGCTGAAGGTTGTCGACTGATCGCCCGCGCCTCGGAGCGCCCCCTCTCGAGAGGCGTTCGCCGGGGTAGGGCGGCCGGAGATATGCAGTGGGCGCAAAGTACCTGATCGGGGTCGACCTCGGAACGAGCGCCACCAAGGCGGGACTGTACACCGCGGCCGGCGAAGAGGTGGCGCTCGCGAGCGTTGAGGTGCCGATCGCCAACCCCTCTCCCGGCGTGGTCGACCAGGATCCGGCCGATTTCTACACGACCGCCGGTCGGGCGGTCGGCCGGCTCTTTCGCGACAGCGGCGTCGATCCCCGCGCGGTAGCCGCGATAGCCTTCGACAGCCAGATGGCCGGAATCGGGACCATCGACGATCGGTTCCGGCCGGCCAGCCGCTTCGATTCCTGGCTCGACATGCGCTGCCAGCCCCAGATCGAGCGGATTCGCGCGAGCTTCGGACCGCTCGTCACCCGCCTCACTGGGTGCGCCCCCACCTGCGACCACGGACCCAAGATGCTCTGGTGGAAGGAGGAGCAGCCGGCCGTCTACGGCCGGATAGCGAAGTTCGTGGTGCCGACCTGCTACGTGGCTGGGCGCCTGGGGGGGCTGGCCGCAGAGTCGGCCTTCATCGACCATACCTTCATCCACTTTTCGGGGGTGAGCGATGCCGAAAAGGGGGCATGGTCGGACGAGCTTATCGGCCTGCTCGGGCTCGACCGGACGAAGCTTCCCCGAATCGTCGCGCCGTGGGAGGTCGTCGGTGAGGCGGCGGACGACGGTGCGCGCGACTTTGGGCTTGCTCCCGGAACGCCGATCGCCGCCGGCTGCGGCGACACCGCCGCGTGCGCCCTTGGCGCCGGGATCGTGCGTCCGGGGATGCTCTTCGACACCGCGGGAACCGCCTCGGTCCTGGCGGGATGCACCGACCGCTACGTGGCTGACGAGCGTAACGGAGCGCTCCTCACGATGCGATCGGTAGTACCCGGAATCTGGCATCCACTTGCCTACATCGCCGGGGGAGGGATGGCACTTCGCTGGTTTCGCGACCAGTTCTGGAGCGTAGACCAGTGGCGGCCTCGGAGTGCGGGGAGCCTCAGCGCCGGGGGTGGAGAGTCAGCGACGGGAAGCGACCGCCTGTACGACGAAATGATCAAGCGGGCGTCGAGAATCGAGCCCGGGGCGGAGGGTCTCTATTTTTCGCCGCACCTCGGAGGGCGGATTTGTCCGGCTTCGCCGGAGATGCGGGGCGCATGGATCGGGTTCACCTGGAAGCATACCGAGGCCCATTTCTTCCGGGCGATCCTGGAGAGCGTGGCGTTCGAGTATGCCTACTACGTACGCATCCTGCAGGAGCTCTTCCCGGAGCTTGCCATGATCGAAGCGAGGGTCGCCGGCGGAGGCGCGAAGAGCGCAGTCTGGAATCAGATCAAGGCAAACGTCCTCGGCGTTCCTTACCGGCGGCTCGGCCGCGAGGAGCTGGGGGCTTGGGGCGCCGCTCTCGTAGCGGGGAAGGCGGCAGGCCTGTTCGACGATCTGGCGGAGGCGGCGGCCGAGCGGGCGGTAACCCGCGGAGCACCTCTTGAAGTGGAGAGGGAGGCGCATGCCCTCTACTCGCCTCTCGTCGAGAGCTATGTCAGGCTCCAGGAACGGCTCGCGGCGACCTTTCGCGAGCTCAAGGCGCCAGCCGAAGAGGCAGGCCCGCAAGGAGAGAGTCTGTGACACCTATTCGGATTTGCATGGTGGGGGCAGGCCGCGTCGGGCTGCAGCATTCCCGATCGATCATCAATCATATTCCGGGCGCCGCATGTGTAGCCCTCGTCGACCCTGACGACGCGGTTCGGAAGGCGACGGCCGAGGAGTTCGGCTATGGGGCGGATTTTCGGAGCCTCGACGACGCCCTTCGCGCAGTCGATTTCGAGGCGGTGGTGATCACGACGCCGACCTTCACGCACGCGGAGCTCGCGGTGCTCGCCGCGCGATCGGGCAAGCACGTCTTCCTCGAAAAGCCTATGGCGCTCAATCTCGCGGAGTGCGATCGGATAATCGCCGCAGCCGAGCAGGCCGGAGTACTGCTTCAGATTGGATTCATGCGGCGATTCGACCCCGAGTTCCTCGCCGCAGCCGCACGCATCGAGGCCGGAGAGATCGGGCGACCGATGGTCGTCAAATCCCTCACCCATGGCCCCGGGCTTCCTCCGGCGTGGGCGTCGGACCTCAAGACTTCAAACGGGATGCTGGCCGAGGTCAACAGCCATGACTGGGACTGTGTCAGGTGGCTGATGGGATCGAACATCGACCGGGTCTACGTCGAGGTGGCCAACTTCAAGGGGGCGCAGCTCGGGGTAACGACCGAGCACTTCTTCGACAACGCAGTCGTGAGCATGCGATTCGAAAGCGGAGGGCTCGGCTCGATCTCGGGGATTTGCCCGTGCGGCTACGGCTACGATGCCAGGGTGGAGGTCGTGGGGGAGAAGGGCATCATGCAGATTGGAGAGCTTGCCGGGCAGGCGGTCGTGGTCTGCACGGACCGGAACCAGGGTCTCATCACCCCCATCTACCGCACCTGGCCGGAGCGATTCGCGTGGGGCTACATCAAGGAGATTGACCACTTTGTCCGAAGCATCCGGGATGGGAAGGCCCCCGGCGTCACCGGGGCCGACGGGCGCTGGGCGGTAGCCGCAGTCCTTGCGGCAAACAGGTCGCTCCTCGAAGAGCGGCCCGTTCGCCTCGCCGAGATTCTCCAAGGGCCCGGAGCAGGGAAGGGGGCGGCGTGATGCGCGCGGCAGTTTACCACGGACCGGAGGACCTCCGCGTCGAGGAGGTCCCCGAGCCTCGAGCCGGCGAAGGGGAGGTGCTCCTCCGAGTCCTTGGAGCGGGCATCTGCGGCACCGACCTGCGCATTCTCCACGGGAACCATCGGAAGTACCCGGAGGGAACGCTCCGCATTCCCGGTCATGAGGTGATCGGTGAGATCTATGAGGTCGGGACCGCCGTCGAGGAGCTCCGTCGCGGAGAACGCTACGTCGTCGCGCCAAACGTCGGATGCGGCCGCTGCCGCCAGTGCATCTCGGGCAACAATAACCGCTGCCCCAACTACCAGGCGATCGGAATCACCATCGACGGAGGGTTCGCCGAGTACGTCAAGCTGCCCGCGCCGTTTCTTTCGCAGGGCAACCTGATCCCGGTGTCCAAGACGGTCGATCCCGCAGTGGGCTCGCTCATGGAGCCCTTCGCCTGCGTGCTGCGCGGCCAGGAGCCGCTCGGTATCCGTCCGGGAGAGACGGTCCTCGTCATGGGTGCGGGACCGATCGGAGCGCTGCACGTGGCGCTCGCCCGCCTCAAGGGTGCAGGGAAGATCATCGTGAGCGACCCGAATCCGTACAGGGCGAATCAGGCGCTGAGGTTTGGCGCCGACCACGCGTTGAGCGCAGGCGGCGACCGCTTGGCCGAGCTGGTCCACGATGAATCGGCAGGCGAGGGGGCTGACGTCATCATCGTTGCGGCCCCGGCGCACGCGGCTCAAGAGGAGGCCCTGAAGCTCGCGGCGATCGGAGGGCGCATCAACTTCTTCGGGGGCCTTCCGAAGGATCGACCCGCGATTCAGTTTGATTCCAATCTCGTTCACTATAAAGAGCTGGTCATAACCGCCACGACCGCATGTAGCACGCACGATTGCTGGCGAGCGGCCGAGATCATCAACTCCGGAAAGCTTGACCTCTCACCGTTCGTGACCGGACGTTATGATCTCACGTCCGTCGGGGAGGCGTTTGAAAAGGCCGGGCTCGGCGAGTCCCTCAAGATAGTCCTGCAGCCGAATCCTCCCGCGAGGTAAAAAAGGGATCAGCCTTCTACGGTTCCGATCACGTCGCCGGACTTCGTTCCGGTGCGCTATTTCGACGGCGCCTCGAGCCTCACATCGACGCGAGGAAGAGCGGCCCACCGGGAGGCAGCAAGCGGACCTGCAAAGGACTTGGCAACGGCTGCGTAGCCGGCCCCTGCGTGGACGTCCGGTGAGATACCGCCGCTGTCACGCCAATCGAGCTCGCCCAGATTGTTGACGGCGCGCGCAGCGACGACGAAGGGAAGATCGAGGATTGCGGTGAAGACCGGCTTGGCCGATTGATTGTAGAAGCCGTCGTAGTAGAAGAGCTTCGTAAGCGCATAGCGACCGGGGGCCAAGCTCGGGAAGAAGAAACGCCCGTCGGGCGAATACGATTCGGCATGATAGGTCTTTCCGGTCGTAAGGTTTCGGACCGAGACGTAGATGCCAGCTACATGCGATCCGTCCACTGCCGGCTCGCCGTAGTAGGCTCCGTGAGTCACCGTGAGGGCGACGCGGCCGACCAGGAGCGCGTCGCTGCCGCTCGGGCGCGGCGGAAGAGTCGCGCATCCTGCCAACACGACTGCTGCGGCGATGAGGGGGAGGAGTCTGCACGGGGCATTCATGATATGATTAGGCGCTCGAGGAGTGTCGTAAGTTCCCGGGCGTGGAAGGCAGCAGCGGCGAAAACGGAGATGCGGGGCGGGTGCGCTACGTGAAGAAGGGTGGTACGGATGATGAGTGCTTGCCGGGAGCGGCGCGCCTCTTGTGTATCCTGGCTCTGATCCTCGTGCCGCCGCTTTGCGTCGCGGCGCAGCAGAATCCGCCCATCCCTGCGACACCCCTTGCCGATGGAGAGGGACCCCTCGGAGGGAGCGAGCTCTCGGTCCTTCACGGGATGGAGCCCTTGAGTCACGACAGAGCTAGCCCGCCGATCTTCTGGGCCGCTGCCGACTATGCGGGCCCGGCAGCCTTTCTGGCGGATAGCCTCGACAGGCGCATACTCCGGATGCCCATCCTCGACCCGGCTCTCGTCTTTGACCTGCATTTCAGCGTCCCGCCGGGAACTGCGGCTTATCGGGGGATCTACGGAATCGACTGCTATTTCCTCGGCTCTCCGAGCGAGCCGCGCCGAGGCCGCCTCTTCATCCTCGACACCACGCTCGTCAGTCTCGGGGGGAGCATGGACGCCGCCTTCTCCGCGAAGATGAGAGCGATGACCGGTCGGCTTGGCGTGGGCCCCATCGACCTGCGGACGAGCTACGACCTTCTCGGCGCGAACCTCCCGCAGGGCGTCGACATCGCGGTCTGGGAGAAAGGCGACCGGGTGGTCTTCCTCGTCATGGCGGCAAACGCCTTCGATGGAACGGTCAGCGACGCCCAAGTGGTCTGCGTAGATCGAGACCTGTGGAACGATTACCTCAGCCGTGCAACCTCCGATGCTGGCGATGGCGGGCGGCGATGAGGAGAATGCGATGAGCTATGACGATTTCCGTTTTCTCGCCCTCGACGAGCTGCGCAGGCTTCTCGGCCTGATCGAGCGGGATGCGGTGGAGCGGCTCGTCGAGCTCCTTTCGGCTGCGCCGCGCATCTACGTCGTCGGAGCCGGGCGCTCGGGTCTCGTCATGCGCGGTTTTGCGATGCGGCTTATGCACCTGGGGAGGTGCGCCTTCGTGGTCGGAGAGCCGATCACCCCGGCCCTCAGGTCCGGCGATTTGCTCATCGCGGGGTCGGGATCCGGGGCAACGGAGAGCCTCGTGGTACTTTGCGAAAAGGCGAAACGCCTGGGGGCTACCCTTGCGCTTGTAACGACTGCCCGTGACTCCTCCATCGGGCGGATCGCCGATCTCATCGTCGAGATTCCAGCCGAAACTCCCAAGCGGGAGGAACGAGCGGCAGTCCCGGAACGAGCGACCGGGTCGGTTCCGGGAGTGAAGGCCGCCGAAGCTCGCCGAGCCGAAGTCGGAGGCTCTCGCGCCCGGACTGACGAGACCGATTTGGCCGCTCACAAGGTTGTTTCGACCCAGCCGATGGCCGCGCTTTTCGAGCAGGCCCTGTGGCTTCTTCTGGACAGCATCATTCTCGTCCTCATGGAACGCTCCCGCACGAGACCCGAGGAGATGTTCTCCCGCCACGCGAACCTGGAGTAGGCGAGTCTTTGGCGCCCGATCATCGAAAGCCGTCGATAGTGCCCTTGCTCTCGGTCGATCCTCGGTGTAACATCGGCTCGTTGGCTGTGCAGAAGTCAAACATCACCTTTTCGGGCTGGCAATGGCATTCTTGGAATGGTCCCCCGACCTTCGCGTCGGGATCGAAGAGATAGACCAGGAGCACGACAATTGCGTCGCACTCCTGAACGTGCTGTACTCGGCGATGATGAGTGGGGCGGACAACGCACACCTCGTGGAGATGTTCAGCGGCCTCATGGAAGCAATCGAGCATGCATTTACCGTCGAGCAGGATCTCTTTGAAAGGCTTGGCTACCCCAACGCAGCCGAGCACGTTGCGCGACATGAGGCGTTCATGAAGCGAACCATCGAGCTGCAATGGGAGTTCGAGATCGGCAAGGTTACCATCAACCCGGAGGCATTGGAATTCCTCGGTGCCTGGCTAACGAACCACATCATGGGGCCGGATAAAGCGTGCGCCGAATTCCTACGCAAGCGCAGGTTGCACTGACACTCGTCGCGGACGAAAGTGAAGTCCGGCAAGCTTGGGTGCTTGGGACTGGACCGACGGTATCCCACGAGATTCTCTTCCGAGTGTGGCCCCTCTCACTCTTCCTCATCCTCTTCGATGTCAAAGCACTCCTTGCCTCGAAGCGTGCTTGTTGCGGTCATCAGCCAGAGGTAATGCTGTTGGAGACTGTAGCCGTTTCCGTCGTCCAGTTGCGCAAGCGAAAGCGCATGGTCTTCGATATCGCCGAGCCTCTCGTCGATGAAGTCGTTTTCGTCGCGTTCCTCTTCGTTGATTGCGTCGAGGTCCGAGACG
>DAHUYW010000047.1 GCA_027306915.1 Spirochaetales bacterium | reverse complement strand
TCCTGCGTATCGAGGAGGCGCGTGGGCGCCTTCGGGTGGGCGCCCATCCAGAGCTCTGCCTGGGGCTTCCCGTCGGGGTTGGACTTCCCGAGGAGCGAGGGAATCGCCGTCGGCGAGCCCCACTCATAGTCCTGTATGGCGTTGATGAGCCTGTAGATACGATGGGGGTCGATGGACATGCCCTGATCCTATGCTTTGGACCGCTCACGGTCAACGCAGCGGCCCACCTCGCGCGCCTGCCGCTTCCGGCAGCGGAAGGCCGGGGCGCGGTCCGAGGATTGCGATTATCTCCCGCTCGTCAAGCTTCTCGCGATCGAGGAGGTCGCCCGCCATGCGGTCGAGGAGGGCTCGGCTTCGGCGGAGGAGCTCCTTATCCTCTTCGTAACACTCGTTGATGATCTCCCGCATCTCCTCGTCGATCTCCTCCTCGTACTTATCCGACCGCCGGGCGAGGGTCGGCCCCTGGCCGAGGAAGCGCGAATCCTCGCGGTCGACGAGAGAGACGTTCGGGCTGCGCCGGCTCATGCCGTAGACGGTGAGCATCTCCCGCACAATTCGCGACACCCGTTCGAGATCGTTCGAAGCCCCCGTCGAGATTTCTCCGAAGACAACCTCCTCGGCCGCCCTTCCCCCCAGCAGCCCCTTGATCTTGCCGAGCAGCTCGGTGCGGGACATCAGGTAGCGATCCTCGAGGGGGGTCTGGAGCGTGTAGCCCAGCGCGCCGATTCCTCGCGGAACGATCGAGACCTTCTGCACCGGATCTGCCCCCGGCGTGAAGTAGCCCACGACGGCATGACCCGATTCATGATAGGCGACTATGCGACGCTCCTGCGGATTGATGATCTTGTTCTTCTTTTCCAGCCCTGCGATGATCCGCTCGATGGCGTTTTGAAAGTCAACCATCCCGACCTTCTCGCCGTCGCGGCGCGAGGCGAGAAGCGCAGCCTCGTTGCAGACGTTCGCAATCTCGGCCCCGGCAAAACCGGGGGTGGAGGCCGCCAGGCGCTGCAGGTCCACCTCCTCGTCCAGGACGAGATCGCGCGTGTGCACCTCAAAGATCTGAACCCGCCCCTTGAGGTCGGGGCGATCGACGAGTACCTGGCGGTCGAAGCGGCCGGGGCGCAGGAGCGCGGGATCGAGGACCTCGGGGCGATTGGTGGCTCCGACCATGATGACCCCGGAGTTCGGCTCGAAACCGTCCATCTCGGTGAGAAGCTGGTTGAGGGTGTTCTCGCGCTCGTCGTTTCCGCCGAAATAGGCTCCCGAGCGGTTCTTTCCGACTGCGTCCAGCTCGTCGATGAAGATGATGCAGGGGGCCTTCGCCTTGGCCTCCCGAAAGAGGTCGCGCACCCGCGAGGCCCCTACACCGACGAACATCTCGACGAAGCCGGAGCCGCTCATGGAAAAGAAGGGGACTCCGGCCTCTCCGGCTACCGCGCGCGCGAGCAGGGTCTTCCCTGTTCCGGGCGGTCCGACGAGGAGCAGCCCCTTCGGAAGCTTCGCGCCCAGCTTCGTAAAGCGGGCGGGCTCTTTGAGGAAGGCGACGAGCTCGCTCACCTCCTCTACCGCCTCATCGATTCCTGCCACATCCTTGAAGGTTACCCGCTTTGAGGTGTCCGCCTCGTAGATCTTGGCCTTGTTCTTCCCGATGCTCAAGGCGGACGGTCCGCCCTTCGCCATGCGGCGGTAGACGAACCCCCAGACCAGGAAGAGCAACCCGAAGGGAACTATCCAATTAAAGAACAGCTGCTCGAGCCAATTCGAATTGAGCTTCCCGCGATAGTCGACGCCGTGGGCATCGAGCTCGGGCAGCAGGCTCGGGTCGGTGAGCCTGACCACGCTGAACTCCCGCTTGAGGAGCTCCGCACGCTTCTCCCTCGCCTGCTGGAACGAGAGGCTCCAGGGCGTGGCTTTGGTCAGCGGAGTAAAGCTTGGCGCGGAAGCACCGGCTTTCGTCTCTCCTCCGGAGGAGACGGCGGAGGAAGGGGCCTCGGTTCCTACAGCGCTTGCGGGCTTCAGCACCCCATAGATCATGCTGGTCTGAATGACCACGCTCTGTATGCGGTTCGCAGCAAGGTCGCTCTTGAACTCGCTGTAGGGGATCTCTTTCACGGCATTTCCGGAGAAAACCGTGGCCTCCAGCAGGATAATAGCGCCGAAGATGGCCACATAGTACCAGAGAGAGAAATGGAATTTCTTGTGCATTGCCGTGCTCCTAATGCGAGAGGGCCCAGAATTTCAAAACGGAATCTTTCTTTCAAGGTACTCACATCACCCGGGTGTCGGATAGCGCCTCCTCTGGACACCGTTTCAAGCTTGAGTTTAGAATGGAGGACCAAGAGAGACCCTCTGAAAGAGGAGCAACGATGAATCTGCAGGACGATCCGCATCGGAGGTTCAATCCTCTGACCGCAGAGTGGGTCCTCGTCTCGCCTCACCGCACCAAACGCCCCTGGCAGGGGAAGGTCGAGCGGCTCCCGGCGGCGCAGGCGCCGGCCCACGATCCGGGATGCTACCTTTGCCCCGGCAACCAGCGGGCGGGCGGCGTGACGAATCCACACTATGAGAGCACCTTCGTCTTCGTGAACGACTTCTCCGCGCTGCTCCCGCAGGGGCCCGGAGGGGAAATCGACCGCGAGGGGCTCGTCGTCGCAAAGAGCGAGCGCGGCCTGTGCAAGGTGCTGTGCTTCTCGCCCCGCCATGACCTTACCCTGGCACGGATGGAGGTGGAGTCCATCCTGCCGGTCGTCGATACCTGGATCGAGCAGTACCGAGAGATCGGAGCCCTCGACTACATCACCTACGTCCAAATCTTCGAAAACCGCGGTGAGATGATGGGTGCCTCCAACCCCCATCCGCACGGTCAGATCTGGGCGAACGAGCACCTCCCGCTTGACGCGGCCCTGGAGACCGCTCGGCAGGGCGAGTACCTCGCCGCTCGCGGAAAGTGCCTCCTGTGCAGCTACCTCGAGTTGGAGCGTTCGGAGGGGGAGCGGATCATCTTCGAGAACTCGTCCTTCGTAACCCTGGTTCCCTTCTGGGCGGTGTGGCCCTTCGAGGTGATGATCCTGCCGAAGAGGCACCTCGGCTCGCTACTCGCCCTCACGCAAGCGGAGCGGCACGATCTTGCCGATGCGGTCCGGCGCCTCGGCATCCGCTACGATAACCTCTTCGAGACCAGCTTTCCCTATTCGATGGGCTTCCACCAGAGCCCGACCGACGGCAAACCCCACGCGGAGTGGCATCTCCACCTTCACTACTATCCTCCCCTTCTGCGTTCCGCGACGGTGAGGAAATTTATGGTAGGCTACGAGCTGCTCGGGATGCCGCAGCGCGACATCACCGCGGAGGGGGCGGCCGCCCGCCTGCGCGGTCTCTCCGAAACCCACTATCTCGCCGGATCGGCATCATGACCTCGCTGCCGCTGACCGAGTGGAGCCGCACGATTGCAGCGGGTGATCTCGACGCCCTCTTTCGGGAGCAATACGGCGAAGAGGCGGTCTCCCGACAGCGGGAGCGCTACCTTGCCCTTCTCACGGCGGTGAAAGAGCGGTTTGGCGGCCGCCTTTCCGACTCGAGCGGCGGAGCCGGCGGTGCAAAAGGCGGAGCGGCTTTGAGCCTTCCAGGCGCTGAGGGCGCAAGAGTGGCCGAGGAGGCACGCCTCTCCTTCTTCTCCACGCCCGGACGCACCGAGCTCGGGGGAAATCACACCGATCACAACAACGGGCGGGTTCTTGCGGCGAGCGTCCACCTCGACTCCCTTGCCGCGGCCTTCCCCACCGGAAACCCCGTCGTCGAGCTCTACTCCGAGGGCTTCCCGGAGCCCTTCGTGGTCGACCTCCGATCCCTGGAGCCCGTGGCCGCGGAGCGCGGGCGTACCGAGGCGCTCATCCGCGGCGTCGCCGCCAGGCTCTCCGCGCTCGGCTACCAGATTGGGGGCTTTCGCGGCTGTATCACGAGCGAGGTCCTCCGCGGCTCGGGCTTGAGCTCCTCGGCATCGATCGAGGTGCTCATCGGGACCATCTTCAGCCACCTCTTCAACGAGGGCAGGATCGCTACGGTGACCCTCGCCATCGTGGGGCAGTACGCCGAAAACACCTTTTTCGGCAAGCCCTGCGGCCTCGAGGATCAGCTCGCCTGCGCAACGGGCGGGATCATCGGCATCGACTTCCGCGATCCGGCGCAGCCGCAGGTAGAGCGCCTTCCCTTCGACTTCCGGGAGCTCGGCTACTCCCTCATGGTGGTGGATACCGGGGGAAGCCACGACGACCTCACCCCGGACTACGCCGCCATTCCGGCGGAGATGCGCGCCATCGCGTCCGCCTTCGGGCGGTCGGTCTGCCGCGAGCTGACCCGCGAGGAGGTGCTCGCCTCGATCCCGCGCCTCAGGGAGGGGCCCGGCGACCGAGCAATCCTGCGCTCCCTCCACTTCTTCGCGGATAACGAGCGGGTGGTCCGCCAGATCGAGGCGCTGAAGAAGCGCGACATCGAGGGCTACCTCGCCTGCGTCCGTGAATCGGGCTCCTCCTCCTGGAGGCTCCTGCAGAACTGCGTCTCGCCGCGGGCCTCGGGACAGCCCATCCCGCTCGCCCTGGCCGTAAGCGAAGAGCTTCTCGCCGGGGCCGGTGCATCGCGGGTCCACGGCGGAGGCTTCGCCGGCACGATCCAGGTGTACGTGCCGACCGGGCACGCGGCCGCTTACCGATCGGCGCTGGAGACGATCTTCGGGTCCGGATCGGCGACGGATTTGCGGGTACGCACCAGCGGGACCATTGCCGTTTCGTTCCCCTCTCGGCTATAATCCGAAAGAGATTCACCAGCTGACAGGGAGAGATCCATGGATTTTTCTGCGCTGCAGAAGGCGCGCTACGCCTACACTCCGAAGATTCCCAGAATCCTTTCAAGCGATGTGCGCAAGATCGGCGCGAAGCTCGGAGGGGCCACCGAGGCTTCGACCGACCAAGCCGAGCTCAAGGCTATCTTCCCGAAGACCTACGGCATGCCCGTTCTCGAGTTCGTTCCCGGAGAGAACCCGAACGCGGGCGAGCGGAGGACGGTTGGGGTGATTCTATCGGGCGGACCGGCCGCCGGAGGACACAACGTCATCGCGGGCCTGTTCGACGGCCTCAAGGCGGGCAACCGCGACTCGAGGCTCATCGGCTTCCTCGGCGGGCCGTCGGGGATCCTCGAGAACCGCTCGATGGAGATCACCGCCGAGATAGTCGATCGCTACCGCAATACCGGCGGGTTTGACATGATCGGCTCGGGGAGAACCAAGCTCGGAACCGAAGAACAGTTCGAACGGTGCGCCGAGGTCTGCCGCGCGCACGGGGTTAGCGCGCTTGTCATCATCGGGGGCGACGACTCGAACACCAACGCGGCCATTCTCGCCGAATACCTCCGGCAGAAGGGAGAGCCGATAACGGTCGTTGGAGTTCCGAAGACCATCGACGGCGACCTCAAGAACGACCAAGTGGCGACCTCCTTCGGCTTCGACACCGCGACCAAGACCTACGCGGAGCTCATCGGGAACGTGGAGCGCGACGCCAACTCCTCCAGGAAATATTGGCACTTCATCAAGCTCATGGGTCGGTCGGCCTCCCACATCACCCTCGAGTGCGCCCTGACGACCAGGCCCAACATCGCCATCATCTCCGAGGAGGTAGAGCGCGACCGGACCACCCTCGGCAAGATCGCCGACGAGATCTCCGCCGCAGTTTCCGCTCGGGCCGAGCGGGGCGAGAACTTCGGGGTCGTGCTCATTCCCGAAGGGCTCGTCGAGTTCATCCCCGAAATGAAGCGGCTCATCGCCGAGCTGAATACCCTTCTCGCCGCAAACGCGGCGCAGCTTGCGAAGCTCGGCACGCCGGAAGAGCAGCGCGCCTGGGTCGCCGGGAGTCTCAGCCGGGAGTCCAGCGCGGCCTACGCCTCGCTGCCGGCGACCATTCAGCGCCAGCTCCTCATGGACCGCGACCCCCACGGCAACGTGCAGGTCTCGCGGATAGAGACCGAGAAGCTCCTGTCCGACATGGTCGAGGCGAAGCTCCTCGATCTCGCGAAGGCCGGTGCATACAAGGGCACGTTCAGCTCCCTCCATCACTTCTTCGGCTACGAGGGGCGGTGCGCCTTTCCCTCGAATTTCGACGCCGACTACTGCTACGCCCTCGGCTACACCGCTTTTCTGCTTGTGGCGGAGGGCCGGACCGGCTACATGTCGGCGATCTCACGAATCCACCGCCCTGCGGCCGAGTGGATTCCGGGGGGAGTCCCGATTTCCATGATGATGAATCTCGAACGGCGCCACGGAGAAATGAAGCCGGTCATCCGAAAGGCACTCGTCAACCTCTCGGGCAAGCCTTTTGCGGCCTTTGCAGCCTCCCGGAAGGAGTGGGCGGTGGAAACCTCCTATCTCTATCCGGGGGCTATTCAGTATTTCGGTCCAGCCGAGGTTTGCGATCAGCCGACGGTTACTCTGAAGCTCGAGCGCGGCTGACCGCCGGCACCCGTACGGGTGCGCTAGAGCGGAAGCACGCCTCCTTGATCGAGAAAGAAAGAGAACTGCTCGGCGGGAACCGGCGGCGAAAAGTAGTAGCCTTGAAAACCGTCGCAGGCGGTCCCGCGGAGCGCCTGGACCTGGAAGGCGGAGCTCACCCCTTCGACGATCACCCTTCGCTTTCTGCTCTTCACGAGATTGATGATCGTGGAGAGGAAGTGAAGGTCGTCGGGGTTCTCCGCGAGCCCCTGCGCAAAGGAACGATCGATTTTGAAGACGTCGACGGGGAGGATCTTGAGGTAGGCGAGCGACGACTGGCCGGTCCCGAAATCGTCGATAAGGATGTCGACACCCAGCTTGCGAATAGCGTCGATCCGTGCGATAGCCTCGTTCGGACGCACCATGCACTCGGTCTCGGTGATCTCGAGCTTGAGCCGCGTCGGGTCGATGCCCGGCTCCTGGGCAAGCGCCTTCTCGATAACTCCGACAAGCTCCTCGCTCTCGAACTCGCGGGCGGTGAGATTCACGGTGACGTAAAGCGGATATCGCGAAGACCATTCGGCGATTCGCCTCACTGCGCTGAAAATCGCCCACCGGCCGATCAGCTGGATGAGCCCGGTTTCGGTCGCGAGCGGGAGGAACTCGCCCGGCGTAAGTAGGCCGCGCTCTCCCGCCCTCCACCGGATGAGACTCTCCGCTCCCTCGATCTTTCCCGCAAGATCGACGATCGGCTGGAAGAAGAGCTCGAACTGCTCCTGCTCGAAGGCTCTGCGCAGCTCGCTCTCCATCTTCAGGCGGTTAGAGGCCTGCTGGTGGAGGCGGGAGTCGAAGAGAACGAAGCGCTTGTCGTCCTTCACCGCATAGCTCAGCGCGAGCGTCGCGTTCTTGACGAGGGTCTCCTTGTCGCTTCCGTCCACCGGAAAAACCGACGCCCCGATCCGGCAATCGAGGGTTATGTCCATGTCACCGTTGCGATAGGGGGTGTTCACTGACGCGATGAGCTTCTCTGCGACCCTGGCGACATCCAGGCTGTGGGTGAGAAACGAGAGCATCACCACCAGCTCATGCCCGTCGTAGCGAAAGACGAAGTCGCTCTGGCGCAGGGCCTCCTTGATGCGCTGCCCCGTATTCTCGAGGAGGACGCTTCCGACGCTGTGACCGTGCGTGCGGTTTATCTCGGTTAGGTTTTCGATTCCGATGAAGAGCACCGCGAGGAAGCGCTCAGAGCCCGCGCGGCGCGCCTTAAGCAGCTCGCCTTCAAGGATGATCTCGAGCGAGCGGCGGTTGTACAGACCGGTGAGAGGATCTCGGTACTCATAGTTGATGAGGCGCGACTCGATGTCCCCGAGGGTTGTGATGTCGTGGGAAAAGACCAGGGCGTGGGTGATCGCGCCCCCCTCCCGGTAGGGGTAGTAGGAAACATGCATGTAGCGCAGCTCGGGACCGAACTTGAATCGCTCGACGTAATGAACGACCTCGCCGCTGAAGCACCGATCGAGGTACCCCTTCAGCTTCAGATCGAAGGTTTCCTGGCCCCAGACGTCGGCGACGCTCTTGCTCAAGACCTGATTTCGATCCAACCCCATGTTCGCGCAGTAGGTGTCGTTCGCGATTTCGTAGAGATAGTCCCGGTTGATGAGGGTGATGAAGTCGTCGGACCGATTAACTATGTACTCGTACTTGTTGCCCATCGGAGTTTTCTGACCGAACGTCTCTGCGACAACTGATTATATCCGATTATATCGGGAATTCCATGTCATTTTGGCGGAGGCGTCTACGGCAGCTGTCCGCCTCGCTCGAGGCAGGCCACAAAGGCCTCGGCTGAGAGCGGCTTCGAATAGTAGAAACCCTGGAACCCGTCGCAGGCCATCGTTTGCAGGATTGCGACCTGCTCCGCGGTTGCGACCCCTTCGACTATCACCTTGCGCCCGCGGCTCTTTACCAGATCGATGATTGTCCCGAGAAAGTGAAGGTCCTCGGGATCCTCGAGAAGCCCCTGGGCAAAGGTTCGATCGATCTTGAAGGCATCGACCGGAAGGTCCTTGAGGTAGCCGAGCGAGGACTGGCCGGTGCCGAAATCGTCGATGTAGACCTCGACGCCAAGACCGCGAATCGCCTTGATTCGCTCGATGGCCTGTTCCGGATTCGCCATGCATTCCGACTCGGTGATCTCCACCTTGAGGCCATGCGCGTCGCGCAGCTCGGCCTGCTCGAGCGCCCTTCGGATCACCTCGATGAGCTCCCCGCTTTCGAACTCCCGCGCGGTGATGTTGACCGACAGATAGACTGCATAGCGCCCGGTCCATTCGGCGAGCCGGCGTGCGGCGGTGAAGAGTGCCCAGCGGCCAATGAGCTGAACGACGCCGGTTTCGGTCGCGAGAGGGATGAACTCCATGGGAGCGAGCATGCCCTCTTCCGGACGGTTCCACCGTATGAGCGCTTCGGCTCCGACAATCCTTCCAGCGGGCTCGACAATGGGCTGATAGTAGAGCTCAAACTCGTCCTGCTCGAAGGCGTGCCTGAGATCGCTTTCCATCTTCAAGCGGCGAACGGCCTGCGCGTGGAGCCGCCCGTCGAAGAGGAGGAACCTCTTTCCCTCTCGGGAAGTCTCGTTGAGAGCCGAGCGCGCCGCCGCGATGAGGCCCTCGCGTTCCTGGCCGTCCTCGGGAAAGACCGCCGCCCCGATCCGGCAGTCGAGGGTGATGTCGAGATCCCGGTAGCGATAGGGCGTCGTCGTCGATTCGATCAGCTTGTCCGCCACCTTGGCGACGTCGACCGGCCGGGTAAGGAAGGTGAGAATCGCGGCAAGCTCGTTTCCCTCGTAGCGGAAGACGTAGTCGCTCGCGCGAAGAAGCTCCTTCACGCGAAGTCCCGTGTTCTCGAGAAGGACGCCCCCGATGCTGGGGCCGTAGATTCGGTGGATCTCGGTGAGATTTTCAACCCCGACAAAAAGCACGGCGCGCCGGCGCTCCACCCGCGACCTTCGCGCCTTCTCGAGCTCGCTGTCGAGGATGATCTCGAGCGATTTGCGGTTGTAGAGCCCGGTCAAAGGGTCGCGATACTCGTAGTTGATGAGCTTTGTCTCGGTCTCGCCGAGCCTGGTGATATCGTGCGAGAAGACCAAGGCGTGAGTGACGGCGCCCCGCTCCCCGTAAGGATAGTAGGAGACGTGCATGTAGCGCTGCTCGAGCCCGAACTTGAAGCGCTCCACATAGTGGACCTGCTCGCCGGCGAAGCAGCGGTCGAGGTAGCCCTTCAAGCGCTCGTCGAAGGTCTCGCGGCCCCATATCTCGGCGACAGAATGGTTCAAAACATGGGCGCGATCGAGGCCGATGATCGCGCAGTAGGTGTCATTGACGATTTCGTAGATGTAGTCGCGGTTTACAAGGGTGATGAAGTCGTGGGAGCGATTGACGATATACTCGTAGGTATTTGCCATTCCCTGCGGCCCGTTGTCTATCATCAACCGGTTCGACTGTGTTGTCAATGACGGGAATATTGACCCTGGAGCGGCCGGCGTGTACATTTGTCCCATGCAAACGCTTGGATCCAGCGCGACCGAGACGTTAAGCCTTCCCTTCCTCGCCGCCCCTTCCCCCGTCCGACCGCTCGCGCGAAGAAGGGTTCGTGCCCTTCATTGACGTCCGCGACATCACCTATTCGTACGAAGGCGGCTCTCCAGAGTCCGCCGCGCCGCCGGCGCTGCGAGGGGTTACGCTTGTGGTGGAGCGCGGCGAGTATCTTGCGCTCGTCGGGGCCAACGCCTCGGGGAAAACGACCCTCGCGCTTCACCTAAACGGCCTGCTCCTGCCCTCAAGCGGCTCCGTCACGGTTGCCGGCCTCGATACGCGCCGCCCGCGCGACCTCCCGGCAATCCGTCAGATGGTAGCGATGGTCTTTCAGAAACCCGAGGACCAGATCGTCGGGACAACCGTCGAGGAGGACGCGGCCTTCGGCCCCGAGAACCTCATGGCATCGAAGGAAGAGATCCGCTCCCGCGTCGATCGGGCGCTCGCGCAGGTCGGCCTTGCGGGGCTCGGCCTTCGTTCCCCTCACGAGCTGTCCGCGGGACAGAAGCAGCGCCTCGCGATCGCCGGGGCCCTTGCGCTCCATCCGGAGGCGATCGTTCTCGACGAGGCGACCTCGATGCTCGACCCGAAAGGAAGGAACGATCTGCTCGCCCTCCTCTCCGAGTTGAACCGCTCCGGCACCACTATCGTTCACATCACCCATCGAATGGAGGAGGCTGCGCAGGCGGGTCGCATCATCGTTCTTGCCGTTGGGCGTGTCGCCGCCGAGGGCTCGCCCTCCCGGATTTTCACGAGCGTCGACCTTCCGACCTTCGGCCTTCACCGCCCTGGCGCCCTCGAGCTGGCCGCCCGCCTGTCCGCGCGCGCGGGAGGCGTATTGGGCACGCCGCTCGATTACCGCTCGCTGGAAGCGGCTCTATCGGCCGTGCTCGACACCGGGCATGCGGTCGCGTGCGACCCCGCCCGCCGGGAGCCTACCGCGCCGGTTGCGCCCGCCGCCGCCTCTTCGAGCGGGAAGGCGCCGCTCATTCGCCTCGTCGAGGTGAGCCATGCCTACCGGACCGCACACCCCGCCGTCGGCCGCAGCGATCCGGCTGCCCGCGCGCCGGCCACGGCGGCAACGCAGCTCCGTTCCCTGCGCTCGGTCTCGATCGAGGTCCGGCGCGGCGAGGCGATCGCCGTCATCGGGCCAACCGGCTCGGGCAAGTCGACTCTCCTCCAGCACCTCAACTGCCTCTTCCTGCCGCAGGCGGGACGAACCGAGATCGACGGCGCGACGGTGATCCCGGCCGTCGCCGATCTGCCCGCAATTCGAAGACGGGTCGGGCTCGTCTTCCAGCGCCCCGAGGAGCAGCTCTTTGCGCAGTATGTCGGCGACGAAGTGGCCTACGGACCCCGCCTTGCCGGGCTGTCGGGCAAGGAGCTTACCGAGCGCGTCCGCTGGGCGATGGAGGCGGTGGGGCTCCCCTTCTCCACCTACAAGGATCGTCTCACCTTCGCCTTGAGCGGCGGGGAGCAGCGCAAGGTCGGGCTCGCGGGGGTGCTTGCCCTGAGGCCGGAGGTGTTGGTCCTCGACGAGCCTACCTCAGGGCTTGATCCCTCCGCCCGCGAGGAGCTGCTTGCCCTCCTCGAGGGCCTGAAGGGAGAGGGAACCACCATCATCCTTTCGACCCATAACCTCGAGGAGGCGGGGAGGCTCGCGGACCGGGTGATCGCTCTCGTCGACGGGCAGGTCCGGCTCGATCTTCCGACGCGCGAAGCCTTTGCTCGCGCCGGGGAGCTCGAAAGCTGGAGCCTCGAGCTTCCGGGCTTTGTCGGCATGCTCGATCGTCTCGCGAGGGCGGGCCGCGTGCAGGCGGGCGCACCCCTCACCCTCGAGGAGGCGGAAGCGAGGCTCGCCGCCGCCTTTAGCGGTCGGGAGGGCGCCGGGCGGTCCGGTGCCCCCGCCGGTTCGGCTGCTGTAGGATCCGCCGGCGGCGAGGGAGACGATCGTGGAGCAGTTTGACGTCGCCTCGAGCCTCCAATTCGCACGCTACGTTCCCGGCGACTCCCCCCTTCACCGCCTCCACCCGGGCGCGAAGGCGCTGCTGCTCCTCTTCGGCCTCGCCGCGCTCATCATCGTTCACGGCGCGGCGGGGCTTGCGGCCGCCCTCGCGCTCATCCTTGGCGCGACCCTTGCGGCGGGGGTGCCGTTCGCCATCCCCCTTTCAAGCCTCGCCCGCGCCCTGCCCTGGCTCCTCGTCATCGTGCTGATCCAAATCCTCACGGTCCCGGCGGCGCGGTGGGGCACGGACTACGCGGGTTGGTGGATCTTCACGTTGCGCGGCGGCCAGCTCTATACAGGCCTTGCGAGCCTCCTGCGGTTCGCAGACCTCGTCCTCTTCCTCGCGCTCGCAAGCGCCGTGACTCGGGTCGATGAGCTCGCCTACGCCGGCGAGGCGCTCACCTCGCCGTTCGCGCGCTTCGGGCTCCCCTCGCGGGAGCTCTCGCTTATCACTACCATTGCCCTGTACTTCACGCCGCTCTTCGGCGAGGAGGCCGCCCGAATCCGAAAGAGCCAGGCCTCGCGCGGGGCCGACTTCTCGACGAAGGGGCTCGGGCTTTTCCGCCGGGTGCGCGCCTACCTTCCGCTCTTCGTGCCGCTCCTCGTGCTCGCGCTGCAGCACGCCGAGAACCTGGCGCGGGCCATGGAGGCGCGCTGCTACACCGTGGGCAGGGGGCGTACGCGACTGCATACGTACGCGGTGCGGCCGCTTGACATCGTCGCCTCCGCAGTGGCGGCCGCGCTTGTCGCGCTCGCTATTCTGCATCCGGCTCACGGCTGGGATCGGACCGTCCGGGCCCTTTTCGGGCCGCGCGGATAGAAGGTCAGAAAACAAGGAGAAAGTTATGAATGCACGAAAGATTGCAGTTGCCGGCGTCCTGAGCGCCGTTGCCATCTTCCTCGGCGCCCCGCCGCTGCACCCTGGGTTCATTCCCTGGTTTGCAGGCGCGTCGCTTACGATCATGGCCGCCCCCGTGATCATCGGCGCGGTCCTCGAGGGGCCCGTGGTGGGAACCATCATAGGCTTCCTGTTTGGGGTTTCCAGCCTGGTCGAGGCGGCCATGGCGCCGGCGGGTCCTACGGACGCCTGGTTCACCAACCCGCTCATCTCGGTGCTCCCGCGTCTTTTTATCGGGCTCGTGGCCTGGCTTGTCTACCGTGCCCTCGAAAAGCGGAATCTTCCCACCGCGCTCGTGCTTGCCGGCCTTGGTGGCAGCCTTACGAACACGGTGCTCGTCCTCGGAATGCTCGGGCTCTACGGCTACCTGCACTGGGGGCTCATCGCGACCATTGCCGGCGTGAACGGAGCGCCTGAGGCGGTCGCCAATGCGGTCCTTACCCTGGCGGTCGTGGCGGCGTGGAAACGGGTCGCCTACGGCCGCAAGGGGGCTCAGCTTGACTGACGGATCCCCGGGGGTCATCCTCGCGATCGACATCGGCAACTCGAACATCAAGCTCGGCATACGGCGGAGGGGGAGTTGGGAGCGCCGCTTTCGCGTGGGCACGGTCCGCTCGAAAACCCCCGACGAGTACGCCATCACCTTTCGCGACCTCCTTGCGCGGATCGACGTCTCCTTCAAAGACATCGACACCGCCGTGGTGAGCAGCGTCGTACCTCCGCTCACCGCAGTTATCGCCGAGATGCTCGATGGGGAGATGGAGAGGAAACCGATAGTCGTGGGGCCGGGAATCCGCACCGGTATCCGCATCCGCACGGACAATCCCGTGGAGGTCGGCGCCGACATCGTCACCAACGCGGTTGCGGCCTACGAACGCTACCGCTCGGCCTCCATCATCGTCGCCTTCGGGACGGCGCTCACCTTCGCGGCGGTCAACGACGCAGGCGACCTGCTCGGCGTAGCGATTGCTCCCGGTCTCCAGCCCGCGGCCGAAGCGCTCGTCCGGGATGCAGCGCAGCTGCGTCTTGTCGAGTACGCGGCGCCCCCCACGGCGATCGGGAAAAACACGGTCCACTCCCTTCAGGCGGGGATAGTCTTCGGCTATGTCGGGCTCGTCGAGGGGCTCGTCGGACGCATCCGCGCCGAGCTCGGCGGAACGGCGCACATCATCTCCACCGGGGACCAGGCCCGCTACCTGCTGCCCCTCACGACAAGTCTCGGAGAGTTCGAGCCCTGGCTCACCCTGGACGGGCTCGCGCTCATCGCCGTTCGGAATATCTAGGCGCCGAAGACCGGCGGCAGAGCTTGCGTCTCCACAAGGCGGCACCTTCCGCCCCGGCGGCATGGACAGCCCCCGCCTCGCCTGCTATACTTCGATCGACGGAGTTGCACCGAGCAGCACGAGAAAGCTCGCGCCGGCGGCAATCGAAGCAGAGACGAAGCATCACCATGATCTGGTAGCCGAGGGGTTATGGCCGTACAGTCCTCAGGCGCGCTGGATTAGCTCGTCCGCGCGAGCGCCCGTCTCACGCGCGAGCGGCGGCTGAACGGGCTCGTTTCTGTTCTCGTTGAGCAGGCGCTCGACGTCACCCGTTCCGACCTCGCCGCCCTCTACCTCTTCGTGGAGCCCGATAACCCCGAAAGCAGGCTGACGCTCTTCTATCGTCGCGGAGCCGCGCCGGTGGCGGACTCCATGGCCGGCGACACCGAGCTCGTAGCCTTCCTGCGCGAGTGCGGGGAGACGCTCGTCGTGAACTCGCCCGGCGACTCCTTTTTTTCGGATATCTACCTGGCACCGAGCATGCAGAGCGGGATAGCGCTTCCGCTTTCAACCCCCCGCGCGCAGCTCGGAATCCTTGTGCTCAATTCGCGCAGATCCTGCCATTTCAACCGCGACAGGTTTACGTTTCTCGATTCGTTCGGCAGGATGGCCGGCAATATGTTTCACAACGCCCGGCTCAACGACGAGCTCCGGCAGCGGCTCAACGAGATCGCGCTCCTCGAGCGCTACCAGGAGAACATCTTCTCCTCCATGACGAATCTCCTCGTCGCCACCGACGAAGCCGGCACCATTCGCTACTTCAACAAGATCGCGGCGGATCGCTTCGACCTCGCGGAAGCCTCGGTCGGCCGGACTCTCGAAGCGGTCTTCGCAAACGCTTTTGACCGGGCGGTGCTCAAAGAAATCCGCAAGGCGCTTGCCGAAAACCGCGAAATCCTCGGCATCGAGGGGATCTTTCAGGGGAGCGGCAAATCGATTGACTTCTCGCTCAACGTCTCGCCGCTTCGCTCGCGGCGCGGCAGGCTCGAAGGCTTGACCCTGCTCTTTACCGACCAGACGGCCGAACAGGCGCTCAAGAGCCGCTTCGAGGTGGTCGTCGAGGAGCGGAGGCTTATCAAGGACATGTTCGCCCGCTACCTGTCGAACGACGTGGTGGAGACCCTGGTTCAGCACCCTGAGCTGGTGAAGCCGGGCGGCGACAAGAAGAACGCAACCGTCTTTTTCGGCGACATTCGCGGCTACACCGCCTTCTCGGAGAATCAGCCGCCCGAGTACATCATCGAGGTGCTGAACGCCTACTTCAGCGAGGCGGTCGAGATCATCATCCGACACCGGGGATTCATCGACAAGTTCATCGGGGACGCCATCATGGCTGCGTGGGGCGTTCCGATGCAGTCTGAAGAGTTCGATGCGATCGAAGGGGTGAGCGCCGCGTTGGAGATTCAGGAGCGCATCAAGAGCAGCAAGCGCACCTTCTTCAAGGGTGATGCATCCAAGCTGCAGGTAGGGATCGGATTGCACACCGGACCGCTCGTGGCAGGAAACCTCGGAAGCGCGCGGCGTCTCAACTACTCCGTAATCGGCGACACCGTGAACGTGGCGGCGCGCCTTGAGGGGGTTGCCAAGGGCGGGGAGGTTATCATCACCCAAGACACCCGTGACCGGCTGGGTGACCAGTTCAAGCTCAAGGAGCTGAAACCGGTCAAGGTGAAGGGAAAGACGCAGCCCATCCACATCTTTAGCGTGCTCGCCCGCGTCAGCTGACGGTCGCGCCGCCGTCCCGCTCGAGGCGAAGGAGGCCCGCGTGGATAGAGAGCTCTTCGGATTTCTCAAACAAGATTGGGGGATCTACGCTGCGGCGGGCGTCGCCCTGCTCGTCATTGTCGCCGCGCTCGTCTTGTGGCTCGTCGCGCGCTCGCGGTTCGCCGCGCGCCTTCGGGAGACCGCAAGGGGCGGCAAGGAAGGGCGCGCGGAATTCCGCCGACGGTATCCCGACAAGGTTCTGCTTCGACGCTCCCGGATGATCGAGCGGATCGCGAAGTCGAACGAGGAGCACGCCGCCATCCCTCATCAGCTCGGAGTCACCCATCTGTGGGTTCGGCGGCTGTCCCGACGCCCGCGCGCCGGTGACTTCAGGCGCGTCCTGACCTTCGGCGGGGGCGAGGATCTTTGGCCCTGTTTTCTCCTAGCGCTCGGACACCCCCGCCAGGGCGAGCGCTTTCTGAAATGGTTCGAGGGCAAGGACGCCTTCTACTCCCTCAGGGAGATGGCGCGCGCCGGAGGCGGGGAACAATTCGACGGCAGAAGGGCTCTCGCCCTCCTCAAGGATTCCGTCGACCGTGTTCGAGAGATGGCGGGAGATCCGGATTGGCGCGTCCGCCATTTTGCCGTGAACATCATTCTCAACGACGAGGGTGATCTCTCCCGCAATGCGCTGTGGGATGCCTTTCATGACGGAGCGTTCCAGATACGGAGGCTCGTGGTGCCGTCCTTTGCCACCGGCGAATCGGATCGTCTCTATGAATCGCTCTACGATCTCGTGCTGCGCGATACCGTCTTCGCCGTGCGCAAGGCGGCGCGAGAGCGCATCCAGAAGGAGTTCCCCGACCGCTACCATCCCGATCCCGCGTCGCTTGCGAGCTTCGAAGCGCTCCACGTCCTGGATCTTCTTGCGCCGGGATCCGAGACCGACCGAGACCTCGCCCTCGGTGCGCTTGGCCAGGACAAGCTGGAGCTGCGCGCGACCGCCGCGCGGTACCTCCTTCGTGAGGGCATTCTCCAGCGGATGATCACAACCGCCGACTTGGGAGACAGGGACACCTTCGATCGCCATCTTCGCCTCCTCCGTAATGCGGTGGAGGTCGACGTGACGGCCTTTCTCAACGAGGCGCGCGGCAGCGGCAGCGCCGGCACCCTGCTCATGGCCTTGAAGCTGCTTTCGACTCACGGGCCGCGCTCGCTCATCCCGCATGTCGCAGAACGAGCCCTCCGCGGCCTCGGCAACTCCGAGCACCAGCAGGAGCTGCGAGCCGAGGCCCTCCGTTGCATCGAAGAGCGAGGGGACGAGGATGCGCTCCGTCTGCTCTTCCAGGAGATTCTGGCCCGTAAGACGGAGTACGCCGAGGTAAGCGAGATGCTGCAGCACGTTCCCGCACGCGGCGAGGAGCTTTTCGTCGACGTGGCCTTAAGCCTCCTGCGCGACGTCGATTTTGCGGCTCGGGAGGGACTCGTCCAGCTCATAGCCCGCCTTCCCGATCATCTGGTAGTCCCTCAGCTTATCGACATTGTTCAGGACATTCACGGTCAGCTTCCCAAAACCGTAAGGGTTGATGCCCTGCGGGCCCTCGCGGCGATGAGCCGGCCCTACCTGCTTGACTTTGTGCTTGAGCATTTCTACCTCCTGTCGCCCGATCCGGCGCAGGAGCTTGCGGCAAATCTTTCGGCCGTCCATGGCGAGGAGTTCGACGCGGCGGTGACCCGCCTGGTCGAGGGACACGACACCTCGGTCCGCGCGGCAGTGATAATCTCGCTGCCTGCGACCGGGAAGCGGGATTTCTTGAAAATGATACGCGCCGCTGTCGATGACGCCGATCCGAGCGTCCGTTCCGCGGCGATCTCCGCGCTCGTCCTTTTTGGAGACACGCGCTCACTTCACCAGGCCGTGGACAGACTTCGCGATCCGGTCGAGGAGGTGCGCATAGCCGCAGCCCAGGCCATCGGAAAAGCCGGCTCGGATGACCTGGTCGGCGAGCTCCAAAAGACGGTCGACGACGAAAATGAGATTGATTCTGTCCGCCTGGCGGCGCTCTGGGGACTCGGGTCATCGGGGCAGGACAGCGCGACCGATCTGCTGATTGGAGCCCTGTCGATCCACGACGGCTTGGCCGACCCGATTCTTGACGCCCTTGCGCGAAAGACCGACGCCCGCCGGCTGAGCCATCTCATCGACAAGTTCAAGGATGCCGATCCCGTTCTCCGTGAGAAGCTCACTCCGGCCTTTCGCCGCATGGGAGCGGTCGGTCAAGAAGCGTTGCTAGGATTGCTGCGCGAAGAGATCGGCTCGCTGCGGCCCCATGTCGCCCAGATCCTCGATGAGCTGGGATTCGTCGAGGCAACCATACGGAGGCTTGCCCATCGCGACCCGGCTGTTCGCCGTGAGGCTGCAGAGAAGCTCTCCCTCGTAGGAACGAACGCGGCGTTTCGAGGGATTGTCGAGGCAGCCCGCGACCCTGATCAGAACGTGCGGGTGCAGGTAGTGCGGGCATTGGAGAAGCTCGAGACCGAAGAGGGTGCGGAGATCCTCATTTCGCTTCAGGCCGATCCGGAGCGACGGGTACGCAAGTACACTCGCTGGGCGCTCGAGCGTCTGAAGGCAAAAGAGCTATAGCAGGTCGTCGAGGGAGCATCATCGTATGGAGCTACCTACAAAGGAGGCATTCAGGTAGACTCTGCCCCGGAGGTCTTGGAGTCTGGATCGAATTGCGACATACAGCCTGAACCTTGTAAGCGCGGGCGCATTCGCCTCCGCATTCCTTACCGCCTCCCTCGCGGTGATCGCTTCGACCCGGCGCAAGGTGCGCGCGGCTATGCCGTTCGCCGCCCTTATGGCGTGCCTCACCCTCTACAGCTTCGGATTCGGATTCGAGTTCATGAGCCCCACCGAGCGCATAGGCCTGGCCTGGACCCACCTCGAGTACCTCGGGATTGCGTTCATACCGGCGGTGCTCGTGTTGTTCGGTATGGATTTTGCATCAATCTCCCTGCGCCACAGGCGGCTCCTGGTAGCCCTTCTCCTCGCTCCCTCCCTACTCACCCTTTTCATGCAGGAGACGACGAAGCTTCATCGTCTTTTCTACGTGAACCCCCGTTTGAAGGTGGACGGCCTCATTCATTCGATCGCTTTTGACAGAGGCCCCTTCTACATCGTGCATCAGATTTACCTGAGCGGCGCCATGGTTGTCGCGGTGTTTCTTGTCTCACGCCTGGTGCTGCATTCGACGGGCGTCCGCCGCATGCAGGCGATCATCATCGACGCAGGGATGCTTGTCGCGGCATCCGGCTATGCCCTGTACATAGCCGGGCTTACCCCCCACCGGCTCGATCTGAGCCCGCTCTTTCTTGCCGTCGCGGCCTCCCTTTTCGCCTACGCGCTCTTTCGCTACCGCATGCTGAACTTCACCCCCATCGCTCAGGCTCGGGCGTTCGAGGCCATGGCTGAGGGAGCCATCATCCTCGACGACGAGAGCTGCCTCGTCGACTTCAACCGAGCTGCCCGCGGCATCTTCCCGCAGCTTTCAGCCGAGCGCGTCGGCGAATCGATGGAGAAGATCCTCACCGAAGAGCGCGAGATCGTTGCGCTTGCCCGCTCGGGCGAGCGCCGGACAATCGAGGCGTTCGTAACCGTGCAGGGAGCCACCCACTGCTTCGACGTCACCCTCTCTCCCGTGAACAGACGGCGAGGCCGGAGCCTGGGCAAGGTGATCATTCTTAACGACACAACACGCCAGTTCCAGCTTGCTCAGGAGCTCAAGGCGCTTGCCATCCACGATCCCCTTACGCACCTCTTCTCGCGCCGTCATTTCTTCGACCTCGCGGCCGTGGAGTTGGAGCGTGCTCGCAGGGGGCGCCGACCGGTAGCGGTCATCATGCTCGATCTGGATCACTTTAAGTTGATCAACGACAGCTTCGGCCACCAGGCAGGCGACCTGGTGCTGGCCGAAACTGCGGCCCGACTTCGGAAGGCCCTTCGAGCCTCCGACGTCATCTGCCGCTACGGGGGCGAAGAGTTCGTGCTGCTGCTGCCGGAGACTGACTTGAAGGCGGCGCTTGGGGTGGCCGACCGGCTGCGGACGGCGATTGCCTCCGGCGGCATCGCCTCGGGCGACACCGAGCTGCGCGTGACCGGAAGCTTTGGAGTCTCAGCCCTCTCTGCTGAAATGACGGAGACGATCGACGAGCTTATCCGCGCCGCCGACGAGGCGCTCTACCGAGCGAAGTCCGAAGGCCGCAACCGGGTCGAGCCCTCGGGGCCGAGATAGATCATCACATCTTGCGAGTCCTAGGTTAATATAGGAGCGACCTTATCAAATCCAAATGTAAGGAGCCGCACCATGCTCTACGACCTACCCCTCGACGAACTCAAGACATATAAACCGACCCGCAGCGAGCCGCAGGATTTCGATGCCTTCTGGGCCGGTACGCTCGCCGATGCCCGAAGGCATCCGCTCGACGCGCACTTTGCGCCGGCAAATACCCGGCTGAAGCTGGTCGAGGCCTTCGACGCCACCTTCAATGGCTATGGCGGGCAGCCCATCAAGGGTTGGCTCATCCTGCCGCGCGCGCGTCCGGGCAAGCTGCCCGTCGTCGTCGAGTATATCGGCTACGGCGGTGGGCGCGGCTTCGCGCAGGACTGGCTCGGATGGGCCAACGCCGGGTATGCGCATTTCGTCATGGACACGCGCGGGCAGGGATCGACGTGGCGCACCGGTGACACCCCCGACCTCGAGACCGAGGGCGGAAATCCCCAAGTTCCCGGCTTCATGACGCGCGGGATTCTCGATCCGAAGAGCTACTACTACCGGCGCCTCATCACCGACGCGGTGCGCGCCGTCGCGGCAGCCGGCTCGCACGAAGCGGTGGACGGCAGCCGGGTGGCGGTTACCGGCGGCAGCCAGGGCGGGGGAGTGGCCCTTGCGGTAGCAGGTCTTGTCGCCGAGGTGGCGGTCGCCATGCCCGACGTGCCCTTCCTCTGTCACTACCGCCGGGCCACCGAGCTCGTGGACACGGATCCCTATGCCGAGATTGTTCGCTACTGCAAGAACCACCGCGATAAGATCGAGACCGTCTTCCAGACCCTCTCCTACTTTGACGGTCTCAACTTCGCCGCGCGCGCACGGGCACAGGCGCTCTTTTCCGTCGCCCTGATGGACGATATCTGCCCCCCCTCCACCGTTTTTGCCGCCTTCAACCACTATGCCGGACCGAAGGAGATCCGCGTCTGGCCGTACAACAGGCACGAGGGCGGCGAGGGATATCAGACCGTCGAGAAGCTAAAGCTCCTCACCGGCCTGTGGGGCTGACGGTTCGACCGGTCGAGCGATTTCGGCTATACTCCCGTCGCTCATGGATGCACAACGCTGCTATGCCGCCCGAGATGGAGCCCGACGCGCGCTCGGCGCACTGACTCTCATCCTTACCCTCGCCCTTACCGGCTGCGCGACAAGCGTCGGCTATCTCTGGAAGCAGGGAGGGTACCTCCTGCGCGACAGCCTGGGAGCGCAGGACATTGCGGCCCTGCTCAAGGATCCGCACACCCCGCCCGACGAGCGCTCCTTCCTTCTCACCGTTCAGCGGATCAAGCACTTTGCCGTCGACCACATCGGGCTCGCCGACAATGCGAACTTCACGAAGTTCAAGAAGATCCACCGGAATTACTTGGTCGAGGTCGTCCAGGCCTCCGACTCCCTCTCCTTTACCCCCTACCAGTGGAGCTATCCCTTCCTCGGCAAGCTTCCCTACCGCGGCTACTACGTCCCCGCCGACGCGAAGGCCGAAGCCGAGCGCCTGAAGAGGATGGGCTACGACGTCATCGTGCGCAAGGTCGATGCCTTCAGCACCCTCGGCCTGCTGAAGGACCCGGTCTACTCGTTCATGGAGCGCTACGACCTCTTCGACCTCGCCTCCACCATCATTCACGAGCAGACCCATGCGACGGTCTTCCTAAAAAGCCAGGACCAGTTCAACGAGGAGCTTGCCACCTTCGTCGGCGACACCGGTGCGCTTGAGTACCTCTCGTCAACCTACGGACAAGACTCGCCGCAGTACCGCCAAGCCGTCGGGGAGCAGGCGGACAACAAGCTGTTCCTGCAGTTCTTGAAGGCGCTGACGAGCGCGCTCAACGAGGTCTATGCAAGCCCCTTGTCGCGGGAGGAAAAGCTCGCGCGAAAGCGGGAGGTCATCGCCGACTATCTGGCAATCTACCGGAAGGATTACCTGCCGCGCTACAGAACCGCGGCCTATCGCGCGAGCGCCGACCTTCCCCTCAATAACGCCTACCTCATGCTCTTCAACCTCTACACCGACCAGATTCCCCTCCTCGCGCGCTACGAGCGCGAGCGCTGTGACGGGAGCCTTCGGGTGTTCGTCGAGCAGATCAAGCGGCTTTCCAAGAGTCCGGGGAGCATGATCGAGAAGATCAAGCGGGAGTTGACGGCGCCGACCTGACGAGGAGGACGCTGCACGCTGCATGGTCGACCATAGAGCGAGCGACGCGGCCGATGAGCGGCGGCCCGCGCGGAGGCGCGGGAGGAGCTGCGGGGCCGTGGCGGCGTATTCTCCCGCGCGCCGACGCGTGGTAGAGTGGGACATGGTCCTCGTCATCGGTCAGAACAGCACCTGGCAGAACACCTACAACCTCGCGAGCCTCAAGGTCGGCGACGTCAACCGGATCGATCGGGTGATGGCCTCCGCCGCAGGCAAGGGGGCAAACGTGGTGCGGGCGCTCGCGACGCTCGGCAGGGAGGGGCTCCTTCTCGCCTACGCCGGAGGCCCGAACGGCAAGAAGTTCGTGGACGCGTGTGCCGCCGACGGCGTGCGGGCGGAGTTCACCGGAATCGCGCGCGAGACGCGCGTCTGCACCACGGTGATCGAGGGTTCCGGCTGCTCCACGGAGCTGGTCGAGCCTGCCCCGCCGGTGAGCGATAGCGAGCGCGCAGTCTTCGAAAGCTCCTTCGAGCGATCGATCGCCAAGGCCGACTTTCTCGTGATCTCGGGCACGGCGATGGCCGGCGAGCGGGAGGACTGCTACCTCCGCTTCGTTCGCGCTGCGCACGAGCGCGGCATCGGGGTCCTCCTCGACTCCTACCGGGCCCATGGCAGGCGCGCCCTCGACGCCTCCCCCGAGATTCTCAAGATCAACACCCACGAGCTGGCCGAGCTGACCGGCCTTCCTGCGGGCACTCTTACGGAGCGCTCCGCGGCTTCGGCTGCGATCCGCCGCGACTACGGCATTCGTTGGGTCATCATCACCAAGGGAGGCGACGGCGCCGAGGGCTTCGATGGGAATCGCTCGGTCACAATCACCCCGCCGGCCGTGCCGTTCGTCAACGCGATAGGAAGCGGCGACTCCTTTACCGCCGGAATCGTCTCCCACCTCCTCGAACGGCACTCCACGGGCCGACCCTTCCCCGATGGCGCCGATCTCCTCGAGGCGGTCAGGCTCGCGACCGCGATGGGCACCGCGAACTGCATGAGCTGGAAGCCCGCATGGATCGAGCCGGAGCACCTCGCATGGGTCCTGCCGCGGCTTGAGGCGCAGGCGTTGTAGGCGGAGGTTGCCGCTACATCGGGCGGTTCGCAGCACTGGCGGCCGCGGAGCGCGCTACGGTCAGGGCTTGCGTTCCTTTCAGCGCATGCCGCGATTGCCGCCTACGACCGAAGCGCCTGTGATCGTCCGACGGGCTTCCTCGAGCGCAGCGCCGCGCAGACCTCCTCGATTTCGGCTTCGTGCGACAGGACGATGCGCTCGGAGAGCGCCCGAAGCGAAGCGAGGTTTCGCAGGCCCGCGTCATCGATTGCGGCGTTGTCCTCGTCGAGAAGCCCGCTTAGGCGGATGTAGCGCACGTCCGCAATTCGACCCAGCTGATAGTTCACGACCTCGCTCTGTCCCGCCGACATGATGGCGCCGATCGGAAAACCCTTCGCAGGATTCACCCACTCCATGTATCCCCAGTTGCGGATCTCCCGGTAGGGATAGCCGATGCGAAGCTCGCCGGTCCCCAGTGAGACTATGAGAAAGTCACGCTCGCGGGGAAAGATCTTCGCCGCCTCCACGTAGGCGAGCCCCGCTGGATTGTTCGCGAAGACGGCTCCATCGATGAGAGAAAACCTTTCCCTTAAGACGCCGATCGGGCTGATTATCGCAGGCGGAAAGTAGGTTGGCGCCGCCGAGGATGCGCGGGCGACATCGCGCATGTAATAGTCCCGATCCTCCGACCACTCGGCTCGCGGAGGCCGGTGCTTCAGCCAGTGAGGCTTCATGCGCTCGGTATCAAAGGCGGTGACCAAGAGGTTTGTCGCCCCGCCTTTCAGCGTTGCATCACCAAAGGTCTCGGCGAGCACCCGCTCGAAGCCATCGGCCGAATACTTGTTGCGAAACACCTGGATCGCCGTATGGATCACGCTCCGAACCGAAACGGGAAAGATCTCCTTCCCGCGCCGCTCGTAGAGGTCGACGAGGTCGTTGGCTGAATAGACCTGCTCGCCACTCTCGTCGCGAAGGGCGATACCGAGGGCCAAGAGCGCCCCGGTTGAGGTTCCGGCAACCAGATCGAAGAGCTCGGCGAAGGACCGCTTCTCTCCGCCGGCATCGAGGCGTCGGCGGATCTCGCGAAGGATTCGAGCAGGGACTACCCCGCGAATCCCGCCGCCATCAATCGAAAGAACGGTGACCATACAATCTCCCGCGCGGACGACTCTCCGTGGTCACGCGTTCCGCAAGGCCCGTGTCGCCAAACGACCCACGGCGACCCTCAGACGCTCGTCCCACGCAAAGAATACGCCTGTTGTGCGAATATTGTTGGCAATATAACCAATAATGGCAAATTGATCAAGCGCACTTTGCGGGCGGAGGGCACTGGAGCAAGTGTGCGCAGCGCTCTCCCGGAAGATCTTCGTCACGAAGGAAAAACAGCGCCGCATCCGCCGCGTCCCGCCTCGATTTGACAGCGCCTGAGGGGAGGAGCATAATCTCAGAGGTAGATCATCGTCGGCTCCTTTCGCGAGAGGCGGCATGGACATAGGCTCGCTCATCAACAAGAATGTGGTTAGCGCGCACGTCGTATCCTCTACGAAACGAGAGGCAATCGCTGAGATTGTCGGCTACGCCAGCAGCAGGAAGGGGCTGCGGGACCCCGATCAAGTCCTCCACGCCGTGCTCCGCCGCGAAGGGGCGCTCAAGACTGCGCTTGGGGGCGGAGTTGCAATCCCTCACGCTCGTCTGCCGAATCTCAGGGAGCCGATCGTATTCATAGCGACCGCGAAGCAGGGGATCCCCTGGGGGGCGCCGGATGGGCAGCCCGTCGACGTGATTATCCTGTTTCTCACCCCCGCCGCTGCGACCGATGTCCACCTGAAGATTCTTTCGATTATCGGGGATTTGCTGCGCCAACGAACCGTTCTCAACGACATTCGCGCGGCACGCACCGACGGCGAACTCTTGAAAGCGATAACCTCCCACGGGAAGCGAAGGGACGCCTTTGTGCCGCTTTCGAAGGAGGAGATCTGCGAGGAACTTGAAACCACAAGACAGGGCCTGAGCGAGTCCGAGGCGCATCATCGTCGACAAATAAACGGCCCGAATCGTCTCGAGAGCGTGCGATCGGAGTCGCTTCTGCGAAAGTTCCTCGGCAATCTTGTGAACCTCCTCGCGCTCCTGATGTGGGTGGGAGCGGCGCTCGCCTATGCGATCGGGATGCGGCAGGTCGCGTTGGCTATCCTCATCGTTATTTTCGTGAACGCGCTGTTCAGCTTCTGGCAGGAGTTCAGAGCTGAGCGGGCCATTGAAGCGCTGAAGGGGCTAATCCCATCGTATGCAAACGTATTGCGTGACGGAAAGACAACCCGCATACCATCGGAGGAGCTCGTTCCCGGCGACATCGTGGAGCTGGAGGAGGGCGATAGCGTCGCTGCGGACGCGCGACTTATCCATGCCGACGAGTTGCGCGTCGACAACAGCGCGTTCTCCGGTGAGTCGAAACCTGTGTACAAGATGGCAGAAATGCCGAACCAGGGGAGCGATCGGCGGTTCCTTTGGATTGAGATACCCGTGCTCGTGTTTGCAGGCACGAGCGTTATCTCGGGATCAGGGACCGCGGTGGTGACCGCCACGGGTATGCGCACGGAAATCGGTCAAATCGCGTCGCTCACCCAGTCTATCAAGATCACCCAAAGTCCCCTCCAGGAAGAGATTGGACGGCTCACACGGGTAATCGCTCTTATTTCGGTTGCAATGGGGTTGGGCTTCTTCCTTATCGGAACCGCATTCACCAAAATGGACCTCACGGCCTCAGCAATCTTCGCAATCGGGATCATCCTCGCCAACGTTCCCGAAGGGTTGCTTCCCACGGTATCCCTCGCTCTCGCGATGGCGGTACAGCGAATGGCGAAGCAGGGCGCCTTGATCAAAAAGCTCTCCTCCGTGGAAACCCTCGGCTCCACCAACGTCATTTGCACGGACAAGACGGGCACCCTTACGACCAACGAGATGACCACCACCGATATGTGGGTAGGCGGCAGGTCTTTGCATATCTCAGGGGTTGGCTACGAGCCGAGCGGAAACTTCTCGGGCACGAATGGGACCATTGATCAAGAAGCACTGCACTCGAGCGAGTTTGATCTCTTCATAAAGACTGCGGTGCTCTGCAACACCGCCACATTGACCAAGCCAGGCCCGAAAGTCCCCTATTGGACGATCACTGGAGACCCTACCGAAGGCGCGCTCCTGGTGCTTGCACGAAAGTCTGGAGCGGATATCGAATCGCTTCGTGCGGATTATCCCGAGCTCAAGCGATTCCCCTTTGAACCGGTGCGCAAACGCATGAGCTCAGTTCGCCTCTTCGAGGATAAACATGCCGTCGTTCTCGTAAAGGGTGCACCGAATGAGCTTCTCGACCTGTGCGACACGGTCTTGGTCGGAGGGCAGCAGCGCGACCTTCGTGAGACCATGCGCACGGAAATCAGGAGCGAGGTAGATCGTCTTGCTTCCGAAGGATTGCGCGTCCTCGGCTTCGCCTTCCGGCCGGCAGACAGCGAATCGGTACGCTCGCTTTCCTCGGAACAAGCAGAGCGCTCCCTCACCTTCCTCGGCGTCACAGGAATGAACGATCCCCCGCGATCCGGCGTCGCCCAGGCCGTTGAAAAGTGCAAGCGTGCCGGGATCCGCATCATCATGGTTACCGGCGACTATCAACTTACCGCGTTGTCCGTCGCCCGCAAGTTGGACTTGATGCCTGCGGGTCGTTCGACGGTCATCAGCGGAGCCGAGCTCTCGGAAATGACGGATGACGAGCTTCAGAGCAGGCTCGCCAACGAGGAGGTGGTATTCGCCAGGGCCAGCCCCGAACATAAGCTCCGAGTCGTGACGGCGCTGAAGGAGATGGGGAATATCGTCGCGGTCACGGGAGACGGTGTGAACGATGCTCCGGCGCTCAAGAAGGCCGATATCGGCGTGGCGATGGGTCTGCGAGGCACGGATGTCGCGCGGGAGTCGGCCGAGATGATCCTCACCGATGACAACTTCGCGAGCATCGTGTCCGCGATCGAGGAGGGCCGAGCGGTCTTCGCGAACGTCAAGAAGTTCATCACGTATATCTTCGCTCATCTAGTTCCCGAGGCGGTACCCTTCATCCTGTACGTGCTCCTGAAGATTCCCGCGCCGATCACGGCGCTTCAAATCCTTGCGATCGATCTTGGGACGGAGACGATCCCCGCCCTTGCCCTCGGCATCGAGCGGCCCGAGCCGGGGATCATGGAGGTGCCGCCGCGCGACAGGAAGCAGGGAATCATCAACGGATTCCTCCTGTTTCGAGGCTATGTTTATCTCGGCTTGTTGAACACCGTGGCCGTGCTTGGCGCTTACTTTACCACGCTGCTCCACGGCGGTTGGAGGTTCGGCCAGCAGCTGGAGCTCAGTGTAACAGCGTTCACAAATCCCCTGCACATCAAGGCCGCCACCATGGTTTTCGCGGGGATCGTCGTCATGCAGATCGCGAATGTCTTCTCGTGCCGAAGCGAGCGCCTTTCTGCCTTCCGAATCGGATTCTGGTCGAACCGCCTCATCGTCGTCGGGATCGCCTTCGAGCTCGCGTTCACCGCCTTGCTCGTCTATACGCCGCTTTTTCAGCCGGTCTTTACCACCCTTGGGCTCGGCTGGAGCGACTGGGCGCTCCTTTTCGCGCTCATGCTCGCGATCTTCATGCTTGAAGAGATCCGAAAGAAAGCCATTGAGCTGTGGAGATCGAAGAAACGAATCCGACAGTGACGATGACGCCCATGGAGATTCCGGGAACGCCCTTTAAGCCATGTCCCGCCGCGAGTCGTTTGTGCACGCTCCCCACAGCTCTAGCCGTTCGTCATCACCTCGGGCTGCTGAGTGGCGATGAGTACGTCGCGCCACAGGCTTCCCTCCGGGTCGACGTGCTTGGGGTGCGCGACTGCGGGCCTCGTCGGGACGTACACGTAACAGTCGTTGACCAGCCCCACGAGTAGCTTTGTTTTCCCCGCCATCGCCGCATGGACCGCGTCCGAGCCGAGACGGGAACAGTAGAAGGCCTCGGAGGCGTCTGCGGTCGCGCTCCGTATCATGTAGCTCGAATCGATGCACTTCAGATTGATCTCGATGCCCGGCAGACGCGTGCGGCACTGGGCGATCATGCCCGGCATGACGCCATAGCCGGAAGCGGCCGTGAAACCCATCGTCACACTGCCCAAT
>DAHUYW010000046.1 GCA_027306915.1 Spirochaetales bacterium | reverse complement strand
CTCGCGCCGTTGGCGCCGCTCACGGCGATGGGGCTCGTATAGAGGGTGCCGTTGGAGGCGGAGGGCACGGTGCCGTTGGTGGTGTAGTAGGCCGAGGCGCCGGAGGGATAGGAGAGGGTCACCAACTGGTTATTGGGGGAGTTTCCTCCGGCGGGGCTGAAGGTGGGGGAGGCGAGGGTGGAGGTGCCGCCGATGGAGTAGTTGATGGTGAAGCTTGCGGCGACCACAGCGCTTGAGGCTCCGCCCTTCACGGCGATCGCCTTGACCGTCTCGACGGTGCCGTTGCCCGCCACGGGGATGGGGCTCGAGTACTGCGCCGAGCCGGTGGTGGGGGTGGAGCCGTCGGTGGTGTAGTAGATCGTGGCGCCTGAGACCGCCGAAAGGATGACCGCCTGGTCGGTGCCGAACACCCCGCCGCCGGGGGCGAAGCTCGGGGGGGCTACGCTGTTCTTCGGTCCGGCGAGGAAGGGGTTCGTGCACGCCGCGAAAAGGAGGGCTCCCGCTCCCGCGGCGGCACAGAGGTGCGAAAGCCTCCACACAAACGTTGCGCCCCCTGAGTCCGCCCTTTCGACCCCACCTTTTTTCATGGCGGGAATAGTAGATCGAAATAAGCGGAAACGCAACCAAGCCCCTTCGTGCTCGTGAGGGGCAGGCGAGCGCTCCGAGGCACGGTAGCGGGGGGCTCGGCGGCGCATATCTTACATTGACAACTAGGTAACGGCTTGGTATCGTTGGCAGCACGTGGCGTGGGCCGTCGTGTGGCGGGCGCCGCGTATCTAAAAAGTAGGTGGCAGGATGGCTCTGACCTACAACGCCCTGATCGACCTCGCCAAGCAGGAGACCCAGGGGCTTTCGCTGCGCTCGCTCGGCGAGCTGACCACCTGTCGGAACGAGATCGGGCTGCCAATCGTCCGCAATCTGCTCATCAACCTTTTCTCCCTGAAGCTCTTGTTCGGTTTCGCCGGAGCCTCGAAGGCCGTCGACCTCGTCGCCGCCCTCACCCTTCTGCTTGAGCGGTACGAGTACGGCGAGATCGCGCGGGGGCGCGCCGTTTTGGACCTGACGAACCGGGTCTTTTCGCGGCTCATCGAGCTCTCGGGCAGTCTCGAAACCCATACCCCCCTCGGCGCCCGGATCGGAATACGCTCGCGCAGCGTCCGCACCCAGGACCTCGAGGAGGAGCTCTCGCGCCTCTTGAACCTCGAGGAGTTTCCCCGATCGGCAAGCCTCCTCAACGTGACCTCCCGCGCCGCCTCCCGGGACTCGCTTGTCCCGTACATCGAGCGGGGTCATGAAGAGGGGAGCTACATCACCCTTGCTGCGATGAACCTGCTCGAGCACGGCGAGGAGCTCCCCGAGCTGCTTACCATCCTCGAGAGCCATGCGGTGCGCGGAGTGCTTCTTTCCTGCGGGCTCCTCGAGCTGCAGGCGAAGCGCAGCCGCATGCTCGGCGTTGCGGCGCCGCAGCAGAGCATCGCCTACCTCATCTTCCGCACCGAGGCGCCTTGGCAGCCCCGGGGGAGCTTCTCGCGTCTGCCGGCCTTCAGGGTCGCGACCCTCTACGATCCGCGTGCGGTCGCGGGCGACGGGGAGGGTTGGACCCCCGAGGTCCCGCCGATCGACCCGGAGCTCGTGGCGAGGGCCCTCGCGGGAGAGCTCCGGGAGCCGGATGAGGGGCCGGTGCCCGAAGAGCGGGCCCTCGTTCCCGCGGGCGAAACCGGGCTCGCGACCCTGGAATCGAAAACGCCTGCGAGGGCGTCGGAGCGACGGGCCAGTCTGCGGCAGCGGATCCAGGAACTGCGTGAGCGCCGGACCACGATCGGGTTCAAGCTTATCTTCATCACCTCCCTCATTCTTGTCGTCTCGCTCACTGCGATGATTCTCGTCGCCTCCTCCTTTTTCCGGCAGGATGTCACGGTCCGCATCGAGGAGAACAACCATACCCTCGCCCAGGTGACCGCGCTCGACGTGCAGCGGGAATTCCAGACCATCGTTTCGAACACCCAGCTTTTCCTGAACATGGTGAGCCGGTTCTCCACGGTCCCGGAGGCGGCGCAGATTCTCAAGACCGCCTTCTTTGCGCAGAGCACGGGAATCGGATACGTCGGAATCCCGGGGAGCGTCGGGTTCTTCAACGACTCGCTGCTCGACGGCCGGCAGCTCCATCACGAAGACGTGCTGAATGCGATAAACGCCCACCCGAATGCGCTGAAGGCCGTCGCCTCGAGCATCACCTCGGTCATCAACCTTTCTCCGCAGCTCAAGAGTCCGATGCTCGCGATTATCCTCCCCTATCACGAGGGCAACACCCTCGAGCCGCTCGCCATCGTGAGCGCCCTCGATCCCTTCGTGCAGGCGGTCCAGACGAGCGGGATTACCCAAACCTTCGTGGTGAACGCGAAGGGCCAGCTCATCGTCGATCCGGACCTGACGCTGCTCGGCGGCGACATTGACTACTCGAAGCTCCCCATCGTCCGCTCCATGCTGAAGAGCCCGATCGACAACGGCGAGCTCCAGTACACCGACACCAATCACGTGCGCTACCTCGGCTCCTTCAAGCGGGTTCCCTTCGCCGGAATCGGGGTGGTGACGACTGCGCCGACAAGAAGGGCCTTCGAGGCGGTGCGCGCAATCGAGCGGCGCAACCTCTATCTCATGGTAGCGGTCCTGGCGATCGCCATCCTCGTCGTCTACTTTTTCTCGAAGACGATCACCCGGCCGGTGGGCAGGCTCGTGGACGCCGCGCGGCAGGTCGAGGTGGGCAACTTCCTCCTCGAGCTCAAGGCAACCACCCGCGACGAGATCGGGCTTCTCACCGAGAGCTTCGTCCACATGGGTCGGGGCCTCCACGAGCGGGAGCGCATCAAGGACGCTTTCGGCAAGTTTGTGAGCAAGAGCGTCGCCGAGCAGGTCATGCGCGAGGAGGTGCGCCTTGGCGGCGAGCGAAGGGCCGCGACGATCTTCTTCTCGGACATTCGGTCGTTCACGTCCATCTCCGAGAAGCTCCAGCCGGAAGAGGTGGTCGAGTTCCTCAACGAGTACATGACCCGGATGGTCGAATGCGTGAACGAGACCGGCGGCGTCGTCGATAAGTTCATCGGCGATGCGATCATGGCGGTGTGGGGGATCCCCGTTTCTCGCGGCAACGATGCCGAGAATGCCGTCAACGGCGCGCTTATGATGCGCGCCGCCCTCCAGGAGTTCAACCGCGGTAGGGGCACGGCTTCGCGCCCGGTCATCAGGATCGGATGCGGGATAAACAGCGGGCCGGTCGTCGCCGGACAGATCGGGTCCACCGAGCGCATGGAGTACACGGTCATCGGCGATCCCGTCAACCTCGCCTCCCGGATCGAGGCGCTCAACAAGCCCTTTGGAACCGACATTCTCATCAGTCAGGACACCTACGAGCTGGTGAAGGATCTCTTCGAGGTGGTCCCGCAGCTCAAGATTAAAGTGAAGGGGAAGAGCGAGCCGCAGCAGATTTACGCGATTCTTGGGCGCAAGGACGACCTTCACCGGCCGAAGAGCCTCCGCGAGCTGCAGCGGCTCATCGGAGTCGACCCGGCTGCTTTGAAGAAGCACAAGACGGAAGGGGAAGAGGTGAAGTATGAGATCCTGGATGAATGATCTCGTCGTCACCGCCTCAACACTCGCCGTCGCGGCGGGATTCGGCTACCTTTACTACCGGGACCTGAACCAGCAGATCGTCGCAAGCGGGCAGAAGCCCATCGGAACTGTCATCTACGAGCGCAACGATACCGAGCGCCGCTTCGGCGACCGGGTAGTCTGGCAGCAGGTGAGCGACCGCGCGCCCCTGTACAATCAGGACAGCATTCGGACCGCGGCGGGCTCCGACGCGGTCATCCGTCTCATCGACGGAACCCAGATCGCGCTCAGCCCCAATACCCTCATCACGCTCGATTGGGGCCCGAAGGCCAAGGCGGTCGATTTCGTGAGCGGGTCGATCACGGCGATTCGCACCGGGGGAGGGCCCGGTGGACCCGCCAACGGCGGCCCTGGCGCCGCCGCCGCGGCGCCGGGCTCGGAGGCGAACGCCACCGGCGCGGGCGGAGGTTCCAAGGCTGCGGGGCAACCGGGAGCCGCCGCGGGCGGCGGGCTCGTAATCCGCAGCGGGCGCTCCCGGGTCGTCGTCGATCGGGCAACCGTGAACCTCACGCATGCCGGCGGACGGCTCTCGGTGAACGTCGCCTCCGGTGAGGCGAGCCTCGGGGTCGGCGACTTGGTCCAGACCGTTTCCGCCGCGCAGGAGGCCCAGGTCAACACCGCGACCGGAGCGGCTACCGTCTCCCAGCTCCAGCTTGCCCCGGTTGCGCCGGCTGCGAACGCCATCTTCGTGACCCATGGGGATTCCGCTCCGGTCGATTTTTCGTGGCGATCGGCCTCGCCTGCCAAGGCCTATACCCTCGAGATCGCCCCGACGCCCGCCTTCGATCAAGGGGTGCGCACCTTCACCGCCTCCGGCTCCTCGGCGAGCGAAGGTGTGGAGCCGGGGACCTCCTATTGGAGGGTTGTCGCCGACGGCGCGACGAGCCCGGCCGAGCAGCTCACGGTCGTCCGCGATGTACCGATCGTGCCGCAGACCCCGGCCTCGGGCGCGGTCTTCGGCTACGACTCGGGGCTCCCCCTCATCTCCTTCAGCTGGAGCGCTTCGCAGGTGGCAAGCGGCTATGAGCTACAGGTGGCGACCGACTCCGATTTTTCGAGCATCGCGGACAGGGTGCCGGTTGAGGCGACGACCATCTCGATAAGCACCCTAGCGGCGGGGAGCTACTTCTGGCGGGTCCTTCCGGTTTACGGTTTCGGCTCCTCGGGCGGCTCAGTGCCCTCCGCGTCGGCCTCCTTCCGAATCGTTCGAGACACGAAGCTCAAGGCCGCCACCCTCGTGGCCCCCGCCGAGGGGGCGGACCTGAACACCCTCTCGGTCAATTCGGCCGGGCTCCTTTTTAACTGGACCGCGGACAACGCGATGGCGAGCTGGACGCTCACCCTCGCGCGAGACAAGAGCCTTACGGACGTGGTTCTGCGAGAAACGACAATCAACAACTTCTACCTGCGGCGGAAGCCCCTCATCCCCGGGACATACTACTGGCGGGTGCGCGGGGTCGATTCCTACGGAGAGGAGTCCCCTCCTTCGGCGGTGAGGTCCTTCAAGATTCACCTGCACACCGCGACCATCAAGCTCAAGTCTCCCCAAGCGAACTGGGCCTACGACGGGGCGACCTTTGCGAACGTTCCCGTGGTCTGGCAGAGCGATATCCTCGGGACCTACGAGGTCCAGCTCTCGACGAGGGCCGATTTCTCGGCGCTCTACAATCAGATAAAGACCACCTTCAACAATGCGACCTTCGGAAGCCTCCCCCCGGGTACCTACTTCTGGCACGTGCTGCTCCTTTCCCAGGACGGCTCAACCCTCCTGTCGAGCGGGGACGAGGCCTTCACGGTGCTGCCTCCCCTCGTTGCCCCCTTGGCCGTCACGCCGGCGCCGGGGAAGGGCATGGATCTTATCAACGCCCCGAACTTGCCCTTCCGGTGGGACGGCGATCCGCGCAGCGAATTCTACGACTTCACCCTCTACGGTCCCGCCCCAAACGGAGGCATGCGGATCATCGCGAGCGCCAAAGACCTGAAGGTGAACGAGTTCATTCTCAAGGATCTGAGCGGGCTCACTCCCGGCAGCTACACCTGGGAGATCGAGGCGCACAACCCTTCCGGCCCCTCGTTGAGCTCGCAGGACAGCGAGCCGACGCTCGCCAACTTTGTGATCCGGCATCTTCGGATCATACCGGCGCCCCGGCTGTTAAGCCCCTTCGCGAACATGCAGATCGACGGCCCTTCTGCGCTCGACCACGGAGTATCGTTCTCCTGGACCAACCCGGATCCCGAAGGCTCCGCCATCGTCCAGGTGGCTTCCGATCGGAGCTTCTCGAAGAATCTCAAGCAGCTTCCCGCGGGTCCGGGCGCAACCAGCGTCGTGCTTCCGGAGCTCCTCCCGGGTACCTACTACTGGCAGGTGAAGGCGATGACCCATGACGGCATCGACGCCCCCGCATCGGCGATAAACGAGTTCACGGTCGCCACGTTGCCCTCCCTTGCGCAGCCGACGGGCGTCTCGCCCGCTTCGCAGGCTGTGGTGGATATGTGGAACCAACCTGCCCTCTCCTTCTCTTGGCGCCCGGTGCCCGATGCCACAAGCTACAGCATCTCGCTTACCGACGCCGCATCCGGACGAGTCATCTTCTCGGTCGCGAACGTGACCGGCACCTCGTATCGATACACCGAGCTGCGGGAATTGAACATCGGTGCGTTCATTTGGCAGATTCAGGCAACTCAGACCGACCGCTCCGGTCAGGCGGTTCGCTCCAGCGAGCCGCTGCAAATCAGGTTCGACATCGCTCTGGGGAAGAAAATTGGTCCTGCGGACATCAACTCGCCGCGACGCTTCTTTGTCCACTGAAGGGCGGAGGCGCCCCGTTTTCTGGCGCCTGCCGTTCTGCGTGCTCGGACTTCTCACGGTTTCGCTCGTGCCGCTTGCCGCGCAGGAGGTGCCCGCAGCCCCGCCTCCGGGCGCCACGTCGCCTTCCGCCGCGTCGCAGGGGCTTGAATCGGAGGGCTCCAACGGCGCCGTACGCGCTGCGCCCGAGCGCCACATCGTCGTCTCCTGGAAGAAGGTGCTCGGCGCCGTTCGCTACGAGGTCCTCATTCGCCCGCTCGGCGGCGACATCCTGATCGACCGCAGCACGGAAGAGACGAGCATCCATGCGGTGCTCACGCCGGGTACCTACCAGGTGCGAGTGATCTCCTTCAACCTCTTCGACAAGCCCGCGAGTCAGTCGGTGTGGCGTTATCTGGACGTGATCGAGGTCTTTACTCCGGTCGTGAGCGAGTTTGCGCCCAAGATTCTTTATGCCGGGGTTACTTCGAGTCCCTTTGCGATCGACGGAGCCAACTATCTCACGGAGACGACCATCGAGCTTCTTCGCGGCGACAGGGTAGTCGCGAAAGCGACGAACGAGGAGGTCGCGGCGACACGACTCGCTGCGAGCTTCGACCTCGGAGCAGTGACTCCGGGCACCTACGACCTCCGCGTGGGGAATCCCGAGAATCTCTTCGTGATTCTCCCCGGTGCCGTGGAGGTCCGGCCGCGCATCCAGCCGGAGCTCGCCTCGATATCGCTCAACCGGGGCTACAACGATCGCACCTACCGGCAGATCGCCGTCGATGGGACGGGATTCATCGAGGGAACCTCGTTCTTTCTGGCACGCGGCAACCGGCGGATCGACATCACTTCCGCGAGAATCCGATCGCCGGAGGCGGCCAGCATCGACCTGAATCTCGGCGACGCAGTCCCGGGGGTCTACGACCTCGTCGCTGCGAACCCCGGGGGCCTGCGCTCCACGCTCGCTCGCGCCGTCACGGTGCAGAGAATCACCACCCCGAAGTTCGTATCGATGAGCCCGACGACCTTCACCATCGGGACAAGCAAGGGGGATTTCGTGCTGCGCGCGCGCGACCTTATCCCCGAGGCGCGGGTCTTCCTGAAGCGGCACAGCCTCCTTATTCCGGTCCTCTCCGCCGAGAGCGCCGCAAAGCCTGGAAAGGACGCGGGCCCCGCTCCCGCCGTGCAGGAGCGCGCCCTTCGCGCCGACCTCGCGCGGATAGCTCCGGGACGGTACGACCTCGTCATGGAGAACTCGCTCGATCTCACCACGGTGGTCTCCGGTCTCGTGATCGTGAACCCCGAGCCGCCTCCGCGCTACGTCCATCCCAGCTCGATAAAGATTACTGCCGGCTACCCGTACGTCCTTGTCTTGAGCCCAAGCTTCGCGAACGCCGTTACCGGCTCGTTGATCGGCGGAGATGTCGACGCGGCGTTTCCGCTCGGCGCCAAGTTTTTCCCGCGGCTGCCGGCGGTCCGAGACATGGGGATGGAGCTTGAGCTCGGCGATTCACGCTTCACTGACCTTGGCGGAGGGAGTGGAGGAGGGACGAGCCTGAACGTCACCGCGGTGGGAACAAACCTCTACTACCGAACCCCCTTCCGCTTTCCGCTCAACGCCGTCGTTCGCGCGGGGTACGGATTCACCTACAGCCTGTTCAACCTTTCGACCGCGCAGCAGTCGACGAGCGGCTCTTCGATGGACTCCTACGTGAAGCTCGGGGCATCCGGCGAGCTTGACATCGGGACGCTCATAACCTTCGAAGTGGGAGCCGAGTGGATGCGCATCCTTTATGCAAACACCAACCTCGACTCGCTTCGCGTCTTTGTGCGAGGCGGGGTCCGCCTAGGGTCCTAGTCGCAGGCCGAGCCGTATCGCTCGAAGTCGATCCAGTCGCAGCCGAGCCTGCTGGCAGGCTGGGTACCGGGCTTGTAGAGCTCGATCTCGCCTTGGTCGAGGAAATCGGCGTATTTCCGCCATGACATCTCGGTTTCCTCGGCGCTCACGAAGAGGGTCTTGTTCCCCCGCAGGGCGTCGAGCAGGAGCTTCTGATAGGCCTCGGGAATCTCGACATCGAACTCGTCCTCGTAGCAGAACTTCATCGTCGTGCGGGCGAGGCGGATCTCGCTTCCGGGGGTCTTGCTCGCGAGGTCGAGGATGATTCCCTCGGCCGGCTGAATCTTGAAGATGACCCGGTTGGGCTGAACCTTCCCCTCCTGGTTGAAGAGCAGATGGGGAAGGGGCTTCAGCTGGATGCCGATTTCGGTTCCTTTCCGTTCGAGCGCCTTGCCCACCCGGATGTAGATCGGAACCCCCGTCCACCGGAAGTTGTCGATGTGAAGCTTGATCTCCGCGAAGGTCTCGGTCGTCGAGTTGGGCTTCACGCCGCGCTCACCGCGGTAGCCCTCGTACTGGTAGCGATGGACCGAATCGATCGAGATAGTCTTCATAACGTTGACCTTCTGGGCGCGGATCTCCTCGGCATCGAGGCTCACGGGGGCTTCCATGGTCATGAGACAAAGGAGCTGCATCAGGTGGTTCTGTGCCATGTCGCGGATGATGCCGGCTCCATCGAAGTAGTCGCCGCGATCCTCCACCCCGATGGTCTCGGAGGCGCTGATCTGGATCGATTCGATCGCCGCAGCGTTCCAGATGGGATGAAAGAGGTTGTTGGCGAAGCGAAAAACCAGGATATTCTGCACCGCTTCCTTGGCGAGATAGTGATCGATACGGAATATCTGGGATTCGTCGTAGACCGCGTGAAGCTCCTCGTTCAGCCTACGCGCCGACTGGTAGTCGTACCCGAAGGGCTTTTCGATGATGATTCGCGTCTCGGCGCCAAACCCTTCGGCTGAGAGCTCCCTCGCGCGCTGGGCGTAGACCGACGGCGGAAGCGCCATGAAAATGATCACCTGCTCGAACGTGCCGCGGGAATCAACAAACTTCTTCAGGCCCTCCATTCCGACGTAGTAGTGCAGCAGCCGGGCAAAATCGTCCGGGATGTCGAAGCGCGCGCGAAAGGTCTCGACGCTGTACTCGGTCCGGCCGGTTCCGATGATGACGTTGGTGTCGTCCATCTCGCCTTGCTCGTAAAGGGTCGCCAGTGCGGGTAGGAGCTTGCGCTTCGCGAGGTCGCCCGATGCCCCAAGAATCACGATTGCGGAATGGGAAACTGCCATTTTTGAACTCCTCGATTATACCTCGGGGAATATACTGCCTGGCCCTGAAATGGACAAGAACGGACAGCTCGTCGCAACCGCAGCAGCAGGGGGCGCGGGAGGCGACAGAAAACATTTGACAATTTGCAGGAGCCGGACTGTATAATCCTACTAATTTGCTAAGTTTAGTAAGGAGAGAGATTATGGAAAGTCGTCCCGCTCGAAAGGGTGCGCGTTGGTTCCTAATCCTTCTGCTCGCCCCCTTCGTCGCCATGCTGTGGCCGCCGTTCTACAACGCCGTCCAGCCACAGCTCCTCGGTATCCCCTTCTTCTACTGGTTCCAGCTCCTCTGGGTCATCATCACGGCCGTCATAACGGCCGCCGTCTACCTGGCAGGGGCATGACGGATCCCGACAATGAGGTAGGTAGCTATGATTAATTGGGTTGCGCTCGCGGTCTTTTTGTTCTTTTTTATAGTCGTTACGGTTGTCGGATTCGTCGCCGCCAGGTGGCGCCGCGGCGATCTCAATTCGCTCAACGAGTGGGGACTGGCGGGCCGGCGATTCGGCACGGTCATCATCTGGTTCCTGCTTGGCGGAGACCTCTACACCGCCTATACGCTCGTCGCTGTGCCGGGCCTGGTGTACGGCGTCGGAGCCCTTGGGTTCTTTGCCGTTCCCTACACGGTATTCATCTATCCGCTTGTCTTCGTTCTCATGCCGCGCTTCTGGAAGATCTGCAAGGAGAACGGCTACATCACCCCTTCGGATTTCGTCGAGGGCCAGTTCGGAAGCAGGACCCTGGCCTTGGTGGTCGCCTTAAGCGGGATCGTCGCAACGATGCCCTACATCGCGCTGCAGATGTTCGGCATAGCGGTCTCGGTAGCCCAAATGGGAATCAATCCGGAGATCGCCCTGATCGTCGCCTTCCTTATCCTTGCGGCCTACACCTACACAAGCGGGCTGCGCGCGCCTGCCATGATCTCGCTCATCAAGGACGCCATGATCTTCATCGTTCTCATAGCGGCGATCATCGTCATTCCGATCGCCCTCGGCGGGTTCGGTCCGATCTTTCAGGCCGCCTTGGCGAAGGGAGCGGCGAACCCCGCCTTCCACGTTACCCTGGCGCCGGCGCAGTTCCTGCCCTACACCACGCTAGCGCTCGGTTCCGCCCTCGCTCTCTTTCTCTATCCCCACGCCCTCACGGGTACGCTGAGCAGCGGAAGTCCCGAGGTGGTCAAGCGCAACGCCTCCATGCTTCCGGCCTACTCGCTGCTCCTGGGCCTGCTCGCCTTCATGGGCTTCATGGCTATTGCCGCGCACGTCGTGCCGCCCAAGGCCTACGGCCCGAACGGCATCGTCCCCGCCCTTATTGCGAAGATGTTCCCATCATGGTTCGCGGGCTTCGCCTTTGCAGCCATTGCCATCGGGGCGATGGTGCCCGCTTCGATCATGTCCATCGCGGCCGGCAACCTCTTCACTCGCAACGTCTACCGGCCCTACTTCCGGCAGAACTCCGGCGCCCGCGAAGAGACGACCGTCGCTAAGATCGTCTCGCTCGTAGTGAAGCTCGGAGCGCTGCTCTTTATCATCTTCATCCCGACGACCTTCATCATCAACTTCCAGCTGCTCGGGGGGATCATCATCATCCAGACCCTGCCGGCGGTTTTCCTCGGGCTGTTTACGAAGTGGCTCAACCGTTGGGCTCTGGTGATCGGCTGGGTCGTGGGAATCGTAAGCGGGATCTACATGTTCGTCGCCGCCCACAACGCGTCGATCTATACCTTCGTGATCGGCAGCCACCACTTCGGCATATATTCGGCGCTTACGTCGGTGGTTCTCAACCTCGTTGTTTCGGTGGTGCTGACACCTGCTTTCCGGGCTCTCGACCTTCAGACCAGGAGAGGCGAGGCGAGGGCGCAAGCCTAAGAAGAATGAAACGGCACCCGACGCATGGCCGGGTGCCGCTCTTTTTCGCCGGTCGCGCGGGCAGGCCCGCTAGAAGGGTCGGTCGGCGAGATACTTGTAGCTTTCGTGCTGCCGCTTGACGCTCTCTTTGAGCGATCCCAGCAGCTCTTCGGCGCGAGCCGGGTTCGCGGCCTTCAGCGCGCGGAAGCGAATCTCGTTGTAGATATAGTCTTCGATCGAGGTGGAAGGCTCGCGCGAATCCATAGTGAGGGGGTTCTTGCCCTCCTTGGCATTGTCGGGATTGAACCGATAAAGGGGCCACATTCCGCTCGTGACGGCCGCCTTTTGCTGATCCATACCCCTGGTCATGTCGATCCCGTGGTTGATGCAGTGGCTGTAGGCGACGATCATCGAGGGTCCGTCATAGGCCTCGGCCTCGAGGAAGGCCTTGATCGTCTGCATCCGGTTAAAGCCCATCGCAACCCGCGCGACGTAGACGTACCCATAGCTCATGGCGATCAATCCTAGGTCCTTCTTCTTGGTCGACTTGCCCGCGGCGGCAAACTTGGCGATCGAGCCCGTCGGGGTCGCCTTCGACATCTGGCCGCCCGTGTTGGAGTAGAGCTCGGTGTCCAGCACCAGGACGTTGACGTTGCGCCCCGAGGCGAGGACGTGGTCAAGCCCCCCGAAGCCGATGTCGTAGGCCCAGCCGTCGCCCCCGAGGATCCAGACCGAGCGCTTGATGAGATAGTCGGCCACCGTGAGAAGGGAGCGCGCGACGTCGCTCGCGCTCTTCGCAAGCTTATCTTTCAGCGACTCGACGAGGGCGCGCTGCTGCTCGATCTCTTCCTGCTCCCTCTGCGGATTCGCTTCGATCTTGGCAAGCAGGCCCGCGTCGACCCCCGCGGAAGCCGCGCCCGAGCCGTTTGTCCCTGATAGGAGCCGCTTGAGAAGCTCCCGCGCGTACTCGGTGAGCTTGTCGGCAGTGAGCCTCATTCCATAGCCGAACTCCGCCGCATCCTCGAAGAGGGAGTTGGACCAGACCGGGCCACGCCCGTCGGCGCGCTTCGTATAGGGAGTCGTCGGAAGGTTCCCGCCGTAGATTGAGGAGCAGCCGGTCGCGTTCGCGATGACCGCCCGATCTCCGAAAAGCTGGGTCATGAGCTTGATGTAGGGGGTCTCGCCGCAGCCTGAGCAGGCCCCGGAAAACTCGAAGAGCGGCTCGATGAGCTGGCTCCCCTTGGTGGTGTTGCGCTTGATGAGCGCCGCGTCGGTGTTGGGGAGGCTCTGGAAGAAGCTCCAGTTTGCCACCTCGCGCTCGCGAACTTCGGGGGTGTAGGGAACCATCTTCAGGGCGACCTCTTCGGTCTTCACCCCGTCGACCTTCTTGTGAGCCGGGCAGATATTGACGCAGGCTGCGCAGCCGGTGCAGTCCTCGGGAGATATCTGGAGGGTGTACTTGAGGCCCGCAAACTCCCGACCGCTCGGCTCGGCCGAAAGGAAGCTACCGGGCGCCTTGGCGAGAAGCTTCGGATCGTAGTACTTCATGCGCAGCACGCCGTGCGGGCACACCGCGGCGCAGTCGCCGCACTGGATGCAGGTCTCGGTATCCCAGACGGGAACCTCCTCGGCGATGTTGCGCTTCTCGTACCGGGTGGTGCCCGTCGGATAGGTGCCGTCGACCGGGAAGGCAGAGACCGGAAGCCGGTCGCCTCGCCCGGCGATCATCTCGCCGAGGACCTCCTTCACGAAGGCAGGAGCATTCGCCGGTACCGGCGGGGCCATGTGGAGGTCGCCCTTCGTGGCCTGCGGGTAGTCAACGAGCTGGATCTCGGTGCGGGCGAGCTCGATGGAGGTGAGGTTTTTCTCGACTATGTCCTGACCCTTGCGTCCGTAGGTGTGCTCGACGCTGTCCTTTATCAGCTGCAGGGCTTCCTTGTCGGGGATGATTCCGGAGATGAGGAAGAAGGCTGTCTGCATGATTATGTTGATGCGGGTGCCAAGGCGAGCCTTTTCCGCAATGCGCACCGCGTCGATGACATAGAACTTCAGCTTCTTGTCGATGATTTGCCGCTGGGCTTCTACGGGGATGTGCTCCCAGATCTCATCCTTGCCGTAGGGGGCATTGAGGAGGAACACCGCCCCCTCGTCCGCCTGGGAGAGCATGTCATACTTCTCCATGAAGCTGAACTTGTGGCAGGCGACGAAGTTGGCCTTCGAGATGAGGTAGGCGCTCTTGATGGGCTGCTTGCCGAAGCGCAGATGGGAGACGGTCTGCGAGCCGGCTTTTTTCGAGTCGAAGACGAAATAGCCCTGAGCGAAGTTGTCTGTCGCGTTGCCGATGATCTTTATCGAGTTCTTGTTCGCTCCGACGGTTCCGTCGGAGCCGAGGCCGAAGAAGAGGGCGCGGTGAACACCGGCCGGCTCCGAGGAGAAGGAGGAATCCCACGGGAGGCTGGTCCCGGTCACGTCATCGTTTATGCCGACCGTGAAGTGGTTCTTCGGCTCTTTCGCCTTGAGGTTGTCGAGCACTGCCTTGGCCATGGGGCCTGTGAAGTCGTAGGAGCCCAAGCCGTAACGGCCGCCCACGATGACCGGCGCCGTCGGCAGCTTGAGCAGGCCGCTCGCCATTCCCTCGCTGATCGCCGTGCGGACATCCTCGTAGAGCGGCTCGCCGAGCGCCCCCGGCTCTTTCGTGCGGTCGAGGACCGCGATCGCCTTAACCGAACGCGGAAGCGCCTGGACGAAATGCTCGATGCTGAAGGGACGGAAGAGCCTGACCTTGAGGACTCCGACCTTCTCGCCCTTGCGGTTCAGATGGTCGACTACCTCCTCCATGGTCTCGGCGCCGTTGCCCATGACGATGACCACACGGTCGGCGTCAGGGGCGCCGACGTAGTCGAAGAGATGGTATTGGCGTCCGACCAGCTTCGCGAGCTTGTCCATGGTTTTCTGAAGCGCCGCCGGAACGGCAAGATAGAACTTGTTTACCGCCTCGCGGCTCGCGAAAAAGACATCGGGATTCTGAGAGGTCCCGCGGATCGTCGGCTGCTCGGGGTTGAGCGCGCGAGCCCTGTGGGCCGCCACCAGCTCGTCCGGCAGCATGGCCCTCATGACGTCGAAGGAGAGCTCTTCGATCTTTTGAACCTCGACGTAGGAGCGGAAGCCGTCGAAGAAGTGGAGGAAAGGGATCCGCGTCTCCAGGGTCGCCGCTTGGGCGATCAGGGCGCAGTCCATGATCTCCTGTTGATTGTTCGCTGCAAGCATCGCCCAGCCCGTAGACCGGCATGCCATGACGTCGGAATGGTCCCCAAAGATCGAGAGCGCATGGGTTGCAACCGCTCTTGCCGCGATATGGAAAACCGTCGAGGTGAGCTCCCCCGCAATCTTGTACATGTTCGGGATCATGAGCAGGAGTCCCTGGGATGCGGTGAAGGTCGTGGTGAGGGCCCCGGTCGTGAGGGCGCCGTGAACCGCCCCTGCCGCTCCCGCTTCCGACTGCATCTCGACCACCGAGGGGATAGTGCCCCAGATGTTCTTCGTCCCCTTGGCGGACAGCTCGTCGGCCATCTCTCCCATGGTGGAGGAGGGGGTGATCGGATAGATCGCGATCACCTCGTTCGTGGCGTGCGCCACGTATGCCGCGGCTGAGTTGCCGTCTATTGTGACCATGCTTTTCGTCGCCATGTGTGGAGTCCTTTTCTGTGGAGATTGGATAAGAAAAGTATATTGCTTTTTGGAGGATTACTCAAGCGGCCGTCACAATTCCTGACATAAAAACTCCTAATTGACACAACAATCATTTCATAGTCAATCATTATATCCACTTGGTGCCGATTATTGATATTTCCATCACAAAAAACCAATCCCAGGCCTCCCTCCCAAAAGGGGTTGCGAGCGGGAAAGCGAACCCCTACAGTGGTGCCATGAAGAGCCGGGAAGGGGAGCTCCTCGAGTTCATTTACGGGAGGTCCGTCGGACCCTCCGTAGCCCGGAAGCTTTCCCGCCTCATTGCAACCGACTTCGCCCGCCTCGAGCCGCCTCGCTCCCATCCTGCCGGCAGCCTTCGAGGGGATCTTCCCTTCAATCAGGACGATGTCTTTCTGATAACCTACGGCGACCAATTCAGCGCGGCGGGGCAGCCTCCCCTGCGCACGCTTGCCGAGCTCGCATCCCACTATCTCTCGCCGATTGTCTCAGGTCTCCACATCCTCCCCTTCTTTCCCGCGACCTCGGACGACGGGTTTTCGATCAGCGACTATGTGGGCGTCGATCCGGCCCTCGGCAGCTGGAAGGATGTCGAGGCGATCGGCGGCTCGCTCCGGCTCATGGCGGATCTGGTTTTGAACCACTGCTCGGTTTCACACGAGTGGTTCCGGGGATTTCTCGCAGGGGACGACCGATACAAGAGCTACTTCATCTCCGTGCCGCCGACGGCCGATCTCTCCGCGGTCGTTCGCCCCCGGGCGCTTCCCCTCCTCACGGCCTTCCCGACGACGCGCGGAACCGAGCATGTCTGGACCACCTTCAGCGCCGATCAAGTGGACCTCAACTATGCCAACCCGGATGTTCTGCTTGAGATGATCCGGATACTCTTCGGCTACGTCCGCCACGGCGTTCAGCTCGTTCGCCTCGACGCAGTCGCCTATCTCTGGAAGGAGATCGGCCACTCGTGCATTCATCACCCGAAGACCCACGCCGTGGTAAAGCTCTTGCGAGCGCTTCTGAAGCGCTATGCGCCCTGGGTGGTTCTCATCACCGAGACCAACGTTCCCCACGAAGAAAATCTATCTTATTTGGGCGACGGGACCGACGAAGCCCAGATGGTCTATCAGTTCGCCCTTCCGCCTCTCGTGCTCGACGCCTTTCTTCGCCAAGACGCAGGACACCTGCGGGAGTGGGCATCGGCGCTTCCTCCGGCAGGCGGCGCCACCACCTCCTTCAATTTCCTCGCCTCCCACGACGGCGTCGGGCTTCTCCCGGCGCAGGGCATCCTCGCGGAGGACGAGCGGGCGGGGCTCATCGAATCGGTTCGCGAGCGTGGCGGGCTCGTCTCGTACAAGGCGACGCCGGAGGGCGAGATTCCCTACGAGCTGAACATAAGCTTCCGCGATGCAATCGCCGAGGAGGGGTTGGATGTGGAGAGGCGGGCCCGGAAGTTCCTCGCATCGCAGGCGATTCTCCTCTCGCTCGCGGGGGTTCCAGGCATCTACGCGCACAGTCTGATCGGCTCGGGCAACTACCGGCGAGGGGTGGAGATCACGAAGCGGAACCGAACCATCAACAGGGAGAAGCTCTCCTATGGAGAGCTCACGGCAGAGCTCGAGCAGCCGGGCTCCTTGCGGAATCTCATTTTCGAGGGATTCAGGCGAATGCTTCAGGCGCGGCGAAGGCCCGCCTTTCACCCGGCAGGAAGTCAGCTCGTGCTGCCGGCAGATCGAGCGCTCTTCGTCGTGCAGCGGACCGCCCCCGGCGGATCGGACTGCGTGCTCTGCGCGATCAATACCGGAGGCAAGAGCGCGACGCTCACCGTCGACCGACGATTCAGCAGAGACCTCCTCAGCGGGACCGCCCTCGAGGAGGCGGAGGGAGGCGGCGCGCGCCGCGTCGTCCTATCTGCCTGGCAGGTGGTCTGGCTCGTGCAAGAACCGGACGGGAGGGCCTGACTCGTCGGAACCGCTACTCGTAGCTCTGCGAGCCCGTGGTCGATGTCCCCGTTATCGTTACTCCGCCGTCGCCCCAAGAGAGCGACTGCTTGCCGGTGAGGTTGCCGACCGCCAATGCGCCGGTGCTCGAGGTCAGGTTGAAGTGGAACGAGTCGAGGCCGTTCTCAAAGGTCATCGATATGGGGCCGGTTGTGGTCTTGAACGAAGCGTCCCCTTGCAGCCAGATGCCCTTGCCCGATAGCGCGCCCGACTGTGAGGCAAGGGTGAGGAGTCCCGATTCGCCGTCCACTTCGATGTTCCCGCCGGTGGACTCGGCATGTATCACCCCGAAGACCTCCCGGTAGGTCTGAGACCCGGTAGTGCTCGTGGCCTTGAGCGCCGCATTCGTGTTGGTCACGGTGATGTTGCCGCCGGTCGTCGCGATCGAGAGCTTTTCGGTCGAGAGATTGTCTATCGTCAGGTTTCCCGCCCCGTTTTCAACGGTGAGGAACTCATAGCGGGGAATGTTCAAGGTGACCGTTCCTGCGTCGGAGCCGTCTGTGAAGGAGGAGTCGGTGGTTGCGACGATCTTCAGCACCCCTCCCTCGAGAGAGTAGCTGACGCTGACCCCGGGAGCCAGCCCCGAGGCGCTCACGATGACGTAGTCCGTGTCGTGTCCCTGGATCACAACGTTGACGGGTCCCCCCTGAACGTCCGTCATGTAACTGCCGTAGATGGTCTGCGGCTTTGAGCCGATCGGATCGGCGTTGGCCGGCACGATGCTCAGGAGCGCAAGGGCCGCAATGGGCATCGCGCGAAGTAGCAGGTTCCGCAACATTGTCTCTAAGCTCCTCCCGAGGCGGTGGTTTGACGTCCGGGCGCCCCAATAAGTTCCGGTAGCTGAATAGTCGTTCGGCGAATCGTAGCAGAACTTGAAAACTTGCAAAAGATGGAGCAAACCGTTATAGTTCGGGCAAGTGTCCTGCGGGTGACCGAATGGCGCAGCAGTAAAGCACGAGCTGCACGATGACCTGAGCGGCGCTTCAGTTCGCCGGAAGGAAGAGCAAGACATGGCTAAGAGCCACTACACGCTGACCTGTCTTCAGTGTGGCAGGAGTCACGAGGACTCGTCCTCTGGATTCCTCCTCTCGTGCGACGGCAATCACCCTGCGGCCCTTCTCCGTGCCCACTATGCCAACCGTCAGCTCGCAATCCACGAGGACCAACCCGGCCCTTTTCGCTATAGCGACTGGCTGCCCGTGCGCCGCATTCTGCGGGAGGCCCACGGCTCCGTTCTCTACCAGAGCCGCGGGCTTGCCCGCCACCTCCGGCTGAACGATCTCTTCGTCGCCTTCAACGGCTACTGGCCGGAAAGGGGCGCCTTCCTCGAGACCTGCAGCTTCAAGGAGCTCGAGGCCTATTCGGTGTGCGCCCGCATCCCGAGCGGAGAGCAGCGGACAATGGTCGTCACCTCCGCGGGAAACACCGGGATGGCCTTCATGCAGGTCTGTTCGCAGAACGAGATTCCCGTTCTGGTCTTGGTTCCCGAGCAGGCGGTCGCGAACCTTTGGACGACGGTCGAGAGGCTTCCGAACGTCATTCTCGCCGCCATCTCCGGGGACGCGGACTACTTCGATACGATCGAGATCGGAAAGCGAATCGCCGCGATGGACGAGTTCTACTCCGAGGGGGGCGCTCACAACGTAGCGCGGCGCGATGGGATGGGAACCATCGTGCTTCAGGCGGCGGAGCGCCTCGGGAAGATCCCCGATCACTACGTCCAAGCCGTCGGCAGCGGCACCGGTGGGATCGCGGCGTGGGAGATGAGCTCGCGCCTGCGGAGCGACGGCCGCTTCGGCTCCAACTCCATGCAGCTCCACTTCGTTCAGAATGCGCCCTTCACCATAATGACCGACTCTTGGCAGCGGTCGAGCAGGAAGCTTCTCGATATGGGGGAGGCCGAGCAGCGCGAGCGGATAAGTCAGCTGTACGCCCCCGTGTTGAGCAATCGGGTCCCTCCCTACGCGGTGCGCGGCGGGGTCTACGACGCGCTCACCGACACCCGGGGCCACATGTACTCCGTCTCCGAGCGCGAGGCCCGCGAAGCCGGGGAGCTCTTTCGCAGGCTCGAGGGGTCGGATCTTCATCCGGCAGCGGAGGTTGCGCTTGCCGGGCTCATAAAGGCGGTCGCGCTCAATCGGATCGGCAAGAACGAGCTCGTCGTGCTGAACGTCACGGGCGGAGGCAGCGCTCGACTCGGGCGAGAGGGAAAGAAAAGGGCGGTTACCCCTGACATAGTGATGCATCGAGACGATGACGTCGAGGAGCTCGTCGGCAAGCTTCTCAGCGCAAACGGCATGCGGTAGCGGAGGAGCTTTGAACGATCTTTTTGACAAGTGCAAGACCGACGGCGGTTCTTTCGGGAAGTTCCGCGTCGCCGGAGACAACTACTTCACCCAGCCGATGCTTGAAGGGCTTCCCGGTCCCCACATGCGATTCCAGGGGAAGCCGGTCATCGTGTGGGCGATAAACAACTATCTCGGTCTTGCCGGCAACCCGGAGATAAAGGCCGCTGCCGCCTCGGCGCTCGAGCGGTGGGGCACCTTCAGCCCGATGGGATCCCGCATGCTCACCGGCAATACCGAGGAGCACGTCGCCCTCGAGAAGAAGCTTGCCCGCTTTCTTCAAAAACCCGCGGCCGTAGTGTTCAACTACGGCTACCTCGGTGTGATCGGGAGCATCACGGCGCTTGTCGACAAGAATGATGTGGTGGTGATGGATAAGCTCTCGCATGCCTCAATAGTCGACGGAACCCTTCTCGCCTCCTTCGGCAGGCGCTTCCGCCCCTTCCAGCACAACGATATGAACGATCTGGAGGCGCAGCTCCAAGGCGCAAACCGCGACCGCAAGGGGGGGATTCTCATCGTGTGCGAGGGGGTCTACGGCATGCGGGGCGATCTCGCCGACCTTCCGGCGATGTGCGATCTCGCCGAGCGATACGGGGCGCGCCTCTTCGTCGACGACGCGCACGGCTTCGGCATCATGGGCGCGCACGGCAGAGGGTGCGGCGAGCACTACGGCGTGCAGGACCGAATCGACCTTTACTTCGGGACCTTTGCGAAGACCTTCGCGGCGATCGGCGGGGTGACTGCGGGCGAGCGGGAGCCGGTCGAGTACATTCGTTATAATGCGCGGACGAACGTCTTTGCGAAGAGCCTGCCGCTCCTGTACGTCGAGACGCTCTCAGCGACGATCGACGTCATCGAGCGGCGGCCGGATTTGCGCGAGCGGGTCTGGGCTCTCGCGAAGAGGCTGCAGGACGGCCTGGTCGAGCTCGGCTACGACGTCGGCGACACCCAGACCCCCATCACCCCGGTCTACGTTCCGGCGGGGAGCGAGCAGACCGCAATGGAGATGATTCGCATCCTCCGCGAGGACTACGGAGTCTTTGTGTCGGGCGTCACCTATCCGGTCGTCCCGCTGGGGGTCGTCCTCTTTCGCATGATCCCGACCGCGTCTCACAGCGAGGAGGACGTCGAGGTGACGCTGCGCGCCTTCCGCGAGCTGCGCGATCGCCTTTCGATCGACCTGTCCCAGAAACCCTCAATGGCCAACCGGTAGCGGCCCGCAGAAGGCTCAATCCTTGACGCGACTGAAAGCGAGAGCGCGGATCATCCAGCTCGGAAGAGGTTTTTTGGGGTTTCGCTTTCTGAGGTCGAGAAAGAGGCCGAGCTTCCGCACAATCGGCAGGCGGTGGGTCTCGACGAACTCTATGAGGGTCCCGTCGGGGTCCTCGATGTAGCAGAAGTGACCGGCGGCGTCGCCCATGTCGAAAGAGGATGCGCTGTCGGCGGTGATCGGAAAGCCGCGAGCGACGCATTCCTGCTGCAGCGCCTCCATCCCCCTCACGTCGAAGCACAGGTGAATGAAGCCCAGGTCGCCCCAGAGCCGATTCTCGAAGATCTTGCGAGGTGTGCGCGAGAGGGCCTGCACCAGCTCGATGCGGCTCGAGCCGAGGAGCCGCGAAAACGCGCCTGCGCGGGGCTTGCTGTGGGCAAGCAGCACGCGGTGGAAGCGCTCCGATCCTCCGGGGAGGTGCGCGAAGTCCGCGAAAACGCCGGTTGCATCGTAGATCACCGTATCATAGCCGAGGATGTCGCTGTAGACGGCGCGCGCCCGATCGATGTCGCTGACGCCGATGATGCACCCCTCGGCTCCCCCCATGATCCCGCCGGCATGTCCCGGCTGGAACCAATCCTCGCCCAGCACGACGTCAAAGTACAGACCAAGCGGATCCTGAAGGAAGAAGTGTCCACCGCCGCTGGGGTCGCGAACCAGGTCGCCGGCAATGCGGTGTCCGGCCGCCTTCATCGCATCCGCCGCGGCCCGCACGTTTCGAACCTTCATGCGCGCGGCGAAAATGCCGAGATCGCCCAGCTCGATGGGGAAATGCGGAGCCGCGGTCTGGCGGCTCGTGAACTGCCAGATCTCGAAGGCGCTGCCCCCCGAAAGGTTGGCGGCGAGAATCGCATGGCGTGACTGGGGTTTGCCGCCGGTGTAGGGAAGCATGAGGGCGGCCTCGCCCTCGTCGCTGAAGATCGGAACATCCATGCCGAAGGTCCTTCGATGCCAGGCAAAGGCCGCCTTGGCGTCGGGGACGCCGACGCCGATCTGCTGGATTCCGGAAATCAACCAGGTGCGGTCGGTATCGTTCATGCGGTGGTCCTCACAATGCTGCCAGAATTCGCTCCATCGCCACTACGGCGGGCAAGCGGACAAAGATGTCGGTGACATCCCCCGTATAGGCGGATTCCTCGGGGTTCACCTCGATGATGGTCGCTCCTTTGCGCGAAGCCTCCCGGGGGAGCAACGCCGCCGGATAGACCTCGCCGGTCGTCCCGATCACGAGCATGACGTCGGCTTTCTTCGCGGCCTCTTCAGAGCCGACGAGAGCGCCGGCCGGAATCGGCTCGCCGAAGAAGACGAAGTCCGGCTTGAGAACGGCGCCACAGGCACAATGCGGGGGGAGGCGCGTGAGGTCGACGGCCTGCACCTCGAATCGCTTGCCGCACTTCGGGCAGGCAAGGAGCCGCGAGTTCCCATGATACTCGATTACGGCCCGGTTCCCCGCCCGGTAGTGCAGATCGTCGATGTTCTGGGTGATGAGAGTCTTAAGGAGCCCGTTGCCCTCCAGCTCCGCAAGGATCAGGTGGGCCCGGTTCGGCTTGGCCTTACCGAAGAAATCGTAGAAGATCTTCTTGATGATGGGCCAGCAGCGGGCGGGATCGGCGTTGAAGTAGTCGATGTCCAGGACCTTCGGATCGTAGCGGCTCCAAATGCCGTTCTCGCCGCGAAAGGGCGGAATGCCGCTTTCGGCGGAGATCCCCGCGCCGGTGAAAGCGACGAGGTGCCTGGCGTTACGGATCGCAGCGGCTGCTTTCGAAATAGGCAGGTCGTGCTCGCCGGACGCTCCGCTCGATTCCATGGTTGACGAGTATAGTTGATCGGTACAACCGGTCTGTCAAGTCGCCGGCGACGGCCGTCGTGGGGCACCCCGGCCACCCGCCAGGTTGAGATGTACATGTTAACGTACTTCGGTCGACCATAGCGGCCTCCTTGCGACTCTGTAACTTCCGACGGTCCTGCGAGGTTTGGTTACTAAATACCTGAGGTAAGCGAATCAAATCGTACGGAGGATTTTGTACATGTCTATGAGAATTAGACGCCTGCTCCATTCCAGGAGATTCTTCATCTTCAATCTGCTGCTCGCAGGCGCGGTTGCCGGGCTCGTGGTAACCTTTGCGGCTTTTTCGCTGTGGCCCCGCCCATCGAACGGGCAGATTGCGCAATCGCAAGGCGTCTCGATGCAGAACGCTCTCTACAGCAACGGACCGGCGGATCCGCCCATTGGCACGACCTACGTGCCTGCTACCTTCCGCTATGTGGCTGCCAGGGTTCTTCCCGAGGTGGTCGAGATCAATGTCGTCGATATCGTGAAGCAGAAGGTTCCCGTCTTTGGCCAGGGCTTTCCGTTCAATTTCTTCTTCCAACAGGCTCCCGGCCAGCAGCAGGCGCCGAAGACCCAGGAGTTCAAGCAACAGGCTCTCGGCTCCGGGGTGATCGTCCGCCGAGTCGGCGACACCGTCTATGTCCTGACGAACAATCACGTCGCAGGCGATGCCAAAGAGATTCGGGTGACCCTGTATGACAAGCGGACCTTCAAGGCGCGGCTGGTCGGAAAGGATCCGAGGCTTGATTTGGCCCTCGTCGCATTTACGACGAATGACAGGAACATCCCGGTTGCAACCCTTGGAAATTCGAACGACATGCGCGTCGGCGATTGGGTCATTGCGGTCGGCAACCCCTTCGGGTTCATGTCGACCGTGACTCAAGGCATAGTCAGCGCAATCGGACGAGAGGGTGATGGCCCGAGCACCTCCCTCGCCAAGTTCATCCAGACCGATGCCGCAATCAACAAGGGCAACTCGGGCGGCGCTCTCGTCAACATGAAGGGCCACGTTATCGGAATCAACAGCTGGATCGCTTCGCCAGCCGGCGGCAGCGTCGGTTTGGGCTTCGCGATCGCCATTAACGACGCAAAGCGCGACATCAACCAGTTCATCGAGCACGGCTCGGTGCAGTACGGCTGGCTCGGAGCGAGCGTCGCGGCTCCCTACGATACCCTCGCGAAAGCGATGGACCTCACGGGGAAAAAGGGTTCGATGATCTATCACGTGTTCGTGAACTCTCCCGCAGACAAGGGCGGCCTTGAGCCCGGCGACTTCGTGACCTCCATCAACGGCGAGCGCGTCACCGACACGACTGACCTCGTTCGCATCGTCGGAGACCTCCCGGTCGGCAAGGACGCCACCTTCGATATCATTCGCCACGGGCATCCGATGACCGTGTCGGTCCCCATCGGACTTCGGGAGTCGGAGAAACAGATAGAAGCGGATCACAACCTTTGGCCGGGCATCACGGCCCTTCCGATCGACGGGAAGCTGCTCAGCCAGCTCAAGCTGCCCGCGGACACCAGGGGGGTCGTCGTGGCGCAGGTCGTTCCCCAGACTCCGGCCGCCATCGCGGGCATCCAGCAGGGTGACGTGATCCAGGCAATCAACAACAGACCGGTCGACAACGCAATGGACTTCTACCGAGGCATCGATGCATCGGCAAGGGACTTCAACTTCCAGATTGACAGGCAGGGAACGATCGTGAACATCGGGATCGTGCGGTAATCCGCATGATCCCTTGCAGAGTGTCGGGGCTGCGGCTCGCTGCCGCCGGCCCCACCCCTGTCGGCCCCGCTTGCAGCGAGCGGGGCCGCGTAGGTGTCCCGTCCGCGCTTCAAGCGTGCCGCATCCCTTCTCCGTGGCGAATCGCGGAATCGCCCCAGCGCCTATCGTAGGGTTTTACAGCCCACCCTTCCACCGCGACAGATCGCAGAAACTATGCTATTATTCAATTCATCAATTGATTAGATGACAATGAACAGTAGGGAATTCAAAGATGCGGTCTTCGAGCAGTTCGCCCGAATCGCCGCCTCCTTTGCCAGTCCGAAACGGATCGAGATCATCGATGTGCTCGCACAGGGGGAGCGGAACGTCGAGACTCTTGCCGCGGAGACCGACCTGTCGATCGCAAACGCCTCGCGCCACCTTCAGATCCTGAAGGCGAGCCGCCTTGTGGCCTCCCGCAAGGCGGGGCCCCAGGTCCTCTATCGTCTTGCGGATCCCGGCGTCATTGGCGCCTATCGGATGCTGCGAGCTCTTGCGGAGGAACGGCTGGCCGAGGTGGAACGGCTGGTCCGCGACTACTTCGGCGGCGTCGATGGGATGGAGCCCATCGGCCGGGAACCGCTCCTCGAGCGGGTTCGCCGCGGCGAGGTGATCGTGGTGGACGTACGCCCTCCCGAGGAGTTCGCCGCCGGACACATCGCAGGCGCGCTGTCCATCCCGCTTTCTGCCCTAGAAGCTCGCCTGTCGAAAATCCCGGCCGACCGCGAGGTGGTTGCCTACTGCCGCGGCCCCTACTGTGTGCTCGCGGCGGAGGCGGTGCGGGAGCTGCGCGCCCGAGGCCTTCGGGCCGTTCGCTTCGAGGAAGGCTATCCGGAGTGGCGGGACGCGGGGCTTCCCGTAGAAGCGCCCCCAGGAGAAGGGAGATGAATCTTCTGTTTGTGTTGAACGATCCGCCCTATGGCACCGAGCGCAGCTACAACGGGCTGCGCCTGGCAAGCAACGTGCTCAAGATGAGCGTGTCGGCGACGGTGACCCTCTTCTTGCTCGGCGATGCGGTGTCCGTCGCAAAGGGCAACCAGCAAACCCCGAACGGCTACTACAACCTCGAGCGTATGCTCAAAGGGCTCCTCAGTCGCGGCGGCAAGGTCCTCCTGTGCGGGACCTGCATGGACGCGCGCGGACTGCGGGAGGAGGAGCTTCTCGAGGGGTGCAGGCGAAGCACCCTGGACGAGCTCACCGAGGTAACGCTCGCGGCCGACAAGGTGCTCGTGTTTTGAGCGGCTACAGATAGGCATAGGAGGAACAATGTCAAGAACAGTCCTCATTCTCGGGGCGGGGATCGGCGGCCTCGCTGCGGCGAATTTCCTCAGGCGGAGCCTCCCGAAGGGCTCTCGCGTCGTCGTGGCCGATCGCGAGCGATCGGCCACGTTTGCCGCCTCCTACCTCTGGGTCATGAGCGGGGAGCGAAAGGAAGAGCGGCTCTCGCCTCCCCTCGACCGGCTACAGCGGAAGGGGATCGAGGTGATCGAGGGGGAGGTCGAGCACATAGACCCGGACAAGCGGAAGGCGACGATCGGCGGAGCCTCGATCTCCGCCGACTATCTGGTCGTCGCCCTGGGCGCGGATTTCATCCCCGAGACGGTTCCGGGGCTCGTCGAAGGAGGCCTGACCTTTGCCACGCTTGCGGGAGCAGCACGCTTGCGGGCCGCGCTCGCCACCTTTACAGAAGGGAGGGTGGTCGTGCTGACCGCTGCGCCGCTCTACAAGTGCCCCGCCGCCCCCTACGAGGCGGCGATGCTCATTGAGGCGGGCTTCCGTCGCCGAGGTATCAGAAGACAGGTGACGGTCGAACTGTATGCCGCCGAGCCTGGCCCGATGGGCGTTGCGGGCCCCGCGGTTTCGGCGGCGGTCCGTAGGATGGTCGAGACCCAGGGGATCGGGTACTTTCCCGACCACCAGGTTACGAAGGTCGACCCGCTCGGCCGAAGCGTGGAGTTCGCAAACGGCAAGCGCGCCGGATATGACCTCCTCGTCTACATGCCTCCGATTCGGGCGCCTCAGGTGGTGCGCGAGTCGGGTCTCATCGACAAGAGCGGCTGGGTTCAGGTCGACCGAAACACGCTTGCGACGCGATTCCCGGGGGTCTACGGCCTGGGCGACGTTACCTCGATTCCGTTGTCGATGGGGAAACCCCTTCCGAAGGCCGGCGTCTTCGCCCGCGCGCAGGCCGAGGTGGTAGCGCGGAACATCGCGCGCGCCGTCTCTGGCAGCGGGCGGGAGGCAGGCTTTGACGGACACGGCGCCTGCTTCGTGGAGGTGGGAGCCGGGAAGGCAGGCTACGGCGCCGGCAACTTCTACGGCGAGCCGCTTCCCGCGGTGAACATGCGGCGGCCCAGCTGGTACTGGCATGCCGGGAAGGTCCTCTACGAGAAATACTGGTTTTGGAGGTGGCCATGAACAATCCGATCTACCTCGACCATAACGCCACAACCCCGGTTTGCCCTGAGGTTGTGGAGGCGATGCTTCCTTTCTTGCGAGAGCATTTCGGCAATCCCTCAAGCGGGCATGTCTATGGCCGTAGGGCACACGAGGCGGTCGAGCGTGCGAGGGAACAGGTCGCGCTGCTTTTGGGCTGCGAGCCGGACGAGGTCTTCTTCACCTCGGGCGGCACCGAGGCGAACAACCTCGCGATCGTCGGTTCGTCGCGCGCGGCCGACGGACGTCGGCGGCACATCGTGACCTCGACGGTCGAGCATCCGGCGACGGTGCGTCCCTGCGACTGGCTTGAGGGGGAGGGATGGGAGGTTACCCGGCTTCCGGTCGATGCGGAGTGCCGGGTGCAAGCCGACGACGCGCGCGCCTCAGTGCGCTCCGACACTCTCCTCGTGACGGTGATGCTCGCGAACAACGAGACCGGAACGGTCATGCCAATCCGCGCGCTCGCGGAGATCGCGCACGAGCGGGGAGCGCTCATCCACACCGATGCCGCCCAAGCGGTGGGAAAGCTTCCGACTCGGGTGAACGACCTCGGGGTCGATCTCCTCTCCGTCGCGGGGCACAAGCTCTACGCTCCCACGGGGGTGGGAGCGCTTTTCGTCCGGCGGGGGATTCCCATTCGGCCGCTTCTCCTCGGCGCGGGCCACGAGCGAGGCATGCGTCCCGGCACGGAGAATGTCCCCCACATCGTGGGGCTGGGCAAGGCGTGCGAGGTCGCCCAGCGAGATCTCGAAGGCGAAGCTCGGCGGATGCGAGATCTGAGCGACGAGCTGTGGGAGCTCCTGAGCGCGGAGATCCCGTCCATACGGCGGAACGGAGACTCCGTCGAGCGGCTGGCGAACACGCTCAACGTCTCGTTCCCCGGCGTCCGCGGAAGCGAGGTGCTTGCGGCAACTCCCGAGATCGCGGCTTCGACCGGGTCGGCCTGCCACGAAGGGGACGAGAGCCCCTCTCCGGTTCTGGTAGCGATAGGGCTCGACCCTGCCACGGCGCTCGGCGCCGTGCGCCTCTCGTTGGGACGAGCCACGAGCCCGACCGACGTTCGCTCGGCAGCCCGCGCGCTCATATCGGCGTGGCAGCGGTGTGGCTCAACGGTCGCAAAGGCCTAAGTGATCGCTCGATGCAGCGGCATTGAGTCGAGCCGCAGTGCGTCGGACCGCGAGCGCAACCGGGAGGGAGTGTGCCGAAAACCAAACCCTTTGACGATGACTGCCTACGATACGAAGCGTGGTTCCTGGACCACCCGCATGTCTATCAATCCGAGCTGGAAGCCGTTCGGCACCTCCTGCCCCGTGGGGGAGAGGGGCTCGAGGTGGGTGTCGGGAGCGGCAGGTTCGCCGAACCGCTTGGGATCATGACGGGCGTGGAACCCTCCGCGGCGATGCGCGCACTCGCCGTCTCGAAAGGGATCAAAGTCTATGATGCTCCGGCCGAAGCGCTTCCCTTTCCGGATGAGCGGTTTGACTATGCGCTCATGGTGACGACGATCTGCTTTGTCGACGATATCGACACCTCCTTTCAGGAGGTGAGACGGGTCCTGAAAAGCGGCGGCCTCTTTGTCATTGGGTTCGTCGACAAGGAGAGCCCTCTCGGGAAAGGCTACGCAGCGCACAAAAGCGAAAATCTCTTCTACCGCGATGCGACATTCTATTCCGCCTCCGAGGTGAGCTCGCTCCTTCTATCTAGTCGCTTTGGTATACGAGAAACGATTCAGACGGTATTCGGAAACCATGCCGCAATCAACGCGATTCAGCCTTGGAAGGACGGGAGCGGAGAGGGCGGCTTCGTGGTCATTCGGTCAAGGAAATCATGAGGGAGGAATGTAAGAATGAAAGACGACCATCCAAAGACGCAAGGGCTGTCCACACGCTGCATTCATGCCGGTGAAATGCTCGACTCGCAGGGGGCCATTCACGCGCCTCTCTATAACCACTCGACGTTCGGTTTCTCGTCGACGGAGGCCGTCATCGACGTCGTCGAGGGCCGTGTCGAAGGCAGTCTCTACACGCGCTACGGACTCAATCCCACTATCCGCTCAGTCGAGCGGAAGCTTACCGACCTGGAAGGCGGAGAGGCGGCCTGGCTCTTTAGCTCCGGCATGGCCGCGGAATCCGCAACTTTCCTTGCGCACTGCACAAGCGGCAGTCACATCGTCTGCATCGGCGACGTGTACGGAGGAACCTTCGAGCTGCTTGCGACTAACTTCCCGCGCCTCGGAATCGAGACGACCTTTCTGCTCGGGAGCGAGGTCGACCGGCTCGCCGAGGCCTTCCGAACCACCACCCGCCTCATCTTCTTCGAGACGCCGACGAACCCGAACATGGAGGTGCTCGATATTGCGCGGATTGCCTCGGTCGCCCACGTGCGCGGCGTGCTCACCGTCGTGGACAGCACCTTCGCCACCCCGGTGAACCAGAATCCGCTTGCACTCGGAGCGGACATCGTGATTCACAGCACGACGAAGTACATGGGTGGGCACAGCGATCTCACCGGAGGGGCGGTCATCGGCCCTAAGGCGCTGCTTGAGCCGATCTGGGCGTGGCGAAAGAACCTTGGCCAGATGATGGCGCCGGAGGTAGCCTTCCTCCTGTCGCGGAGCCTTCGGACGCTCGTCGTCCGGGTGCGCGCGCAAAACGCCACCGGCCAATTCATCGCGGAGCGCCTCGCGCGTCATCCGCGCGTAACGAGAGTGAACTACCCGGGGCTCGCCGGCACTCCCGGCTACGAAATCGGTGCGCGCCAGATGCGCGGCTTCGGTGGGATGGTAAGCTTCGTCCTCGATGGAGACGCGAAGACGGCCGCCGCATTCGCGGACAGGCTCCGTCTCTTCACGATCGCCCCGAGCCTCGGCGGGGTAGAGAGCCTCGTCACGCAGCCCATTACCACGACGCATCATGGACTACCCGCCGAGGAGCGGGCCCGACGGGGAATCGCGGACAGCATGATTCGCATCTCCTGCGGCCTCGAGGACCCTGACGACCTCTGGGCCGACCTCGAGCAGGCGTTTGCCGGATGAGTCGGAGGGGCCGA
>DAHUYW010000045.1 GCA_027306915.1 Spirochaetales bacterium | reverse complement strand
GCCACCACCGAGAAGCCTCTTCCTGCGTCCCCCGCGTGCGCCGCCTCGATCGCCGCGTTCATCGCAAGCAGGTTCGTCTGCGTGCTTAAGCCCTCGATGATCCCGGTGATCTCCTTGATCGAGTCCACGCTCTCGTTGATCGCGCTCACCACCTCGAAGGTCGCCGCCATCTTCTCGCCGCCCACCGTCACCGTGTGCACCAGCTGCTCGCTCGCCTTCTGCCGGTGCTCGGCGATCTTCGTCACGCTGTCGATCGAGGCGATCATCTGCGTCACGCTCGCCGTTGACTCCTCCACCATCGCCATCTGATCCTGAATCTGCTCGTTTAGGGCCTTGATGCTCCCCGCGATGCTTCCTACCGCCGAGCCCGTCGAGGCAAGGCTCTCGTCAAGCGTCGAGATCTGCCGGTCGATCGAGTGAGCGTTCGCCTGAATCTCGGTCGTCGAGGCGGAGGTCTGCTCGGTCGTCACGAGCAGGCTCTCCTTCATGCGGATGTTCTCGGCGCTTGCCGCCTGCACGCTTCCCACCGAGCCAGACAGCGTCGCGATGAAGCGGTTTAGGTTCGCCGAAAGCCGCCCGATCTCGTCTGAGCTCTCCACCGCAAAGCTCCGGGTGAGATCCCCCTCGCTCATTCCGGCGATATTCGCCTCGATCGAGCGCACCGAGCGCACGATGCGGTTTGCGAGGAGGAGCGCCACTACGAGCGTGAGGGCAACAAGCACGACAATTATCGTGATCGCAACCGCGGTGCTCTGGGCCTCCACCCGCGCGATCTCCTTGGCAATCGTAGCGTCCTGGGTGTCAAGGACTTGGATGGAGGTCTGCAAATCGTCCGTGAGAATGTAGGTCTTCGTGTTCATCAGATCGACATCGAGCAGCAGAGGGGCGATTTTCATGACGGGGATCGTTCGGTCGATTGCCAGATCGTACACCTCGTATCCGCCGGTGACGTAGAACATTCTGGCTTCCTTTTGGACGGCCTTCATGACGTCCACCGACGCGTTGGTGTCCTGGTCAATCAACGACTCGAGCTTCTTGATGCTCGCGAGCGCCTTTCGGATCGACGCGCTGAGACGCGGCAGCACTTCGAGGCTCTGAAGCGAGAGGAAGGCCGCATCAGTTTGTTTTGCCGCTCCCTGGAAGGTCGCGAGCTGCTGCTCGAAATCGGAGGCACTCAAGAGGCGATTCGCCTCGATCGCCTCGTCGGAGAGAGAGCTCCGCAGGACGGAGAGGGTATGTTGCTCGGACTTGATCTTGCCGATGGGCGAAAGTATCGCGAAGTACACCATTACGGAGATTGCAAAGGCTGCCAGCATGAGTACAATCACGATTGATAGTTTGGCTCGAATGGTCACTTCTCGTTCCTTCTCGATGTGCGCCGACTTTCCCGAGTAGACATTTTAGCGTCCCTCGGTGTACCTGGAAAGCCCGAAAGCGAAGAAATGTCGAGAATGTCTACAAAATCTACGATTTCGGCCCGTTCGGAAGGGCGTTCCGCTCTGCGCCTACGCCCGATCCGGTCTCGGCCGAAGCAGCTCCCCTTCGATCGCTTCGCGCAGCACCCCCCGGTAGCTTTCGACCTCCGCAGCGTAACGGATAATCGCCCGAAGGTAACCCTCCGGTGAGCCCGTGTCCAGCCGCTCACCCTCGGTCCGCTTGAAGACGACCTTGCCGGCCTTCATGAGCTGACGGAGGGCGTAGGTGTGAAAGTACTCGCCGCCCCGGTGGAGATCCCAACCCTCCTCGAGAAGGCGGAAAAGCTCATAGGTATAGAGATAGCGCCCGATCGAGGCCTCGCGGCTCGGCTCCTCGCCCAGAGGCGGCTTCTCGACAATATCGGCCACGTGAATCCCGTCGGGACCGAGCTTGACGACGCCATATCGGTTCAGGTCGGGCGGGTCATGGATGGTCGCAAGGACGGAGCATCCTGTTTGCTCGTAGGTCTCGATGAGCTGCCTCGTGAGCGGTACCGACCCGAAATGAAGGTCGTCGGGGTAGGCGACCACGAAGGGCTCGTTGTTGATGACGGACTTGGCCTGGAGCAGGGCGTGGCCGGTGCCGAGCATCTCCTGTTGCCGCACAAAGTAGATCTTTGCCTTGTAGGGGCTGATCTTTGCGAGCTTTGCTTCGGCGCCCTCGGCGCGAAAGATCTCCTCAAGCTCCACCTCGCGATCGAAATAGTCCTCGAGGCTCTTTTTCCTGCGCGAAGAGATGACCAGAATCTCGGTGATCCCGGAGGATAAGAACTCCTCCACGATAAACGCGATGGACGGCTTGTCGATGAGCGGCAGCATCTCCTTGGGCACCGTTTTCGTCACGGGCAGGAAGCGGGTGCCATATCCCGCCGCGAGGATTATCCCTTTCATGGAGGCTCCTTCAGCTTCGCCAACTATGCTGTGTCCAAGAGAAAATGACAATTGGGCGGCAGTTCGGCACGTGCCGCCTCGAGGCGCGCACGTGAAAGAGCGTGAGTCTACCCGGCGTAACGCTCGAGCTTGCCGACGATAAAGGATACCAATTCGGGGTCCAGCTCCTTGGCTGCCTGCCGGAAGGAAGGGATGATGGTTTCCTTCGGGAATTGGCCATCGCTCATGAGCACCGCGGAGCGGTTGGAAGTCGGATCCGCTTCTCCGTCCTCGACGCGAGTGTGATGGTAGCCGCGCCCATGGTACCAGGTCATGGCTCGCTGGCGCCGGTGTCGATCCTTGTCATAACAGAGTTGGAAACCAACGATGTGTCCGAGCAAAGGGCTATCGTACCAGACGTACAGATCAAAGCGGTCGTCGGTGAACCAACGTCTGAACGCCTCACCCGGATTCTGGCGTACTCTTGTGATTTCGTACATAATCGCCGCCTCCCGTCGGAGACCGGTAGGAATTGACGTACGAGATCCGATCTGCTCACTCAGTATAATACAAAAGAAGGTTTGCCACGAGACGACGGCCATACCGTCCGGCGGAGAAACCGCCGGACGGTGAAGCGAAGGAAGGAAGCACATCCCGGTGGACGCGCGCCGTTCCGATCAGGCCGCCGGTCTTGTCCCGCGGAGAGAATCGGGTGTCGGACTAGTAGCGACTCTCGTAGCGAGGCCGACTACCCCCCCGGTTGTGGTCCGGGCTCTGGGCCTCGTTGACGCGGAGCTGGCGTCCGTCGAGCTCGGCACCGTTGAGCGCGGAGATCGCGGCGTCGGCCGCGTCCTCCGACTCCATCTCGACGAAGCCGAAGCCGCGCGCCCGGCCGGTTACGCGGTCGGTGATGATGTTGACGGAGCGAACCTCGCCGTACTGGGCGAAAAGGTCGTGAAGGCCGTTGGAGTCGGTATTGTAATTCAAATTACCGACGTACAGTTTCTTAGACATGATGATGTCCTCGCGGGGTGAAAACCCCAAGTGCATGAGATAGCCTGGAATTCATCAACGACGAATCAATCAGGTTGATCGTGTACGCCGGATCTAAAGAAGGAAGGGTGAAAAGTTCGCGCAAAGGCAGGTCCAATCCTCACTACCGTCCGTAACCAATAACGCAGATTCGTGCGGATCGACTTCTGCCTCCCTCGAGACAGTCCCGCCCGCAAGCCAGTGTCTTAATCTACCATGCCTTTAGGCAGTCGGTCAAGTGGCGTCTTTAGTAGACGAACTGAACCACGCTGTAGACCATTCCGGCGCTTGCCGGGCACAGCACGACCTTGTTGCCTCGCGCGAGCCGGCCTTCTTTGATCGCCATGTCCATCCCGACCGGAATGCTGGCCGATACGATGTTGCCATAGGTCGGGAAGACCTTTGCGTACATCTTGCCCTCGGGAATTCCGATGTTGTCGGCGGAGGCGAGATAGGCGACGTCGGAGGCAGCGTGCGGGAAGTAGATGTCGGGCTCGTCCATGTTCTGCACGACCTCTTTCACGAGCGGCGCGAGATGCTTGCGCGCGCTGTCGAACATCTGCATCCCATAGGAGACAAAGTTGTACAGCCCATTCTTGCCGAGCCGGTGGCTCGGATCGACGAAGCTGTCGTAGCCGTCGAGAGGGATGGTGCAGAGGTCGCTCAGCTCGGGGAGGGTCTTGAATCGGAACTTCCACTCATTATCCGAGTTCGTGAGGATAGTGGCTGTTGCAGCTTCGCCGATGGTGTAGGTCGGGAAGGTGTATTCGAGCTGCCGGAGGTCGGTCACCTTGAAGTTGTCGGGGAAGCCGTGGTGGATGTTGAACTCTCCGTTGACGACCATGATGGTCTTGTAGCGGCCGCTGCGGAAAAACTCATAGGAGATCTCGAGGGCGCGGATCCAGCTCATGCAGGCGTCGGAGATGTCGAAGCAGGAACAGTCCATCCCCATTGCGCTCGCGTAGAAGTAGGCGTTTGCCGGCTCAAGGAATCCTTTGCCGACCCCGCAGTAGATGAGGAGGTCGATGTCGTCCTTGGAACGGCCCGCCTTGTCGAGGGCATCCTGCATGGCCTCCTTTATGAAGGGGCCTGCGGTTTCGGACTTTTCCAAGTCTCGGATGAAGCGAACCTCGGAGCCCGCTGTCCTGAAGAGTCCCTTTACCAGACGCTGGTAGGTTTTCAGGAGCGGCTTCGATACGCCGTTGCTGTGATCCTCCAGGAACTTTAGAATATCGTCGTTCGTCACTTTTCGTGAGGGGAAGCGCACCCCAATAGACTCAATCCTCATGCCTGCCTCGTTGCGGAAGAATGGAGCTAGGCCCGGAAGGCACATGTGCTTGACGGCCTCTGACGCGCTCGTGCCGGTTCCCCTGGGCCTCGAAAACAGGCTATGATTATATCGTGCTTTTGCTATCCTGGATAGGTCTGAAACAGAAATGAAGATCGGAATAATCGCCGTGGGCTCCCAGGGCGACGTGCAGCCCTACGCTGCGCTGGGCAGGGGGCTGGCCGGCCGCGGACACCGGGTCACGCTCATAAGTCACGAGACCTTCCGGCCGCTCGCGGCAAGCTGCGGGCTCGATTTCGCGCCGGTGGCGGGCAACCCGATGGAGATTGTGCAGGGAGCTGAGGGGCAGTCGTGGCTTGCCTCGTCGAACAGGTCAGTCAGCTTCCTGCTTCACCTCACGCGGCTCGCGCGCGGCATCATCGACCGGCTCGCCCGCGATGCGCTTTCCGGCAGCCGCGGGAGTGACCTCATTATCTACAGCCTGCCGCTTTCAATCAGCGGCCACACGGTCGCGGAAGCCCTCGGCGTGCCCAGCATACCCGCCGCGCTCTACCCGCTGCACGCCACGGCCTTCTTCCCTTCGATCATGATGCCGAACCTTCCGTGGCGCGCCCCGCTGGTGAACCGCGCGAGCGCGGCTCTGGTCACCAGGATCTTCTGGTCGTTTATCCGGCCGCTCCAGCGCCGCTGGCGCGAGCACGAGCTCGAGCTGCCGCCGCTGTCGCGGCGCTCCCCCTTTGCGTCGTTTCTCGCCGACGGCACGCCGTTCTTATACGGCTACAGCCCGTCCGTGATTCCGCGGCCCGCCGACTGGAAGGAGCCGCTCGCCGTCTGCGGATACTGGTACCTCGATCGGCAAGACGGTTGGAAGCCGCCGCGGGCCCTTCTCGAGTTCATCGAGTCGGGGCCGGCCCCCCTCTATGTCGGCTTCGGGAGCATGGCGAGCGGAGATCCCAAAGCGACGGCGAGAGTCGTCCTCGAGGCGCTCGTGCGAAGCGGGCAGCGCGCACTCCTGGCGGCGGGATGGGGCGGGATTCACGCCGATGACCTTCCGGACACCGTCTTCCCGGTCGGCTTCGTGCCTCATGGGTGGCTCTTCCCGCGCATGGCCGGTGTCGTGCACCACGGAGGGGCTGGGACGACAGCAACCGCACTTCGGGCGGGCGTCCCTCAGCTTGTGGTTCCGTTCTTCGCCGACCAGTTCTTCTGGGGAAGGCGCATCGCCGAGCTCGGCTTGGGGCCGCGCCCCATCGCAAAACATCGCCTGTCGGTCGAGCCGCTTGCCGAAGCGATGCGGCTCCTGGTCACCGACCGGGAGATTGCGTCGCGCTGCTCGGCAATGGCCGAGGCGATTGCGCGGGAGGATGGGGTGGGGACGGCAGTATCGGTTGTCGAGCGCTACTTCGAAAGGACAACGCGGCGGACAATGCGCTGACGGAGCCTCCCCGGGAGGAGCGGCGCAATTCTGCCGAGAAAGCGTGCATCCCAGCCGACGGCGTAGCGCGACCGGGGCCTTCGGGCCGAGAGGGCCCGCTCGACGACGGCGGCCACCCGCTCAGGTCCTATCCCCGTGCCCGCCGCACGCTCCGCGTAGGCCTGGAAGGCCGATAGCTGCGAACGGTAGAGCTCCCGGCCCTTTTCCGGCCAGGATTCTGCAAGCTCGACGGCCATTCCCTTGGACTTATCCCAGATCGGCGTGGCGATATTCCCGGCTTCGATGAGCGAGACTGCTACGTGCGACTCCGAGAGCTCTATCGCGAGCGAATCTGCCACCGCTTCGAGGGCGAACTTCGTCGCGGCGTAGGGGGCGACGAAGGGCACGGAGAGCTTCCCGAGAATGGATCCGATGAGCACGATGCGCCCCCGTGCCTCGCGAAGCTGAGGCAGGAAGGCCTGAGTGACCGTAATCTGTCCGAAGAGGTTGACCTCGAACTGGCGGCGAAGGGCTTCGATCGACAAGAGCTCGAGCGGCCCTGCTACGGTGATTCCCGCGTTGTTGACGAGACCGTGAAGAGTGCCGCCGGTCAGGCGCGCGACCTCGGATACGGCGGCGGCGACCGACGCGCCCTCCGTCACATCGAGAATGACCGGCAAGAGGCCCGAGGGGGCCCCACGCAGCAGCGCCTCTCCGTCCTTGTCCCTTCGGACTCCGGCAAAGACCCGATAGCCGCGGGCGGCGAGGCGAAGCGCGATCGCCCTCCCTATCCCCGAAGAGGTTCCCGTTACTACAACCGAGCGATCTCCCATAGTGTGGGCGGAGGGTAGCGAGAATCGGCGAGGTTGTAAATACGCCCGCCGTCAGGGCTGCTCGGGGAGCTGCTCAGTCTCCGCGGGTCGCGGCGTTCCGAAGCTCCGGAAGAGCGCCTCGTAACCGCGCCGAAGACCTCCGCGCTCAAGCAAGAATACCAGCGCAGCCGAGAGTGTGATGCTCAGGAAGATGACCAGGAAAGTCATCTCCTGGATGCGTTGCCCTCCCGCCATGCCGGCCGCGAGCGGGAGGCCTGCCATCGCCGCGGAGGCGAGCCCCTTCGGCGCGAGCGACGCGACGATGGAGATGTCCCTGCGCGCCATGCTGCGGTCGCCGAAAAGGCGGCAGGCTGCGAGCCGCACGACGTAGATCCCGGCGGTAATCCCGCCCGCGATCTCGAAGACGGTGAGGTTTGCAAAGCGGATCGAGATGCCAAGGTAAAGGAAGAAGAAGGTCTTGAGGATGAATACGACCTCTCCGAAGAAGCTTTTCTCTGTTTCGGTGATGGACGCAGCATTCTCGTGGAAGTGGAGCCCAAGGCGGCCCAGAAATCCGAAGGGGCCGTTTGCGAGGCCCAGGCCGAAGGCGAGTGCGGCAATCGCTCCCGAGTAGCCAAGGAACTCCGCCAGGCCGTACACGACGAAGAGGAAGGCGATCGACAGAATGATGCTGTTGGGAAGCCTCCGAATGAACTCGAGCGCCTTCAGCCACAGGATGCTCCCGACGAATCCGATGACCGCAGCGAAGAGCAACGCCGAGAGGAGCTTGCCGATCATGTGTCCCACATCGATGGAGCCGCCCATCGCTGCCTGGGTGATCTCGAAGACGAGGATGATGCTAAAAACGTCCGTGAGGGAGGACTCGATGATGAGCGCCGACTGCACGGTCTCGGAAAGCTTGAGGCTGCGGGCGAGTGGGAGCACGACGATCGGCGTGATGCTTCCGAGGATGGCCCCAAAAGCGACTGCGCTCAAGGCAGGCAGGCCCAGGACAAATACGCCGAGCAGCGAGACGACGAGGATGGTCCCCGCGAAGGTGGCGAGGAAGAGGGGTGCCACGCGGGCGAACGATCCTTGAAGGTTCGTCAGGTCGAGGGCCATTCCCCCCTCGAAGAGAATCACCACGAGGGCAACGGTGGCCATTACGCGACCCATGTCGCCAAAGTCCTCAGGTCGGATGAGGCCGAGCGAAGGGCCGAGGACGATGCCGACAAGGGTCAGCAGAAGGACGTCGGGAATCGAAATGCGTTCGAATATCAGCGAAAATCCGTGCGCAACGAAGAACATCAGTCCGATGAGGAGTATCGCGATAGCCATAGTTCCTCCGAAGATACTACCCGCGCAGGCGGGAGACAACGCGAAAGCTGCCGCGAGGGGAGAGCCGTATCCGGCCTCTCGATAGAAGGTCAGTGGTGCGGCTTGTCCATCCGGCGCCTTTCCGGCAGAATTGCCGCGAGGTTTCCTTGGATGAGACACCTGGCCGGAGGACTACGTGCCATCAATTGCTGATCCGAGCACGGTGCGGATCATCCTGGTGCGCCACGGCGAGACCGTGTGGAACCGCGAAGGGCGGCTGCAGGGTCACCGGGACAGCCCCCTCACTTCGATCGGGCGCGCGCAGGCCGAGGCGATCGCGGAGCGAATCTCGCGCATTCCCGTGGGGGCGCTCTACTCAAGCGACCTGGGGCGCGCGAGGGAGACCGCCCTTCCGATTGCCGCGCGCGCCGGGCTTTCCCCTCGCTACGACGGGCGCCTTCGGGAGCGGAGGCTCGGCATCTTCGAAGGGCTAACAGAGGCGGAGATTGTCGCCCGCTATCCGAGCGAGTGGGCCCTTTTCCGCGAGCGCGACCCGGACTGGGTCGTGCCCGGAGGCGAGAGCGCGCGGGAGCGGAGCGAGCGGACCGTGAGCTTCCTTGAGGAGCTGGCTGCACGTCATCTCGGGGAGGTGGTCGTGGCTGTCACCCACGGCGGTATCCTCGACGGCCTCTTCCGCTTCATCGTCGGCCTCTCGCTCGCGGTCCCGCGCCACTTCATCATACCGAACGGAGCCCTGAACGCGATCCGCTTCGAAGAGGGACGCTGGATGCTGGAGACCTGGGGAAGCAGGGAGCACTTCGAATCGGAAGAAGAGCTTGACGATATCTGACGCTGCCCGTCGCAGGAGGTTGCCGAGGGCTCGGATTTTACCTACAGTTATGGGGTGCGGCGCTCTAGTCAAGCAGGGGAACGCGCATCATTACGACGGACGGGCAGGGGACCTTGGATAGAAAGCGTATAGGGTTCATCTCGTTTCGCTTCGCGGGGACCGACGGTGTCTCGCTGGAGTCCGCAAAGTGGGCCGAGGTGTTTGAGCGAAACGGACACAGCTGCTTTTACTTCGCCGGAGAGCTCGATACTTCTCCGGAGAGGAGCTTTCTGGTCGATCTTGCGCACTACAAGAATCCGGAGATCGCGGAGCTCACCTCGCTCGCCTTCGGACGGTCTCGACGTACCGCTCATCTCTCCGATGCAATCCACCGCCTCCGCGACTATTTCAAGCGCCAGATCTACGATTTCATCGGCCACTTCAAAATCGACCTGCTCATACCGGAGAATCTCCTCACCATCCCTCTCAACCTTCCCCTCGCTTCCGCGTTGAGCGAGATCATCGCCGAGACCGGCATGCCGGTCATCGCACACCACCACGACTTCTTCTGGGAGCGCAAGCGCTTCCTCACGAACTGCGTCTGGGACTACCTGAACTCGATCTTCCCGCCGAGCTTCCCGACCATCCATCATGTCGTGATCAATTCCTCGGCGCGCAATCAGCTTGCCCTGCGAAGGGGGGTTGGCTCGACGCTCATCCCCAACGTGATGAAATACGAATCGCCTCCGCCTCCGCCCGATGACTATGCCCGCGATGTGCGCGCCTCGCTCGGGGTGGGCGACGACGAGCGCCTCTTTCTCCAGCCTACTCGCGTCATCCAGCGCAAGGGGATCGAGCACTCGATCGAGCTCGTGGCCCGCCTGGGAAGGATGGGCGTGAAGGGGGCCTTGGTGATCTCACACGCTTCCGGGGATGAGGGCAACGAGTACGAACGACGGGTGCGCGAATACGCGGAGCTCCTCGGCATCCGCGCCCTGTTCGTGAGCGACATAATCAGCGACCAGCGGGGAACGACACCCGACGGGCGGAAGATTTACACCCTCCAGGACATCTATCCCCATGCAGACTTAGTCACCTATCCGTCCCTCTTCGAGGGCTTCGGCAACGCCTTTCTCGAAGCCATCTACTACCGGCGGCCGATCCTCGTGAACAACTATACGATCTATTCCTACGATATCCGGCCTCTGGGCTTCGACGTAGTCGAAATGGACGAGTTCCTTTCCGAGCGCACCCTACAGGCGGTGCTCGAGCTCCTCCGCGACGATTCGCGCGTCGCCCGCATGACCGAGAGGAACTACGAGCTCGCGCTCAGGCACTTCTCGTACGGCATTCTTGAAACCAAGCTCAGTCATCTGTTTACCAACATCTGGGGAAGGAGCGGAGCCTTCAGCTCCATGAAGTCCACCTTTTAGGTGGACCATCCTACTCTCACGTGGCGCGAAGGCGTCGTGTGAAGGGGACGCGAACGATGAAGAGAGTCTCCCTGTTGATGCGCCGGATCGCCGGCTTGACCCGGGCGGTCTTCGGCGGCGGGCGGGCGCGCCGGCGCCTCAAGGAGCTGCGAAGGGTCGATCTTTCGCAGTACGTCAACCGCATCATTTCGGATGCAGTGCTCCTCAACGAGATTCCCTCTCCCACGGAGGCGGAATCGAGGAGGATGGATTTCATCGCGGCGCGGCTGCGCGACTTCGGTATTTCGAATGTGGTGACGGATGAAGCGGGGAACGTCGCAGCGCTCTTCCCGGCCTTCGGGACCCGCCCGGATTTCCTGTTGGTCTTTGCCGAGGTCGGCGACGCCGACTACTCGCCCCTCGGCAATTCGGTCAACCTCACAAAGGAGCGCGCTGCCGGGCACGGCGTCGCCGAGCGGAGCGCAGGGGCCGCGGCCCTCCTGGTCTTCGCCGAATACGCGCAGGCGACGGGCTTCTACCTCGACAAGAACCTTCTTCTCCTGTTCACCCCTTCAAGCTCGGTCGACGAGAACTCCGCCGCGCTGCGGAGCTTCCTCTCGGAGTGGGGGGGACAGATCTCGGGAGGGCTGTTCATTCGCGGGAGCGGCCTCGGCACCGTCGAGACGCGCCAGGTCGGGACCTACTGGCTGTCGGTCGATGTGCGCAAGGCGGAGCGGGACCTTCTTCAGGCAGGGGACAGCGCCTCGGCCGCCACGATTCTCGGGGCGATCGCCTTCCAGATTGGAGCGATCACCTGGGATCCCGGGAAGACCACGATAGTGAGCATCGCGCGGATGCAGGCTGGAATCGGCTACGGCCACTGGCCCTCGGAGGGAACGATGGATGTGGAGATACTCTCCGAGCAGGAGGCGCTTCTCGAGACTGCGAAGAACACGGTGATGGCGACCATCCAGAAGATCGCTTCGGGCGAGGAGGCGCAGGCCGAGGTCACGGTGAGGGCCCACCATTCCGTAGGCGACTCCCAGCGGAACGCTCCGATTACCGCGGCGGTGCAGGAGACCCTCACGCAGCTCCGGATCAAGCCCGAGACCGGGGTCATCACAGAGAAGATCGCGATGCTCAACGAGTTTGGAATCCCCGGCGCCGCTCTCGGGATCACGAGCGGGAAGGTAGCCTTCGACGAAGAATACATAGACCTCCCTCCGCTCGAGACCGGCTTCCGGCAGCTCCTCCTCGTGGTCGAGCGTCGCGCGGGCGTGTCCAATTCGAAGGAGATCGAGCTGCAATGAAGCCGGAGCGAAGCGAGTCCGTAATCCTCGACCAGACCTACCACTTCGGAGACTTTTCCGACAGGCGCAAGCTCATCGACCTAAAGAATAAGAAGAAGCTCTCGATTTCGCTCGCCTTTCCGACCCTCAACGAGGAAGCTACGATCGCCAAGGAAATCCTCGTTTTGAAGACCGAGCTGATGGAACGCTTTCCGCTTGTCGACGAGATTGCCGTCATCGATTCGGGTTCGACCGACCGGACTCAGGAGATCGCCATGCAGTTCGGCGCGAAGGTCTTCAGCTCGGCGGATATCCTCCGGCGCTACGGCACCTTCCGTGGCAAGGGGGAGAACCTCTGGAAGAGCCTCTACGTCCTATCGGGTGACATCATCGTATGGATCGACGCCGACATCGCGAACATCAGCCCGCGCTTTCTCTACGGCCTCGTGGGGCCTCTCCTCATGCACGACAAGGTCGGCTACGTGAAGGCCTTCTACGAACGCCCGATCCGCTCGGAAGGCGAGCTTCAGCCGAGCGGAGGAGGCCGCGTGACCGAGATCCTGATCCGTCCGCTCTTCTCGCTCTTCTATCCGGAGCTCGCCTTGCTGATTCAACCGCTTTCCGGAGAGTATGCCGGACGGCGGTCGGTCCTCGAGCAGCTCCCCTTCTCGGTCGGCTATGGCGTGGAGGTGGGCCACCTCATCGACATCTACCACATGTTCGGGCCGGAAATCCTCGCACAGGTCGACATGGAGATGCGCATCCATCGCAATCAGACCATCGAGGCGCTGAGCCGGATGGGTTTCGGGATTTTGACTACCTTTCTGAACCGTCTTGCAAAGTACAAGGAGGCGAACATCCTCGAGGAGCTCGGCGCGGAGCACATCGCCCTCACCTACGCGAAGGCCGAGCACGACGTCGTGCGCACCGAGATCCAGACGCAGGAACGCCCTCCCATGCAGACGATCGCGGAATACGTCGAGCGCTTCGGCGCGCACGCGAAGGCGCCGTCGGGCGATGCGAAGAGATGAGGCTTAGGGACATCGTCATCTTTCACTATCACGTGCGCTCCGGCGGGGTTACGAGCGTAATTCTCCTTTCGATTCGCGCCATTGCCGCCGAGCTGCCGGAGGTACGCCGGATCCGCCTGGTCGTCGGCGAGGAACCGGATGCGAAGCTGCAGGCGGTGCTCTCGTCGATCGCCTCGGCAGCGGGCGCTCCTCGGGTGGAGATCGAGACCTTCCCCGAGCTTCGCTACACGCTGCCGGGGCAGGCGGCGCTTCCGGATCCCGCCCGCATAGCGCGGCTTCTCACCGAGCGGTGGGGCGGGGCGCTCTGGTGGGTGCACAACTACCATCTCGGGAAGAACCCACCCTTCACGCAGGCGCTTCTGTCGGTTGCCGGCGAGCGCCCCGAGCAGCGCATCCTTCTCCACATCCACGACTTGCCCGAAGCCGGGCGTTTCGAGAACTTGAAGGAGCTTCATCGATCGGTTACCCTGCCTCTCTATCCGGCGCTCCCTAACGTGCGCTACGCGGTCATAAACGAGCAGGATCGCCGCCTCCTCGTCGAGGCGGGGCTTCCCGAAGAGGTCGTCTTGCTCCTGCATAATCCCGTATCGCCGCAATCCCTTCCGGAGGTGGACTCCCTGCAAGTCCGCAGGCGGCTTGCGGACCGCTTCGAACATGAGTTTCCTTCCTTCGACGCCGGCAAGCCTCTCCTCCTGTATCCGGTGCGGACCATTCGGCGGAAGAACGTCCTCGAGGCCGGGCTGCTGTCGGCCTTGAGCCCCGACGCGTCCAACCTGATAGTGACGCTCCCGGGAATCTCTCCGAAGGAGCTTCGCTACTCGGCCGCGGTCCAGGACAGCTTCCGGCGTGGAATCGTGAAGGGTCTCTGGGGAATAGGCGATCGGCTCGCGGAGGCGGACCTCGACTTTCCTGCTCTCGCCGCGAGCGCCGACCGGATCGTCTCCACGTCGATCCAAGAGGGATTCGGCTATCTCTTCGTCGACAGCCTGCGCTGGAGGAAACCGCTCGTCGCGCGGCGGCTCGATATCCTCGACGGCATCGCCGATCTCCTCGGCTCTCCCTCGGTACGGCAGTACGAGCAGCTTCTCGTTCCCATCGACGCGTCGGGGCGGGCGGAGCTGATCGCTGCCTACGACCGCTACATCGACAGCGTCGAGGACGCTCTGATTCGCCCGGATGGGTTGCGGGCGGCGCTTCGCGCAAACCTGGCAAGCGAAGCCGTGGACTTCTCCTACTTGTCGCTTGAGGTCCAGATTCGGGTGCTCGAGGCATGCGCCGACCCCGGCGTTCGCTCCGAGCTCCTCCGGATGAACGCCGAGCTTCTCGACGGGCTCGAGAGGATGCCCCCGCCGGCCCCAGACCTGGGCGAAGCCGTGGAGCGCCGCTTTGGCTTTCCGAGCTACGCTGCGGCTCTGCGCGGGGTCATAGGCTCCTTCGACCGCGTCTTTCCGCCCGGCAGCGCGCGGGGCGATGAGGTCCACGAGAGCCTCTGCGCAGCCTCCGAGGTTCGCGAGAGCTTCCGGCTTCTCCTATCGTAACGCCGAGACTCACCGCCGTTCTCGGAGCCCCCCCTGCAGTTTTTCTTGACAAGCGCCGTGGGACAGTGTAAGCTCCCGTGTCGAAGCGCTTCGACTAAACGTTTCGACTATGCGCTTCGACAAAAAAGGGCGGCTTCGCTTCACAGGATTACCGTGGCAACGATGTTGGATGTGGCAAAACGTGCCGGCGTCTCTATCAGTACCGTCTCCTATGTGCTGACCGGCACGCGGCCGGTTTCCGAGAAAACCAAGCGACTCATCTACCAGACAATGGAAGAGCTCGGATACCATCCCCATGCCCTTGCCCGCGGACTTGCGAGCAAACGGAGCCGAATCATCGCCCTTCTCCTTTCGCCCCGAGAGCGCGGCATGGGTCTGACCGAAATCGAGTTCGTCACGAACGCCGCGGAAGCGGCGCTTGACTGGGGTTATAACCTCGTGCTGTGGAACACCCGCGTGGACGACGCCGATCATCTGCGGGAGCTGACACGCCAGAAGCTGGTCGACGGCGTGATCCTCATGGAGGTGCGCTCGAACGACGAACGGGTAGGAGTGCTCCTCGAAGCCGGGACGCCCTTCACCATGATCGGACGCTGCGAGAACAATACGGGATTAAGCTACGCCGACATCGACTTTGACCAGGTCACCGGAGAGGTGGTCGCCTATCTTGCCGGCCTTGGACACGAAAAGGTCGCCTTCCTGAACCAGTCGCGGGAGATCTTTGAATCCGGATACGGGCCGGCCGTGCGGGCGCACGAGGGATTCCGGAAGGCGGTCTCAGAGGCCAAGCTCGCGGAGGCGGCGGTCTTCAGCCACGCAACCCCTGCCGACGGCTATGAGAGCTGCCGAAAACTTCTTGCCGACAATCCCGACCTCACCGCGCTGGTCGCTATGAATGACCGCGCCCTTCCGGGGGTCATCCAGGCGGTGGGCGAGCGAGGCTGGCGCGTCCCGACGGATTTTTCACTCGTGTCGATAATCTCGTCTTCACGAACGGCCGAGCTCTTCGTTCCGCCGCTCACAACGATGGAGGTGCCCGGCAAGGAGCTCGGCCGTCTCGGCGTCGAGCAGCTCATCCGGCAGCTGGAGCAGCCCGGGGGGGAATGCTCGCAAGTGCTTGTTCCCTGCACCCTCGTGAAACGAGGAAGCAGCGGCCCTCGCGGACGGAGGGCGGAGCAATGATCCGTCTGTGCATCGCTTTTTCGAAGGAAGCTACCGGACGCGTTGCGTCCGGTAGCCTGAAGAGTCAGAGAACCAAGTTTCCAAGGAGGAACACATGGTACACAAGCTACTGAAGACGCCGGCGGTAACGCTCGCGCTCGTAGCGTTGCTCGGCGGCGCCCTTCTCGCAGGCTGTTCGGCGGGCAAGAGCACCCCGAAGGTTCTGAAGATATGGCACTACGAGGGGGGCAACAGCGCCATGGGAATCGCATGGTCCCAGGCTATGCAAGAGTTCGAGAAGACCCACCCCGGCGTGAAGGTCGAGTTCGAGAGCAAGGGCTTCGAGCAGATCCAGCAGACGGCCCCCATGATCCTGAATTCTGACCAGGTTCCCGACGTCATGGAGTACAACAAAGGCAATGCGACCGCGGGGCTCATTTCGAAGGAGGGGCTTCTCACCGATCTCACCCCGGTGGTGGAGAAGCGCGGTTGGGACAAAATCCTTCCCCCGAGCCTTGCGACCGTATGCAAGTACAACTCCGATGGTATCATGGGCAGCGGGAACTGGTACGGTGTCACCGACTACGGCGAGTACGTCATGGTCTACTACAACAAGGATCTCTTCGATAAGTACCACGTACAGGTCCCGACGACCTTCGACCAGTTCGAGGCTGTCATGAACACCTTCGTGAAAGCGGGAATCACCCCGATTGCGGCAGCAGCCGCCGAGTATCCTGCCCAGCAGATCTTCTACGAGCTGCTTCTGCGCAAGGCCGACGAGCAGCTCATCGACACCTACCAGAAGATCAACTCAGGTACCGTCGATTTCCACGGCCCGGCCTTCACCTACGGCGCCGACACTCTCGTCCAATGGATGAAAAAGGGCTACGTCAGCAATGAGGCGGTAGGGATGAAGGCTCAGGACATGGGACTCGCCTTTGAGAGCGGCAAGTTCCCGATGATGATCTCCGGGAGCTGGTGGTACGGCAGCTTCATCAACGAGATCAAGAACTTCAAGTGGGGCATCTTCCTCTTTCCCGGCAACACCTACGATCCGGGCTCCGGCGGCAATCTCTGGGTTGTCCCCGCCAAGGCGAAGAACAAGGAAGGCGCCTACGACTTCATCGGGATAACCTTAAGCAAGGAGAACCAGACCCTCCTTGGCAACTCGGGAGGGATTCCGGTCGCAGCCGATCTCTCGCAGATCACCGACCCGAAGGCGAAGGATCTCATCGAAAACTTCAACACCTTGCTGAAGCAGAACGGTCTCGCCTTCTATCCGGATTGGCCGGTGCCTGGCTACTACAATGTGCTCGTCTCCAACGTCCAGAATCTCATGGGCGGCAAGTCGAGCCCCTCGCAGTTCCTGGATTCCATTGCGAAGGCCTACCAACAAGGTGGACAATAGCCCATCGGGCTACCGACAGGCGGCGCCCCGATGAGGGGCGCCGCCAACCATGTGGGGGCAAGGATATGACCGAAGTTCGGCCCACCTGGGCCAAGGGGTTTGGAGTCTTTCTCATACCGGGAATGGTCGTTCTTACCGTGATCATTCTCATCCCCTTTCTCATGAACGTAGGAACGAGCTTCACGCGCTGGAGCGGAGTCGGCACACCCGTCTGGGTGGGGATGGCCAACTACGCCAGGGCAATCGACGATTCGGTCTTCTGGGCCTCCTTTCGCAACAACCTGCTCATGATCTTCGCGGTCGTGGTCATTCCAACCATCGTGGGGCTGTTCTTCGCGATCTATCTCTTCGACTCGATGGCGAAGAATTTCCGCCGTGGTGTCGTAAACTTCTTCCGGGGCGGCTTCTACCTTCCCCAGATACTGCCTGTCGCAATCGCGGGCGTCGTGTGGGACTGGATCCTCGATCCCACCTTCGGCGCCCTCAATTGGATCCTGAAGCACCTGGGCCTGGGCGTCCTCGCGCTGAACTGGCTCGGGAGCCAATCGACCGCCCTCCCGACGGTCATGATGATTATGATCTGGTTCCAGATCGGGTACCCGCTCGTAATCTTTATGGCTGCGCTCCAGCGCGTCGATCCGCAGATCCTCGAGGCGGCGGCAATGGACGGCGCCTCCTGGTTCCAGCGGTTTCGGATCGTCGTGGCGCTCATCAGGCCGGAGATCAGCGTCGTGGTCCTGACGACCACCATCTACTCCCTCAAGCTCTTCGCCCAGATCTACGTGCTCACGCGCGGCGGCCCGGGAAGCGCGACCATGGTGCCCTCCTACTTCTCGTACGTGAACTTCTTCGAGACGGCGCAGGTGGGCTACGGCTCGGCCATCTCCACCATCATGGCGATCATCATCCTCCTGTTGACTATCTTCTTTATCCGCGCACAATCGCGCCAGGAACGGGAGGGTGGGTACTGATCATGCCGCGAAGTGCTTCATTCGACCGGATGATCGGCAAGTATGCCGCCCTGATCGGGCTCGGCCTGCTTCTCCTCCTTATGCTTTTCCCCTTCATACTGGTAGTGCTCAACTCCTTCAAGACCCCCTCGGAGTACGCGGCGGGCGGCCCGCTGGCGTTTCCGGCAGGGCTCTACCTGAAAGGGATCATAGATTTCTGGCATCGGGTCAACTTCACGAACAAGCTCGCGAACAGTGCGATCATCAGCCTGTCGGTTGCGGTGCTCGGCGTGATTCTCTCCCTGCTGAACGCCTTTGCCCTCGGGATCGGGCGAGTGAAGGGCCGCGTCGCGCTCATCATCATCTTCATCATGGCCAACACCCTTCCGCAGGAGGCGCTCGCGTATCCCCTCTACTACTTCGTGAAGGCTGCGAATCTCTACAACACCCAGCTCTCGGTCATCCTGATCTTCATGGTAATCCAGGGAGCCTTCGGCACCTACCTCCTCACCAGCGTGTTCAGCGCCTTTCCACGCGAGATGGTCGAGGCTGCGCTCGTCGACGGGTGCGGAAAGACCCGGCTGTTGTTTCGGGTCGTCGCTCCAGTGACCATGCCGACCTTGTCGGTGCTCTTTACCTTCTTCTTCATTTGGACCTGGAACGAGTTCTTTCTGCCCCTCATCATGCTCGTCTCGGATTCTCGCCAGACGGTCCCCATCGCCATCTCGACGCTTCAAGGCCAGCACAGCATGGACGTCACGACGACCAGCGCTTCGGCGCTTCTTGGAATCCTGCCCGCCATTCTCTTCTTTGCGCTCTTCCAGCGTACCCTCACGAAGGGGATCACCGCGGGAAGCATCAAGTAGAGACACTCACCAAAAGGAAACGACGGTGAAATTCACGAACGGCTACTGGGTGGTTCGCGAAGGAGTACGCGCCTTCCATCCCCAAGAAGCGTACGAGATCGAGGCGCGCCCGGCCTCCCTTACGGTTACCGCGCCGACGCGACGGATCGCCGAGCGGGGCGACACCCTTGGCGGGGTGGTGCTCACGATCGAGCTCTCCTCCCCCCTGGAGGAGGTGATCCGGGTACGGATCAGCCACTTCACCGGCGAGCTTTCTCGCCGGCCGGCATTCGATATCGGACAGCCCTCCGGCTGCGGCGCAGTGACGGAGGATGCCGAGTCGGCCTCCCTTTCAAGTGGAAGATTTTCGGCGCGGGTCACGCGGAAGGGGGGGTGGCGTCTCGGATTTTCCGGCGACGGCCGCGAGGTGACCTCAAGCGGCGCAAAGGCCATGGGCTACATTGAGCAGAACGATGGGGGGCGCTATGTCCACGAGCAGCTCGATCTCGGAGTCGGGGAGCTCGTCTATGGCTTGGGCGAGCGCTTCACCGCCTTTGCAAAGAACGGCCAAGTAATCGAGATGTGGAACGCCGACGGGGGCACTGCGAGCGAGCAGGCCTACAAGAACGTTCCCTTCTATCTCACGAATCGAGGGTATGGCGTCTTCGTGAACCATCCCGGGGCGGTCTCCTTCGAAGTCGCCTCCGAAAAGGTTTCGCGCGTTCAGTTCAGCGTTCCCGGGGAGACGCTCGAGTACTTCATCATCTACGGGCCAACGCCCAAGGAGGTTTTGGCAAAGTACACCGCCCTCACCGGACGGCCGTCGCTTCCACCGGCGTGGTCATTCGGGCTTTGGCTCACCACATCCTTCACTACCTCCTACGACGAGGCGACGGTGACGAGCTTCATCCAGGGGATGGCGGATAGGGACCTTCCGCTTCATGTCTTTCATTTCGATTCCTTCTGGATGCGGGAGTACAACTGGTGCGATCTCACCTGGGACCGCCGCACCTTTCCCGATCCCGAAGGAATGCTCCGCCGGCTGAAGGAGCGGGGTCTTCGCATCTGCCTGTGGATCAATCCCTACATCGCCCAGCGCTCGCCCCTCTTCGCCGAAGGCGCGGAGGCCGGATATCTCCTGAAGCGGCCGAGCGGCGACGTCTGGCAGACCGATCTCTGGCAGCCCGGGATGGGGATCGTGGACTTCACCAGTGAGGGGGCGCGCCGCTGGTATGCCGAACGCTTGAGCGCGCTGCTCGACATGGGGGTCGATACCTTCAAGACGGATTTTGGCGAGCGCATTCCGACCGATGTCGTCTACCATGACGGCTCGGATCCCGAGCGCATGCACAACTACTACACCCTCCTCTACAACCGGACAGTCTTCGAGCTGCTCGAGGCGCGGCGCGGAAAGGGCGAGGCGGTGGTCTTTGCGCGCTCTGCAACCGCCGGGGCGCAGAAATACCCGGTGCACTGGGGGGGAGACTGCGAGTCGACCTTCGAATCGATGGCCGAAAGCCTGCGCGGCGGGCTCTCCCTCGGGCTGTCGGGCTTCGGTTTCTGGAGCCACGACATCGGGGGATTCGAAGGGACTCCGCCCGTCGAAGTCTATAAGCGATGGATTGCCTTCGGGCTGCTCTCCTCACACAGCCGTCTTCACGGAAGCAACTCCTACCGCGTTCCCTGGCTTTTCGACGAGGAGGCGGTCGAAGTTCTCCGGCTCTTCACGAAGCTGAAGTGTCGCCTTATGCCCTATCTCTACAGGTGTGCCGCCGAGGCCGCGCAGAGCGGGGTGCCGTTGATGCGGGCGATGCTCCTCGAGTTCCCGGATGATCCGACCGCAGCCCATCTCGACCGTCAGTACATGCTCGGAGACCGCCTCCTTGTCGCACCGGTTTTCTCTCCTGAAGGCTGGGTGGAGTACTATCTGCCCGAAGGGAGTTGGACAAGCCTTCTCACCGGGGAGGTTAAGGAGGGAGGAAGGTGGTTTCGGGAGAAGCACAGTGCCATGAGCCTCCCGCTCTACGTGAGGCCAAGCTCGATTATCGCTATCGGTGCGCGCGATGATCGACCTGATTACGACTACACGGCCGGGACTACCCTGCGGGTCTACCGGCTCGCGGACCGGGAGAGCGCCTTCGCGGAGATCCCTTCCCTGACCGGAGAGCGAGCCGCCCGTGTCGAGGTAGAGCGAGAGGGAAACCGGATCCGGGTTTGGCGCAGGGGAGAGCTGGCCGCCTGGCGCCTCGAGCTTGTCGGCATTTCAGGCGGGAGCGCCCGCGCCGGCTGCACCGTCGAGGCGACCCCGGCTGGGCTTCTTGCGCTTCCCGTCGAAGGTACGGAGAGCCTGGAGGTCCACATCGCGCCCTAGGCCGGCCGCACCGCCGAGCGGATTGCGGGACTTCTGCGCGACTTTCCGATGCCGCCTTCTCCCTAGTAGACTATGGTAGAGGTGAGATTCATGACAAAAAACGTTCTGTGGATAGCGGCGGTGACGCTGCTCGCAGCGATCCTTCCCGGTCGGCTTTTTGCCGAGGGCGTAAACGAGAAGAATGCAACCGTGGTGGTGACCCAGAGCCCCAAGTATGGAGCCATCCTTACCGATACCGGCGGACGCACGCTCTACGTCTTTCAGAAAGACAGTCCGGGCAGCAGTGCCTGCTACGGCAGCTGCGCGGAATTCTGGCCGCCGCTTCTGCTTGGGAACGGTCAAAAGCCAATCGCCGGCTATGGCGTGACGGGAAGGCTCGCGACCGCGCAGCGTACGGACGGCTCGACTCAGGTCACCTACAACGGGATGCCGCTCTATTACTTCGCGAAGGACACGGCCAAGGGAGAGATTGCCGGCGAAGACGTGGGTCCTGCCGGAGCGAAGTGGTACGTGGTGCCCGTGGGCGCGGTCACGTTCGCAAAGGCAAGGGAGCTGTCGGAAAACCCGCCCCAGCAGGGGAGCTCGACGGGTCACATGGGCATGGGCAACGCGGGCTATTGAGCCGTGCGATCGCCGCAGCCGCTACAGCGAGCTTCGCGGCGACCCTATTCCATTCCCGATTACGTAGAATGAGTAGCTCGGACTGTGGGGGTCGTTCGTCACGATCGTAAGAATGGCCGATTTCTGACCGAGATCGGTGGGAGCGAAAACCAGCCGGAAAGTGACGCTTGCTCCCGGCGGCAGGGTGTCGACGGGCTCCCGCACGATAGAGTACATGGTCGGGTCATCCCCGGAGACGTATACCGGCGCCTCACCCCGCAGGTGCAGAGGCTTGTTGCCAACGTTCGTGATCGTGAAGGTGACGGGGGCGCAGGAGTCCCCGACGTGAACGTCGGGCATCACGAACTGCTCCTTGGGGTAGATCAGGATATCGTCCGCTGCCACCTCGATGGCAGGAGCCGACTGGGCGAAGGCTCGGGCGGCAAGGCTCACGATGAAGGCAGGGAGAAGAAGCAGGCGAATGAGTTGTGGCTTCAAGATGGCTCTCCTGTGGATCGGGCGGGAACGCTGCCTCGCGGCGGCCCGCAGTCGCTGTCGTTCATTATAGTTTCGGCAGGTTCGGCTGTAAAGCCGCAGCATCGCCTTAGGAGCGCGCGGGCAGGCGGCGGACCCGACTTTGGCCCAGGGAGGCCGGAAGCCTGATCAGATGCCCTTGAGTTTCCGCAGAAGAAGCTCCTTGTGGACCGGCACGTATTTCTTCAGCTCCTCGAACTGCGCCGCCGACTCTGAGGCCGCTCCGGACAGAACCAGCACGTTGTCGCGCCAACGGTACCAGAGATAGTGGGGCCGGTAGGGCTTGAGCTTTCGCCGCGCGCGCAGTTGCTGCTCGAGGTACCCGGCGAGCTCGTTGTGGTTGGAATCGCCCGCGATAGCGTAGATCTCGTCGGCTGCGATGCCCAGCACGAGCCGGCGGAAGCCGGCGCCGAGGGCATCATCGTTGCGAAACCCCTCGACGACGGCGTCCTGGGAACCCAGTCTGATGTCATGCCCTCGCTGCCGAAGTGCGCGCCGAAGGGAGACCACCGCCTCGCGTACTTCGCGTGCGGTTGCCGGATCGTGCCGGCTGTGGTACAGGCGATCGCGCCAGCCCTTGAGGTCCTGCTCGTATTCTTCGAGCAGATTCGCGCGGCTCAGGTAATTGGTCGTGTCCGAAAGGAGCCGCCAGGCGGAGCTGAAGGACTCGGAGACGCCGTTGATAAGTTTCCGAAGATCTCCGCCCTTTGCCTTCATGGCGGCACGGCGCCGGCGTCGATGGGAGACGAGATGACGGCGCCCTATTTCAAGGAGAACGGGGGATAATGATCCGTAACCAGGAGAAAGGCGTAGCCGTTCACGCGCAACCCCCAACGAAGGACTCCGACGACAAAGTCAAACAGCGACCTCGGATAGCGGCCGGTAAACAGGATGGCGAACCACGCGATGAGAATGACGATCACGGCGGCGATGGCGAGGAAAAACAGGACAACATAGTGAGGAATCGCCAGAAACCACTTCACGAGAGGCAGCCCGGTCAGAAGCTCCTTCTGTACGTCTGGGTAGGGGATCTCGGCGTGCACCGCCTGCTCGTCCTCGGTCGAAGGGTAGCTGTCCGTGAGCAACGCGAAATAGGAGCCGACCCTTAAGGAGAAGCGCGTGAGGGCGACGTTCCAATCGAACCACCAACGGGGATATTTTTGCCGGAACAAGAGCATCAGGAGGGTCGGCACGAAGAGGAGACCGCCGGTTGCGATCACGATCGCAAAAGAGTGGCCCCGCGGCGTCCACGCTGGACCGCTTACCAGGGCCAGAACGGCGAGTATTGGGAGAATTAGGATAATTCGGAAGGCAGTCGTGAGGCGGTTGAGTGCTCGATCGGGGTAATCGACTTCGAGATTGACCGGATAGGCCGAGGAAGGCATCTGGTTCGACATAGTCTCCTCCTTATTCTTCTCCGTAACAGGTATGTGTTCATGGTACGGCGTCCGCCCGGCGCTGTCAAATCGAAAAAGCCGGGCGTCGAGCCTGACTCTCCTGCTGAGACGTGAGAGACTTCGAACCGCAGAGCTGCCCGACGCGATTGCCAGGCAGCCCGCCGTGACGGCTACCGCCCGTAGTGGCTGTTCATCCAAGCACCGGGTGACGTCTGGGTTGGGCCAAAGGTGTTATCCTGGGGGAGCCATCTCCCAGGGAAGGAATAAGGCATCCCCGGCATTCTCCCCCGGAACGGCACGGGAGCGGCTCCGTCGGGGATCATCCATCGGGCCCGAATCATTTGCAGTCGGTGCTGGTGAAAGAATCTCATGTACGCGTAGAAGGCATCGTCGCCCATGATCTTTCGCAGTCGAATGCGAGCGTCAACAAGCACTTTCTGCATATTCGCTCGCGTGTGAGCGGTTTGATCGATGAGCTCGTTGACCCTGCTTTGATTGACGGTCGACGGGAGGAGAGCTTCCGCCAGCTCCGCCCGCAATAGCCGCAGATCCACGGAATCCTTACGCACCTGATCCATCGCCGCGTGTTGAATGTCGATAACCTGGGAGACCTGCGAGTCGTTCAGCCCGAGTCGTGACTTCAACATTGTGGCCTCGCGCTGTTGCAGGGTCTGCGCAAACGCAAGAGCGGGAACCACGAGCACTGCGAGAGCGAGAAGGTACCTCTTCATAGGAGCTACTCCTTATCTTCAGAAGGTATGATTTTAGACGCTTTGCACGCCGATCCGGTTCCTTACGGATGGATGGTGTCGGAGGCCGGTGCTGCGAATCGAAGGGCCAGAGTGTTGTCAATCGCTAGAAACCTGAAGTCGTCAGACGATTGACGCTGAAGTTGTTAAAATTCTTGGGCGGTTCTTTGAGCGCCTTCGACGCGGCAGGGAGGTATCCTCCTTACCCCATGACTTCGAAGGCTCGAAGCCTTGACCGCCGTCATCCCTCAGTGCTCTCGTCGATCTGCTGATCGCGCAGATATGCAAGCGCCGCAATGATGCACGCCTCATCTGCGGTAGTGCAGCTCCGGGGAAGCTCGAGGCCACGCGCTTGCAGGCGCGTCAGCTCGTCCTGATAGGAGCGGAAATCCGCACGCGCCATCATCTTGATCTCGGCCTCAATCTCGGATGGAAGCCTTTCTATCTTGTGGGGTTTCATCACGCGCCCTCCTCCTACGCCCAGTAGGGGTGATCGCCGAAGAAACGCAATGATATCCTTTTTCACCGACGCGACGGCGAATCTCCGGCCGCCGCGCGGGAGCATTCTCTGGGTCGCCATGAAAAAGCCCGATCGTGCGGTGAATGACCGCTCGGAGTCGTGGGCATCGACAGAAGAGCTCCGCCGCCTCAGCCATGCGCTTGCCCCAAGAAAACCGATTGCAACCCCAATGCAAAACAGGCTTTCCGACTCCCCAATTGACACCTGTGGCAGCAATTCTGGACTCCTTTGGCTCCCTTACAAGGCCGACCTTCCCGCACAGACGGGAGAATCAGGATCACGACCGACCCGACACCAGTGCCCTTGCCCTGTAATTTTGATTCGGAAAAAGATTGGCGGGGATTTTAGCCTCTCCCAATCGGCTGCCGACAAGGTAGCGCGCGCAGGATCTGAAATCATCCACGCAATACTGTTCCTTCAGGTGCGCTGCGTTCGTCGGCATTCCCCGCATCTTGTCGGCGAAGAAGGGGCAACCGTGAATCATCGAGCATTCAGCCATAGGGAACCTCCTATGCGTCAGACCGCAATGCAATCCAAGAACAGGTTGATCTTGGCTGCTTGCTGACATTTTTCGACGGGAATGAATGGATGCATAGCTGCCGAAGCCGGAACCACTCGGGCGCCGGAGAATGTAGATCGGACAGAGCACAGGGGCAAGAGCCACACTCTGCGGAGCTAACCCTACACTATTAATCTTACCTTTGGGGCAGGCAGGAGTCAAGCGACGGTCGGAAATGACCTTGAGTGTCCCTCCCGCCTGAGCTCCAAGCCGCCCGAAGTCTCGTTTTCTTCTCTACCTTTCGTAGCGCCGAAAGCAGCGAGCGATTCAGCAGCTTTGCGCTCACGCCCTCTATCTCAGCCTCCACACGGAACTCTCTTTTGCCTGCGTGAGCCGAGTTCTTGGGGCAACTTCTTCGACGGCTCTGCGATCTCCGAGGAGCTCCTTGAGAACGGGACGGGTGGCAGTGGAATTATCGGTGGAGACGGTGGCGATGAGGTGGAAACGCCTTTCTTTCACGAGTGCCCTCCCTCGATCGCGACAAAGTGTCGCATGACCGCAATTGGTCCAGGGCTCAACTGCAACGCCCGGCAGCCCTGGTGCGACTTTTTGAAGAATGGTATCCTATTTCCTGATATTACGAATTGTGCGGGACTGAAGGAAGTGGAGAATGATTCGTCATATTGTCATGTGGAAATTGAAGGATCGTGCTGACGGCGCCTCAAGAGAGGTGAATGCGGAAAGGCTACGCAATATGATAGAAGCCCTTCGGAAGCCTATTTCGGAGATTGTTGAGCTCGAGGTTGGACTTCAGATGAAACCTTCAGAGGACTCCTACGATGTGGTGCTGGTTTCCTCTTTTCGAACCACGTCAGACCTGGAAGCGTACCAGAAACACCCCGAACATCAGAGGGTCGTCAAGTTCGTTGGAAGTGTGACCTCCATTCGCGCGGCCGTCGATTACGAGGCCTGAAAGATCGGCGGGCAAGGCATTCGGAAAGGGAAGGCCCCACGGAAATCTCTGGACCGTCGCCGAGAAACTCCCAACACATGGTCGGAGAGTTTGTTCCCAGCCCACTACAGAATGGCTCAACGAGATTCCAACAAAGTTTTCGGTCGAAGATGAGCAGCTTCTTCGGGAACTGCTCGTCGAAGTCAGCCGGGAAGGGCTCAGCAAGGCTTCAGCGGGAATACGAGACGCGAAGCCGATCGCCACGTCGCATCCTCGCATCCTCGCATCGGAGCATCCGAAGGGACTCTTTTGCAGAATTTGTGCCCGCGTTTGTGCGGCAGGGTTTCCGCTCCAATGAGGGCCGCCGGCGCCCTTCTCCCCCTTGTGCGCTGCCGGTCCATCTTGGGGCTGTTCGACGGTAGTACCTATCAGCTCCAGAGCAGCTGTTCGAGCCCTCCTTACGATCAGGTCACGTCTGAGGCGAACGTCGAACCGTCGCCCTACGCGCCCTTGCAGACCTCCACGGTCAGCGGCGGCACCTTCACCATGACTCTTCCTCCTGGCACTGCCAATGCAACCTACTACCTCATCGCATGGGATGATTCAAACAGCAATGGAAAGCTCGACGCCTTTACCACCGAAGTCCCCTATTTCGCGACGAAGAGCTTCCCGCAGGAAAGCGCAGCAGTGAGATACATCACCGCTGCGTCCTACGCGGGCCAGGGCGAATACGCCGCCGGATACTACCGCAGCGCGATGAGCTACATCCAGTGTTTCAGCATCGTCGGCACCAGCGGTTTCGATTTCTCGACCACGAAGTGCTCGCTTGCTCGCGTGGTTGCGGCCGACGTCAGGGAGGCAGGGCTTAGAGGGAGCCACGCCAAGGAACTGTGATGGAAGATGGTCGTCTGACGCATTCCCTGGCTCTTGATCGCGATTCCATCCAGGACGCTCTCCCCGTGTGGCAGCTCCGCGGGAAGGCTTGAATCCGCGTACAGGTGCAGCTCGTCCGCAAGTGGCGGTCGGAGCGGCGGGATTTTGACCGCCCGCTTTCCCTATGCCTCGGTCTTGAGCGCAGCAGAGGCGGTATAGAGACAGCCCACGCCGGTCAGATCATACGCGACTCGAAGCACCTCAGCGATTTCCTTGTCGGTGGCTCCTGCCTGTTTGGCTCGATACGCCAGACTGCGGACGCCGTTTTCCGCGCCGTGCGCAGCATCGAAGGCCAGTGCGATGAGTAGCTTCACCTTTCGGGGGAGTGCCCCGTCTGCGTACACGAACTCATCCTGGTCGCGAAGCCTGTCGCGTAGCTTTGGATCGAGAGAGGCGATGGTTTGTAGAGGGTCATTTGGCATGTTGGTATCTCCTCGAATGAGAATGGCGTATGGTCATCGTCATAGACGATCTGACACCGTATCGTGAGTTTTGTGAAAGACTTTCAGATATTCCAGAGGGCCGGTCCTCACGGCTCTCATCGATCTGTTGAAACCGAAGGCATGCACGCTGTGGGATCGACGCCCTCGTAGACTCTATGCGCGTTAAGGTATTCCAATGCTACCTCCGCTCACGACCGGTCGTCAAGAACATGGTCGCAGTGCACAAGTGTCGCACGTGGGACAATGAAAGCGACGCCGCTGATCATTGGATTACGGGTGTTGCCGCAGTGCCCTACCGTCACCAGCTTGGAGGTGGAGCCCGAGGGAGCAAGGCTCCCTTCTGCGCTGAAGTAACATGCAATTAGAATATCGGGCTGGGCGGGCTCGAACCGCCGACCCCAAGTCCCCTAGCCTGCCCATCGCCTTTGGAGCTATCTCGATCCGCTTCGACGCGCTTCGATAAGTCTATATTGGATGGTTAAATAAGTCAAGGCGAGGCTCTGCCTGTCTCGACCGTTTTCGATGGCGTTCGATGGAAAATCGGCTACAATTCTGGCTACAGTTGAACCGGTGCGACTCGATGTGGAAGTTGGCTCGATCGATCACGGTTTGGACAGTGAAACCACCCGAGATTTGCCACCGACTGACGCTTCAAGTCCCGACTTCCTGTTCCCCTGCTGGACATTGCGCAAGACCTGTCACGGCGTTTCGCGGCTGTCACCGGCTCATAGGTTGCACTAATTGAGTAGCCGGCAGCCTTTGCCTAACGACGGATTGAAGATGTGCTGTTCGATCCTGCAACAATTCTAAAGGTGCTCGAAGAAGAGACCTCGCCAAGCGAAGGAACAACCGGATTACCGAACCTCCCTCCTGGTCTTCGGAACCTCCCCCACGCCCGACCGGTCTCGCTCAACAACGTCGAAGCCTACGGGAAAGAGCGCAGGCAGTTCCTCAGAATCCTTCGGAGGCTTTGTCAGCCGCTCCGACCGAAGCCATGTCCGTCGAAGCGTCCCGCACGCTCTCAAGCGCGCACCTGATCAAGCGCCGCATCCTCCACGCAGTCTTGTGGCTTACACCCGTTGCAGCCTGTATCTCCTTGATCGTGATGGTCGGCTTGCTGATTATTAGGTAAGCTGTGAAGAGCCATGTCAACAACGAAGTCGAGCTATTCTCAATGACCGTACCGACCATGGGATGAACGTGCAACCCGCAGCGATCGCAACTCAGGGCCCTTCGACCTACCACAAGATGATGCTTGGTCGGAGTGCCGCAGTTCGTCCAGAGAATGCCACCGATGTAGCGGCTGTCGCAAAGAAAGCGGAGGCAGAACGTTGCTCGCTCGCTTCTTCAGAACCCCATAAACACCCTGATCAGTGATCCGTTGCCCGACGATGAGCCTTCCGCCTCTACGACCGGAGAAGAACAAGGCTCCTCCAGTATCTCCTCGAACCGTAAGGTACAGCCCAAGAGCTTTCGCGGCACCGTTGCTCAAATAGACAAGGCGCTCCTTGTTTCCCTTGCCGACCAGCTTAATCTCGAAACCTTCATCCTCTGTCTGCTCGACGTTTTCGACATCCAGGGCAGAAACCTCCGCTCTCCGCAAACCGGCAGCATAGCACAAGGCCAAGATAGCAATATCGCACCTGCCAGCAAGCGAAGTATCCTCGCCGGTGGAGGTAAAGAGTGCCGTGATCTCCGCCTGTGAAAGGGCTCTCCCTGCTGGCAACCGGCTTCCCGGAACAAGACGAACGTCGTGAGCCGTTGCGTATTGATCTGCGGAAAGAAGGCCGACTCTCTACGCAGCCTTCAGTGTGTCTCGAATCCCGGCGAGGGTCTGATTGATCGTGGCCGGAGCCAGCCCTGTTTCCATCAATTTCCTGCGAATCGCCTCGACGTGCTCGTAGCGCAGATTCTCCCAGACGAAAGCCCTAAGTCGCGGTTGAAGAGCTTAGCCACCCGTTCAAGCGCCGAAGTCATCGAACGCCTTCCTTTGGAACTAAGGCTTTCGAGATAGATCAAGCCAGGATTCGTTCGAGGGGAGGGAGTAACCGTTCCGTGGAGGATCTCGGTAAGATTTGCTTCATTTCTTTGATTGCTGCTTTCAATTGATCATCAAGATGGGAATCAGACTCCGAAGTCGACATTTGTGAACCCGTTGTTGGGTCACTGCTCTACTTCTCGGTCGCTGTCTTTTTCAGCACATAGTCAAAATACTGCTCGATAACTCCCCCTGAACTCCATGCCGCCCTCAGTCTCGTCTTCTTCTCGACTTTGCGCACCGCCGAAAGCAGACTCCGGTTGAGTTCCTTCGCAGTTGCTCCATCCAACTTAGCCTCGACGCGGAACTCGCCCCTTGGCGTCTGAGGAGATTCCTTCGAACGGACTTTCTCGACGGTTCCGGATTTCCCGATGAACTCTTTGAGGACAGATAGAACGGCAGCTGCGTTGTCTGTGCTTACGGTCGCGATCAAGTGGAAAGTCTTGCCTGACATCACACCTCCCAGAACTGACCTGTTCTAACCGGTGAAGGGGATTCATGAGTATATCACGGCTGGAGGGAACCGGTCAGTGACGGCAGAGGTGTCGGGTTACAAGGGACACATCTCCAACGAATCTGGAATGGGCGGAAAATGTCGTGGTGGCGGTGAGCCAAGAGTCGTACACTACGAGCATCAGCGCTGGCGGGCCGCAAGCCCGGCTCTGTGAAAGAGCCCTCGTGAGTATTCTGCAATTACGCGGCGGCAGTCGGAGCCGCCACTTCGTCCTCTCTGTATTGACGGGAGACCAGAATGCACTTCAAGTCTACGGTTCAGGGACGAGGGGAGCTACTTCGTTGGGTGCCGCATCCGTATCAGGTCATTCCGATTCCGCTCCTTGTTGTTGAAGACTTCCCGAAAACCTATTTCACGTATCTCCTGAATGCGGGTACGACTACTGACCTGCATTGTGGGGTCTTTGTCATTTCAGGGGTCGCAAACCATAACGTGTTGATAGACACAGGGCCTTCAAGGACTGGCTTTGAGTCCAAACAATTCTCCTGCAGAGACGAAGTTCCCTTCGCAGCAGCGCTAACAGGCTGCTGACAAAGCCGGGGCGAGGCGGATCGACAAGCGGGAATTTCCGTGGTACAGAGGGGTGGGAGGAA
>DAHUYW010000044.1 GCA_027306915.1 Spirochaetales bacterium | reverse complement strand
ATGAGGCTTCATAGTCCCGAAAGCGCGATCCTCTCCGCAGTGATCTTCAACGCCCTCATCATCATCGCGCTCATCCCGCTTGCGCTCCGCGGGGTTCGACAGCGGGCCGCCTCCGCGCAGGCGATGCTGCGGCGGAACCTCTTGATCTATGGGCTAGGGGGGCTCATCGTCCCGTTCCCCGGGATCAAGCTGATTGACATGCTTGTTCACTCGCTGGGGCTGGCGTAGGAGGGCTGTGGATATGGGAGACATGAACATGACGGATAGCTTTGGTGCGGCCCGTGCGCCCGTAGCGACGAAGGTTTCCAAGAAGGGGAAGTCCATCGCGGAAAGCATCTTGTTCTTGATCGTCATGACGCTGCTTCTGGGGGCCGCCTATCCGCTCGTCGTCACCGGGATCGCTCAAGGAGTCTTTCCCCGGCAGGCGAACGGAAGCCTGATAGCTCAGAAGGGCAAGGTGATTGGATCATACCTCATCGGCCAGTACTTCGACGAGCCCGGCTACTTCTGGGGCCGCCCCTCCGCCACCTCGCCGGACCCTTACGACGGCTCGCTTTCGGGCGGATCGAACCTGACGCCGGCGGGCGCCAGTCTGGAAAAGACGATCGAGGCGCGGGTGCGTGCGCTCCTGACGGCACAGAAGGCCGCCGGTGCGCAGCCGTCGGCCATTGGGATGCCGGTTCCCGCCGATCTCGTCACCGCCTCGGGAAGCGGTCTCGATCCCGATATTAGCCCGGCGGCCGCCTTCTATCAGGTGGATCGAGTCGCGGCTGCACGCAGCCTCCCGCGCGCAGAGGTGCGGGCGCTCGTAGCGAAGCACATCCGGGGGCGCACCTTCGGAGTCATCGGGGAGCCACGCGTGAACGTCCTCGAGTTGAATCTTGCGCTGGATCGACTACAATAACCGCGAAGGATGAGCGCCCATGACGAACGGCGACGACCAGCGTCCCGACCCCGACCGGCTCCTGTCGCAGATCACCGCCGAGCGGGCCCAAGAGGCGAGAGGAGTCCTCAAGATCTTCTTCGGTTACGCGGCGGGGGTGGGAAAAACCTACGCGATGCTCCGGGCGGCCCACGATCAGAAGAAGGCGGGCGTCGAAGTAGTCGTGGGGTATGTCGAGCCCCACGGTCGGGTCGAGACCGAGGCGCTCCTCTCCGGGCTCGAGCAGCTTCCGCCCATTGCCGTAAGCTACCGCGGCGTTAACCTTTCGGACTTCGACCTCGCGGGCGCGCTCGGGCGGCGGCCGAGGCTTATCATCGTCGACGAGTTCGCCCACACCAATGCCCCCGGCATGCGCCACCGAAAGCGCTGGCAGGACATCCTCGATCTTCTGGAAGCGGGGATCGACGTCTACACCACCCTCAACGTCCAGCACATCGAAAGTCTCAATGACGTCGTCTCGAAGGCAACCGGTGTGGTCGTGCGGGAGACCGTACCGGATGAGGTGTTTGACCGCGCGGCCCAAATCGAGATTATCGATCTGCCGCCCGAGGAGCTGCTCCGCAGGCTTGCGGAGGGCAAGGTCTACCTCCCGAGCCAGGCGCGAAGCGCCATGACGAGGTTCTTCCAGAAGGCCAACCTCGTTGCCCTCCGCGAGATCGCATTACGGCGCGCCGCCGATCGCATCAATATCGAGGTCGAGAGCGCCCGCCTCGCCCGAGCGGAGCTCAAGGTGATTCCCACCGCCGAGCACCTGCTTGTCTGCGTGGGGCCCACCCCGACCTCGGCCGACGTCATTCGCCAGGCGCGCCGGATGGCCCTCGTCTTCCATGCGAAGTGGATAGCGCTGCACGTCGAGACCTCGGGGGCCGTCGATTGGGACCCCGAAACGCGGAGTCGCCTCTATGAGAACCTTCGGCTCGCCGAGGAGCTCGGGGCGGAGGTCGCGACCATCCGCGGGGAGAACGTGCCCGCCGAGATCCTTGCCTACGCCCGGCTGCGCAACGCTACGAAGATCGTCATCGGCAAGCACCCGGATAGGCGCCCGCTGCTTGCCCCTTTCCGAAAGAACATCGTAAGCGAGCGTCTCGACACGAGCGGGGACATCGCGGTGTACGTCATTCCCGGTCTGCCGGGGGAAGCGAGGCGCCGAACCTCCGGTCGCGTTAGGGAGCATATAAGCGGCCGCTCGGCCCTCCTTGCCCTCGCTCTCCTCATTGCGACCAACCTTGTCTCGCTCGCGCTCGATGCCGCCGGGCTCTCGGTAGCGAACATCGTGATGGTCTTCGTCCTCGGGGTGTTCCTCGTCACGGTCCTCTGCGGCCGAGCCTTGGGAATCGTTGCGTCGGTCGCCGGCGTGCTCTCCTTCGACGTGTTCTTCGTCCCGCCCCGCTTAAGCATCGCGGTGAGCGACACCCAGTACTTCCTGACTTTCTTCGTGATGCTCGTCGTGACCCTCGTCACGAGCACCTTGACCTCGCGCTTGAGCCGTCAGGCCCAGCTTTCCGTCGAGCGGGAGCGGAGAATAGAGCCGCTCTACCGCCTTACCCGAAACCTCTCGAAGACCTCCGGGACAAACCAGATCGCGAACATCGCCGAGTCCGAGCTCACGGGACTCCTGCGGGGCGAGGTGGTGATCTTCTTGAAAGATGAGGCAGGCGAGCTCGTCTCGCCGGCACAAGACACGAGCAGCCTCCTGCACGACGGGGCGGAGCGCGCGGTCGCCCGATGGGCGCTTGAGCACAATCAGATGGCGGGGCTCGGCACCGATACCCTTCCGGGCGCGCACGCCCTCTACCTGCCCCTCGCGGGCTCGGCAGGCGGCTTCGGCGTCCTGGGGATTCGCCCGACCGGCCGCGGCGAGCTTCGCCCGGAGCAGCGCTATCTCCTCGAGACCTTCGCCGCCCAGATAGCGCTCGCCCTGGAGCGAGATCAGCTGGCCGAGGAATCGCAGAAAATCCTCGTTCAAGCCGAAAGCGAGCGCCTCCGGAACTCACTCCTTCGATCGATCTCCCACGATATCCGCTCCCCCCTTGCCGGCATCGCGGGAGCGAGCAGCACCCTGTTGGACAAGGACGAGGAGCTTCGGCCGGAGGCGCGCAAGCGTCTCCTCAAGAACATCTTCGACGATGCGAACTGGCTGACGCAGCTCGTGGAGAATCTCCTCTCGATGACGCGCCTAGAGAGTGAGAGCGTCGCGATCGCCAGGCAGTGGGAGGCGGTGGACGACATCATCGCCTCGGTGCTTCTCCACCTGAAGCAAAGGCTCATCGGCCGCCCCGTCTCTGTCGCAATACCCCCGCAGATCACCATGGTTCCGATGGACGGGAGCCTTATCGAGCAGGTCATTACGAACATCCTCGACAACGCGATCAAGTATACCCCCGAGGGCAGCCCCATCGAGATTCGCGTCCAGGTTGAGCGCGACCGCGCAACCTTCATATTCGCGGACCGGGGGTCGGGAATCGCGGCGGAAGACCTCGAAAACCTCTTCGTGAAGTTCTATCGCGGCAAACCGCAGCGGGAAGCCTTCAGGCGGGGCGCCGGGCTCGGACTTTCGATCTGCAAAGCGATAGTTGACGCGCACGGCGGGGAGATCCACGCCGAGAATCGGCCAGGAGGAGGCGCCATCTTTTCCTTTTCGCTTCCTCTCGCCGGCGAGAATCCCCTCGCGACCATCGGCGAAGCGGGTTCCCCCGAAGGCACGGACGCCTAACAGTAATGGAAGGACAGAAGCCGCTGATCCTTGTCATCGAGGATGACCGGCACATCCAGAGCTTCCTGCGGGTCTCCCTCGCGAGCCAGGACTACAAGACGATCGAGACCGGCCTCGGCAACGAAGGGATCGCCCTTGCCGCCTCTCACGTCCCCGATGTCGTCATTCTCGATCTCGGGCTTCCCGACATCGACGGTCTCGCGGTCATCACTCGGCTTCGCGAGTGGAGCCGCGTTCCGATCATCGTGCTTTCCGCGCGGGGACAGGAGCGGGATAAGGTCGCGGCTCTCGACGCGGGGGCGGACGACTACCTCACCAAGCCCTTCGGCGTGGGAGAGCTTCTCGCGCGAATCCGCGTCTCGCTGCGGAGGGCCGCCCGCCCCCTTGCGGAGGAGGGCGGCGAGACTCGCTATCGGGTCGGCGAGCTCGAGGTCGATCTCGAGCGTCGGCGCGTCCTGCTCGGATCGGAGGAGGTCCACCTCACTCCAATCGAGTATCGTCTCCTTGCCGTTCTCGTCCGATTTTCCGGCAAGGTGCTCACGCACAACTTCTTGCTCCGCGAGGTGTGGGGGCCGATGAGCGGCGAGCAAACCCAGTACCTTCGGGTCTACATGGCTTCCCTCCGGCGCAAGATCGAGGGCGATCCGGCCCAGCCGCGCTACCTGCTCACCGAGCTGGGGGTGGGCTACCGGCTGGTCGACGAGTAGAGACGCTCGTAAAACGAGCCGAGAGCGCCGTAGCACAGCGGCAGCCTTCCGGTCACAAAGGCGGTGAGATCGTTGAGCGCCGCCATCGCGAGCACCAGGTTGTCGGAAATGAGCGGATAGTCCGGGGTGTAGGGCTCCACGCGCGGTCCGCCGCCGAATGCAGAGCCGACGACGGCCTGCATGAAGTAGAAGCGGGTGTCGGCGTCGGGTTTCGCTGCGAGCAGGCGGTAGGCCTCCAGGCGGCTCACGACAACCTCCTCCAGGTTGGTGATGTGGGCGGGAAGATCGAAAACGGAAAAGAAGCGCGGAAGGACCACTCCCCGGAAAATGGTGTCACGCAACCTCTCTAGCCCTTTCCCGGCGTGCCACGCGTCGAGCGCGAAAAGCAGGTAGCACGCGAGCTCGAACAGATAGCACGTGCGAAGTTTCTCCGCGCTTCCGCCGTCGGGCGTCTGCGAGCCGGTTCCGTGGCGCACATAGAACGCGACACCCTCCACGGCCGGGTTTCGAAAAACGAGAACGGAAAAGAGAACGTCGACGAAGCCGTCTACGTGGGAGGCCACGTCGAAGCCGCCTGCCTCCGGCTCAATCCTCTCTCTCGTTCTCGGGAGCATTGCCAATCCAACTGTCATACCGTTCATAAGATCCTCCGTCTGTCCCCTACTTAATGCAATAAGCGTGCCATCGACGAAGCGAGACGACGGATCGATCCCGGGCGATCGACGGGAGGGCGGCACCGGGTATTCCGCGATCCCGCGGACACGGCACGAGAGCGGTCGGGCAGCAGGTATCTTGTTGTGGATGAGAGGGTTACCTCTCGATGTCGTCGCGACGCGCGGAGCGGGCAGCGCGATCGCGATCCTCCGGTAGAGGCGCGGCCCCCAGGAAGGGGCGAGCGGTCGGCGCAGGGCAACGAGCCATAATCTACCGAAATGTAGCTTTCGACGATCCCGCCAACGCTTGCGTAGGGATTTTCGCCTCATACCTTGAATCGGCGCGCGCGTGCGGGCCGAACATCCCGCGCACCCAGAGCCACACCGAATCCGCCGCCCTGCGAAAGATTCCGCCTTGCGCAACGGGATGGGTTGCCCAGAGGGGAAAGGCGGCAAGCTCCTTCCCATCCGCCATCACCACGAGGTGTCCCAAGGGCTCTCCCTGACGGATGGGAGCTATTGCTTCCCTCTCCTGGCGAACCACGCAGCTGACCTCACCGGCCTCGCTGCGAGGCACCACGGCGACGGGCTCGCTTGCCGGTGCGAGGTCGACCCACCTGTCGCGGCCCTTCCACACTCGCACGAGGGTAGGGGGATCGTAGGGGGGGCGCACGAGAACAAAGTTCGAAAAACCCCAGTCAAGGAGGGCTTCGCTTTCGACCTCGCGCTGGCGCTCGGCCGCCGGGTCTCCGATGTGGCCGGGGATGCCCAGGACAACCGCGATCAGGCGCATGCCGTCGCGCTCCGCAGTGACGGCGCTGTTGTACCCGGACTGGTCGATGTAGCCGGTCTTGAGGCCGTCGACGCCGTCGTTCTTCCAGAGCAGGAGGTTGCGGTTGAACTGGATTATCGGCTGCTGATGATTGTCGCCCGTGAGATTCTCGGGCAGCGGGTAGACGATCTTCTTGACCGAGAGGAGATCGGGAAGCGCATCGGGATGAAGGCGGATGAAGCGGCGGCAAAACTCCGCGTATTCGCGGGCGGTGATGCGGTTCGCCGAGTGGATTCCCGCCGGATCGACGAAGTGCATCTGGCGAAAGCCGAGCCGCTGGACCTCCTGATTCATGAGCTCGACGAAGTCGGGAACGGAGCCGGCGACGAGGTCGGCGAGCTCTACGGCGGCGTCGTTGCCCGATGCGATCGTGAGCCCTTCGAGGAGCTGCTGGATCGTGAGCTGCTGGTGCGGGCCAAGGAACATAAGCGAGGAGCCGGTCGGCTGATTGACAGCCCAGGAGTTGGCGCTCGGGATCACGATCTGCGCGGGGTCGAGAAGCCCCTCGTCGATCTGATCGAGCACGATCTCGAGCGTCACCATCTTCGTCAAGCTCGCGGGCGGAAAGGGCTCATCGGCGTTGTAGGCATAGAGCACCCTGCCGCTCTCCTCCTCGATGAGGATCGCCGACTTTGCGGTGAGCGCCGGCGGCTTTGCGAGCGAGAGCGCGGACGCTGCATGCGGAAGGAGGGCAAGGAGTGCAAACCCCAGGGTGATAAGGAGGGGGCGGGCCATCCGGTGAAAGACCGTGCAAGTGGACATGCCGAAGTTTTATACCCCGGGCGAGGCGAGATGGACAAGGGGTACCGCAGGGACGCGAAGGGGGGGCTACCGCCACTTCCGACACGCTCAGGGCCATCCGCGGCAGGCTCGATCTGACGCAGGAGGCCCTCGCCGAACGGTTGGGCGTCTCCTTCGCTACCGTAAACCGCTGGGAGGGGGGCACGAACCTCCCCCAGAAGGCTGCTCGCGAGGTCATCGAGGCATTGGCGCGAGAAGCGAGGATCGACGAGTCCGAGGGAGCACGAGCTCCGGAGTTGGCGGCGGCGGGAGTCACCCGGCGGCGGCGCGGGAAGCCTGCGGCTGCCCCGAGCACCAAGCCCATGGAGCAGATGCTCTGGGATGCCGCCTGCTCGATCCGGGGCGAAAAGGACGCCCCGAAGTTCAAAGACTACCTGCTGCCGCTCCTTTTTCTGAAGCGCCTCTCGGACGTGTTCGACGACGAGATCGATCGTCTGACTGAAGAGTTTGGCGATCGGAAGACATCCCTCGAGATCGTCGAGGGCGACCACTCCCTCTTGAGGTTCTATCTGCCGCCGGAGGCGCGGTGGGGGGCCGTCAGCGGGCGGGAGCCCTTCAACTGGCCGGCGAAGGAAAAGCCCAAGGACATCGGCGACCACCTGACGAAGGCCGTGCGCGCAGTCGTGAAGCACAATCCCTCGCTCTCGGGCGTTATCGACGTAGTCGACTTCGCCGCCGAACGCAACGGCGAGCGCGACATCAACCCCGCGAAGCTCCGCGGTGTCGTGGAGACCTTCTCGGAACCGCGTTATCGCCTCGGCCTCGCCGACGTCCAGCCGGACTTCCTCGGGCGAGCCTACGAATATCTCCTCAAGAAGTTCGCCGAGGGCTCGGGACAGAGCGCCGGGGAGTTCTTCACGCCGACCGAGGTGGGTTTCCTCATGGCCAATATCATGCGCCCGAAGCCCGGCGAGGAGTGCCACGACTATGCCTGTGGCTCCGCAGGGCTTCTGGTAAAGCTCCAGCTGGTTGCGCGCGAGCTCGACCCGACGAGCCGCGTTCCCTTGAGGCTCACCGGACAGGAGCTCCAGGCCGAGAGCTACGCCGTAGCGAAGATGAACGGAATCATTCACGACATGCAAATCGAGCTGGCGCGCGGCGATACGATGATCAACCCGAAGTTCAGGACTGCGGAAGGCAGGATCCGCACCCACGACATCGTCGTCGCGAATCCGATGTGGAACCAGCCTTTCGCCCCGGACGTGTTCACGGACGATCCCTTCGATCGATTCCGCACCGCCGGCGGAATCACCACCGGCAAGGGTGATTGGGCCTGGCTGCAGCACACCTACGCCTGCATGAACGAGCGCGGCCGCGCCGCGGTCGTCCTGGATACGGGGGCTGTCACCCGCGGCTCGGGCTCGAAGAACGAGGACAGAGAGCGGAACATTCGCAAGTGGTTTGTCGATCAGGATCTGATCGACGGGGTGATCCTTCTGCCGGAGAACCTCTTCTACAACACGACCGCCGCCGGCCTGATCATCGTGCTGAACAAGCGGAAGCCTGCCGCGAGGAGGGACAAGGTCGTGCTCCTCAACGCGAGCCGCCGCGTGAAGAAGGGTAAGCCGAAGAACTACATCCCCGAGGAGGAGATTCGCCCGCTCGCGACACTGTTCCTGAAGGGCGAGCCGGTCGAAGGCGAGCTTGCGGTAATCACACGGGAGCAGGCCGCCGAGGCCGACTACAACTTGAGCCCGAGCAGGTGGGTGGGGCAAGCGGATGAGGCCGACCATCGTCCATTGCCTGATCTGATCAGTGAACTTAGGGATCTCGATGAAAAAGCGACTGCGGTCAACAGAGGCTTGTATCGCCTCCTTGAAGAGCTGGGGAAATGACCAATCTACCTGCAGGCTGGACTGTTGAGCCGTTCGCGAACGTAGCACAGTATTCAACTGGACGTACTCCGCCGCGAGCAAGTGTCGCTTACTGGGGCGGATCCAGAGAGAGCGTTCCTTGGGTTTCAATTGCGGACATGGAAGAGTACGGGGTTATTACTGCCACTGCTGAAGCCATCACGCCGCGCGCGTTAAGGAGTATCTTTCATGAAAAGCTCGTGCCAGCTGGCACACTTCTTATGAGCTATAAGCTGACCATTGGCCGTGTGGCGACTCTAGGTGTTGATGCATGTCACAATGAAGCAATCATCTCGATCATTCCCCGGTACGGCGTTGATCAGCGCTACCTGGGGTATTTTCTATCCCAAGTCGACTATACCGACCATCAGGATCGTCAGGTCAAAGGCAACACGCTGAACCGATCGAAAATCGATCGCATTCCCGTAGTTCTTCCCCCCCCCAACGAACAGGTGACGATCGCCCGGGTGCTCGATTGTGTTCGTGAGCGGATTCAGCTCGAACTGGATTTGGAGCACACCGCTCTCCAGCTCAAGCGCGCCGCCATGCGCGAGCTGTTCACGCGTGGGCTGCGTGGCGAGCCGCAGAAGGAGACGGAGATTGGCGTTGTTCCCGAGGGGTGGCAGGTTACGAGACTCGGTGACATTTGTTCGTTGAGCACAGGAACAACGCCATCTACGACTCGTAAGGACTACTACGAGGGCGATGTTCCTTTCATCAAGACCGCAGATATCGTCAACAACCGAATAGTCGCGGCCAACACCAACGTGTCGCGTCAAGCCATCGCCGACTACGGTCTGAAGATTTATCCGCCGGGGACGGTGTTCATGGCGATGTACGGGCAGGGGAAAACTCGCGGACAGGTCTCGCTTCTGGAAATCGCCGCAGCGACAAGTCAGAACGCGGCCGCGATACAGCCGTTAGCAGAGATGGATCCGGTTTTCTTGTGGCACTACTTCCTTGGGAACTACGAGCATCTTCGTGGTATCGGCTCGTTGGGGCACTTGTCCCACCTTAATCTAGGGTACCTACGTGAGTTGCCAATCGCGAAACCGTCTCTCGATGAACAACACGGAATGATCTCCATCCTCGACGTCATCGATCGCAAGATCGATCTGCACAGGCGCAAGCGGACGGTGCTGGAGGAGCTTTTCAAGGCGCTTCTTCACAAGCTCATGACCGGCGAGATACGCGTCTCGGATCTCGACCTTTCGGCGCTGGAGACGCCGCGGATATCGAAGAAGGTCACGAAATGAGTGACCTCAAGATCAGCGAAGCGGGGACGGTGCAGTTTCCGATGGTGAAGCACGCCGCCGAAATCGGCTGGACGGCGGTTACCCCCGAGACCGCGAGAGGGAAGCGCGGCGGTGGGGGAATGCTCTTTCGCGATGATCTCGCCGCCAAGCTCGCCGCCTTCAATCCATGGCTGGGCGCTGACGGCATCCACTCGGTGATCGAGCGCCTCGATGCCATCTCGCCGTCCATCGAGGGCAACCGTGAGATGCTTGCCTGGATGCGGGGCGAGCGGCAGTGGTACGACGAGGCCGAGAAGCGCCAGCGCCGCGTCAAGGTGATCGATTTCGAGGAGGCCTCGACGAACCTCTTCCAGGTAAGCTGGGAATGGACGCTCAAGCCCCCGGCTCGCAAGGGGAATCGGGCCGACGTGATGTTCATCGTCAACGGCATTCCCGCCTGCATCGTCGAGCATAAGAACCCGAAAGACGGCGACGCGCTCGAGCGGGCGGTCAAGCAGCTCCGCCGCTACGAGCTCGAGACCCCGGAGCTCGTGGGGGCTCCACAGCTCTTCAACGTGACGCACCTCCTCGATTACTGGTACGGTGTCACCTGGAATGCGACCCGACGCGACATGGCGCGCTGGAAGCAGAGTCCCGAGGAGAGCTACCGCTTTGCCGTGCAGTCCTTCTTTGAGCCCACCGATTTCTTGCGGACGCTCCAGCGCTGGATTCTTTTCTACGTCCAGGACGGCGAAACGCGGAAGTCGGTCCTGCGCCAGCACCAGCAACGCGCGGTCGACAGAATCATCGAGCGTTGCGCGGACCCTGTGAAGAAGCGCGGTCTGATTTGGCACACCCAGGGCTCGGGCAAGACCTTCACGCTCCTCACGGCGGCCCGCCTGATCCTGCGTGACAAGGAGCGTTTCAACAATGCCACCGTGATGGTCGTTGTCGACCGAATCGAGCTTGAGGGGCAGCTCAAAGGTTGGGTGGAGCGCCTTCTCGGCGAAATGCAGAACGAGGACATCGCCACGAGGCGGGCGAACAATAAGCCCGAGCTGCAGGTGCTCCTCGACGGCGACTTTCGCGGGCTGATCCTTTCGATGATTCACAAGTTCGAGGAGATCCGCAAGGACAGCTGCAGCCGCGATAACGTCTACGTCTTCATCGATGAGGCGCACCGTTCCGTGGCGAAAGACCTCGGGACCTACCTCATGGCGGCCGTTCCCGAGTCGACCATCATCGGGTTTACCGGGACGCCGATAGCGCGGACCGCCGAGGGCGAGAGCACCTTCAAGATCTTCGGGGCGGAGGACGAGCACGGCTATCTCGACAAGTACTCGATCGCCGAGTCGATCGAGGACGAGACCACTGTTCCGATCAAGCACATGATGGCGCCGAGCGGGATGACGGTGCCGTCGGAGCGGCTTGACAAGGAGTTCTTCGAGCTTGCCGGGTCGGAGGGGGTCACCGATATCGATGAGCTCAACAAGGTCCTCGACCGTGCGGTGGGACTGCGAACCTTCCTTTCCGCCGACGACCGGGTGGAGAAGGTTGCCGCCTACGTGGCGAATCACTTCAAGGAGAGCGTCCTGCCGCTCGGCTACAAGGCTTTCCTTGTAGCGGTCAACCGTGAGGCCTGCGCGAAGTACAAGAAAGCGCTCGACAAGCTTCTTCCTCCCGAGTGGTGCGAGGCCATCTACACGGAGAATACAGCCGACGTGGTCGATCGCCCGCTGGTCGCCGAGCTTCAGCTCACCGCCCAGCAGGAGGAGGACGCGCGTACGCTCTTCAAGAGAGCGGACAGGGAGCCGAAGATCCTCATCATCACGGACAAGCTCCTGACCGGCTACGACGCGCCGCTTCTCTACTGCATGTATCTCGACAAGCCGATGCGCGACCACGTCCTCTTGCAGGCCATCGCGCGCGTGAACCGGCCCTACGTTGATGAGCGCGGTATCCGGAAGCGGGTGGGTCTGGTCGTCGACTTCGTCGGCGTCCTCCGGGAGCTCAAGAAGGCGCTCGCCTTCGACTCTTCGGACGTAAGCGGCGTGATCGAGGACATAGACCTCCTGCTTGCGGACTTCAAACAGAGGATCAGGAAGGCTGCGAGCGACTATCTCGACGCGGGTGAAGGCGGCGAGCAGGACGAACGGCTCGAGCGGGTCGTGTACGGTCGCTTCCTTGCCCCGGAGGCGCGGAAGGTCTTTTTCGAGGCCTACAAGGATATCGAAAACCTGTGGGAGATTCTCTCGCCCTCTCCCGAGCTACGGGATTACATAACGACCTTCAAGCGATTGGCCCAGCTCTACGCGGCGGTTCGGAATGCATATGCCGAGAAGGTCGGCTTCGTCGCGGACCTTGCCTACAAGACCCGGCGTCTCATCGAGGAGAATGCGACGCAGACCGGTCTCGGGCGCCTTACGAAAAGCGTTACCTTCGACGTGAAGACTTTTGAATCACTACGCTCCGAGGAGGGGTCTAGTGAGGGGAAGGTGTTCAACCTGGTGCGCGGTCTCCAGAAGGAGATCGACGACAATCCGAGCGAGGCGCCAATCCTCCAACCGCTCAAGGAGAGGGCCGACCGGATCCTGAAGGATCTCGAGGAGCGAAGGACGACCGGTCTCGCCGCAATGGATCTTCTCGCCGCGCTCGCCGACGAGCGGGAGGTGGCAATGAAGTCCGCCGCAGAGAGCGGTCTTTCGACGGAGGCTTTTGCCGTGTTCTGGCGCCTTCGCAGCGATGCTGCTCTTGAGGCCGCGAAGATCGCTCCCATGGAGATTGCTCGCGAGGTGGAGGGCCTCTTGAAGCGATTTCCAAATGCCGCCGTCAACGCGGACGAGCAGCGCCGGCTCCGATCAAGTCTCTATCGTCCCTTGCTTGGGCTGGTGCAAGAGGAACGATCCCGTATCGTTGACCTGATCTTCACCACGCTGATGAATGGATAGCCAGCCATGAGGATGTCGCTTTACCCTGCTCAGGAGCTTCGCCGCCGCACGCTGGCGTGGGCGGTCAAACTGCGCGTGAACCCCAGGGCAATTCGGATTCAGGAAATGCGGCGAAAATGGGGGTCATGCTCCAGTGCGGGAACGGTCACGCTTGCGAGCGATCTCGTCGATCGAGATCGACGTTTCCAGGACTATGTCATCGTTCACGAGCTACTGCATCTGCGTCTGCAAAAGCACGGTCGCCTTTTCGACGCTCTCATGAGTGCACACCTTCCGGGCTGGCGGAAGATCGATGGCATGCACGGGGACCCGTCCACAAGAGACTGCGCTTCCAACTGACGACGGAATCCGAGGTACGGGGAGATTGAGGCGAGTTTGCGTTGCGCGGGCCGACGGGGATTGCCTCGATGACGGAGCGTGAGACGGATTGGCTGCTTCGCGGTGGGAAGGGGCAGTCACAGCACTTTCGGAGAGCGTGCGAGAAACCTTGCCAGGCGCGAAGAAAGGTGGTATTCTTCGGTTAACAGACCTGCCACGCCTCTGCCCTCGGGCATGCGCAACCCTGGCAGGTTTTTTTTTGCTAGAGGCCCTCACCCATGAGACCCTACGACAAACCGGCCCTGAGCTACCGCGAGCAGCTCGACCTTTTGAGACAGCGTGGATTGCGTGTTGCACAATCCCGAGAAGCTGAAGAGTTTCTCTCGAGGGTAAGCTACTATCGCATCAGCACCTATTTCATGCCGTTTCAGCCCGAGCGCGACAGGTTCGCGAAAGGAAGCACCTTTGATGGGATTGTTGAGCTGTATCAACTCGACGAGGAGCTCCGTAACGGCTTCTTTGCCGCTCTCGCTCCGGTCGAGATCTCCTTGAGGACGCGCTTCGTATATGCCATGAGCCATGGCTGGGGCGCTTTCGCCCACTACTCGTCCGATCTCGTACGGTTGAGGTCATGAGCCTCGGCTCTCTTTCCACTCTCTACAATGGCCTGCGTCCGGAGCCTCGAAGGCGGATCGCGGAGGGGCTTGGTCTTCCCCATCCGGTCTTGCGATCCTGGCTTCATTTCCTGACCTACCTCCGAAACGTTTGCGCTCACCATGCACGCTTATGGGACCGGGAGCTAGCTATCCGACCTGAGATACCCCGGAAGGACTCCCGCTGGACGACACTCGGTCTTGATAATAGTCGAGCCTTTTGTGCTCTCCCCGTGCTTGAGTGGATCCATTCCTGGTGTAGGCTTCCAGACGCCAATCTTGGCGACGTACGGAGGACGTTGAATCGGATTACGGCGACAGATCCGAGGTTTCCTCGAATGATGGGGATGCCTCCCTTGTGGGACGGGGGACGCGTATTCTCAGACGGGAGCTTGCGGGCGGACAATGCGTGAGTGGCCGATTTTCTTGCTTCCCGCATGCATAGTCCGGCTTGATCTGAGTCTGCGGAGAACAAGCGTGTCGACCAACTACTTTGAAGGCGTGACACACCCTCGCTTGATCAACTCTGTCAGAAATGATACCGTGTCTCAGTTGGCACAAACCATGAGGCTGCACATCATCCTTCGATTTCTTCACCCGAGACGACCGAGCTTGCCCGCCGCATTCAGGCGATCTTGGCGCGCTGGATTCCGCCCGCTCCTCGGGCTGACCCTCGTCATCGTAACCGCCCTCGCGGGCTGTGCCCGGCCGGTAGCGGCCTTTCCCTTCACCGTCGACGGTGCGAGGCTCGCCCTCTACGTGGGTCCGCCGAAGGAGGGAGATGCCGAGGGAACGCCTCTCTTCTCCCTCGCCCGAGCCGTAGCGATCGATCGCGCAGGGATGGCGCTCTTTCTCCGGTTTGCGGTCGGCGAACCGGACCTCTCCGTCGACGTCTACGGTCGAGAGAGCTCAGGAGGCGCCGAGCGCGTCGTGCGCGCCGAGCTTCCGGTCGTAAGCGACGGGGAAAGCGAGGTCGAGCTCATGGTGCCCGTTCCCGCCGGGGCGGCGATCACCGGCTTTCGCGTGGTGGGACCGGGCAGCCGGTCCGGCCTCAGGCTCGAAGCCGCCGGAATCGCTTCTCTCGGGCCGGGCGTCGCGCTTGGTCCAAAGCTCGTCAGCCTTCGCCCGGGGTTCGGCTATGCGGTGACGGGAGGCCCGGCGGGGGCAGCGACGGCCCGCGGCGGCAGCCCTGAGAGCGCCGCAGGAGGCGGTTCGGCCGCCGCTGCCGCGAAGACCGCGACAACGGTCGAGAGCTTCACCTTCGCGCCGGTGACCCGCGAGATTCTCGGCGAGCAGCACGCGAGCCAGGTGCAGGTGGTGCTCACCTACGCCTTTGGCGGAAGCGCCGACCGGAATCCGAGCGGGGCCGCAGCGGCAGCCGGCGAGGCGGCGGCAGCCGGCGCCCCACCGGCTGCCACGACCGCCGGGGCGGCGAGCGCGAATGGGGGCGCCTTGGGTGCTGCCGCCGGCGGGCGGGTCGAGCTCACCTTCGCGCGCGGAAAGGAGGAGCGCTCCTATCTCCTTACGCCCGGTCCCGGGGAGCACGCGGTCTATGTGTACAGCGCGAGCTGCCGCTTCTCTCCCGAATCGCTGCGGGTCGATTCAAGCGATCCTTCCTTCCGCGTGATCAAGCTCGAGGTCAATCCCTTCTCCCCGGACAAGTTGGCTTCCGGAGCGCCCATCCCCGCCGACCTCGGGACGATTCTCACCTACGATCCGGCCGACTGGCGCACCCGAGACTTCGAGCTCTTCTCGTGGAGCCTGGTTCCCGACGTGCTGGTCTTCGATTTCCGCAGCTACGACATCCAGGGCGACTACCTGAGCCGTTTCGCCTACTTCATCGAGAAGAGGGGCTTCGCCGGGCGGCTCATGACCCGCGCGGAGGTGAGGGGGCTTCACGGCTGGAATGCGCACGACTACCGGCCGCAGGACATCGCGAGATTCTATCAGACGGCGCAGGATGAGCACTTTACACTCAGGCCCGAAGAGCGTCGCCTGAGAGACCTCCTCTCGCAAAACGGCGTCATCAAGCAGGTGGGGGGCCGATGGGAGCCTGGGAAGGGAGCGCTCATCTCCGTGGCGCAAAGCTCGTGGTACCTCCTTCGCTACCTCCTCCTCACGCACGAGGCCTTTCACGGGATCTACTTCACCCATCCCGAATACCGCGCGGAGGTCCACACCCTCTGGGATCGCCTCAATCCCGAGGAGAGGGAGTTCTGGCGGCTCTTTCTGGGCTCGCAGGATTACAACACCGAGGACAGCTATCTGGTGATCAACGAGTTTCAGGCCTACCTGATGCAGCAACCGCTACAGGCGGTCGACGCCCGCTACAGCGGGTGGGCCGTGGGTTACGTCGAGAATCGCTTTCCCTCGCAGACGCCGGCGCTCAAGCGGATGATGCAGGAGCAGCCGGAGATCTTTCTTGACACTGCGAAGAGGTTGGATGCGGCGGTCTACCGCGTCGCCGGGGTGCACGCCGGGGATCTGGTGACCCTCGTCCCCCAGCATTGGAAGTAGCCTTCCCGGAGGAACAGGCCGCAGCCGGCCGCTGCGTTGGTCCGCCACGGCGGCAGCGCCCCGCGGGCGGGCGCGTTTCACCTATCCCTTGCAGGCCTCGCAGATTCCGAAGAGCGTGAGGGAATGAGCCTCGATCGCAAAGTGCTCCTGCTTCCCGATCGCGGAGATCACCTCCGGCGGAAGGCAGTACTCGAACTTGACGATGCGATGGCAGCGCGTGCAGGCAAGGTGATGATGGTGATTGCTGTCGCCGCACACGAAGTAGCGGTGCTTGCCGTCGGGGAAATCGATGCGGGCGACCAGCTCCATGCCTACCAGCTGCTCGATGGAGCGAAAGACCGTCGCGCGGCCGATGCCGGCGCTCTCAGCGCGGACCTCCTTCCAGAGATCGTCGGCGGTGAAGCTTCTGCCGCTGCGAGCCATGCCTTTGAGCTTCTCCGCGATGATCTTGCGCGGTCTCGTGCTGCGCTGGCTCAGGTCCTCGAAGGCGACCGCGATCCGCCCCTCGGCGCTCCCGTTCTCGCTCGAGCTTGTCGATCGTTTCACCGTAGCACCCCTTCTCCGGACTCTATCACGACACTCGTCCGTCGGGTAGCACCGGGGGTTGCCCGACCTCGCGGCTCGGGTGGGGCGGAAGGGCCCTTCGACCCCGCTGCCCGCCTCGGCGAAGCGCCGCCGAGACAAAGTAGGCGATCGCGGAGAGCGCCGAGATAGTGAAACCGACCGGTAGGTGCCGCTCAAGGGGAGCGAAGGCGAGCGCGAGTCCGATCCATGTGGCGCCGAGGCTGATGAGGACGGCCGCGAAAATCCCTGCGCGGGGAGAGCGGGTGAGGTTAGCCGCCGCCGCCGCCGGGGCTACTAGTAGCGCTGCGACCAGGAGAACGCCGACGACCAGCACGGTCGAGGCGGTGGTAATCCCCAGAAGGAGCATGAAGGCCATCGAGAGGAGCCGGGTCGGAACCCCCCGCGCCTCCGCGACCGCCGGATCGACCGAGGCGAAGAGGAGGGGGCGGAAGATGACCGTGAGGGTCGCCACGATCACGACGCCGCCGCCGAGCGCGACAAGGAGATCGGATCGCCCGATGCTCAGCATCGAGCCGAAGAGGATGTTCACCCCGGCGCTCGCGTGCGCCGCGCTCGAGTGTGCCCAAATGCTCAGGAAGAGGACGCCCAGCCCCAGCGCAAAAGAGAGCACCATCCCGACCTCGACGTCCCGCCCGCGAATCCGCTTGCTCAAGAAGCCGAGCCCGATCGCCGCAAGAAGCGAGACGGCGATCATCCCGAAGATCGAGCTTGCGCCGAGGAGGACGGCCCCCGTTGCCCCCGCGAAGCCGATGTCCTTCAGGGCTTCGCCGGCAAAGGCGTGGGCGCGCAGAACGAGGAAGTAGCCCACCGGCGCTGCAACCAGGGCCACCACCGTTCCGGCAAGAAAGGCGTTTTGAAAGATCTCCGAGCCCAACAGGTGCATGGTCCCCTCCTAGTGGGCGTGGCCCGGGACAGGCTCCCCGAGGACCCGCCTCGAGGCGCTTCGCCTTTCGGTGAGCAGGCGGACCGGGAGATAGACCGCGAAGGCGAGGGAGGCGACGAAGAAGCTGACCGGGAGGTCCCCGCTTGCCACCGCCAGGGTAACTCCGCCCCAGATATAGGCAACTCCGAGCAGGGCCGAGAGCAGGAGGCTTGCCGACGGCCGTCGCGTGAGCCGGATCGCGGTGGCGGCCGGACCGACCAAAAGCGTAAAGACGAGGATCGCCCCCATCACCTGGATTGAGAGCGAAACGGTCACCGCAACGACGACGAGCAAGGCGGTCGCGATAAGCCCGGCCGGAACACCGCGCGCCTCCGCTACCGCCGGATCGAAGGTGCTGAAGAGGAGCGGGCGATAGAGGAGGAGGATGAAGGCGACGACGGCGAGCGTCGAAATCCCGGTGACAAGGACATCCCCGCGGCTGATGCCGAGGATCGTGCCGAAGAGTATCGCGTACACCCGCTGGGCGTAGCCTGCATACAGGTCGAGGAAGAGAAGGCCGAGCCCCAGCGCGAAGCTCATGAGGACACCGATCGAAACGTCGCGGTCGCGCACATTCGTGCCGAGCGCCCTGATCCCGAAGCTTGCGAGAATGGTGAAGACGAACATCCCGTAGACCGGTTTCACCCCGACGAGCACGGCGCCGGCCGCCCCTGCGAACCCGATGTTGGGGAGGGCGTGGCCGGCAAAGGTGAGCCCGCGCGAGAGGAGAAAGTATCCGGTCAGGGCGCCGACGATTGCGATGCAGCTTCCCGAAAGGAGCGCATTCTGGATGAAGGGGTAGTGAAACATACTACCCACGGCAGTCTCCCGCCTTCCGGCGCGGCGCCGAAGGGATGCGCGGCGCCGTCACGTTTCTACCCCCACGACGAAGAGCCTTCCGAGCGCCTCGACCACCTCGACGGGCGAGCCGTAGATCGCGCTCAGCCGCTCGCGATTGATCACCTCATCGGGAAGGCCGATGAGACTCTTTGCATTTGCCATGTAGAGGACCCGATCGAGATAGGGGAGGAGCGGATTCACGTCGTGAGTCACCAAGAGCACCGCGACCCCGCGCGCGCGTCTGATCCGGTCGACAAGCTGGATAACCTCCTGCGCCCGGGCGATGTCCAGATTGGACAGGGGCTCGTCGAGGAGGAGCAGGCGGGGGTTGGTGAGGAGCGCCTGCGCGATGAGGAGCCGCTGCTGCTCCCCGCCGGAGAGCTCGTTCGCCGGCGCGTCGGCAAGCGCCAGGGCGCCCACCTCATCGAGCGCTCGCTCGATCGCGGCCGTCCGGGTGCGGCTCGGCCAACCGGGGCCCCAGCGGTGGCCGTCGAGCCCGAATCCTACAATGTCGCGAACCCGCAGGGCGTGATCGCTCTCGATCGTGCCGAACTGCGGGGCATATCCGATAAGGCGATTGCCCCTCTTCGGCGGCGCTCCGAACACCCGGACCTCCCCTTCCGCGGGCTTTATCAACCCGAGCAGAAGCTTCAGGAGCGTGCTTTTCCCGGCGCCGTTCGGGCCGAGGACGGCCACGAGCTCTCCCGGAAGAAGGTTGAGGCTCATCTCGCGCTGGATGATGCGCTCCCCAAGCCGGATCGTGACCCGATCGAGGGTGACGAGCGAGGAGTCCCCTGCGCGCCTCTTGCCGTCAGGGGAGCGCTCGAGATCCGAAGCTCGGAGAATCTCCTGCGACGAAAGTGCCTCTTCCTTTTCCATGACTGGTGCCACCCGCTTATCGAGATGGGATATCATTTACGAAAAGCTACTATGAAGCGGCGGCAGTGTCAACGAGATTTGGTATCATTAGGCCGATCGAAGGAGTCGACGAAGCGCTCGATGCCGAGGGTTATCCCGTTGGCGAGCTTCTTGAGATAGGCGGGGTTTGCGAGGAGCTTCGCTTCCACGGGGTTGCTCACGAAGCCGACCTCGATGAGCACGGCTGGCATCTTCGAGTTGCGCACCACGAACCAATCCTGCGCCTTCAGCCCCCGGTCAGGCTCGTAGCGGCCCACGCTGGCGTGCAGTCCCTGGAGGATGGATCTGGCCAGGCGGACGCTGTCCCGCTCGTATTCCTGCTGGCGCAGGTTGTTGAGAATCGGGAAGATCGCGGAGGCATCGCTTCCGAGGCCCCTGTCTCGAATGACTCGTCGTTGGTAGGCGGGGGGCAGATACCACACCTCGTATCCGCGCGCGCCGCGGTAGAAGGACGCGTTGGCATGGATCGAGACGAAGATCTTCTCCTGGTTTGGCTTGAGCTTGATGGCGTTCGCAATCTCCGTGCGCCGCTCCAGGCTGACGTAGACGTCCCTCCTGCGGGTTATCACGACGGTCTTCCGCGGGTAGCGCGCCTTGAGCTTGTGGTAGACCTGCAGCCCGATTGCAAGCACGATGTTCTTCTCGAGGAGCGGGGGATGGCCGGGATCGCGGTTGAAGGGGTCGTCGCTTGTGCCGGGATCCTTTCCCCCGTGTCCGGGGTCGATGACGATGGCCGCGATGGTCGCTCGCGGGTTGCGGGCGGCCTCCCGGGCCTGGCGTGCAAGGGCCGTCTCTATCGTGCTCGCAGCCGCATTGGAAAAGAGCAGATCTCCCCGCGGGCTTCTCGTGATCGTCCCGGTGCGGATGCGCTCCCGGTAGTCGAGCAGACCCCAGGCAATGCCCGGCTTGAAGACGAACTCGGCGGCAGGGGTCACTATCACGCCGACTCCGAGCCCTGAGTACCACTCGAGCTTGCCGGTGGTCTGCTTGAGGACGTTCCAGAGGGTGACCTTTGCGAAGGCGGGGCAGGCTGTTCCCACGACAAGCAGCACAAGGAGGGCCCTGCCCTTTGCACGTTTGCACATCGTCCTTTCAAGTGTCGAATCGACGGCGCCAATACTTGAGGAAGGCGAAGGCGGGGTGGGGCGCGTGCCTCCCTGAGCGCTTTTTGCGCAGTGTCGCGAGCTAGAGGGCGACCGTCATCATCGCCTGGACGACCACCGCATTGGGGACCGCGACCGCCGGATCGAGCGGATCGGCAATGCCGCCGCCCGGGCGGCTGAGATACTGGAGGTCCGGCGTCAGAGAGAGCCAAGGCGTGAGCCGCGCGCAGTAGGCGAGCTCGAAATCGCTTTCAGCGGTCGGTGTCGGTTGGGCCGGCCCGCCGAGCGCGTTCAGGTCGGCGACGAGGGCTGCCTGCTGCGAGCTGATCCGGTCGTAGGAGGCGGCGAGGGCGACCGTGTCGCGAGGACGAGCGGAAAACGGGCCGTCAAGGGCAAGGCCGCCCTGGACATCGAGGGTGACGATGTTTTGGCCGGGCGGGGCGTAGGCTCCCCGCGCGAAGATCTTGAGCCGGCGCTCCTCCGCCCCGCGCCAGAGAGTCTGGGTGAGGCCGGCGTAGACGACGTATTCGTTCGCATCCATGCGGGGCGGCCCGGCGGCGGGGTCGGCGAGACTCTGGCCCGAGGCGCTGTACAGCAGGTCCGGCATCGGCAGGGTGTCGTAGAGCGTGCCGACAAGGAGCGTTCCCGGCCCGAGGGCGGGCAGACCGTAGGAAAGGTCCGCTTCGCCGATGACGAGAGCCCCGGAGTCGAGGGGGAAGATTAGCCCGTCTGAGTCCATATTCTGCGGCGGCGAGGTGACCGGCAGGCCGACCGGATCGCCGCTGAACAGCCCGGCGCGCAGCCTCAGCCAGGCGGCCGGCCGCACGGCGATCATGGCGCCGGGGCCCTCATAGGAAAAGGCCGGTCCGCCACCCGGCAGATTGTTGGCCATGATGTCGCGATAGGTGTAGTTTGAGTCGAGCAGGGATGAGGCGGCCGGGTTCTGGTCGAAGTCCTCATCGATGCCGAACTTGCCGAGCTTCACCCGGATCGCGTGCCCGGGTGAGTCCCAGCGAAGGTAGGCATCGGCCAGCCGGGCGCCTGCCGGCGCCTCGACGAAGGAGATGCCGCTGAAGCTTCTGACCATGGAGGCGGTGGGTCCTTGCCCCTGGAGGATCCAGGCCGACAGGTAGACCGTCAAACCCGAGGCGCCCAAGAGCTTCTCGAGATCCAGATCCAGCGAAGGCTCAAACAGCCCGGCGAACGCCGGCCCCTGGCTCACGCCCCCGCTTGCGACATAGGAGGGCACAGCCTGCTCGACGGCTTCGAAGTCCACGCCGTGGGAGGTGAGCCACGACCGAGCTCCCCAGAGATCTCCCAGGAGCTCCTGGCGCTGAAAGAGGCCCTCGCCGCCTGCGAATGCTTTCGCCGGGGCGCCGTCCGCGAAAGCGGCGGGAATGCAGAGCGCGGTAACGAGAAGCGCGAGAATGCCCCGACGCGCCCGCACCGACAATCGTGCCGTTGTGTGTTTCATCTGGTGTCCGTCCTCTCTGTGCTCGATCGCCGATCAGTTCTCGGTCGGATAGATCGTTGTGACGAATCCGCCGCCGGCCGAGGCCTGCGTGTCGATTCTGTAGGTGTTCCGGTAGCTTTCCCGAATGATGAGACGAACCACATCGGGGGCAAGCGCATATTGGGTCACGGTGACCGACGCCGCGAACGGGGGCGGCACGTCGAAGGTCCGGGCGCTCCCCTCGAGAATGGCGTCCCGGAGGGTGATGACGAGTGACCTAAAGCGGTCATCCGTCGACCACAAGCCTCCCACCGTAAGCTTGCCGATCGAGTGGATCTCCACCGCGCCGTCCGCTGCCTGGACGGAAGTTATGTGCGCCACGCTGTCCGGGGCAGCTGACGGGTTGGCCGGCGGCTTTGCCCGGAGGAAGAAGCTGGTGATCGCCTTCGCGATTGCGGATGCGATGTGATTCCTGAACTCCGGGCTTGCAAGGAGATGCTCCTCGCGCCGATTCGAGATGTAGGCGTACTCGATGAGAACATCGGGAATCCGTCTCGCCGTGCGTCGTATCACGTAGAGATTGTCCCGCGCAGCCCCGTCATTCGAGAGGCCGAGGGCGCGCGCTACCCAGTCCTCGAGGTAATGCGCAAACGCAGAGGAGCGCGAGTGATAGTAGTAGGTCGTCGTTCCGTGGACGGCGGGATCGCTCGACGCGTTGCAGTACAGCCCGAGGAACAGGTCCGAGCCGCTCTCGTTTGCCAGGGCGACTCGCTCGGGAAGGCTTACGTAGCGGTCGTCGGTCCGATCGAGCGCGACCTCGACTCCCTCGCTCCGGAGAATCTGCGCCAGCCTCTTGGCGACCGCAAGATTGACGAAGGATTCGGGAAGACCGTCCGGCCCGGTCCCGCCGGGGTCGAAGCCGCCGTGTCCCACGTCGAGGAACACCTTGAGGTGAAGGGCCGCCTTCGGCGCGGCCACCCACCCCGCCGCAGCGTAGAGGTGCGCACAGCCCGAAAGGCAGAACACAAGTGCGCAGGCGAAGCGCGCAGCCAGCGGCGAGCGGAAGATCTTCGAGCTACCCAAGGCAGAACGTTTTCCTTTTCCCGGGCCCACGGCCCTTCATTCTGTCGGCAGATGCGGCGGAAGGCTTGAGATCTGCGGGGTTGGAAACCGGTCGCTCTTGTGGGCGCTCGCAACGCGGCCGATCTCTACTTGCCGGACACCTCGCGATTGACTACACTCGCCGACGCTAAGCACGCGTCCAGAAGGTCTTGGGGCCCGGGCGCAGAGCAACGCCGCTTGCGCCCCGCTCGGCGGCTATCGAGAGGAGCATCGGGTGAAAACGTCTGGAATCGTTGCGGTCGCGGTCCTGTCGCTCATCCTTTTCGTCGCCTGTTCACCCCACGCGGCGCCCAAGAAAGCCCAAGCCTCGCAGCCGCCGAGCCCACTGTTCTCGCTTTCGGCAGGCGATCTTCGGAACATGATCGCCTCCATGCCCGATGGGATACAGCAGGCCATCCTCGCGCGTCCAACCCTCTTCCTTTCGGAGATGGCGGCGATCCTTGGCGAGCCGTCCATCTACTTCGTCCTCGTCGACAAGCGCCATGCCCTTCCGAGCGACTACGTGCCGCCCGAGCTCGTCAACCTGAAGGCCGCCGGTCTCTCCGTGAGCCGCGCCGATCTTGAGCTGCGGAAATCGATAATGCCAGCGGTGCTCGCGATGGTCCGCAAGGCCGAGGAGAACCACGTGCTGCTGCTCTTTTCCTCGACCTACCGCTCCTTTGCCTACCAGAAGTGGGTTTATGACCGGGAGGTGCGGGTCTACGGGAAAAAAGTGGCCGAGAGCGAGTCCGCGGTACCCGGGACCTCACAGCACCAGCTCGGAGACACTGTCGATTTTGGCTGCATCTGCAGCCGGTTTGCGTCGACCGACGCCTACACCTGGCTAACCAACAACGCCTGGAAGTACGGCTTTTCGATGTCCTACCCCCAGGGGCTGGAGGCCGTGACCGGTTACCGCTACGAGCCCTGGCACTGGCACTACATCACGCCTGCCGGAACCGCGGCGCAGCGCGACTTCTTCGACAACGTGCAGCAGTACCTGTTGACGTTTCTCTACGAGAATCGCGTTCTGCTCGCGAGCCACTTTCTCGGAAACAGCCTCGGGCCGGGATGGGACTCCAAGAGCGAGATCGTCACTCCGGTGGGATCGGCCTCGGCGAACGAGGGCGCTTCGCGATAGGGTGCTGCCCTCGCCCGCCGCAGATGCCGGCCTGTCACGTCATCTGCGGGCGGGCGCTTCAGTTCGACGCGGCTTTACCCTGCCTGAAGATACAGCATCAGGGCGAGGTGGCGTTGCCCTCGCTGCCGCGAGCAGCCAGCGCCCGTTCAAGCCGGTCGAGCTGATCCAGCATCCACGTCTGGTAGTGAAGGTTCGGCGGCATGGTCTCCGTCACCGGGACAACGGGAATGCCGGCGGCCCTAGCGTCCTCTTTGAGCCGCGTCGTCAACTTGTCGATGGTCTGCGCATTGTAGATCAGGACGCGCACCTTTTTGGCGGTGATCTGGCGCTCGGCCGTCACCGCCGAGTCGGCGGGCGGATCGTTTCCTTCGGCTATCGCCTTCTGAAAAGCGAAGGGCGTCAGGACCGCGAGCCCCATGGGAAGGGCCTGATACAGGAAGACGGTTTCGGTGAGAGCGATGGGGGTGCCGGGATATCTCGCCTTGATCTCCGCCATCTTCTGCCGCACCTGCCCAAGGGAGAGGGCGAAGCTGGAAAAGTTGGCGTCGAAGTCAGCGGCGTCGGCCGGATCGAGCTTGGAGAGGGCGTCGCGAATTGCCGTCCCGATCGCCTCCATGTCGTCGACGTTGTACCAGATGTGCACGTTCTCGGGGAGCTTCGTCGGCGCGATGTCGAATCCCGTGACGACGATTCGCGATGGGCTGGGCGAGGCGGAAAGGAGCTTGTCGATCCACGTGTCGTAGCCGCCTCCGTTCTCGATCACGAGATCGGCGTTTGCGACCGCAACAGCGTCCTTGACGCTCGACTCGTACTCGTGAGGATCGATATTCGGATCGCTCATGAGGCTCACCACCGTGGCGTGCGCGCCGGCGATCTGCGAAGCGACGTCCCCGTAGAAGTCCTCGGCGGCTGCGACGGTGATGAGTCCGGAAACTCCCTTTGCGTCGGCCGCCTCATGGGAGCCGCCGGCGAAGGCCGCCGGGGCGCTCACAAGAAACAGCAAGAAGACAATCGCTCCGCGCGCCGAGCGCTGCGGCTCATGCTTTGCAGACGGATACCACATGTGCTCTCCTCCTGTCTTCGACCTTGCGCCTCTATCGAGACCAGGTATCATTTAGTTACAGATTACCACGGTCGACTTCGGCGTGTCAATGAGATTCCGTCTCATTAACCGGAACGGATGATGGTTGACAAGAAGAATAGGATATTCGACAATGGCCTCCACCGGAAGAAAGGAGAAAGGCGGGTTTTCTACGTGACTCTGAGACAACCGTCTCTTCTGAAATCAACCGACATCAGGGTCGTGACTCTCTATCCGATCCTGATCGCTGCAGTCCTTTTCGTCCTGATCAGGTATGTCGTTATTCCTGCCAATCTTACTTTTCTCGAGCGACTTTCGATCATGGTGCTCGCCGTCACGGTCGAGGCCCTCCCCTTTCTCCTCGTCGGGAGCGTGCTCTCGGCGATCATTCACCTCTACGTTTCGGAGGAGACCATCGCGCGGATCATACCCCGCAATCCCGTGGTCGGGGTGCTCGCGGCCTCCCTCCTGGGGGTGGTCCTTCCGGTCTGTGACTGCGCCACCGTACCGATCGTGCGGAGGCTTGTGGCGAAGGGGGTGCCGCTGAACGTTGCGATCACCTTCATGCTCGCGGTTCCGATGATCAACCCGCTGGTGATCTTCTCGACCTGGTTTGCCTTCTATCAATTCCCCAAGTTCATCTTCTATCGCATTGGGTTCGGCCTGGCCGCGGCGATCGCAGTCGGGCTCCTCATGTCGTTCTTCGACAGCGAAAAGCAGCTGAAGCTGGTACAGAGCTGGGATCGCGAGCACAGCCACGACGGCGCCCGTGAGCACCATCACCATCACAACGAGCCTGCCCGTGGGCTCTTTGGGCACCTGGCCGCGATCGCGGACCACGCAGGCGGGGACTTCTACGACATCGGCCGATACTTCATGGTCGGGGTGATCCTCTCCTCCATCGTCCAGTCGATTATCCCGCAGGGAGCCCTCTACACCATAGGGCACAACCCCATCCTCTCGCTCGTGGTGATGGTGGCAGGCGCCTACCTCCTTTCGGTCTGCTCCCAGGCGGATGCCTTCATTGCGCGAACCTTCATGAACCAGTTCACCCCCGGAGCGATCGTGGCCTTCCTTATCTTTGGGCCGATGATCGATATGAAGAACACCCTCATGCTCTCGACCGCCTTCAAGAAGCGCTTTATTCTCATCCTTATCGGGCTCATTGCCGGGGTGAGCATCCTCTTCGGCTACCTGCTCAACATCAAGTCGGGGCTGTAGGTGGTGAAGGGACTGCCATGATCATCAAGACGCGTCCGGTATTTCCCTGGGAATTGATCAAGCGGTGGCTCTGGCTTGCGGTCCTCATAGGGTATGCGCTGTACTTCGCCTACCTGCTCGCCTTCGGTAAGCTGGAGGACCTGGTCGCACCGAGGATGACTGTTTTCGTCGTATTCGGGCTCGTGACCTTGGTGCTTCTGGCGGGCGTTCAGCTCGTACGCCTGGTGTCCGGAGCGCCGGCCTCTCCCTTGAAGGGCGGTTTCCTGATCCTCCTCGCGCCCTTTGCTTTTCTCCCCCTTTCCCTCAACCCCAACAGCGCGATTCTCGCGATGAACAAGGGGGTCTCCCTCGAGCAGGGCGGTCCTCCGATCGATCTCACCACCAAGCTCCAGGCGGCGGTGAATCCCTTCTTGCCCAAGCCGAAGCCAAAGCCGGCGCCGAAGAATGGGGCGGTCCCCGCGACCGGACCGATCGTCCTCGGCCAGAATAACTACTACCCAGCATATCAGGAGCTCTACGGCAATCCGGCAGCCTTCGCCGGCAGGACCATTCACGCGACGGGATTCGTCTACCGCGGTCGGACAGAGCCCGCCGGGCAATTCATCATGGCGCGGGAGCTGATGTGGTGCTGCGCCGCCGACGCGGTCGCGATCGGATTCATCACGCAGTCCGGCCAAACGAGCGCACTTAGGAACTCCGAATGGGTCGCCGTGACGGGGACCCTGGCGACTACGTCGTATGTCGACCGCTACACTCAGGTCAAATCCACCGTGCCGCTTATCAAAGTCAGCCGGATCGATCACCTGAAAGGACCCGATTTTGAATTCGTCTATCCCAAATAGGCGCAGGGCGGCCGCAGTTGCCGCCGCCCTGCTCGGCGCCGCATTGGGCTCGCTGTCGTCCGCGTGGGCCGGGCAACCGCCCCAACGGTCGCTGTTCGATCTCGCCCGGACGGGAGGTCCCTCCGCGGTGCTCGCAGCCATCCGCGAGGGAGCGGACTTGAAAGCGACCGACCCACGCGGCGATACGCCGCTCGACTACGCCGCCCGTGAGAATCCCAACCCAGCGGTGGTCACCGAGATGATCGCCGCCGGGGCGCTGGTCAATGAGGGCGACGCCGCCGGAGCCACGCCGCTCATGGTCGCCGCGGGCCACAACAGGAATCCTGAGGTGCTCAAGGTACTCCTCGCTGCCGGAGCCAAGGCGAACGCGCATGATGTCGACGGGAAGACTCCGCTCATGTATGGCGCCGAGAATTCGAACGCAGAGGTGGTGAGGGAGCTTCTTGCCGCCGGGGCTCGGGTCGGGGAGCGCGATACCACCGGCATGACGGCGCTGATGTATGCGGCGGCCGGGAACGAGAATCCTTCCGTAGTCGAGGAGCTTCTTCGGGCCGGGGCGAAGGTGAGGCAAACGACCGGCACCGGCATGACTCCCCTGATGCTCTCCTCGGGGTGGAACCCCAATGCGGCAGTGACACGGGTGCTCCTAGCTGCAGGGTCCGAGGTGAACGCGCGCAACGTCAACGGGATGACCCCCCTCATCATCGCGGCGACCTACAACCATAATGCCGCGGTCGTCAAGCTTCTGATCCGGGCGAGAGCTCGCCTGGAAGAGCGCTCCAATCGCGGGTGGACCGCGCTGATGTTCGGCGTCGACGGCAACACGAACCCGAGGGTCATCGAGGCGCTCCTGAGCGCCGGTGCGGATCTCGAGGCGAGAGACAACGCGGGAAGAACGCCCCTCATGTGGGCCGCCGCGGAAACCGTCAATCCCCGGATTCTGCGGCTCCTCCTCGCGAAGGGCGCGCGCGTGGAGGAGCGGGACGATGGAGGGTGGACCGCCCTGATGCTGGCGGCAATGGTCAATCCCGACCCGCAGATCACCCGAATCCTTATCGCCTCGGGGGCGAACGTGGAAGACCGGGACAGGGAGGGATCGACGGCGCTCATGCTCGCGACCACCCTGCTCGGGCCGATCTGCGCTCCAAGCCTAACGGAATCGGCCTGGGTGACCTCCCCGCTCGCGTCACTCGAGCCGCAGGGGGTGAGCGATCCGGGCTCGCTCTACTTGGGCCTGGAGAATCTGAAAGCGCTCCTTGCCGCGGGGGCACGAGTCGAAGACCGGGACAAGGAGGGACGCACGGCGCTTATGTACGCGGCCCGTTGGAGCCCCGTGCCTGCGGTGCTCACTACCTTGATCGCGGCGGGGGCGCACGTGAACGACCGAGATCGTGCCGGAATGACTCCCTTGCTTTGGGCGGCTAAGGAGGGCAAGAACCCCGACGTTCTCTCCGTCCTCCTTGATGCCGGAGCAGACCCTTCGGCCTCGAACAACGAGGGCACGAGCGTCCTTGACTACGCACGCGCGAACCGGTACCTGTCCGAGAGCTCCATCATCCTCCAGCTCGAGGGGGCAAAGAGGTGACTCGACAGACAGGGGCGGCGGGCCGGACACGACGCAGTGCCGGCCTCCTTGTTCTCCTCGGACTCTTCTTTATTCCGGTATCCGCCTTTGCACACCCAGTAATTCTCATCTCTTTCCGGATAGAGTTTAAGTTCAACTCCCACGGTCTTCAGGGGTTCTGGGAGACCTGGCGATTCGATGCAACCCACTCCGCGCAGATCCTCCAAATGTTCGGCCTCCACCCCGAGCCAAACGGGGAGATAAGTCCATCGCAGTTGCCAACCCTGAAGAAGGGATTCTTCGACGACTTGAAGGACTACAACTATTTCACGAGCATGGTCGTCGACGGGAAGGAGCTACCCACCAAGTCCGCTTTGGATTTCTCGGCGAGCTACACAGATGGGCGGGTGATTTATCATTTCTTCGTGCCCCTCGACGTTCCGGCCACTGCAGCTGACCAAGACCTCGATGTGACCATCTGGGATCCCACGTACTACACGGATCTTAGCCCTGAAGGCAGCCATGCGCTGACGATCGACAAGCCCGACGGCATCGAAGCGTCGGTCTTCACGGCCAACGATCATCGCCATTTCTACAACCTCGCTCCGGGGATGGTTCTCGTGAAGCCCCCGCCCTTCTATCTCAAGATGCAGGTAGTCCGGTTCAGATCGCGCACGGCAGGAGGCAGCGGTTGAAGGACAAGGAAAAACCAAAGACAGGCCGATTGGAGCCGATTGAGCGAGTCGTCATGGCGGTCGCGATCGCCGCAGTGCTCCTCGCGCTCGCGGCGGTCTTGATCCTCCCCCGGTCGAGCTCCTCGGCCAGGGTTGCGGTGCTTCGCCCTCCGGTGCGGGCGATGGACTTCACTCTCGTCGATCAACGGGGACGCACGTTCGATCTCGCGAGCGCCGAAGGGAAGGTGATAGCGCTTACCTTCCTCTATACCCATTGCACCGACGAGTGTCCCTTTACCGCGGAGAAGCTGAAACAGGTCTACGGGCTCCTCACCCCGAGTGAGCGGAAGGAGATCGAGCTCGTCGTCGTCTCAAGCGATCCGGTCGGCGACACCCTTGCCAGGGTCGCGGACTACAGCAGGGCTCTCGGGATGTACGACCGATGGCACTACCTAGTCGGAGACCGGCGGCAGCTTGAGCCGATCTGGACGTTCTACGACGCACTGGCACCCGCGCCATCCCAGGGCGGCGATTCCGGGGCCGACGGCGGGCTCGAGCGAGGGCTCGACAGCTCGGCGCTCCACGAGGCGGGGGCGATCATCAAGCGCTTCGGCGGGGGACAGGACGTGGAGCATCCGACGACGATTTGGCTCATTGGAAGGAAGCTCGAGGTGAGGCTCGCCACCGACGCGAGCGCCACGCCGGCCTCCCTTGCAAGCGACGTCGTTCGGCTGCTGAAGGGCGCCACCTGAGCGATCCACGCGGCGGATGCGGCCGGTCAAGGGCGCTTGCGACCGCTACCGCATGATCACCGCCATCCCGTCGAAGGTCGAGAAGCCGGCGAGGAAAGTGGCCCAGGGGACAATGCCCGGTCCCACCACCGGGTTGATGTTGGACCCGTTGCGCGCGCCGTCAAGCGGATCGTCGATGTAGGGACCCGCCGGGGTAATGCCGGCGACGAGCACAGTATGCTCGTAGACGCCGCTTGATGGCGCCGGATAGGGCACCCGCGTTCCGTCCCACGCGGTCCAGTAGGCGAGCGGGGCATACTGCATCGTGCCGTCTCGATCGCCGACCCAAGCAATCACCGGATGGCCCTGCTCGACGGCCTGCACCAGGCGAGCGCGGCTTAGGTTCGTCCCGAACCAGAGGACCGTGCCGCCGAACTGCCGGGCGACCCGGGCGATGTTCGGGGCGTAGGTTCCGTAGCCGGAGGCTGCAGTGTAGTGGGTGCTGATCGACGCTGAGTTCGGGTAGCCGACGAAGGCGGTGTAGGGGTTGCCCCACCGGATCACATTCCCCCGAGAGTCCGCCACAGGGCCAGCGGGAGAGAAGCGCTCCGCATCAAGCAGCGTGGGCTGCGAGACCTGAATACCTTCGTGGGCGAGCGCCATCTGCAGGGCTGCAGTCTCACAGTCCTCGGTGTCCGCCTGCCCATAGTAGGGCACCCTTCGGATGATGTGCGTCCCGCTGGCTGGATCGGTAGGCCCAGAGGCGACCGGCGAAGCGGGAAGCGTCGCCGCGGCGCTGCCGAGGCCGATCAGAAGCACGAGAGCAAGCATCATGCGAGACATGGCGCCCTCCAAAAGCGCGGAAAGCGCGCATCTTGTCAAGGGCCATCCTCCCGGCACGGCGCCGACGTGGTGCCGCCGTTCAGGCGCGCGGGCTTGTAGACTCGCTTGCTCATGAGCGCCACAGCGGGCGGGCTTATGGGTTTGGTGATAGGGAGAATCGTCATCGCATATTGCTCGGCGTCGGGGTTGAGATCGTCCAGGGAAGTACCTCAGGGATGCGGATCGTGAGGATTAGGAGTGCAACGACGACCACATAGACGCCCTCGGAAAAGGCTTCAAGCCGCTGCCAGAGAGCAAGAAGACCGGAGCGACCGAGAGTTGGACGATGGGAGAGATGGCCGTGACGCCAGTAGTGGGAGGGGCCGATCGCCCGCCGGAAGCTTCGGACCGTCGGCACTCACCTATCGTGCCGGTTGCTCCGAAGAGTGCGATTTTCGTGCCCTCGGTCTCCTTCCCGTTTTCGTGTAATCCACCGGTTGTATTCGATGCGAGGTGGAAGGCTGGGGAGATAGGGTCTCTCGGCAAGGGGCCGAGCCTGGCTTCAAGGGCGACGGTGCTTGAAGCTACGTTGAACACGTGGTAGCCTACTCCATCTGAGAATGTGCGAAGGATGGACATGTGTCTCCGTTGACCCTTTACAAGCAGTTTGAGTTTGCAGCCGTGGGACGTCTTCGGACCCTTCTTTCTGCGCTTGGCGCGGTAATCCGGAGGACGTTCCGCACGATCGTGACAACCGGGCAGCTGCGGATCACCGTCATGGTGATTCCGCACTCCGTCGAGAGAAAGGTGGCCAGCTTCCGCATTTCGGTCTTTTCGCTTGTCTTTGCGGGGATTATGCTCGCCGGCGTCGTGGGCGCCGCGTTGGCCTCCCGTGCGGAAACCGGGACATTGTCGCGTCTCGTGGCAACCGGCGCGAGACAGCTCTCCCAGAGTCAGGCGAGCCTGGAAGCGATCCAGAGCCGGATATCGGTTCTCGATCGGGTTGGGACGGTCTTTGAGACCGCAATGCACAACACCACGGCGACCCTCCACATGGCGGATCCGGGCGAAAGGGCCCGCAGTGACCGGCGGGCGGAGCACCTGGAGGTGGTGCTTCGCTCCGACCCGAGCACGCAGACAAGGGATCTCCTCGACCTTCACCGGCTAGCCCGGATCCTGAGCGCTTCCGTGCGCTCGATGGAAGAGATCGCCGCCGTGCATCAAACCTATACACGCACGCTCCAGGAGCTCCCCTCGATGTGGCCGGTCAAGGGAGGGGGAGGAATCATCACCACCTATTTTGGCCCCGCGATCGAGCCCTTCACCCACAGCATGTATCTGCACCTTGGCATCGATATCGGCGATGCCATCGGAACCCCGCTGGTAGCTGCCGGCGACGGTACCATCGTTGACATCGAATATCAGCCCCTGGGTTACGGAGAGTATGTGCTGATCCGCCACCGCTTCGGCTTCTACACGCGCTATGCGCACATGTCGCGGATCTTCGTCTACGTCGGGGAAAGGGTCAAACAGGGGCAGGTCATCGGGTTGATGGGGGATACAGGGCTCTCGACAGGACCGCACGTCCACTTCGAGATCCATCTGGGCAACCAGTTCATAGATCCGATGTCCTTCATGGATATCGACAGCAAGAACCACCCGTCGATCTATGCCCTGGAC
>DAHUYW010000043.1 GCA_027306915.1 Spirochaetales bacterium | reverse complement strand
ATCTTCTTTCTTGAGAGGTGACAACATGGCAATTCCTGATGGATTCGGCACTGGGACCCTGACGTATAAGGCACAAGGAGACGGAGTTCCCGCGGGCACTCGCCTCAAGGTCCTAAGCTGGCGGGCGGTCAATATGTCGGCGGGATCGAACATGGTGCTTTCTGGCGCTGACGGTGCGGTGGTCGACAAGGCCCACGCCGACGCGGACGGCTATACTGACATGGGCGCGCCGGGCCAATGGGTCGACGGTTTGACGCTCTCCACCTGGACCAGTGCGACAGGCGACGTTCAGGTGCACGTAGTATACTACCGACCATCCGCTTACTACCCGCCCGAGTAGGCCAGTTGATCGTGCGCACGACGTAGGCTATTATCGCGATCGCGAAGTGAGCGTTCCGTTTCATGGGCCGTCTGGAGCATGACGGGCGCGGACCATAGGGAGTTACCGACTCCGTTAGCCCGATTCTGTTCCAGTCGGCCTCCTTGACGCTTGCATACATATTTGCATACATTCCTCAAAAGACGGCGAAACGAGATTCAACGGCGTCATCCCACCTAGAAGGTAGAAACCGAAAACGCGGGGAACGCGAAACGGACGAAAACGGTCCTTCCCCTTCTTACAAGCAGGAGGTCGACGGATCGTGCCCGCCATCGCCCAACCCGATAGCTTCCACCCGATTGATGAATAGGTCGGATCACGCCCCCAGCGCCCTGTTGTGCACGAGGGGGCGAACATTCAAGCCCATGGCGTGTTTGAGATAGGGCCCCAGAGGTATTCCACGTTTCATCCGGACGGATTCCTCGTCGGCGCACTTGAGCAACTCCTTCCACTCGGGTTTCCAGGCAGCAAGCTCATTGAACGCTGCTTGTTTGGCTGCTGCCAATTTGATCCTGTCTTCTTCCGGACTAAACGCATAGGGCATCTCAAGCGTCTCAATCACCTCCCAATTCCTGAAGAACCCGAGACGGTGATTCGCTCTTGCGTCATTGCTGACGTGACCCTGGTCCGCTCCATGGTCGACAAGATACCTCTCCGCTTCTTCATAGTGCCGTCTTATTTCAAGGTAGTTCTCAAGGAGGACGGTCGACCCGATCGCGTCGGGGTGGGTCTTCAGCACCATGCGACGGTAGATCTTCTTCAGATCGGCGGGTGATCGAATCTTGCCGCCTCGAATGAGCTCGATGAGGGCGTTTCTCATGTTGACGGAAAAAACACCGCGGCGATACGCTGAAACAGCCAGGTGGTCACGTCGCCGATCGGAAAGACATTCCACTTCGTGACGACCCCCGTGACGATTACCACGAGGAACACGATCGATCCCCACCGGGAGAGGTTTGCCTTGAACGCGGCGTAGCGGTCGGGGATCGCCTGGAGAAGGAGGTGCGACCCGTCGAGCGGAGGAATCGGTAGAAGGTTGAAAAGAAACAGGAGGAGATTGATCCACGAGGCTGCCACCAAGAGCCGGTAGGCGAGGCGGGCGCCGTAGGAGCCGGCGAGAGGCGCCACGCCGGTCGGAAAGAAGAGCCAAATGACAAACAGAAACAAGAGGCATAGAAGGAAATTGGTGATGGGTCCCGCAAGCGCGACGACGATCTCATCTCGTGCGGGCCGCTTGAAATTGGCCGGATTGAACTGCACCGGCTTCGCCCATCCGAAGCCCACAAAGAGAATCAGGATCAAGCCGATTATGCTTATGTGCGACAGCGGGTTGAGGGTATAGCGATGCTGGAGACGGGGGGTCTCATCTCCGAGGCGCACCGCCGCGAAGGCGTGCGCGAACTCGTGCAGGGTGAATCCCACGATGACAGCCGGCAGGAGAATCAGCATCTGACCGATGTTGGTGTTGATCACTCTATCCTCCCGAGAGCCGCACGTCCGTCATCGCACCAGCCTATCTCAATCGATCGATCCGCCGCAAGGGGAGCGAATTGACAGAGCCTTCCGCGCGCAGATAGGATTCCCGCGTGCCGCGCTTTCCAACAGCCGGCCGAGGGACGGGCATGGAGATCAGGAGCGGCGAGGTACACATCTGGGTTGCGGCGATCTCGGAGTATACGGCGCGTCTTGACGGCTTCGAGCGGCTCCTGTCCGGCGAGGAACGGGAGCGCGCGGCGGCCTTTACGCGGGACGGCGGCCGGATCCGCTTCATTACCGGCCGCGGGATACTCCGCCGGCTTCTCTCACGCTATCTCGACGACGATCCGAGCGAGATCGCTCTCACCGAAACTCGATTGGGGAAGCCAATGCTCGCCGGTGAATCGGGCTCCAAGATCTTCTTCAGCCTCTCGCACTCCGAGGACTTAGTGCTGGTCGCCCTCTCCCCATCCTGGGAGATCGGCGTCGACCTCGAGTTCCTGCGCGCGCTCCAGTTCGACAGCATGATTCCCCTCTGCATCGCGCCGGCGGAGCACGAGGAGATGCAGAAGCTGCCGTCGCGCATACGGCGCAGGCGCTTCTTCGAGCTGTGGACGCGTAAAGAGGCCCTTGCGAAGGCGGTCGGACTCGGGCTCAGCATCCCTCTGCGGGAGATAGTCTTTCAGTCGGTACATCCGGAAGCGGGCCGCGGGAGCGAGCTTGCCCTCATCTCGGCGCCGAGCATCATGGGCGATCCGGAGCGGTGGCAGGTTGCTCCCCTCGAGGTCTCGGACGAGTATGTCGCCGCGGTCGCGGTCCCGGGCGCCGACCCCGTGCTCTGCCTTCGGAGGTTCGAGGGCTAGAGCCGAATCTGCTCAGCGGATGGGCTGGATCTGGGTGTGCAGCCAGGGGACAAGAATGCCGAAAGCCGCGCCGATGACCCCGCCCACGAGAGCGTCGCTCGCGAAGTGGTTTCCCGATGCGACGCGCAGGATCGCCGTAAGCCCGGCAAGCCCAAGCCCGGTGACCCACACGACACCCTGGTAGGGCGAATTGGGGTTGAGCTGGCTGTAGGTGTAGCCCGCAAAGGTCGCGGCGGCGAAGGCGCCGACCGTGTGGCCGGAGGGGAAAGAGTCCTCGACCTCCGAGCTCGAAAGCAGCGCCTTCGAGGTGGCCGGATTGTACGCGTAGGGGCGATAGCGAACGACGACCGACTTCACGAGCTCCTTGGCGCCGTACGCGAGGAGGAGCGTCTCGCCATACATTCCCCCCATGATCCCGACCTGCTCTGCGCTCATCCCTTGAAGGTCGACGGCCGGGACAAGGAGGCTTACCCCCATGGTTCCCCAGCTCGCATAGCTCATCCAGGACGAGTAGGTGGTGGTGTACAGCCGGTCGAACGGCGGGATATCGGCGGGGTTGAGCCTGCTCGTGTCCGGCGGCGGCTTGTGCTTGTGGAGCTCGATTGCGAGACCGGTGAGCCCGAGGCCCCCGATCGTGAGCGCCGCCTCCTCGATGGGATTGACCATGTAGGGGAAGGCCTGTGGGGTCGGAGAACCCGCCGTACCCTGCGCGAAAGACAGCGGCGCGAGCACGAAGCCAAGAAGAAGGCTCACGATCAAGGTCCACGCCCGGCGGGCGCGTCCACGGGCGAAGGCCGGGCGGACGGTCGCGGCAGGCCCCGCAGCGTTAGTTGTCGAACAATGAGAGAAAGTACTCATGGACGCGAGTATCCTCCGTCAACTCGGGGTGAAAGCTGCTTGCGAGCATCGAGCCCTGCCGCACCAGCACGGGCCTACTCTCAAACTCGCCGAGAATGTCGACGTTGCTGCCGACCTTCGTGACGATCGGAGCCCGGATGAATACTCCGCGCACCGGCGTGGCGCCGAACGAGACGCTGATGTCCGCCTCGAAGCTCGCGATCTGGCGGCCGTAGGCGTTCCGATTGACCCGGACATCGAGAAGACCGATTCGCGGCTGGTCGCTCGCCTCGATGTGCTCGGCGAGGAGTATCATCCCGGCACAGGTGCCGAAGACCGGCATGCCGCCCTCGATTCTGCGGCGCAGGGAGTCGAGGAGGTTGTAGCTCACCATCAGCTTGCCCATCGTCGTGCTCTCGCCGCCGGGGATGATGAGCCCGTCGATCCGTTCGATTCCCTCCCTGTCGACGACGACCTCCACCTCCACGCCGAGGCCTGTGAGCATCGAGCGATGCTTGTCGTAGTCGCCTTGCAGACCGAGGACGCCGATTCTCTGCATGTAGGGAAGTGCTACCAGCCGCGGACCGCGAGGCGCTGCTCGTTGTCGAGCTCGCTCATCTCGATTCCCACCATCGGCTCGCCCAGGTCCATGGATATCTCGGCGAGCTTCGCGGGGTCATTGTAGTAGGTGACCGCCTCGACGATTGCCTTCGCACGCTTGCGCGGGTTTCCCGACTTGAAGATCCCCGAGCCGACAAAGACCGATTCGGCTCCAAGCTGCCTCATGAGCGCTGCGTCCGCGGGAGTCGCGACTCCACCGGCGGAGAAGTTGGGAACGGGAAGCCTGCGGGTGCGGGCTATCTCCAGGACCAGCTCGTAGGGCGCCCCGAGGTTTTTTGCCTCGGTCATCAGCTCCTCTTCCGGAAGCGCGGCAAGGCGTCGAATTCCGTCGAGAACGGCCCGCATGTGGCGCACCGCCTCGACGATGTTGCCGGTTCCCGCCTCGCCTTTGGTGCGAATCATCGCGGCGCCCTCGCCGATCCTCCGAAGGGCCTCGCCGAGGTCGCGGCAGCCGCAAACGAAGGGAGTCTTGAAGAGGTGTTTATTGACGTGGAAGCTTTCGTCGGCGGGAGTAAGGACCTCGCTCTCGTCAATGAAGTCGATCTCCAGCGCCTCGAGTATCTGGGCCTCGACGAAGTGCCCGATGCGGCATTTCGCCATGACGGGGATGCTCACCACGGACTGGATCTCTTTGATGATCTTCGGGTCGGACATGCGCGCAACCCCGCCCTGGGCGCGAATGTCGGCCGGAACGCGCTCGAGCGCCATGACCGATGCGGCCCCCGCCTCTTCGGCGATCTGCGCCTGCTCGGCGTTGGTAACGTCCATTATGACGCCGCCCTTCAGCATCTCGGCAAGGCCCACCTTGGTTTTCCAGGTGGCAGTCTGCCGCTCCGACCAGATTCTGTCGCTCATCCCTTTTTCACCATCCATCCCGATCGCAGTTTTCTAGAACGTAGTTCGCCCTTGATGAAAAGTCAAGGTAGCCCAGGCGCCTCACTTCTGCGGCTCCCGGCGGGAGCGGCATCTGAATCGCGTGCGCCTCTTCCCGTATCGGTGCCACTCCGCCGGGAGAACCGCCTCCTTCATGTTCGCTCCGCCTCGTGCTACTATGTGCCCGGAATGACACCCCCCATCGAAGCGCAGATTGCCGCGAACGTCGAAGAAATCCGCCGCCGCATCCAGGCCGCCTGCCTGAGGGTAGGGCGCCCAGCGGAGGGTGTTCGCCTGATGGCTGTGACCAAGACGCAACCATTCGAGGTGGTCGAGGCGGGCTATCGCGCCGGCCTGCGACTTTTCGGCGAGAATCGCATCCTCGAGGCGCAGGAGAAATTCCACGGCTTTCACGGCGACTGCGAGCTTCACATGATCGGTCACCTCCAGCGAAACAAGGCGCGGATTGCCGCGGAGCTCGTCTCCTGCGTCCAGTCCATCGACAAGGCCGAGACCGCGAAGGCGCTCGACGCCCGCCTGACCGTCCTCGGCCGGAGAATGGCGATCTTCCTCGAGCTGAACACCTCGGGCGAGGAGACGAAGAGCGGCTTCCCGGGCCCCGAGGAGCTCCTCGACGTGATTCCCGAGATCGCCGCGCTTAAGTCCCTCGATATTCGCGGATTGATGACGATAGCCCCATTCACCGAAGACAAGGCCGCAATTCGGCGCTCCTTTCGCGCGCTCGCCTCGCTTTTCGAGGAGCTCAAGGCAGCCCACCCCGAGCTGCCGCTCACCGAGCTTTCGATGGGCATGAGCGGCGACTTCGAGCTCGCGATCGAAGAGGGCGCGACCATGGTGCGCATAGGGACCGCGCTTTTCGGACAGAGGAGCGCCCTTTGAGGTCGGCGGAGGTCGTGCTTGCTGTTGGGCGGCAGCGGAGGCCCCTGCGGGCTGCGGGCGCGCACGCCGTTTTTCTCGTCGCCGTCTTTCTCGCCGGCGGCGCCACGGCACACGCCCCGGGTGTCGGCCTCGCGCAGTCGGGAGGGGCGTCCGGAGGCGGGGCTCTCCCGGAGCCACAGCCGCCTGTCGCGGTTGGCGGCGCGCCGCCTGCGACGTCAGTGGGCGACGCGTTGCGGGCGGCCTCCGGGGGAAGCGACTTCCTCGGCGGCGCGCCTGCCCTCGCCGGCTGGGAGCTTTCGGACCTGCAGCCGCCCCTGCCGGCGCCCTCGCCCTTTGACGCCGCCGCCGATTCCGGCGCGCCGGTACCCTACAGCAAGGACGAGTTCCCCGGATGGCTGCGTGACCTTCGGCGGGCGGAGGTCATCACGATCGGCGCGTTTCCCATCACCCTCTTGTTCTCGTCGCTCGGCTACCAGGTCTACCGCAGCATCACCGGTGTGAAGACTCAGATCACCCAGCCGGAACAGATCGGGGTGCTGCTGACAGGGGTGGGGCTCGCGGCTACGGTCGCGCTTGCAGACTTCATCCTGGGCAAGATCCAGCGGCCGCCGAAACAGCAGGAAGCCCCGTGAAGCGCACGATCCTCACGGTCGGCGCCGAGAGCGAGGCGGGAACTCGACTCGACAAATACCTCTCCGAAGTCGCCCGGCTTTTTACCCGCAGCCAGCTCAAGCGGAGGGTGGTCGAAGTCCGCGTGAATGATACCCCCGCCAAGCTCTCCCACCGGCTGGCAAGCGGGGACACCGTCGAGGTGGTCTACGCTGACGAGGAGACTCCGACAGTCGTCGCGGAGGAGATGAGCCTCGACATTCTCTTCGAGGACGACAACGTTATCGTAGTGAACAAGCCGGCAGGGATGGTCGTTCACCCCGCGGCGGGAAACTGGTCGGGAACCCTTGTCCAGGGGCTTGCATTCCACATCGGGCGGCTACGCGACCAGCTCGGCGTGACCAATATCCGTCCGGGCATCGTCCACCGCCTAGACAAGGACACCTCAGGCGTCATCATCGCGGCCAAGAACCCGGAGAGCCAGGAGGCCCTCGCGCGCCAGTTTCGCCGGAAGAGCACCGAAAAGAGCTACGTGGCGCTCGTGAAGGGAAGGGTCTTCCCGATCGCCTCGACGATCGAAACCTGCATTCGCCGCGATCCCGTTCACCGCAAGCGCTTTGAAGCGACGCCGGACTCCGGGAAGCCCTCGATCACCGACTATCGCGTCCTGCGCCAGTGGGAGCGCCACGCCTTCGTGTCGCTCAAGCCCCGGACCGGAAGAACCCATCAGCTGCGGGTGCACATGGCCTCAATCGGCCATCCGATTCTCGGCGACCCGATCTACAGCCGCCCGGATCCGGATTTCCCCGAGGCACCGCTCATGCTTCACGCCCACCGGCTCTCGATCACCCTCCCGTCCCGCGAGCGAGTCACCTTCCGGGCGCCGCTTCCGCAGCGCTTCAAGCGCCTTCTTGTCGAGATTGCCCGCCGTGAGTCTCGTTGAAGAGAGGGTTGGTTGCGCGCTCGACTCCGACCGTGGTCGGAGGTCCGTAGGCGGGGAGGATGGCAATCCTGTCGCCGAGGGTAAGGACCCGCTCCCTGATCGAGGAAACGAGAAGCGAGCGGGCGTAGCGGTTGAGGCTTTTTGCAACGCGCCCGGCGCCCAGGAGATCGCCGGTGAAAAGAAGATCGCCCATCCGGTAGACGAGCGAGTCCCCGGCACGCCCTGAGACGTCCATCGCTTCGACATTGAGCCCCGACAGGGAGAGGAGGTCGCCGTCGGAAAGCTTGTGGCAATCGCAGTCGTAGATCCGCGGGCGGTTGCTGTACAGCTCGGCGTCGTAGATCTTTAAGAGAGTCTTCACCCCGTGCAGGCGATCCTGGTTTGCGTGCGTGAGAAGAATAGACCGAATGCGATAGCTCCCGCCCTCGATGAGCTTCAAGAGCTGAATGTCCATCATCCCCGGATCGATAAGGATGGCATCCCCCCCCTCGTCAGGGCCGACGAGGTAGGTGTTCGTGAAGATCGTCACGGAGAAATGGACAAAGAGTCTCATGGAAGGATCGGGTCCTCCTTGAACTCCGCTTCCTCGTAGTTGGAATACTTGAAGCTCACCTGAGAAAGCAGCGCCGCGGAGAAATAGACCTTCTTGAGGTTGCAGTCGATGAAGCTCACCGAGGTGAGGTGCGATGCGATGAACCGCGAGAAGTAGAGATCGGAGTCGTCGAACTTGGTGTCGAGGCAGTCGATGCCGTTCAGATTCGTATGCAGCAGGTCGCAGCCCGAGAAATCGGACTGGACGATCCTCGAGCCGGCGAAGACGGTGTACATGATTTTCGAGTTGCCGAAGGTGCAGTCCGTTATCTCGGAAAAATCGAAGAAGCAGAGCCTGAAGGAGCAGCGCTGGAGGGCGACCCCCCGAAAGACCGATCGCGAGAAAAGGCAGGAGGAAAACTGATGGTCCGATAGATCGAGCCCGCTGAAGCTCATCCCCGACAGATTGAGCCGCTCGTGCTCGCGGGACTGCGCGAGGAGCGCGAGCGCCGAGCGTTTGAGCTCCTCGGGCGACTCGCTGTGGCGAAGACAGCGGTCGCTCCCCGTGGCAGCGTGCTCCGCGCAGGAGGGGACGGCACACTTCGCGAATGAAAGCATCGTTCCACCGTATCCGCAAGGGCGCGCCTTGGACAAGGGGGCCCCCCCATAGTATAGTAGGTGCATGGCGTACTGCTACTTCTGCGGCTCTGCGCTACCCGAAAATCTCGAGGTTGGACGTTCGACCACCTGTCCCTCGTGCGGGAAAGACGTGAAGATCTGCCTTAACTGCACGTTCTACGCGCCGGGTGCGCACTGGGACTGCCGAGAGACGATCCCGGATCCGGTGCGAGAGAAGGATCGGGCCAATTTCTGCGATTTCTTCGTGCTCTCGAAAGAGCCCCGGAAGGCGCGGGCTGACGGCTCCGTCGCGAAGGCCAAGAAGCAGTTCGACGGCCTGTTTGGAAATGGATAATCGGCCAATTGCTTTTTTTGACTCCGGAGTGGGCGGGCTTCCCTACCTTGCGTGGGCGAGGGAGCGTCTTCCGCGGGAAAGCTTTGTCTACCTCGCCGACACCGCGCACTTCCCCTACGGGGAAAAGAGCGCGGCCGAGGTTCGGGGCTTCGTCATCGACGGGGTCGACCTCGCTATCCGAGCCTCGCAGCCGAAAATGGTGGTTGTCGCGTGCAACACCGCCTCCGTCGTCGCGCTGGCTGAGTTGCGCGCGCGGTTCAAGCTTCCGTTCGTCGGGGTGGTGCCGGCGCTGAAACCGGCCGCGGAGCGCTCTTCGCGCCGGCGTATCGCGCTTCTGTCTACCGGCCTGACCGCCGAGGACGGCTACACCGACGATCTCGTGCGCACCTTTGCCGCCGACTGCGAGGTCGTGAGGATTGCCGGGACCGATCTCGTGCGTTTCGTGGAGTTTGATCTCATCGGCAGCGACGAGGCCCGCGTCCGGTCGGCGATTCGCCCGGTCGTCGACGCCGTCCGCGAGGCACGGGTCGACTCCGTCGTCCTCGCTTGCACCCACTTCACTCTTCTCGACACGGCCTTCAACCAGGCGCTGGGAGAGTCGGTGGCGGTGGTCGATTCGCGGGAAGGGGTCGGCCGGCAGATCGTCCGGCTCCTCCAGCAGGGGGCCATCGAAGCGGAAGTAAAGGGGGACGATCGCTTCTACCTCACGGGCGAGGCGAGCGATCGCTACCTGCGCTTCGCAGAGCGCTACGGCCTGACGTTCGCGGGGAACCCGGCGTGAGCGACTCGGAAGCGGAGCATGCCCTATCCCTCCTCGATTTTGCCACGGTCCGTCGGGAGCTGTGCGATCTTGCCATGAGCGAGGAGGGGAGGGCTCTCCTTTCTAGCCAGGCCATTCTCTGCAGTGCCGCAGAGGTCGACGCGATGCTCGACGTCGTTGGGGCGTGGAAGAGTCTGCTCGAAGAGGGGTCCTCTCCTCCAGCGCTCCAGTTCCCCCCGGCGGCGCACCTCCTGCCATCCCTGCTGAAGGAGGGATCGGTAGGCGAAGCCAATGAGCTTGCGGCGATTGGGGTTTTCGCGGGCTCGGCGGGAAGACTGAAGAGCTATCTATTGCGAGCTATGTCCACGCGGCGCCAGCGCGTCCCGGCAGACGCCAGGCTCCTCGCCCTCGCCGAGCTTGTGCCGGATCTCGGCCAGCTCGCTAATCAGATCCTCGCGGTGCTCGAGCCCGACGGCACCGTGAAAGAGGACAAGATCCCCGAGCTGAAAAGGATTCGCCGCCAGACGGTTGCGCTGCGCACCGACATCTCCGACCTTTCCGCGCACCACATGAACGAGAATCGCTCTCTCTGGCAGTCCGACGTGCCGACCCAAAAGGACGGGCGCACGGTTCTTCCGCTGAAGGCAAGCTATCGCGGCCGGGTCGAAGGCATCGTGCACGAGGTGTCCGGAAGCGGCGCGACCCTCTTCATCGAGCCCTTAGACGTCATCGAGAAGAACAACGAGCTGGTCCGCCTCGAGAACCGATACAGGCAGGAGGTGCTTCGCATCCTCCGCGAGCTGTCGGAAGCCGTTCGTGCCGCGGGCAGCTCTCTGGAGAGCCTCTTTCAGGCCGTCGCCGTCCTCGATGCGCTCTACGCGCGGGCCCGCTACGCGCTCCTCCACCGCTGCTCGCGCGCCGAGCGGCGGGAGCGCGGGATTGCGCTGCGCTTGGCGCGCCATCCGCTGCTCGGCACCTCGGCCGTGCCCATCGATCTCGTGCTGGAAGAGGAGACCCGCATCCTCATCATCACCGGACCCAACACCGGCGGAAAGACCGTTGCGCTGAAGAGCGCGGGCCTTCTTGCCCTCATGAATCAGTTCGGCATGGAGATCCCGGCCGCCGACGGAAGCGCGCTGCCGCTCTTTGACGCGGTCTACGCCGATATCGGCGACGAGCAGTCGATAGCAAACTCCCTCTCGACCTTCTCCGCCCATATGCGGAACATCGCGCGCATCGTGGCTGCGAGCACCTCGCGCTCGCTGGTCCTGCTCGATGAGATTGCCTCCGATACCGATCCGGCGGAGGGCTCGGCCCTCGCCATGGCCCTGCTCGACCGGCTGCGGGAGGTGGGCGCCCTCACGGTCGCGACCACCCACCTCGGGGTCCTCAAGAACTACGGCCTCACCACTCCGGGGGTCACCAACGCGAGCGTTTCCCTCGATCCGGCAACTCTTGCTCCCACCTACCGTATCCTCATGGGGGTCCCCGGTGAAAGCCATGCCCTCGAGATTGCTGCGCGAAACGGGATCGAAGCGGCTACTATCGCGCGGGCGCGCCGTTACGTCGACGCAGGGAGCACTGAGCTCACCCGGGCCATCCGTGAGCTCGCCGGGCGCCAGCGCGAGGTGAACGACCGGATAGAGGCTCTCGAAAAGGAGAGGCGCCAGGCGGAAACCGAGCGCAGGCGCTTGTCCGAGCGGGAGGAGGAGCTTCGGCGCCGAGAGATCGAGGCCAAAAGGGGCGAGCTCGCCGACCTCGGTCGCTTCCTCACGGAAAGCCGCCGCACCCTCGAGAACCTCGTGCGGGATCTGAAGGAAGGCGAGGTGACGCGCGAAAAGACCAGGGCCGTGAAGGAGTTCCTCCGGGAGATCGAGCTGAAGGAGGAAGAGGGGGAGAGATCCCTTGCGGAAGAGCAGCGGCGCGCGGAGGAGTCGGCCGCTGCCTCGGCGGCGAAGGGGAGGCGGTCGAAGGAGTCGCTCGCGGGAATCGAAGCCCCGATCCGGGAGGGCCAGGAGGTCCTCGTCGGGAGCCAGCGACGACCTGGCACCGTCATCCGGAGAGCGCGCGGGAACCGCTGGGTCGTTGCGGTCAAGACGCTCCGTTTGACGGTTCCCGAGAGCGAGCTTACCCCCGCGCGAGTCTCCTCCGAGCCAAGCCTCTCGGTCGCCCTTGCGGACATCGCCTCCCGCGAGCGGCCGGCCTATGAGCTCGACGTGCGGGGGATGCGCCTGGAGGAGGCGCTGCGCGCGGTCGAGCAGCAGGTGGACCGGGCGCTCCTGTCCGGGCTCGCCGAGTTCGCCATCATTCACGGGATGGGCGAGGGGATCCTCCAGGAGGGGATCCATCGCTACCTGCGTCAGCGAAACGAGGTGGGCGATTACTATTTCTCGCGTCCGGAAGCGGGAGGTTTCGGCAAGACCATCGTTCTCCTGGGACCGAAGGAGCAAAGGTGATAAGGTTCACCTCCGGCCCTACCGAGAATCACAGGGAGGCGCCGCGAATGGTGCAATCGCTTCCCAGAATCGGCTCGCGCGGGGCTATCCGCGCACTCCTCCTTGTTCTCCTTTGGCTCGGGATGGCCGGGGGGCTTGCCGCCCAAGAGCAGGCCGTCGCTTCGACAGCCTCATCCCCCCCTGCGTGGCTTCTGCTCGAGCAGGGCAAGCAGGCCTTCCACAACCGCAACTTCGGCACGGCTCTCGCCCTCTTTCGGGAGTCCATTGCGGTCGGGGGAGAGACCCCGGAAGCCGACGCATGGATCGGGCAGGTCTTTGAGGAGGAGGGAGAGCTCAATCTCGCAGTCGACCAGTATAAGCGAGCCCTTGCGTTGAAACAGCAGTTCGTCGTCCGGGAGGATGCGCTCACCATTCGCTACGCGCTCGCCAACATTTACTTCGAGACCAATGAGTACGGCAAGTACGAGGTCGCGCTGCGCGAGATAGTCGCCGAGGACAACTACTTCACCAATCCGGACCTAGGCGGCATGCGCGACGCGATGTTGCGCATCCTGCGCTCCGGAGGCTTTGACCGCCTCATGCTCCTCTACCGCCTCACCGACCTTCGCACCCTTGCGGCGCACTCCGAGCTGGGGGCGTTCATGTACCGCACCGGACGCTACCGCGACGCGACGCTCAATCTTGCTTTCTCGACGATCACCGACTTCACCACCGCGATCGAGGAGCTGCGCCGGATCGACCCCGACTTCGAGTTCACCTCCATTCACGATCTCCTTGCCCGCTCTCTCAAGGATCCGCGCCTCGCCTCCTACTTCGCCTCCGCCCATCTCTATCGCGATCTCTACTACCTTGCCGCCTCCCTCTTCGCGAGCGGTATCGCCGGCCGCGCCCAGGAGATCTGGACTCTCGACATCGACTATGCGCCCAAAGAGAGCCCCTGGAGACAGCGCTCGGTCGTACAGAATCGCAATCCCTTCATCGAGCCGATTCTCGATATTGGCCAATAGCTCGCTTGATCTGAGTCTGCGAAGAACAAGCGTGCCGGTAATCTACCCCCTCGGCTTTGCCCTACCGGCGCTTGATCCGTCGCCGCCGAATGGCATACCCTGTCACGAACACGGACAGGCATAATGGATAGGATCATCATCAAGGGAGCGCGCGAACACAACCTGAAGAACATCGACGTGGAGATCCCGCGCGACAAGCTGGTCGTGATCTCAGGGATGAGCGGCTCCGGCAAGTCCTCGCTTGCCTTCGACACGATCTACGCCGAGGGGCAGCGCCGCTATGTGGAGTCGCTGTCGGCCTACGCCCGGCAGTTTCTCGGGCGCATGGACAAGCCTGACTTGGACTACATCGAGGGGCTCTCGCCGGCGATCTCGATCGAGCAGAAGACTACCCACCGCAACCCCCGATCGACGGTCGGAACCGTCACGGAGATCTACGACTATCTTCGCCTGCTCTATGCCCGCATCGGAATCGCCCACTGCCCGAAATGCGGGCGCGAGATCCAAGAGCAGTCCGTGGATCAGATCATCGACACTCTCACCTCCTACTCGGCAGGGACACGGGTGACGATTCTGGCCCCTGTGATCAGGGGGAAGAAGGGCGAGCACCAGAAGATCCTCGGCGATGCCCTGCGTACGGGCTTCGTGCGTGCCCGCGTCGACGGGGAGATCGTCGCGCTCGACGAAACTCTCGAGCTTGACCGCAAGAAAAAGCACCGAATCGAGATCGTGGTCGATCGCATCAAGGTACAACCCGAGAGCCGAAAGAGGCTGGCCGAATCGGTGGAGACTGCGCTCGGGGTTTCCGACGGACAGCTGCTCGTGCTGCGGAGCACCTCCGCCGGCGAAAAGGAGGAGTTCTTCTCGCAGAAGAACGCCTGTCCGGTCTGCGGCATAAGCATTCCGGAGCTTCAGCCCCGCCTTTTCTCCTTCAACAATCCCTACGGCGCCTGCCCCGAATGCCTCGGGCTCGGAGTCACCCTGGAGTTTGACCCGGACCTCGTGATCCCCGACCGGACTCTTTCGTTCAACGAGGGGGGTATCGCCACTGCAAACCCGCAGGCGGCGTGGAGCCGCAGCTGGTTCGAGGCCCTGGCCAAGCACTACCGGTTTACCCTCGACACCCCCTTGGACCGCCTCTCGGATAAGGTAATGAACGCCATCCTCTACGGCACCGACGAGGCGATCCAGGTCTCCTACGTGAATCGCAAAGAGACTGGCCGCTTCGAGTACCAGAGCCAGTATCGGGGAGTCTTGACCGAGCTGAAGCGCCGTTACCTCGAGACCACCTCGGAGCAGATCAAGGAATGGCTCGAGGATTTCATGAGCCAGAAGGAGTGCCGCAAGTGCGGGGGACGTCGTCTGCGCGACGAGGCCCTTGCGGTGACCGTCGGAGGCAAAAACATCTACGATACCACGCTCCTGCCGGTGCAGGACGCGATCGGCTTCTTTCACGATCTGGAGCTCTCTGCGACCCACGCGAAAATTGCGCGCCAGATCCTCAAGGAGATCGAGTCCAGGCTGACCTTCATGAAGAGCGTGGGACTCGACTACCTGACGCTAGAGCGGAGAGCCGCAACGCTGTCCGGAGGGGAGGCCCAGCGGATACGGCTTGCTACCCAGGTGGGGTCCTCGCTGATGGGTGTCCTCTACATCCTCGACGAGCCGACGATCGGCCTACACCAGCGCGACAACCAGCTCCTCATCGAGACTCTGAAAGCGCTGCGCGACCTGGGAAACACGCTCATCGTCGTCGAGCATGATGAGCAGACCCTGCGCGCGGCCGATTACATCCTCGACATGGGGCCCGGAGCAGGGGTACACGGCGGCACCGTCGTCTCGGCCGGAACCCTTCCCGAGATCCTCGCCTCCCGGGAGAGCCTCACGGGACAGTTCTTGAGCGGCCGCATCTTCATCGAGAATCGGGCGGAGCGACGCCCGGGCAACGGCCTCTCCCTCACGGTGACGGGAGCCGCCGAGCACAACCTCAAAGGGATCGATGTCGGCTTTCCCCTGGGCAAGCTCATCGTGATAACCGGCGTCTCCGGCTCGGGGAAGTCGTCGCTGCTCTCGGATCTTCTCTATCCGGCTCTCGCCAATCGCGTGATGCGGACCCATCTCGCCGAGGGAAGCTATCGCGAGATTGCGGGGGTCGAGAACGTCGACAAGGTCATCAACATCGATCAAAGCGCCATCGGAAGATCCCCGCGCTCCAATCCCGCGACCTACGTCGGGATGTTCACGGCGATCCGCGAGCTGTATGCGGCGCTTCCTGAGGCCAAGGCCCGCGGCTACAGGTCCGGACGCTTCTCCTTCAACGTGAAGGGGGGCAGGTGCGAGAACTGCCAGGGGGACGGGACCATCAAGATCGAGATGCACTTTCTGCCCGATGTCTATATCACCTGCGATGTATGCAAAGGCAAGCGCTTCAATAGGGACACGCTCGAGATTCGCTACAAAGGGAAGAACATCCACGAAGTGCTGGAGATGACGGTCGAGGAGGCGCTCGCCTTCTTCGAGCACATCCCGGCGATAGCCCGAAAGCTCGAAACCCTGCAGTCGGTCGGACTCGGCTACGTGCGACTCGGCCAGTCGGCCCTTACCCTTTCGGGAGGCGAGGCCCAGCGCGTGAAGCTCTCGCTCGAGCTCTCCAAGCGGAGCACCGGCAAGACCTTTTACATCCTCGACGAGCCGACGACAGGCCTCCACTTCGTCGACGTGAAGCAGCTTCTCGAGGTCCTCCAGCTTCTGGTCGACCGGGGCAACACGGTGGCCCTCATCGAGCACAATTTGGACGTGATCAAACAGGCAGACTGGGTCATCGACCTGGGTCCCGAGGGAGGGGTCCGCGGTGGCGAGATCGTGGTGGCGGGAACCCCCGAGCAGGTTGCCGCCTGTTCGAAGTCCTACACCGGCAAATATCTTAGGCGAGCCCTCGAGGGATAGCCCTTGAAACGGCCGGCTGCCGCGTTGCTTTTCTTTGCCCTGACTGCGCTGCCGCTGTTCGCCCAGGCGGGCGGCAGCGGGACGGCGCAGGGTGGGACGGCGGCGACCGGATCGCCGCAGGCGCCCGGCCAAGCGCCGCCCGGCGAGAGCGCTGCCGGTGGGCCGCAAACTCAGACCGCACCGGCCGGCGCTTCCACGGAAAAAACCGGTACGAGCAAGGCAACCAAGCCGCCTCCCACCGCCGCCGAGCTCCTGCAGGAGACGATGGGGCTGGACATCGACACCGCGAGCTACTACGAGCTTGTCGCGTGGTGCCGCCGCCTCGGCCTCCCCACAGCAGGAACCAAGAGCGATCTCCAAGAGCGCCTGCGGGCGCACTACAAAGTCACTCCGGCGGCGGCCGCCGCTGCAGGCGAAAAGGCCGGAACCGTGAGGACGATCACCATCGAGTCGGCCGACTCCACGCGGTACTTCACCGTCGAAAAGATCAACCAGAAGTACATCCGGCTCACGGGTAGGGTGGAGCTTCGGATGTACGATCCGAAGACCGGCGACACTCACACCATTCGAGCCGACACCATTCTCTTCAACGAGGCACAGAAGAGCATCACCGCGTCGGGACACGTCGAGTACGACCTTACGGGCAAGGGCAAGACCGAGAGCTTCCGGGGCGAGAGCCTCACCTTCGACGTAGATACCTGGGCCGGAATCTTCTTCAGCGGCACCTCGCAGTCACAGAAGCAGATAAACAACAACGCCATCACCTTCTACTTTTCCGGCAAGGAGATACGCCGCTCGAGCAAGGACGTGGTGACGATGAACGACGGGACGATCACCACAACCGAGGAAGCGGATCCCGACTTCAAGATCGAAGCGAGCCGCATCTGGGTCCTCGCCCCCGGGGAGTGGGCGCTCGCGAACGCCGTGCTCTACGTGGGGCGGGTACCGCTCTTCTATTTCCCAGCCTTCTTTCATCCGGGCGACAACCTTCTGTTCCACCCCTCCTTCGGCTATCGCAACGAGGAGGGCTACTTCCTGCAGACAACCACCTATCTCCTGGGGCGCAGGCCGAAAACCTCGAGCTCGCTGTCATTCCTGCAGGTCGCCGAGGACACGAACGAGACCTACAATACCCAGGTGAACGGCCTGTTCCTGCGGAAGACCACGCCGGTTACCGCCGCCGAGCTTGCCGCCATCCCCTACGATGCCCAGGCGAGCTATGTGAAGCTCCTCGCGGATGCCTACTCCCGCCTCGGGTTCTTCGGCGGGGTCGAGGCGAAGCTCGCCGGCTACGGCCTCCTCAAGAACTCCGACCTCGACCTCGCAATCGCGCGGAGCCGGAACATCTACATCGATCCGAACACCGGGCTCTACACGGCCTTCTTGCAGAGTTTGGACGGCACCTTCTCCGACACCTGGAACACCTCCTACATCGGCAGCACGATCGTCCCCTTTCGCTACGGCTTCAACGCCGACTTCACCCTCCAGGGGCCCACCTTCCAGGTGACGGGAGCCTTCCCCTACTACTCGGATCCCTACTTCGTTCGCGACTTCGGCAACCGCGAGGAGATGGTCGATTGGTCGCAGCTCTTGGGCATCAACACCGTGAACCAGCAGCAGCAGATTCAGACCCTCCGGAGCCAGCTGATGAGCTCGCTCCAGTGGACCCTGCACGCCCAAGTGACCCCCAACCTCGGCGCCTTGAAGCCCTTTGTGAGCTCCCTCTCGATCACAAGCGCCGACCTCCTCATGTACTGGCAGACGAAGCAGACTTCGTCGTTCACACTACCGCCGCTTCCCACCGGCTACCAGGCCGGCGACTTCTACTACCCGAACCAGAGCTTCTTCTATCCGACGACCTACGTGACCCCGAACTTCTCGGCGCAAATCTCGGGAACGCTCTTGGGGGCCGCTCCGGGTACGGCTGCCGCCCCAAGCCAACCGGCAGCACAGGCAAGCGGAGGGGCCGCCGCCCAACAGGGGGCGCAGCCGGGCGGTGGAGCTGCGGCGCAGCAGGGCGCCCAAGCGAGCGGTGGGACTGCCGCTCAAGCGGCCGGTCAGGCGAGCGGGGCGGCCGCCGCCCAAGCGGCCGGTCAGCCAGCCGGGGCCGGCCAGACATCGGCGGCGGCGCCAGGCGGCGCGGCCGGGCCCCCCCCAGGCCAGGCCGCGGGAGGGTCAGTCGCGGGAACAGCACCGACCGGATCCTCGGAGGCTCTCACCCCGCCCTGGCAGACTCCGAAGCCGCCTACGGCGCCCACACAGAAAGAAACGGTTCGGATGCCCGAGCTGCGGGGGGACATACCGATCGCGGCGCCCGCAACCCCGTCGACCTACACCCAATCGCTCACCTATTCCATCGTCCCCAACCTGTCGGTCCAGAACACCACGGTCTCGGGCGCCTGGGCGAATCCGGGAGACATCAACTTTGGTTCGGCCTATTCGGTCTTCACGACCCAGGGGACCGGAACTCTGCAGTACAACGGCTCCCTGTACGGGAGCCTCGTCGGGATCTCCAACGCCGTCACCCTCTCCGGCAACTTCAAGACTCACTTCAACGAGCAGCCCGAGGTCGCCAGCCAGTGGCAGTCGTTTCTCCTCCAGGACTATGCATCGACCTTCATGAAGGTCACGGACGCATTCTCTCTCACCGCGATGCCCTTTCTGAGAAACCCGTCCTTGAGCAACTCCCAGGTCACCTATTCTCTGACGACCGACCTCTTCGATCGAACCTTCGTGGCAGGGAGCCAAACACCGACCTTTCAGAACACTTTTCTGGCGTGGGACCCAAATCACGTTTCGACCCACTCGCTCGACTTCGCGCTCAGGGTCCTCCCGACCTGGGGACAGCAGCAGTCGATAACCGTCAACACCACGCTTCCGCCCCTCATACCGGAGGTCGATACGGTGGGGGTGTTCGCAACCGGTCCGGTGACGACCACCCTCTCGAGCTCATACTACCAGCCGCTCGCGACGGGACCCTGGCAACCGAAGAGTGCCGAGGCGAACGTCGCCCTGTCGACATGGGTCAGCCTCGATCAGCTTTTCACCTACGATTACAACCCCAACCCCTTCCCGGGGTGGAGCCTGAGCACCTCGCGAGCGACCTTCAGCGCCCTCCAGAACAACATCTCCCTCCAGGAGAGCTTTACCTACGACCTGCGAAACCATCTGCCCTTGGACAGCACCACGAAGCTCACCTTGTGGTATTTCAACGCCCAATTCGAGGCGCAGCAAACCTACCCGTATACCTTCGCCCCCGCATCGGGATGGGTGCAGCAATCCACACCGGGGTTCATGCCGTCCAATTTCAGCGCAGGGATAAACTACGCCTACAACAGCCCGCCTCTTTGGAAAAACCGGATCGGCTGGTCCACGAACGTAGCGGCAAATTGGAACATCAACCTCCTGCGCTTTACCGAGAACCTTCTCGATTTCCAGTTCAGCGCAACCCTTCACATCTACCAGTTCCTCGACGTCACCTTCTCGGCCGAGTCGACCAACGCGGCGACCTATCGCTACATACCCGGCCTCCCCGAGCAGATAGGCCAGAGCCAGCTCAGTCCGTTCACGGACCTCTTCGATTCCTTCAACTTCTTCGATACCGCCGCTCGCCAGCGGTCCAACTTCAAGATGAAGAGCATCTCGCTTTCCCTCATTCACCACCTTGGTGACTGGGACCTTTCGATCCAGTATTCGGGAAGCCCGCAGCTGGTCTACGGCTCGAACGGATCCACCTCCTACCAGTGGACGCCGACGCTTTCGATCGCCGTGCAATGGAAGCCGGTGCCCGAGCTCAAATCCAACATAGCCTACCAGCAAGGGACCCTGAGCTACTGAGCCCCTCACTGTTGCCCTACCGGCGCTTGAGGGCCGCAGCAAGCGCACCGGCGAGCTGCCCTCTCGGTCCCGCCCTACCGGCGCTTGACTTATTTAATTCGAGATAGCTACACTAGATTTCACATGGCGATCCGAGGGTGCCTTCCGAGGAGAGAGGTTGAGCAAGAGTCTAACCATCGTTCTTGACGATCAGAGGGTCTTAAGCGATCTCTGTGGTGTAAACGATCTCAACTTGAGAACCATCGAAGACATTCTTGATGCGCGGGTCTTCACCCGCGGCAATGAGATCCTCTTGGAGTCCGAGGATAGCGCCAAGAGAGAAACCTTCAAGCGGATCGTCGAGCACATGAAGGGCTACTCGGCGGAGGGATACTCGCCCGGTCCCGATCTCATCCGTGCCGTCTACCTCGCCATCCTTGACGAGAAGGGGAGCGAGAAGGAGCTCCTCGACAATGCCTTCATCGCGATCCCGGGCAACGGCAAGATCTTCCCTCGAAGCGCCAACCAGGCGAACTACATCCGTGGAATGAACGAGCGGGAGGTTGTCGTCGGGATTGGACCCGCCGGAACGGGGAAGACCTTTCTTGCTATTGCCCATGCGCTGGGGGAGATACTCTCGAAGCGCAAAAGAAAGCTGGTTCTCACCCGTCCGGTGGTTGAAGCCGGAGAGAGCCTCGGCTTCCTTCCCGGCGACCTCACCCAGAAGCTCAGCCCCTATCTTCGGCCTCTCTATGACGCCATGGACCTCTTGGTCCCTCCCGAGACGATCGGGCGGCTGGAGGAGAATCGCATCATTGAGATCGCGCCTCTCGCCTACATGCGCGGGCGCTCGCTTTCGCAGTGCTACATCATCCTCGACGAGGCTCAGAACACCACCCGGGAACAGATGAAGATGTTTCTCACCCGGCTGGGCGAGGGTTCGAAGGCCATCATCACCGGAGACATCACGCAGATCGACCTGCCCAGGAAGAACCAATCGGGGTTGACTCACATCATGAGGATCCTGCACCCGATCGAAGAGATCCACTTCACCTTCTTCGACGCGGGAGACGTGGTCAGGAATCCGCTGGTAAAGAAGATCATTCGCGCGTATGAAAGCGACGTTTGACTTGCACTCCCTCCGCGAGCGCCTCGGTGCGAGGCCGCAGGAGAGGCTCAAGGCCGCGGTGATCCTCTTGTCGTTTGTCATCGTATCCGGCGCTGTGGTCTTCTCAAACCAGTACAACTCGCTTGTCAATCGCATCCGCTTCTCCGACTTCGAGGTCGGGAAGGTCGCGAGCCAGGACCTCGTGAGCGACCGCAACCTCGCCTACGTCGACCACCGAGCGACCACCGCGAACGCCGACGCTCTCGCCGCGCGGGTTCCTCCGGTCTTCCGGGTGCAATCGGACATCGTGGGCCGCAGCAACCGGCAGTTCGCCGCCTTCGCCGATCTGCTCACCAGCATGGCCTCCAAGCAGATGCCTGTAGACCCGGCATACAAAGAGGTGCAGGCGAAGTTCCGCGATCTCTTTACCCGGAATGAGGTCGCTGCGCTCCTCGAGAACAGAAACCTCGTGAACATCCTTCCCATCGCCGGCCAGACCCTCGAGAACGTCATGTCTCAAGGCATCGTCGCCCTCCAGGACAATGAGTTTAACTCCATGCCCGCGACCATCAGCCTTATCCGTTACCGCGACGGACGAAGAGAGCCCGAAGAGATCCAGCTCGAAGCGGCGCATACCCTGAGGTCGCTTCCCATCCACCTGCGCGCGACTCTTGGCCCGCGAGACCTGGGGGATCAGGACATACGGGCGATCGTGCTTCTCGTCACTAAGTTCGCTCGCGAAGACGCCTTTTACGATTTCGGCGCGACCCAACGAAGCCGCGATCACGCCCGGGCGGAGGCCGCTCCGGTCATGAAGCGGATCGTGAAGGGCGAGCGACTCTTGAGGAAAGGTTTCGTCATAACCCAGGCGGATATGGATAAGGTGCGTGCCCTGGGCGCCGTTTCGATCGCTCTGAACACCCGCAACATCATCGGCTCCGTTCTCTTCGTTGCGATTCTTTATCTCCTCGGGCTTACCCTCTTGAGCCGCCCGATCGTAGGCAGGCAAATCCCCGACAAGCACGTCTACCTCCTCATCGGTTTGGCGCTCTTTTATGTGATTGTCGCGGTTGCGCTCACGCGAAGTCCGCTTGTCCCGGAATGGCTGGCCACGGCGGCCGTTTTGCCGTCGGCGCTCGTGGCCATGATCGTTTCCATCCTTGTCGACCGAAGAGCGGGGGTCATCTTTTCGCTCCTCGTCGGCTTGAGTCTCTTCCTTCTCCGTGAGACTCCCTATTCCTTTCTCTTCGCCTTTCTCTCGGGTACGGTCGCGACCTTTCTTGTGAGCGGAGCGGAGCGACGCATCGACCTTGTGCGCGCGAGCATCGAGCTTGCCGCAGCCAACGCGATAATCCTAGTAATCTTCGGCTTCCTGCTGAACTACGACCTTTCCTGGTTTTTCATCGCGGCCGGCTTGGGGGCCCTGAACGGATTCCTGTGCGGGATGCTGGTCCTCGGGCTCCTTCCTGTCTTCGAGCATCTTCTCAACGCCCCGACCCCTTTCCGTCTCATGGAGCTCTCGGACATGAACTCTCCGCTTCTCCGGCGGATGCTTACCCTCGCTCCCGGGACCTACGGCCACTCCGTAAGCGTTGCAAACCTCGCCGAGAGCGCCTGCCGGGCGATCGGTGCCAATGCCCTCTTGGCGCGGGTTGGAGCCTACTACCACGACATAGGGAAGATCGATCAGTCCGAGTACTTCATCGAGAATCAGACCGAAGGGAACAAGCACGACGATCTGAAGCCCAGCCTATCGGCGGCGGTCATCAAGTCGCACGTAAAGATCGGAATCGAGCGCGCCAAAGAGCTTGGGCTTCCCCAGGAGGTCATCGACATCATTGCCCAACACCACGGGAGCGGGCTCATAAGCTACTTCTATATCCGTGCCCTCAAGAACCAGAAGGACGGCAGGGTCAATCCCGAGGACTTTTCTTACACGGGATCTCCTCCCGGGTCGCGGGAGGCGGCAGTCGTGATGCTTGCCGACGGGGTGGAAGCGGCCTCGCGAACGCTTAAGAAGCCGACGGTGGCAAAGCTTGAGCGTTTCATTTGGTCGAGCATAATGGACAAGTTCACCTCCGGCCAAATGAATGAGAGCGATCTGACCTTCAAGGACCTGGAGACGATAAAGAAAACATTCGTCCAGATCCTCGCCGGGCACTTCCACTCGCGCATCGAGTATCCGGACAAGAAAGAGGCGATGAAGTGATCCGAATTGAAGTCACTACGCAGGGAATCGCCAGACCGGCGTGGCTGCCGCGGTTGAAGCGCTTTGCGCGCGTCGCGATGGAGGAGCTTAAGCTCGACGGCCAGGAGATCTCGATTGTGCTGTGCGACGATGAGTTCATTCGGGCCCTTAACCGGGATTATCGCGGAAAGGACTACCCGACCGATGTGCTGTCCTTCGGCCAGCGAGAAGGCGAAACCCTTTCCGAGGAGCCTCCCTCAGGCAGGGGTCGCTCACGGTCCCAGGTGGTGGTCGCCGGTGATGTGGTCATCTCTCTACCTATGGTCCGCGCCAACGCGGAGCACTTCGGGGTGGAGGAGGGCGAGGAGCTCAAGAGACTCCTCGTCCACGGGATTCTCCACCTGCAGGGCATGGACCACAAGACCAACGGCGAGCACGAGCCCATGATTGAGCTTCAAGAAAGGATATTGCGGGCGACAAAGGGGGAATCAATAACTTGAAGAAGTCGAGCTTTCTCGGCAGGCTGCTCGGGAAAGGCCCTCAGGCAGACGAGGAGGGCAGCTTAGCGGGGCTCAACCTCGAAGAGAAGGATATGATCCGCGGCATCGTCGAGCTCTCGGAAAAGAGCGTGAAGGAGGTCATCGTCCCGAGAATCGATGTGGTCTTCATCGCCCTCGGCACTCCGCTCGACGAGCTCCTCAAGACAGTGACCGAGCGCGGTCACTCTCGCTACCCGGTCTACGAGGAGACCATCGACAATGTAGTGGGCGTGCTGTACGTCAAGGATCTCCTTCGAAACTTCCTCAAGGACAGGAACGTCGACATCGCAGCCATCATCCGCAAGCCTTACTTTGTCCCGGAAAGCAAGCGCCTTGATTCGTTGCTGCGCGAGTTCAAACGGCGCAAGGTTCACATCGCCGTCGTGGTCGACGAGTATGGAGGGGTCTCGGGGATAGTCTGTCTCGAGGACATCATCGAGGAGATCGTGGGCGACATCCAAGATGAGTTCGACGACGAGACGGAGGACATTCTTCCCATCGGCGAGGGAGTCTTCATCTGCGACGCCCGAGTCTCCATCGACGACTTGAACGAGGCCGCCGGGCTCGGTCTGCCGGACGAAGACTTCGACACCCTCGGCGGGTTCGTCTTTGACCTCTTCGGGAAGATTCCGGTGAAGTACGAGAAGACCTCCTATGAAGGCATCGACTTCATCATTCAGGAGATGGACGGACACAAGATCATGAAGGTCAAGATAGTCCATCGCGGCGCTGACGGAGAATCGAAAGAAGCCAAGACGAGCAAATGAAAAAAAGCCTCCTCCTCGGTTCGTTCTGCTTCCTGCTCGCGCTCCCCGTCCAGCTTCTCTTTGGACAGGAGGCAAGCTCTCCGCCGGCGCTCTACCGCCAGGGAAGGGCGGCGCAGCTTTCGGGCGACTACTACTCTGCAATCGAGGACTACAAGACCGCCCTCGATCGGAATCCCGCGTATCTCCAACCGCTTGTCGGAATGGCGGAGACCTATTTCTCGCTCGGCGAGTACTCCGAGGCGCTCAAGTACGTCCAGGAGGCGAAGCAGTACGACGAGACCGACATGAACCTTCTCAATCTCGAGGGTAGGACTCGGATTGGACTCGGCGACTTCGACGGAGCACGCAAGCTTTTTGAGAAGGTGCTCTCACGGCAGCCGAACAACCTCGATGCCCATTTCGGCTTGGCCGAGCTGGACCTGGCGGCAGGCGATCCGAAAACCGCGCTGGACAAATTCCAGAGCGCGCTGCGCACGGCCCCCGAGAACCGTCGAGCCCTGCTCTCCGTGATCGTGCTGTACGACTCGCTCGGGGATTACCGCAAGGCCGACCGGTACGCGCAGATCGTGCTCGACGCCTATCCGAGCGATCCTTTCACCCACTATGTGGTCGCCCGCCATTTCCTTGCAAGCGGCAACTACGCGCAGGCGAAGGCCCAGGTGCGGACCTCCCTCGAGCTCGGCCCCGACAACCTCGACGCAACGCTGCTCCTCGCCGAGGTCTATTTGCGAACCGGAGAGTACGCAAAGGTCGTTCCGCTCATCGAAGGTGTCCTTGCGAAGCACCACAACTCCTATCTCCTGTGGTACTCGCTGGGACTGGCTCAGGAAAGGCTGGGCGACGTCCTGGACAGCATCCGCAGCTATGCCCAGGCCTTCACGATTCACCCGGATGACGAGATATCGCGAATCGCGATGGAGAGCGAGCTCATCGACAAGCTTCCCATGAAGGATCCGCTGCGCGCGCAGTATGCCCGGTACCACTTCGAGCAGGGCCAGGTCTATGAATCGCGCAACTACATCGACCGCGCCTTGGGCGAGTTCCGGCGGGGGCTCAAGATCGACCCTTACAGCAAGGAGGGCAGGCTCCTCTATGCGGGAATCTTCAAGCTGGAAGGCTATCCAGCGAAGTATCTCTCGGAAATCTCGGTCCTCAAGGAGCTTAACCTCTCCGACACCAACATCCAGGACGAGATCGATGTCACCCAAAGCGCGCTCTCCGACAGTGTGGCGAGCGACTGGGGGATACGGCAGTTCCAAATCCAGCGCGAAAGGTATGACCTGTCCCTGTTCTACTCGAATCGGAGCCCGATGGTTCACTACCTCGGCCAGGAGGCTCTGGCCGAGTACCTTCGTGATCTCTTCGAAAGCTATGAGAACATCCGGGTTCCTCACCCCGCTCAGCCTGCAAACGACTTTGCCGAGGCCTTTCGAGCGGCCCGCCAGTCCGGCTCGAACTATTTCCTCACGATGTATGTGACGGAGACCGAGCGCTATTTTCAGGTCGAGTGCAATCTCTACGTTTCCTCCACCGGCTCCAAGGTAAAGAGCTTTAGCGTCTACCGGACCGGTAACGACCGCGTGGCTAACGCCCTCGCGGCGATCGCCGACTCGGTCCATTCGGTCCTGCCCCGCGAGGGACGCATCCTCGAGCGGCAGTTTGACCAGGGCGTCATCGACCTTGGGGCCCTGGACGGTGTGAAGAGCGGAGACTCGCTTCTCATCATCAAGAACGGGTCGCTCAAAGAGGCCAACGACCGATTGGGATTCACCTACCCGCCAAGCGCCGTGATCGGCAACTTCGTAATCACCCGAACCGACGCGCTCATCTCGGAGGGCAACATCGAGAAGAACCAATTCTTCGATCTCATAAACGTCGGCGACTTCGTGATATATCCCCCGCCGAAAGGCGAGAAGCCGACCATGGAGACCCCGCCACCGTCGAGCCTCTACCAGACGCTTCTCCGAATACCCGGCAATTGACAGGCGAGAGGCTTTCCCGTAAGATGGGTGCGTTTGACGCATTCGCTTTCATCCCCGAGTCTGAACTTTTTGAAGCAGCTACGAGCCGCATGCGCCATGCGCGAGGGAGGAGCTTGAGCGATGGCCCTGAGAACCCTGAACGATCTCAAACTGGAAAACAAACGTGTCCTTGTCCGTGTCGACTACAACGTGCCCTTGAAGGACGGCTCGATCACCGACGACACCCGAATCCGAGCGTCGCTGCCCACCCTCGAGTTCATCCTCAAGAAGAAGGGAACCAGCCTCATCATCATGAGCCACCTCGGTCGTCCGAAGGAAGGAAGGTCGCCGGAGTTCAGCTTGAAGCCGACCGTCGATCGCCTTTCAGAGCTCTTGAAACGTCCTGTCCTCATGGCCGACGATTGCATCGGCCCCTCCGTCGAGAAGCAGGCCAAGGAGCTTGCCCCCGGCCAGATTCTTGTCTTGGAGAACGTCCGCTTTCACAAGGAAGAGGAAAAAAACGATCCCGCCTTCGCCAAGCAGCTCGCCGCCCTCGGCGATGTCTACGTCAACGACGCTTTTGGCACCGCCCACCGTGCTCATGCCTCGACGGAAGGGGTGGCGCACTTCCTGCCTTCGGCAGCCGGATTTCTCATCGAGAAAGAGGTGAAGTTCCTCGGGGGAATGCTTTCGAATCCCAAGAAGCCCTACGTCGCCATCATCGGCGGCGCCAAGGTCTCCACCAAGATTGCGGTTCTCGAATCGCTCCTGCCGAAGTGTACCACGCTCATCATCGGGGGTGGCATGGCTTATACCTTCCTTAAGGCTCAAGGACACACCATCGGAAAGTCCCTGGTCGAGGATGATTTCCTCGACACGGCGAAAAAGCTTCTCGATCGCGCGAAAGAGCTCAAGGTGGACCTCTTGCTTCCTCTCGACCACGTCGTCGCTTCCGAGTTCAATGAAAAGGCCGTGCCCGAAGCGGTTGGCTCCATAGACATCCCCTCGGGCAAGATCGGCATGGACGTCGGCCCGGCGACGCTCGCCGCAATGAAGGAGCGCATCCTCAAGGCGCATTCGCTCGTTTGGAACGGTCCCATGGGGGTGTTCGAGTTCGATGCCTTTGGTAAGGGCACCCTGGAGACCGCCAAGCTCGTCGCGCAGTGCAAGGGCACGACGGTTGTCGGCGGAGGCGACAGCGTCGCCGCGGTGAACAAGTTCGGGCTGGCCGGCAAGATCGACCATGTCTCGACCGGCGGAGGCGCCTCGCTTGAGTTCCTGGAGGGGAAGATCCTTCCGGGAATCAAGGCACTCGAGAAGTAGAGGAGCGAAAGAGGTGAGGAGATACTACATCGCGGGCAACTGGAAGATGCACAAGACCGTCGTGGAAGCGAGCGAGCTGGCCCGCCGGCTCACGCATGATCTGGCGGGGACGCAGCACAAGGTGATGATAGCGCCTCCCTTTACCGCGCTGCACACGGTGTCCCAGATCCTCGAGGGGAGCAACATCCTTCTCGGCGCGCAAAACATGGGGCAGGCCGAGCAGGGCGCCCACACCGGAGAGGTATCGGTGCTCATGCTGAAAGACCTCGGCGTCTCGGTGGTCATCCTCGGCCATTCCGAGCGGCGTCTCATCTATGGCGAGACCGACGAGCTCGTCAATGCCAAGGTGAAGCTTGCGCTCGCCCACGGGCTCGAGGTGATCTTGTGCGTCGGGGAGACCCTGGCGCAGCGCGAGGCCGGCAAGGTCGACAAGGTAGTCGTGGACCAGGTCGAACGCGGGCTTTCCGGCGTCGGCGATCTCGGGCGGGTGACCATCGCCTACGAGCCGGTGTGGGCAATAGGGACGGGCAAGAACGCGACCCCGGCCGATGCCGATGCGGTTCACAAGATCATTCGGGAGACCATTGCCCGGCGGTACGGGAAAGCGGCCGCCGATGCGATAATCATTCAGTACGGAGGCTCCGTGAAACCTGACAACGCGGCAAGCCTCATGGCGATGGAGAATGTCGACGGCGCGCTCGTCGGCGGCGCCTCTCTCACGGCGGAGGGCTTTGCTCCGATCGTCGAGTTCGACCGACACTAGCGCGAGGACAGTGAAATGGGTATCATTAGCGTACTTCTGATCGTAATCTTCATCATAACCGCGATCCTGCTGGTCGTGGTGATCTTGCTCCAGGACGAGCAAGGCGAGGGTCTCGGGGGACTCTTTGGCGGCGGGGGCTCCACCCCCTTTGGCTCTCGAAGCGGGAACGTCCTGACGCGCTTCACATCCATCTTGGGCGCCGTCTTTCTGTTCTGCTCGTTTGGAATTGCCTGGGTAAATCGCACTCCTCAGAGCGGCGATGTGCTTGGGGCCGCCAAGCGCCAAGAGGCGCAGACGGCCCAGGAGTGGTGGCTCGCGCCGGTGAATAGCAACGCGCAGCTTCCCACCAATCTTTCCACCGGCAAGCCGGCCTCAAGCGTCCCCTTGACGGGCGGCCCCTCGACCGCGAGCACCGGCGCCCCGTCTCCGACAACGCCCGAATCGGTGCCCGTGAACACGGCCGCGGGAGGGACTGGTGTGCCGGCGCCGCAAACCGCTCCGACATCCGGAGGCAACGGACTTGCCCAGTAGCGCGTCCTTGGGAAAGATGAGAGGGGGCACACCTTGAGGGTAGCTGTGGTGTATGTCGCGGGAAGGGACCGCAACCGACTCATCGAGATAACGAGAAGCCTGGCGCGCGGGATCGAATCGCAAGGCCACCACGTTGACATCATCGACGGGGAGCGCGATATAAACGCCAAGCTCACCATGTACAACTACCTCGCGGTCGGCACCTCGTCCGTGTCCGCCTGGGGAGGAAAGATCCCCGATCACGTTTCGACGTTCCTTGCGAATGCCGGAATCGTCGCCGGCAAGCGCAGCTTCGCCTTCATCGCGAAATCCGGCATGCGCGTTACCAGGACCCTGACTCGCCTCATGCGGGGCATGGAGCAAGAGGGGATGTACCTAAAGAATTCCGAGATACTCTCATCTCCAGGCGAGGCCGAGGAGATCGGAAAGCGCCTGCACCTTGTGTAACCAATCGTTTCCTGGCACATTTTCTTGTCGGTTCTCAGCCAAACAGTGAGGAGTATGTGAAACGCATTAGCATTGTGCTTTTTCTGACGGCCCTGGCGCCGATCGGATTGTGGGCTCAGGTCATTGACAAGCCGGCGGCGACCGTCAACCTGGTGCAGCCCGAATATATCTCGGTAAGCCAGCTGAACGCGCGCTACAATCAAGTGGAGACCTTGAGGCGTCAGAACGGTCTCCCGAGCTCTCCCGAGGACAAAATGCGGGTGCTGGACTCCATGATCGCGGAAGTTCTCATCAGCCAGGCCGCCAAACGCGATAACATCACGGTTCCGGAAAGCGCGGTGGACAACGTCATTGAGCAGCAGCGTAAGCAGGTGGAGGCGCGGATAGGCCCGCTTTCCGACGATCAGTACCACAACTTCGTGTTCCAGCAAACCGGTCAGTCGTGGGACCAGTACGTCCAGAACATACGCACCCAGCTCACCCGCCAGCAGTACATCATGGCGAAGAAGGGCGACCTCATAAACGGGGTCCCCGATCCGACTGAGGATCAAATCCAGCAGCGCTATGCGCTCATATCGAGCCAGCTGACGAATCCGGAGATCGTCCGGTTCAATCAGGTCTTCATCGACACACGAGGCCTGAACTCCGACCAGGCGGCCAAGGCGAAGCAGCGCGCCGACGACATCTATCGACAGTACGTAAACGGCCAAGCGACCTTTGCGCAGCTCGTAACACAGTACACCGACGATCCGCGAGGCCGCTACACGGGCGGGGATTTCGGCTACCTCGCACGGGATGACACGCGCTACATTCAACTCCTGGGCCAATCGTTCATCGACAAGATCTTTACGCTCAAGGTCGGAGAGGTGAAGGAGCTTCAGTCCAACATCGGCTACCACATCGTCCAGATAACGGAGCACTATCCGGCGAAGCTTCTGACCCTGACCGATCACCTGGCGCCGGGGGATCCGATGACGGTCCATGACTACATTCGCAATCTTCTCATCCAGCAGGAGAAGCAGCAGGCCTTCGAGCAGGCGGTGCAGGAGATCGTCGACGGATTGAAAAAACAGGCGGACATCAAGATCTTCAAGCAAAATCTGAACTGATCGTCGTATATGGGGTCACGGAGACAGGGCAGGATCATCGCTTTCCAGGCTCTCTTCGGGTGGGACTTTACCCGCGTTTCCCTCGAAGAGCTCCTGCAGTTTCCGTGGCTCGATGCGGAGCATTGGGAAAGGGTCGACGAAGAGGCAACGAGCTTCGCCCGGCTCATCGTCGCTGGAACCCTGGAAAATCTCGAGGCGATCGACTCGGCCATCAAGACTCACCTCGAGAATTGGGACTTTGCCCGCCTTGCTCGAGTCGACCTGGCCATCCTTCGCATGAGCGTCTACTCTCTGTTCTACCAGAAGGACATCCCGGCTTCCGTCACCATCGACGAAGCAATCGACATCGTGAAGGAGTTCGGAAGCGACGACTCCTACCGCTTCATCAACGGCGTCCTGGACGGGATTAGACGGACGCAGGTGGGCCGCGATGAGGGGTAGGGGCGGACCGCGCCGCTCGCCTGCCGTCTGGATAATCGCCGCAGCAGCTCTGCTCGGCCTCGGCCTGGCGCTCTTTCTTGTGCTGCATGAAGAGACAAGGGCGAAAGAGGCCGGCGAGCTCCGACAGGCCCTTGCCGCCGCGGACCGCGATATTGCCGGCGGGTTCTATGATCATGCGCGGAGGTTTGTGCAGCGAGCGGCCCGGGCGGCCGCCACACGCGAGGACTGGCTTTCGGTCGCAAAACGTGCCTATCAGATCTCGGAAGGAGAAAAGAGCTACGAGCTTCTGCGAACGGTGGCCTTGCGGGGGACTCGCCGACTGCCGGGGGCGACCGAGCTGTGGGCTCTCGTCGTCTTCGCTGACGATCGAACTGGCCGCTACTCTGAGGCTATAACGCTATCCGAACGCCACCTGCGCGGCTCGGATTATGCCGGGCTCAAGACCGAGGCGGTCCTGCGCGCCTATCCCGCGATCAAACCCTCTTCCATCAGCCTGGACACCGAAGGCCGCAGCTACGTCGAGGCGATCACATCCAAGAGCCCCGACCTGTTCCAGCGGCTGGCGCAGGAGACCGGAAACCGAGATTTTCTCATCGATGCCATCCTCCTTGACGCCTACCGCGGCGACCTGGCGGGCGCCTACAAGCTGCTCATAACCCTTCGTTCAGAAGCGAGCCCCGAGCTCGGAATGCTCGTTTCCTATGACGCCAATGAGCTCGATGCGGCGCTCAACTATTTCGATTCGATGCCTCCCGAAGGGCGCAGCGCCGCGCTCGAGCTTCTCTCAATCGACATCCGAATGCTTCAGAAGCACTATGACGAAGCCGCTGCCCGCTATCGGCTTTTTATCCAGCAGCAGCCATCCTATTCCTGGATTCCCTACGCCAATCTCGGATGGCTTTCCGGGCGGTCGGACGATCCGCGCGCCACAGGCTATCTCGAGGAGGGCGACCGGCTCTTCCCGGACCGAAAGGAGATTGCGCTCAGCCTTGCGGAGGCCTACCGCCTCGATCGCGATCCCGCGAAGGCTGCGGCCGTGCTCGAGCAATACCTCAAAGCCAACCCCGACGACCTCGATGCGAATCTCTTGAGTCTCCGCGTCAGCGGGGCATCCGGAAGTCCCGAGAGCTACCGCAGCCGCCTCTGGCAGCTCTTTTATCAAAGCGCACGCGGGGCGCCGGTCGAACGCGCGCGGATTGCCCGCTATCTTGGCTGGTATCTTTTCGGGATCCACGACTACGAAGGCATAGAGCTTGTCTTGCGCCAAATGCAGGAAAGCGCAAACGAGGGCTGGTACCTCTTCTATCAAGGGGCGCTCACAAGCGTCAGACAAGACCTCTCATCCGCGCTTACCTATTTCGAAAAATCCTCTGCTGCACACGAGCAGTGGCAAACCGAATACAACATCGGCCTGCTCGAAGAGAGGGAGGGTGATTACACCAGGGCCGTCGACTCGCTCCAGAAGGCCGATCTCCTCCTGCAGCAGACCGCCCCGGTTATTCAATCCCCCGACCGGGCTCAAATCCATGTCGAGCTCGCGAATGCGCTGTATCTTTCCGGGAATACGGAAGGGGCGAAGCGCGAGCTTCTCTACGCGATGGACATCGATCCCTCGAATCTCGCCGGCGCTCTCCTACTGCGAAAACTTGAATCGGCAGCAGAAAAGTGATACCCTGCTACAGCCTGCGGACGCCACAATGATCAAGCTCAAGACGGTTAAAGAAATCGACCGCATTCGAGATTCCTGTATCCTCCTCAACGAGACTCTTGGTGAGCTGGTACGCATGGTGGACGTAGGCATAACCACCCTCGAACTCGACCGGTTTGCCCGCGACTACATCGTCCGGCACAAAGGCAAGCCCGCATTCCTCGGCTACGAGGGCTACCCGGCAAGCCTCTGCACCTCGGTGAATCAGGTGGTCATCCACGGCATTCCGGACAAGCGGCGGCTTGAGGAGGGCGACATCCTGGGGCTGGACTTGGGGGTCGATCTTTCGGGCTACATCAGCGACGCGGCCTACACCATTCCGATCGGGAAGGTCTCTCTCGAAGCCAAGGCTCTCCTCGACGTCACGAGGGAGTGCCTGCGGCTCGGAGTCGAGCGGGCAGTGCTCGGCAATCGAATCAAGGATATCTCCGCCGCGGTGTTCGACCGCGCGCACTCAGCGGGCTACGGGATCGTCCGGCAGTTCTGCGGCCACGGAGTCGGCTTCTCGCTGCACGAGGATCCCCAAATCCCGAACTACGTTGGTCCTGGGCCGAATCCCCGCATCAAGAACGGGATGGTGCTCGCGATCGAGCCAATGATCAACCTTGGCACCGATGAGGTCGAGATATTAGAGGATGGGTGGACCGTCCAGACCGTGGACAATAGCCTCTCCGCTCACTTCGAGCACACCGTCGCGATCTTCGAGGACAGGACCGAGGTGTTAACCGTACATCCAAATGGGGGCCGCCCGTAACGTTTCCGGCCGGCTCCGCGAGTTGCTGGAGAAAAGACGAACCAATTTGAGACGTAGGAGTCTTGTATGCCCGACCAAACTCAAGGCATTTCTCATTCCAAGAAGCTTTTCGCTTTCAAGCTCGCACTGGCGCCGGTCCTCCTCGGGGCCCTCCTCGCGCTGACCACGCTCTCCTGCTCCACACTGTCACCCGGGGGCCAGACGGCACAGGCGCAAGCAACCGCCTCCGCAGGCGGAGATCCGAACGGTACCTTCCCGTCCTTCCGCTCAGTCGCCGCAAAGGTCCTTCCGGTCGTCGTCGAGATAAACGTCGTCGACATCGTGAAGCAGCCCGTGCCGGACGTCGGCCAAGGCTGGCCCTGGAACTTTCTCCTGCCGCAGAATCCAGGGCAGGAAAAGGATTCGCCGAAGACGCAGGAGTTCCGCCAGGAGGGGCTCGGGTCGGGCGTCATTGTGCGCAAGACCGGCGACACAGTCTACGTCCTCACCAATAACCACGTCGTGGGCAACGCATCCGAGATCAACGTCGTGCTGTACGACAAGCGACAATACCGAGCCAAGCTGGTCGGCAAAGACCCGCGTCTGGATCTCGCGTTGGTCTCGTTCACCACGTCTGAGGCGAACATTCCGATTGCAACCCTCGGCAATTCCAACGATATGAAGGTCGGCGACTGGGTCCTCGCGGTCGGGAACCCCTTCGGATTCATGTCGACGGTCACCGCGGGCATCGTGAGCGCGATCGGACGCGAGGGGGTAGGGCCGGGGAACACTGTCGCCCAGTTCATTCAAACGGACGCCGCCATCAATCGCGGCAATTCCGGAGGCGCGCTCGTCGACATGCGAGGGCAGGTGGTCGGCATAAACAGCTGGATCGCTTCCCCTGCGGGCGGGAGCGTCGGGCTCGGCTTCGCAATCGCCATCAACGACGCCAAGCGAGCCATAACCGATTTCATCGAGCACGGCGTCGTACAGTACGGATGGCTCGGAGTGAGCGTTCAAGATCCCTATCCCTCCCTTGCTACGCAGCTTGGCGTGAAGGGTCTGCAGGGCTCGCTCATCTACCACGTCTTCGTCAACTCACCGGCAGACAAGGGCGGATTGAAGCCCGGTGATTTCGTCAAGGCGATAAACGGCGAGCAGATCACCAACACCAACGATCTCATCCGGGTCGTCGGAGACCTCCCGGTGGGGAAGGATGCAAGCTTTGACGTCGTCCGTTACGGCCATCCCATGACCGTTACGGTCCGAATCGCCCTGCGCCTGCCCGACGCTCAGATCAATAAGGACCGCGACCTGTGGCCGGGCCTGACCGTCATTCCCATCGACGAGCAGATCAGAAAGCAGCTCAAGCTTTCGACCGAAATGAGCGGGCTAGTCGTCGCCGACGTTGTCGATGGGACGCCCGCCGCCGTCGCCGGGATTCAGCAGGGTGATCTTGTCAAGGCGGTCAACGGTGCGCCGACGAATAATGCGATCGAGTTCTACCGCGCAATCAACGAGTCGCGGACGAAGTTCGACTTCACGCTCGAGCGCCAGGGGAAATCGATAGACATCGCCGTCGAGCGAGGCGGCGGATCTTGAACACCGCCCGGCCGGCGGGCCGTCTCCCCGAGAGGCTCGGCCGGCTCGCGGTTCGGTCCAACGAGGACGCCCAATGAGAAAGGACTTTCTTCCCTACGATCAGGTGCGCAACAACTCGCTCAAGCTTGCCTACCGGATTCACAACGAGGGGTTCGTCCCCGATGTCATTTACGTCTTGCTGCGGGGCGGGGCTTACGTCGGCAATGTCCTCAGCGAGTATTTCAAGACCGTTCGAACGACCAGTCGCCCGGTCTTCTACGCCGCGGTTGTCGCACGCTCCTATACCGACATTCGCAAGCGCGAGCGGGTGATGGTCGACGGATGGACCTACAACCCCGCCCACCTCCGCACCGGTGACAAGGTTCTCCTGGTGGACGACATCTTCGATTCGGGGCGGACCATCAATCACCTTGCGGAAATCATCATCGACAAGGGGATCCCTCGTGAGGACCTGAAGATCGCCGTCCACGACTACAAGGTTATCGCCTACCAGCAGGAACAGCTGCCGATACACCCGGACTACTACTGCCGAAAGCACGTCGTCGAGTCGCCCGACGATGACATCTGGATTCACTACATGAGCCACGAGCTGGTCGGGCTTACGAACGAGGAAAAGGAAAAGTACTACTATTCGTCCGATCCGGAGCTGCGCAAAGTGTTGAGCTCGTTCTGAACGTCGGTAGGCACATGACAAGAAAGAGACCATGTGCTCGTCTTCACTCGCTTCTTTTGCTCTGCGCGCTCTTCGCGGCGCGCCACGCTCAGGCTGAGGGCCCGTCGCTCACTCTCGAGCCTCCGCCCGGCACCTATCCGGATACCGTCTCCGTAATGATTCAGCCAGCGGCCGGAGAGACGCGGCTTCGCTATCTCTTTGCGCAAAGCGCCGATTCGCCGCCGCCCTCCGCCGATTCCGATTGGGTGACCTATCGAATGCCCCTGATCCTTTCGGCGCTCGCCGGCGAGCGGAGGGTCTACTCTTTCTACGTTTCCGGAAACGAGGATAACGGTGTAGCTGACCAGACCGCCGAATACACCTACGTCATCGATCGCACAACCCCCGAGCCGCCTTCGGCGTCGCTCCCCTCGGGTGCCTATCGGAGCGAGCTCACGGTCCGTCTCGCGGCGAATACCTCCCGCATCGTCTACGGCCTCGACGGAGCTATTGCCAAGGGGGGCACGAGCTGGTCGGGAGAGGCGCTCCGTCTGCCGCCTAGATCCGACCCTTATCGCCTCGAGGCCTACAGCCAAAACGAGGCCGGCACCAAGAGCGCCGTCGAATTGTGGAGCTACCTGGTTCTTCCCGCGCGGGAGGCTCCCGCCTCGATTCGCGTGGTAAGCCCGGTGGCCGGGCGCTTCGCGAACGCGCAGACTCTCTGTATAAGAACCGAGGGCTTCGCCTGGGTGCGCTACTCCCTCGACGGAAGCGATCCCTCTTCCGCCGGAATGGAGTATAGCGGCCCGATC
>DAHUYW010000042.1 GCA_027306915.1 Spirochaetales bacterium | reverse complement strand
AAACGGAGCGCAAAGGAGGAGGAGGTCGGGACCCTTCCTTCGAAGACCCAGGCGTCGAGCGTTTCACCGAGGCGTCTCATGGGCATGCTCTGCCACGAGCCCCCAGCTGCCGGCCTCCACACAAGCCCGACCTTCATGACGTCGTCGGGCGCCGTCCGAAGTCGAACCTCCACGGCTCCGTGATGATCCATAATCACGTAGGCGGGATCGTTCGGGCGAAAAGCGAGGCCCGGTGCGTAGATCCTTCCGTCGCCGAGGGCCACCTCCGTCGTGGGCGCGACATCGCGGAAGGCATTCTTGCCGCCAAAACCATCATCGACATAGCCGTCCGCCTTCGGATCCACCGGTCCTCCCTCGCGCGCGCTCGACATGTCGCGCGGCCACCCGCCATTGATGAAAAACTTGTACTGATGGCGACCGGGCGTCAAGAGCACCGAGACCGCAAAGCTTCCGTCGGCCTGCTTCTCCATGGGCGTCTCGCCCCAGTTGTTGAAATCACCGCGCAGGGAAACGGTTGACACCTCTCCGCCGGGGGGCGGAACATAGACGAACCGCACCTCCACCGGAGCTTGCGGGGCAGCGAGGAGCGGAACGGCGCCCAGGAGCATGGTAGCGCACAGAGCGGCAATCCGCCGCACGCGAAGCGAGGCGGGTATTGTGCGACGAGAAACAGCGAGCGTGATGCGCCTCCCAAACAAAGCTGTTGATGAAATACTATGAGCTTGTCGAAGGAAAATCTACCCAAGGGACGCAACCGAGGCGGGGGAAGGAAGCTTGATGATGTCTACCGATGAGATATTGGGCGCAGAGCCAGGGTCGACAGAGTCCGATCGCAGCACGGTCGACCTGGCGCTTTTGGAGCAGGTGCTCCGGCACTGGAGGCTGATCGAGCATCTGCCGGCAAGCGTTGTCGTCTACGGCCCCGACACCCGGATCCTTCTCGCCAATCCCGAGGCAGCACGCCTTTTGGGAACACCGGCCAACCGAATGGAGGGGAGGCTCATTGCGGAGTTTCCATTTCGGCTCCTTGCAGAGGACGGCGCGCCACTGCCGCTTAAGGACTATCCGGTCAATCGCGTGGTGCGATCGGGACTTCCGCTTGAAAACTTCATAGTCGGGATCGATCGCGGCCCCGCGGCTCGATGCGGCTGGGCCCTGGTGAACGGCTATCCCGAATACGACAGCGCCGGGCTTCTCCAGTCCATCGTGGTTACCTCCGTCGACATCACTGCGCTCAAGAATGCGGAGCAGGAGAGCATGCGCCGCATCGCCCAGCTTGAAGCGGTGAATCAATTGTCGACGGCGCTGCGTTCGGCCGAGAGCCTGAAGGAGATCCTTCCGATTCTCTTGGAAAAGACCCTTGAGGTCATGCGGATGGCCTTGGGGGCCATCTGGCTTTACGATCCGACGACCGACGAGGTGCGGACTGCGATCACTCGTGGATACGGGGAGGAGGCGGGCCTGCCTCCTCTCGCCGAGAAGCCCGGACAGGGGATCGCCGGCCGGGTCTTTGCAACCGGGCAGCCGGACGTAAGCAGAGATCTCCGCAGCGACGAGCGCCTCCCGGAGGCGGTCCGCAGGAGGATTCCGTTGAATCGAGCCTCCCTCGCGGTGGCGATCCGGGCCGGTAACTCCCTAATCGGCACCTTCACTGTCGACGCAGATGCGCCGAGGACCATCACCCCGGACGACGAGCGCCTCTTGAGCACCCTCTGTGAGATCGCGGGTATCGCCATCCAGCGCACTACGCTCCACGAGCAGACCGAGCGCCGACTGCAGCACGTGACTGCGCTCAGCGAGATGGATCGCGTCATTGCCTCCAGCTTCGATCTCCATGTCAGCCTGCCGGCGCTCCTCGCCCAGGTGAGGCAGCAGCTGAAGGTCGATGCAGCGGACATTCTTCTGTACAATCCGGGCTCCCAAAGACTTGAGTTCTTCGCTGGCCACGGCTTTCGGGCACGGTCAATCGAGGAAACGCGGTTGCTCTTGGGCGAGGGTCAGGCCGGCCTGGCCGTCCTGGAGAGGAGGATAGTTCACGTTCCGAACTTGAGAGATCGACCCGACCACTACGTGAGACAAAGGCTCCTTGCGGACGAGAGCTTCCTCAGCTATTACGGTGTTCCGCTCATTGCCAAGGGAGAGGTCAAGGGTGTGCTCGAGGTCTTCCAACGCACTCCGCTCCGCACTGACCGGGAGTGGGTCGATTTTCTCAACGCCCTTGCAAGGCAGGCTGCACTAGCAATCGACAACATCACCCTCTTCGAGGGACTCCAGCGATCCAACACCGATTTGGAACATGCCTATGACGCAACAATCGAGGGATGGTCGCACGCCCTCGATCTGCGAGACAAGGAGACGGAGGGGCACACGCAGCGGGTAACCGACACGACGCTCCGCTTGTGCCGTGGCTTCGGCCTGACGGAGTCGGAGCTGGTGCAGGTCCGCAGGGGGGCCCTGCTTCACGATATCGGCAAGATGGGGGTTCCCGACAGCATCCTGCTGAAGCCGGGTCCCCTCACCGAAGAGGAATGGGCAGTCATGAAGAAGCATCCAACCTTCGCCTACGAGATGCTCTCTCCGATCCACTATCTTCGCCCCGCGCTTGATATCCCCCGCTATCATCACGAGAAGTGGGACGGGAGCGGCTACCCCTACGGCCTGAAGGGTGAGCAGATCCCCCGCGTGGCTCGCATCTTCGCGGTGGTGGATGTCTGGGACGCGCTTGCCTCCGATCGCCCCTATCGTAGCGCATGGCCCAAGGAGCGGGTGCTCGAGCACATCCGGTCGCTCGCCGGGAGCCACTTCGATCCCGAGGTCGTGAGGAAATGCCTCGAGTCGGGGATATTAGGGTAGGTCGACCCCCGACCCCACGCCGGGTGCTCACAGCGGCCCTCGGCGCTACCGAACGAGCGGGCTCGTTGCCCCGACCATCTCGATTCCTTCGATTTTGGCCTTCCCGACGAGGAGCCGGATGTACTGGTGAACGGCCTGAGCCCACGCCCGCGCGCCGAGGTGCTCCGCGACCCGGTCGCGCGCCATGGCGAAGGTGAGCTCTCGCCCGCGGATCGACCTATCGAGGCGGATAAGGTGGTAGCCGTAGCGTGTCGCGACCGGCTCCCGGCAGAGCTCTCCCGGGGCGAGCGAATCGAGGCAGGCCTCGAACTCGGGCGTGGTCTGGCCTCGGGTGATCTGGCCGAGGTGGCCTCCGTGCTCGCGTGACTCGGTGTCGGCCGAGCGCTCCTTTGCAAGGCGCTCGAAGGAGGCGGGGTCGCGGCGCAGCGCATCGAGCGTCGCCTCCGCAGCGGCAAGGGCCTGAGTCCGCGCCTCGCTTTGATCGTTCGGGGCGGCGAAGAGGATGTGGGAGGCCTCGAAAAGATCGGGTGATCGGAAGCGCTCGCGATTGCTCTCGTGGTAGCGCCGGAGGGTCTCCTCGTCGTCGGCGGGGAGGGCGATCTCGCGATCGAGGAGGGCAGCAATGATTCGCTCCTCGGGGGCAAGCGATTCTTCGCCGCCGGCCGGACCGCCTCCCTCCTCCAAGGATGGATCGCCCAATCCCAGCGCCGCGGCCTCCTGCAGGAGAAGCTCGCGTACGACGAGGGCGACGGCGGCCTCGTGGAGCGCCTCTTCGAGGCTGCCCGCAGGATGATACTGCGCCTCGCGTGCGATCGCCTCGTCGGAGATCGGCGTGCCGTTGACCGCAATCACGAGGGCATCCCTCGCCTTCGACCCGCCGGTACCCGCCGGCGCACCACCTGGTAGGCGCGGCCAAGGTACCAGATCGGAGCGCTCCAGATGTGGACAAGGCGGCTCAGGGGCCAAACGAGGAAGAAGGTGAAGCCGAGAAAAAGGTGCACCTGGTACACCCAGTAGACTCCCTGGAGATATCCTATTGCACCGGCGCGGAAGTAGACTATCGACTGGACGTAGGCGACGAGCTGCGAAAACAGCCGCCCGTCGAGGTGGTGGAGGGTGAGCGGGATGGTAGCAAGGCCGAAGGAAAGCTGCACCCACACGAGCAGGAGCACGAAGATGTCCATCACGCTGGAGGTCTTGCGGATGCGCGGGTCGAAGAGCCTCCGGTGTACGAGCATCGTGAGTCCGATCCACGCGACAATTCCGGAGATGCCTCCCGCGACTACCGCCAGGAGCTGATGAGCACGGATCGAAATCCCGAGGAGCTGGAGGAGCGAATCGGGCGTGAGGAACCCCACGAAATGGCCGGCAAGCACGACGAGGATGCCGTAATGGAAGAGCGAGCTGCCGATCACGAGCTGGCGCTTCCGCAGGAGCTCGCTCGAGCCGCTGCGCCAGCCGTACTGCCCCCGATTGAAGCGAAGGATGCTGCCGGCGATGAAGATCGTGAGCGCGACGTAGGGATAGTAGCCGAAGACAAGCAGGTTCAGAAAGTAGGGCATGTTCATTCTCCTGCTGGCGCTTTGCGATGGGCCGCGCCGAGCGCGCGGGCGTGCTGCCTTCCGACGAGCGTCGTCTCTCGGTTGCTGAAGTCCACCGGCTCCTCCTGCCACTCTGCGTCGAGCGCCTCCGCTTTCCCGTCCTCTGGAGGCTCCTCGTGCGCAAGCTCGTCAAGATCGACGGGGCTCGGCTCGCGGGCCGCGAGATGCTCGAGCGCCGCGAGGGCCGCGGCGTAGGCGCTGTGCCGCTTTGCAAGCCTCCCGGCAAGGATCGTGATTACCGCAACGGGTTGAGCAAGCTCGGAGCGGGCGCTCTCGATCGGTAGCTGGGAGAGGTACTCGAGATAGACCGGGAGAAAATCCGGCAGCTCGCGCGCCGTAAGCTCGAGCCCCTGTTCCCGGTAGCGTGCGAGAAGATCGACCATGGCTTGGCCCCGATCCCGCGACTCCCCGTGCACGTGCTCGAAGAGGTGAAGCGAAAGCGAGCGCGACTGGTCGAACAGCTCGATGTAGCGCGCCTGCAGCTCGTAGGGGTCGGCGGTAGAGAGCTCCGCGAAAAGGGGGGCGAGGGCAGCCCGATCCTCCGCCGAGACGAGCCCCTCCCTGGCGAGGATCTCTTCCATCTCGGGAAGCGAGGCTGTGAGCTCGTCGGTCGGATAGGCAAGGAGCGCGGCAAAGACCCTGAAGGTATCCACTTTTAGGCCCCCGCTCCGCTCAAGGCCGGCCCGGCGCCGCCGGCCGGTCGGCGTGCGCGGCTTCGCTGTCCGGGAGGCGCGTCCTCTCCGGGCGCCGTAAGACCGGGGAGCTCCTGTCCCAGCCCGGTCCCGAAACGTCCGCGGTCCGGCGCAGCTTCTGCGCCGGTGGCGGCGGTTCGGCCGGCGGCCGCAGTCGCTGATGCCGGGCGGACGGTGCCGTCTTCGTCGACGGTCGGCCCTTCAAGGCCGAGCGAACGGCGCCGCTCGAGCGCAGTCCGCACCTTCTCGCGCAGCGCGGCACGGCTAAAGAGATTCCCGCGGTTGACGAGGGTGCCCGTCGAGGGCATGCCGAGCGCCTGAGCGGGGTTGAATGCGGGGCCGCGGGCGCCGGCAGCACCGCGGGCGCCGGCTCCGCTCCCAGCGGCGAGCGCGGTAGCGTGGGCGCCGGCCGGGTCGTGCGCGCCGAGGCCCGAGGCGGCCCCCTCCTCTCCCGCCACGCCGCCGGTGATCCCGCCGGAAGCGCAGCCGTCCCCGAAGGAGAAGCCGCAGCCTCCGCGCAGCTCGTAGGCGTTTTCGACCTGTTCGCGATGGGCGGTCGGGATGACGTAGCGCTCCTCGTAGTTCGCGATCGCCATGATGCGGTACATCTCCTCGACCATCGCGCGGCTCATGCCGACCGCCTCGACCACCCCGGTGTCGGTCACCCCTTCGACATTCTTGCGCTTCATGTAGGCTCGCATGGCGAGCATCCGCTTCAGCGCGAGGGCGACCGGCTCGACCTTCCCGCCGGTGAGGAGGTTGGCGAGATACCGCATCGGAATCCGCAAGGATTCGACGTCGGGGATGAGGTCGGTGCGGCCGATGGCGCCGTTTTCAAGCGCGGCTTGGACCGGGGAGAGCGGCGGCACGTACCACACCATGGGAAGGGTGCGGTATTCGGGATGGAGGGGAAAGGCGACCTTCCACTCCATCGCCATCTTGTAGACCGGCGAGCGGCGGGCCGCCTCGATCCAGGCGTAGGGGACGCCGTCCGCGAGCGCCTGGCGCTCGACCTCCGGGTCGTTCGGATCTTTGAAGATGGCAAGCTGCGCTTCGTAGAGATCCTCCTCGCTCTCGGCGCTCGCCGCCTCCTTGATGCGGTCGGCGTCGTAGAGGACGACCCCCAGGTAGCGGATCCGACCGACGCAGGTCTCCGAGCAGACCGTCGGCAGCCCCGCCTCGATGCGCGGGAAGCAGAAGATGCACTTCTCGGCCTTGCCGGTGCGGTGGTTGAAGTACACCTTCTTGTACGGGCACCCCGAGACACACATCCGCCAGCCCCTGCACTTGTCCTGGTCGATGAGGACGATCCCATCCTCCTCGCGCTTGTAGATCGCGCCGGTCGGGCAGGAGGCGACGCAGGCGGGGTTCAGGCAGTGCTCGCACAAGCGGGGGAGGTACATCATGAAGGTATTCTCGAACTCGCCGTAGATCTCCTTCTGCACTTCCTCGAAGTTGTAGTCCTTGCTGCGCTTCGCGAACTCGCCCCCGAGGATCTCTTCCCAGTTGGGACCCCAGTTGATCTTCTCCATGCGGTCGCCGGTGATCGCGCTCACCGGGCGCGCGATGGGAGAGGTGCGCGACTCGGGTGCGGTGTGGAGATGCTCGTAGTCGTAGGTCCATGGCTCGTAGTAGTCGTCGATCTCGGGGAGATGGGGATTGCCGAAGATCTTCGCGAGGATGCGCCACTTGCCTCCCTGCTTCGGCCGTATCGCGCCGTTTGGCAGGCGCTCCCAACCGCCATACCAGCGCTTCTGATTCTCCCAATCCTTGGGATAGCCGATGCCCGGCTTGGTCTCGACGTTGTTGAACCAGGCGTATTCCATCCCCTCGCGCGAGGTCCAGACGTTCTTGCAGGTGATCGAGCAGGTGTGGCAGCCGATGCACTTGTCCAGGTTCAAAACCATTCCGATCTGCGCGCGGATCTTCATGAGCGTGCTCCTCTGCGGGCGGCTCCCGCGGCGCCGGCCCGAGCGTGCCCGGATGCAGTGGCTGCCCCATCCCCGGTCCGTGCCGGGCTGTCGAGCCCCTTCGCCGGGTCGAGCGGCCCCTCGAGCCAATCGACATTCTCCAATTTGCGGATGATGACGAACTCGTCGCGGTTCGAGCCGACGGTTCCATAGTAGTTCAAGCCGTAGCTCATCTGAGCGTAGCCGCCGATCATGTGGGTCGGCTTGACGATCGTCCGCGTCACCGAGTTGTGAATCCCCCCCCGATTTCCGGTCACCTCGCTCCCCGGGATGTTCACGATCTTTTCCTGGGCGTGGTACATGAGGGCCGTCCCCTCCTTGATCCGCTGGCTCACCACCGCCCTCGCGACGAGCGAGCCGTTCACGTTGAAGACCTCGATCCAGTCGTTATCTTCCAGGCTCGCCTACTTTGCGTCGATCTCGCTTATCCAGACGATCGGGCCTCCCCGCGAGAGGGTGAGCATGATGAGGTTGTCCGAATAGGTCGAGTGGATTCCCCATTTCTGGTGGGGGGTGAGAAAGTTCGCGACGAAATAGGGCTTGCCGTTATCGAAGCGCCGCTCGACGGGCGGGATTGTCTTCGTATCGACGGGCGGTTTGTAGACGCAGAGGGCCTCGCCGAAGGCCCGCATCCAGAGGTGATCCTGGTAGAGCTCCTGCCTCCCGGTGAGGGTGCGCCAGGGGACGAGCTCGTGCACGTTGATGTAGCCCGCGTTGTACGTAATCTCCTCGTCGTCGAGGCCGCTCCAGATCGGCGAGGTGATGGTGCGCCGCGGTTGGGCGACGATGTCGCGGAAGCGGATCTTCTCCTCCGCGCGAGGCTCGGCCAGATGGGCATGTCCGCGGCCGGTGCGCTTCCCGAGGGCCTCCCACGCCTTGACGGCCACCGCGCCGTTGGTCTCCGGAGCGAGGGTCATGACTGCTTCGGCGGCGTCGATGTCGCTCCACAGGCGCGGCCGCCCCTCGGCGGGACCCGGGACGCTGACGGTGCCATTGAGCTTGCCGAGGTACTCGACCTCCCTCTCCGTGTTCCACGCGATCCCCTTGCCGCCGTTGCCGATCTTCGAGACAAGCGGCCCGAGCGAGGTGTACATCGCGCCCACGTTCGGGTAGTCGCGCTCGACGACAGTCATGGTCTGGGTCGTCTTTCCCGGTATGATATCGCACTCGCCCCGCTTCCATTCCTTGACCTCGATCGGCTGGCCGAGCTCGGCCGGGCTGTCGTGCGCGAGGGCGGAGAGGACCAGATCGCGCTCCTTGCCGAGCACGCCCGCCGCCACCTCGGAGAACTTCAGGGCGATCCCCCGGTAGATGTCCCAGTCGGGGCGCGACTCCCACACCGGGTCGACCGCGTTCGAGAAGGGGTGGATGAAGGTGTGCATGTCGGAGGTGTTGAGGTCGTTCTTCTCGTACCAGGTCGCCGTCGGGAGGACCACGTCGGAGTAGAGGCAGGTGGTCGACATGCGGAAGTCCAGGGTCACGAGGAGGTCGAGCTTTCCTGCGGGCGAGTCGCGCCAGACCACCTCCTTCGGCGTAGGCTCGCCCAGCTCGCCCAAGTCCTTGCCGAGGACGCTGTTTTGGGCTCCGAGGAGGTGGCGCAGGAAGTACTCGTGCCCCTTGCCGCTCGAGCCCAGGATATTCGACCGCCAGATGAACATGTTCCGCGGGAAGTTGACCGGGTTGTCGGGATCCTCGGAGGCGAACCGGATCTCAGCCGAAGCGAGGCGCTTGGTCACGTAGGCCGCCGGATCCTCGCCGGCCGCATCGGCCGCCTTCACGATCTCGAGCGGGTTGCGGTCGAGGTGGGGCGCCGCCGGAAGCCAGCCCATCCGCTCGGAGCGCACGTTGAAGTCGATGAGGCTTGCGTCCCAGTCGCCCGGCGGGGCGGTCGGCGAGAGGAGCTCCTTCGCGGAGACCTTCTCGTATCTCCACTGGTCGGTGTGCTCGTAGAAGAAGGAGGTGCCTCCCATGTGGCGCGGCGGGCGGTACCAGTCGGTAGCGAAGGCTAATGTTGCCCAGCCGACCTGCGGCCGCACCTTTTCCTGGCCGACATAGTGGGACCATCCGCCCCCCGACTGTCCGACGCAGCCGCAGAAGACCAGCATGTTGATGATCCCCCGGTAGGACATGTCCATGTTGTACCAGTGGTTGATGCCCGCCCCGAGGATGACCATCGACTTGCCGTGGGTCTTTTCGGCCGTCTCGGCAAACTGCCGAGCGGTCGCGATGACGAGGTTGCGATTCACCCCGGTGATCCGCTCCTGCCAGGCGGGGGTGTAGGGAAGGTCGTCGTCGAAGGAGCCCGCGACGTTCCCTCCACCCAAGGCTCGGTCGACTCCGTAGTTGGCGAGCATGAGATCGTAGACCGTCGTCACATAGACGTCGCCCTCGCGCGTCGCGATCTTCGAAGCGGGAACGCTGCGGATGAGGATCTCAGGGTGATCGGTCCCCGCGTAGTAGTCGTGCTTGTAGGTCCCGAAGTAGGGAAAGCCCACCGCCACGGTTTCGTTTCTTGGAGCCCCCGGGGCCGCATCGAGCATCGAGAGGCGCAGGCGAGTCTCCCTGCCGGTTCGCCCGTCGCGCTCATCGAGGTTCCACCGCCCCTCTTCGCCCCAGCGGTAGCCGACCGAGCCCTGCGGGGCGATGATGCTGCCTGAGAGCTCGTCGAAGGCGCAGGTCTTCCATTCGGGGTTGTTGGTCTCGCCTAGGGAATCGCCGAAGTCGCTTGCGCGTAGGAGCCGCTCCGGGACGAGGAGGTTGCCGGCCGCCGCATCCCCCGCCTCTCTGCCTGCGCCCGCCGGCCCTCCGCCCTTTGCCCCCCCGGCGTGGGGCACGAGGCGCACGAGGAAGGGGAAGTCGCTGTAGCGCCGGCAATAGTCGCTGAAATACTCGCTGCGCCGCTTGACGTGAAATTCCGAAAGAATCACGTGACCCATCGCCATCGCAAGGGCCGAATCGGTTCCCGATCGCGGATGGAGCCAGAGGTCGGCGAACTTCGAGGCCTCGCTGTAATCGGGGGAGATCACCACGCTCTGCGTCCCCTTGTAGCGCGCCTCGGTGTAGAAGTGAGCGTCCGGGGTGCGGGTCTGCGGCACATTCGAGCCCCACAGGATGAGGAACATAGCGTTGTACCAGTCGGCGCTCTCGGGCACGTCGGTCTGCTCGCCCCAGGTCTGCGGCGAGCTCGGGGGGAGGTCGCAGTACCAGTCGTAGAAGGAGAGGGAGACCCCTCCGATCAGCTGGAGGTAGCGGCTTCCCGAGGCGTGGGAAACCATCGACATCGCGGGGATGGGCGAGAAGCCGGAGATCCGATCGGGGCCCCATCTCCTGATGGTATAGACGTTCGCGGCGGCCACGATCTCGCTCGCCTCGTCCCAGCTCGCGCGCGCGAAACCGCCTAGGCCGCGTACCGAGAGGTAGGCTTTTCGCTTCTCGGGATCCTCGACAATGGAAGCCCAGGCCTCAACCGGCGACTTGGTCGCGCGCGCCGCGCGGTACATCTTGAGGAGCCGTCCGCGAACCATCGGATATTTCAGGCGGTTGCCGCTGTAGAGGTACCACGAGTAGCTTGCCCCGCGCGGGCAGCCCCTCGGCTCATGGTTGGGCATGTCGGGCCGGGTGCGCGGATAGTCGGTTTGTTGGGTTTCCCAGGTGACGATCCCGCCCTTCACGTAGATTTTCCAGCTGCAGGAGCCCGTGCAATTGACGCCGTGGGTGGAGCGAACGATCTTGTCGTGCTGCCACCGGGTCCGGTAGCCCTCCTCCCAGCCGCGGTCCTCCGTGGTGACGACACCGTGCCCATCTGCAAAGGTTCCCGCGTTCTTCTTGAAGAAGAGCAGCCGGTCTGCAAAATGGCTCATCGAGGTTTCCTCCTCGTCTCGGAGCGACCCAATGCTCCATCGGGTGCTTGCGAATACGATAAACAGATGTGATTATAGGCTTGGCTGAGTTGAGCTGTCAAGTTTTCCGCCGGCGGCCGTTTCGATGGCGTCGGGCAGGCGCGTCAGGTCGTCGACCAGGATCGCGTTGCCAGCCGTCTCGATTGCGACGTCGGAGCCTGCGGCGCCCATCGCGATTCCGACGTCGGCGGCAGCGAGGGCAGGTGCGTCGTTGGCGCCGTCGCCTCCAAAGTCGTAGGGGGAGGGCTTCCTCTTTGGGCAAGCGCACGGAGATGTAACCGTTTGGCCGCTCCATCATCTAATGGCGATGAAAGGCTTGAAGCTTCTGGGCCACCCGCTCCACCCGGCAATCGTCCATTTTCCCGTCGCCGCCTGGACTGCCGCCGTGGCCACCGATGCCCTATACCTTGGGCTCCACGATTCGATTTGGTGGCAGGCGTCCCTGTGGCTGCTCGTCGTTGGATGTGTAACTGCCCTCGCCGCGATGACCGCGGGATTGGCCGATCTCGCGGCCCTCCCCACTGGAAGCCACGTGCAGCGAAGGGCGCTGCGCCACATGTACGTCATGAGCTCCGCCTGGATCGTCTACCTCATTGATCTCCTCGTGCGGTTCGCAGGGGCGGGACCCAACCCCACGTTGGGATGGATTGCCCTGCTGCTCTCGATCGTCGGTCTTCTTACCCTCCTCGTGGGCGCCTTCCTCGGAGCTCAACTCGTCTACGACTTCGGCGTCGGACAGACCGGACGCGACCTCTCCTCGCCCGATCACGCCTCAGGGTGAGCTTCTCGCCCGTTCGGAGGGGATTTCGCGTCTCTTGCGAGCGCGTCCATCACGCATCTCGTCATCCTGTCGCAACGGTCACCGCCGAAGCGGTAGAGCGAAATATCCGGCAGCTGCCGACAGAGGCTTTCCCTGAGCAGGCGTTTCGCGCGATAGTGGCGCACCTTCACGTTGACCCGGCTGAGCCCCAAACAGGCTGCCGTTTGCGCCACGGTCGCCTTTTCCAGCTCGAGCATGATGAAGACAGCGCGATACCCGGCCGGGAGCCGCTCGATAGCGCGCTCGATGAGACCGCCGAGCTCCTCTTGGATGACCTTCTGTTCCGCGTCGGACTCTTGGTATCTGCCTTCAACCTCCGCAGCCTCGGATGCATCGAGCGTGATCTCCGGCTTTCGCGATTGAGCCCGCAGCCGCTCCCGGGCACAGTTGATGAGGATGCGCGTGAGCCAGGTCGCAAAGAGCGCTCTTCCTTGAAAGTGCGGTAGTCCTGCGTAAGCCTTGAGGTAGGCCTCCTGCATGACATCCTCGATGTCCGCGTCCTCGTGCAGGAACGCTCGGGCGATGCGGAAGAGTCGCTGGTTATGCCGCCGGACCAAGACCTCGTAGAGCTGGGCTTCCCCGCCGCGTATGCGCTCGACAATCGTACTGTCGGGAAGGTCGGAATCGAAAGCGGCCCGTCCATTGTTCCTCATCTCGCTGACCGTACCCGCATTAATTGTAAGGCGCGCTTCGAACAAAGGCAATATACCTTAGTGAGAATGTAACCTTTAGTCCTTCGCGTCATCCAATAGCCAGGAGGTGTGAGAACCTATGACGCTGGTCATCATAACGATCGTCCTGTTTGCCATCGCCGCCGTGTTCGGCGCAATCAACGTGACGAGGATCGTGATCGCCGACCGCGCGCCGCGGGCTACCGTGTACACCCACGGAGCGATCGCCGCGCTAGCGCTCGTGCTGCTCATCATATACTCGTTCCTTCACCCGCCGGCCGCCCCGCTCGTCGCGCTTATCCTTTTCATCGTGGCAGCACTGGGCGGTTTTGTCCTTTTCGGCATCGACCTCGCGACGAAGAGGCCGCCAAAGTGGTTTGGCTTTGTTCATGGTGCGGTTGCCGTCGCAGGCTTCATCTTCCTCCTCATCTTTGCGATAGCCGGGGGATGATCATCGGCCGCGCCGGCGCATCGAATGCGCAAGCGGCGAGGGGAAGTTGAGTGGCACTCGTCGAGCAACTGGCTGGCTTTGTGACTCGGGCTCGGTACGACGAGATCTCGGAAGGGGCGCGCAGGCAGCTGCGCGTTCGCGTGCTCGACACGCTGGGGTGCGCGCTCGCCTCCCTGGACGCCGAGCCGATTCGCATGGTTCGATCACAAGTCGAAGATTTCGGTACCGGGGGGAGGTGCACGCTCGTAGGAGGCGGCAGCGCCGCCCCCGACCGCGCGGCGCTCTACAATGGCGCGCTGGTGCGCTACCCGGACTTCAACGACAGCTTTCTTGCAAAGGGCGAAACCTGTCACCCGAGCGACAATCTCGGCGCAGTCCTGGCCGCCGTCGAGTACGCGGGAGGCAGCGGGAGCGATCTGCTCGCCGCCCTTGCGGTCGCCTATCAGGTCCAGTGCCGCCTGAGCGAGGTCGCCCCTGTCCGTGCGAAGGGGTTCGACCACACGACGCAAGGCTCCTACGCGGTGGCCGCAGGCGTCTCAGCTGCCCTGCATCTGAGCGCCTTGCAGACAGCCAATGCGATAGCGATCGCGGGCACTGCCTTCAACTCCCTTCGCGTCACGCGCACCGGAGCGCTCTCGCACTGGAAGGGGCTTGCCTACCCGAACACGGCCTTCGGAGCGACGCACGCCGCCTTTCTTGCAATGCGCGGAATCACCGGCCCGACGGAGGTCTTCGAGGGCAACAAGGGATTCATGGACGCCATCGCCGGGCGCTTTACGATCGACTGGGGCCGGGAGGACCTGGAGATCGTCCTCCGCACCATTCTCAAGCGCTACAACGCGGAGATTCACTCGCAGTCGGCCATCGAGGGACTCCTTGAGCTGCGCGCGGAACACGCGATTGTGCCCGATCGGGTCGAGAGGGTCGATCTCGAGACCTTCGACGTTGCCTACAACATCATCGGCGGAGGCGACGAGGGGGAGAAATGGACCGTGCGCACCAAGGAGGAGGCCGACCACAGCCTTCCCTACCTTCTCGCCGTCGCGCTCCTTGACGGCGAGGTCATGCCCGGCCAGTACCGTCCCGAGCGCATCGGGCGCGGGGACGTGCAAGAGCTTCTGCGCAAGGTTCATGTCCGTCCCGCTTCGGACTTGAGCGATCGGTTTCCCGACGAGATGCCGTGCCGCCTTCGCGTGACTCTCAGCGGAGGCGAGCTCCTCGAAAGGCAGAAGCGCGACCACGAGGGCTTCCACACGAGACCCATGAGCTGGGAGATGGCGGTCCGAAAGTTCGAGCGCTTGAGCAAGGGCGCCGCCTCGAGAGCCCTGCGCGGAGAGATCGTCGATGCGGTCGCGCATCTGGACTCGCTGCCGATCTCGAGGCTTACCGCGCTCCTTGCGAGGGCGGGGAGGGCGGAAGGGCGGATGCACCGAAATTGACAACGGAGGGTCGGAAAAAGATGAAAGGCAGCTCGATCGATCGTGCCTTCGATTTCATACCCCTTAACGAGCGCGACGGCAAGCCGCGCTCGCGGGGCGTCACCGAGATCAGGGGGCCCTACTACACCCCGCTTGGAAAGCGTCAGCTCGAGGACATCCTGGAGACCGTCGGCGCCTACGTGGACGTCCTGAAGTTTGCGGGCGGCTCCTTCGCTCTGATGCCGCGCCCTGCGGTGAGGGAGCTCCTGGATCTCTGTCACGAGCACGGGGTGCTGGTCTCAACCGGCGGGTTCATCGAGCGTGTTGTAAGCTTCGGCGCGGACGCCGTCGAGCGCTATGTGGCGGAGTGCCGTGAGCTCGGCTTCGACATCATCGAGATCTCCTCCGGCTTCATCACCATCCCGACCGACGACTGGCTCCGCCTGGTGGAAAAGGTCCAGAAGGCCGGGCTCAAGGCCAAGCCTGAGGTGGGAATACAGTTCGGGGCGGGAGGCGCGACGGCCGAGGCCGAGCTTTTGGCGGAAGGAACCCGCGATCCCGAGATGGTGATCCGGCAGGCCAAGCGGTTTCTCGATGCGGGGGCCTACATGATCATGATCGAGTCCGAGGGCATCACGGAAAACGTCTCCACCTGGCGCACCGATGTGCCTGCGAAGATCGCCAACAGCCTCGGGCTCGACCACATCATGTTCGAAGCCGCCGACCCGGAGGTCTTCGCCTGGTACATCAAGAACTATGGGCCGGAGGTCAATCTCTTCGTCGACCACAGCCAGATCGTGCAGCTCGAGTGCCTTCGCTCGGGCTTGTGGGGAACCAAGAGCCTGTGGGGTCGAGTGTTGTCGTACAAGGGATAGCGCGGGGAGATCGACGGACAGAGGTCCTGAGCACTTGACGAGAGGGGGGATTGGGGCTATCTTGGATAGTAGTTGTAGGAATGACTACTATCAGGAGTGCTGATTCATGGCGAAGGACGTTGACCATCTTGTTCTGTTGGGGTTCTCGCGCTACGAGGCTCAGGCCTACCTCGCGCTGTTGCGCAGAAATCCGATGAACGGCTACGAGCTTGCAAAGGCATCCGGGGTGCCGCGCCCGAACATTTACGGGATCCTGGATCGGCTTGAGGAGCGCGGCGCGGTGATGCGCGTGGAGGATGAGCGGGGGACTCAGTTCGTTCCGGTGGCATCCGAGGAGCTGCTGCGGCGCCTGCGCAGCGAGTTTGAGCGTACCGTGTCCGACGCCAAGGCCGCCCTTGCGGAGGTGAGCGAGGGTCCGCCGCCGGAGCCGGTCATGAATGTGCGAGGCTACGAGTCGGCGATCACCCTGGCGAAGGACCTCGTGCGGAACGCCGAGCGGGAGCTGCTTCTCGCGGTTTGGCCGCAGGAGGCCGCCCGGTTGGACGCCGATGCGGGGGAGGCCGAGGCGCGGGGGGTAAAGATCACTACCCTGTGCCTCGCGGGATGCCGCACAAGCTGCGGGCACTGCCACGGCGAGGTTCACCGCTATCAGGTGCGCCCGAAGGGGGAGGCGCGCTGGCTCGTGGTGGTACCCGACGGATCGGAGATGCTCAGCGCCGAGCTCCACGGCGACGGCGCCGCAGCCGTCCGGACGCGGCAGCGGCTCCTCGTGGCGCTTGCCTCGTGGTACATCCGGCACACCATCGCCGTAGCCGCGGTCGTGAAGGACCTGCGCGGGCGCGAGCGAGCGGTGCTTTCGCCCGAAACGCTGGCTATCCTCGGCTCGATCGGGTCGCCCGAGGGAGACCACGACTGGCTCGCGGAAGTGCGCGAGATGATTCACGCGTAGCGATTTCCTAGCGCGCCCGTCGGGTGCGCCGCACTATCAATCTGGAAGGAATCACATGAAAATCACCGATTTGTCACGTCAGCCAATTCAGCAGTCGAGCTTCAGCTATAACGGTTCGGTATCGCACCTGGTCACGGACCTGCTTGGAGCGCTTGGGGAGGACCCGACTCGGGAGGGCCTCCTCCACACTCCGGAGCGGGTGAGCCGCATGTACGGAGAGTTGCTCTCAGGCTATCGGACCGATCTCACCACCCTCGTGAACGGAGCCATCTTTGAAGGAGATTACGACGACCTCGTCGTGGTCAAGGATATCGAGTTTACGAGCCTCTGCGAGCACCATCTCCTGCCGTTTTACGGCAGGGCACACGTCGCCTATCTTCCCGACGGGAAGGTGATCGGGCTCTCGAAAATCCCTCGGATCGTGGAGATGTTCGCCCGCCGCCTGCAGATACAGGAGCGCATGACTCGCGAGATTGCCGCGACGATCGAGCAGGTTCTTGCTCCAAAGGGGGTCGCCGTGATCGTCGAGGGCACCCACATGTGCGCAATGATCCGCGGCGTGAAGAAGTCGGGGATGCGTATGATGACGCGGAGCCTGCGCGGGGCCTTCAAGGCCGACGCTCAAGCTAGGTCCGAGCTCGGCGACCTGCTGAAAGGAGGTCGCGTGGAGCGATAGGACTATCGATTGTAAGGAGCACTATCATGACAGAGCTATCATACAAGGTGAGCGCCGCCTGGAGCGGGACCGGCAAGGCCGGCGAAGGCACGCTCGTGGTGGGCGATCACACCGTCCCCTACTCGGTTCCCGCGAACATGGGAGGCAAGGGCAAGGGCGCAAGCCCGGAGACCCTCCTGATCTCAGCGGTGACCGCCTGCTACAGCGGAACCCTCTATCACTTTCTCCAGAAGCGGCGCCTTCCGGTTGCCTGGATCGAGGTTGCGACCGAGGGTTTCGTCGCCGACTACCCGGAAAAGCCTCGCTACAGCAGGATTGTCGTGAGTCCGACGATCGTAGGCGGCGCGGCGGATAGGCAGGATGATTATACCGAGGCGGCGCGCCTCGCGCGCGACCACTGCTTCATCGGACAGACCGTCGCCGCCGGAGGGCTCACCTACGAGGTCGGGACCGTGACGGTGCGGACGGGCGCCGACGCGGACCAAGCCGTGGCGGCCCCGAAGTCCGGGCGCGGCGCCGGGGCAGGAAGAGGGTAGAGAGATGCGCGTCGATTATGCAAAGACGGTTCCCGCGGCGCTCGGCGCAATGCGGGAGCTCGACCGCTATGCGAAGCAGAGCGGCCTCGAGCGCCCCCTCCTCGAGCTTGTGAAGATTCGCGCCTCGCAGCTTAACGGCTGCGCGTTCTGCCTCGAGATGCACGGCCGGGAGGCGCGCGAGGCCGGCGAGAAACAGCATCGGCTCGACACCCTAAGCGCCTGGCGCGAGACCCCCTTCTTCAGCGGCCGCGAGCGCGCGGCCCTCGCATGGACCGAGGCCGTCACCCTGGTCTCGATCGATCACGTTCCCGATGCGGTATATGAGGCGGCTCGCGCGCAGTTTTCGCCGGAGGAGCTCGTGAACCTAACAATGGCGGTTATCGCGATAAACGGCTGGAACCGATTGGCGGTAGCCTTTCGCACCGAAGTCACGGCCCGTGCCCCATCATGACCCGCTACAAGTACCTCATAGTCGGAGGAGGAATGACCGCCGCCTCCGCGGTGGAGGGCATTCGCAAGCACGACCGATCCGGCTCGATCGGGCTCATCAGCCTGGAGGCTGATCCCCCCTACGATCGCCCGCCGCTCTCGAAGAAGCTGTGGAGCGGCAAGCCGCTCGACTCGATCTGGCGAAAGACCGGCGAGCTCGGCGTGGACATGCATCTCGGCCGGAGGGGGAGCTCGATCGATCCCGAGAACAGGCGCGTGACGGACGACCGCGGGGACGACTACCGGTACGAGAAGCTGTTGCTCGCAACCGGGGGGAGCCCCCGCCGCCTTTCGGCCGACGCGGAAGGGATGATCTATTTCCGCACACTGGAAGACTACCGCGCCCTTCGAGCGGCCGCTGAAGTCGGCCGTCGGGTAGCGATCATCGGCGGAGGGTTCATCGGCTCGGAGCTGGCTGCGGCTCTGGCGGGGGCGGGTTGCTCGGTGACCATGCTCTTTCCCGGCAGCCACATCTGCGGACGGATCTTTCCTCCCGACCTCGGCGCGTTCGTGGACCGCTACTACCTCGAGAAGGGGGTCGACGTGCGAGCGGGACGCAGGATCGAGAGCGTCGAGAAGGGCGCCTCGAGCTACCACCTTGTGGCAACGACGAACGACCCGAGCGCGAGCGTGGAGCTCCTCGACGCGGACATCGTGGTGGCGGGCACCGGAGTGAAGCCGAACATCGCGTTGGCCGTGGCGGCGGGACTCGCGGTCGCAGACGGGATCGTCGTGGACAAGGGGCTGCGCACCTCGAATGCGCACATCTTCGCTGCAGGAGACGTCGCAAGCTTCCCCAGTGAGGCCCTCGGCAGGCGTGTCCGCGTCGAGCACGAGGACAACTCCAATACCATGGGGGCCGCGGCGGGGGAGGCGATGACCGGTTATCCGGTAACCTATACCCATCTTCCCTCCTTCTATTCCGACCTGTTTGACCTCGGATATGAGGCGGTTGGCGATCTCGATTCGTCCCTTGAAATAGTAGCGGACTGGAAGGAGCCCTTCCGGGAGGGGATCGTGTACTATCTGCGAGACGACAAGCCGGTTGGGGTTCTCTTGTGGAACGTCTGGGGTCAAGTCCCTTTCGCACGCTCAGTGATCGCCGAAGGCCACAGCGTCAAAGGGAGCGAGCTCAGTGGGCGAATCCCGGTGCGCTGAGAGGATGAGTCGAACGGGCCGACGCCGCCGGTGCTGACCATCGGCCACTCGACCCTCGAGCTTGCGCAGCTCATCGGGATCCTCACCGCCAACTCCGTCACCCTGCTCCTTGCCGTCCGAACGGTGCCTCGCTCCCGCCACAATCCGCAGTACAACCGGGAGCACACCCTCACCCCTTCGCCAGGGTAGGCGGCACGGTCGTCAGCTATCCGGGGGAGTCGACCGGAGCGTAGACTCACCCCCGGCCGCGCGCCATCCTGTCTGCGCTTAGTCCGCTCCCTGCATGAGGACCACCATGACCAACACTCCGACCATGAAGAGGACGCTCAGAGCGGAAATAACCCGACTCTTCCGCCGTATGTCGCGCAGCTCCTCGTGCCTGCCTTCGCTCGCCAAGCGAGAGATCCGCCGGCTGAAGTAGAGGTCATGGACGAGCGTGGCGGCGAGGAGGAGCGCAACGAGGATGAGCTTCACGAGGAGGAGGATTCCCCTTTGCGAGGTGAAGAGGTCGGCAAAGCGCCCGAGGTACCAGGTTGCGCTGTAGACTCCCGAGGCGACGAGCAGAAGGAAGTCGAAGGCGGCGATCCGGCCAAACTGGCGGGCGACGACACCGACGAGCTTGGTGCGCTCCGCCTCGTCCGCGGCTACCCTGTGGGAGGCCGGAATGAGCACGAGCCAGACGAAAAGCGAGCCGCCCACGAAGAAGGCCGCGGTTACGAGATGAATCCACAGGACGACCGTTTGTATCAACGAGATCATGGCATCGCTCGGGAGTATCCTACCACAGCACCAGGCGCTACGTGCCGTTGCCGTCCGGCAGGACGTGGATGAAGCGCGGATTGAGCCAGACGGTGGCTCGGTCGCCGGCGGCAAGATCGAGCCGGTCGTGGATATTCCGCGGCAGCAGAATCTCAAGCTCGACCTGGCCCGCGAAGCGCACGACGAGGTAGAGCCCGAGCTTGGTCACCCGCACGATGCGCCCGGCAAGGCGGTTCCCCGCCTGGCGCTCCTGCGCCCGAATCGGCGGCGAGGCGCCTCCGATCTCGTCGCGGTCGATGGCGATCTCCTCGGCGCGGATGCCGAAATGAACCGCAAGCCCGACGCGAAGCCACGGCTGCGACTGCACCGAGAGAGGTCCCGCCGCGCTTTCCACCACAGACCATGGCCCGTCGGTCGCGATGACCCTCCCCCGAAAGAGGTTCCGAAACCCCACCAGGCGTGCCACCTCGAGGTTTGCCGGGCGGGCGAAGAGCTCCTCAGGCGTGCCCTCCTGTTGGATCGACCCGTCGGCGAGCACCGCGACGCGATCGGCCATCTCGGCGAGATGGGGATCGTGAGTCACGGCGAGCGCGGGAAGACCGAGGCGACGCACCAGCTCGATGACCTCGCCCATGACCTGGTCGCGTGTGGCGGGGTCGAGAGCGCTCGTCGGCTCATCGAGCAGGAGAAGCTCGGGTCGCCGGGCGAGGGCTCGCGCGAGGGCGACCCGCTGCTGTTCGCCGCCGGAGAGCTCGCGCGGCAGGCTGTCCTCCCTTCCTGCAAGGCCGACGAGCCCGAGCAGCCTTCGCGCTTCAGCGAGGCGATCGGCTCCGCCTAAGGGAAAGGCGACGTTTGCGAGCGCAGTGAGGTGGGGAAAGAGGGAATAGTCCTGCGGCAGAAAGCCCACCGCCCGCTTCTGCGGGGGGAGGCCTCCGAAGGGCTCGCCCTCTGCCCGCAACAGCCCGGCGAGCGCGAGGAGGAGGCTCGTCTTTCCCGCGCCGGTCGGGCCGAGCAGCACGGTGAAGCCTGAGACCGTGCACACGACGCGCAAGTTGACCGGACGCTCCAGGAGATAGCGGACTTGCACGGCCTGCCTCACCGCCTCTCGCGCCGCGAGATGAGGCCGAGGACGAGGGGCAGCGGGAGTCCCACGAGGAAGAGGAGCCACAGGAGAGGGTAGACCGCCCCGAGTCCGATATCCTGCAGGTTGATCCAAAGCTTCACCGGGATGCCGCGCGGATAGTATGCCACGATGAGAACGATCCCGAACTCTCCGAGCGCGCGGACCCAAGCGGTCGCGAGCCCCGAAGCGAGCCCCAGGCGCGCAAGCGGCAGGGTGACCCGCAGGAAGGTGGTCGCCGGTCCCTTCCCCAGGGTGAGCGAGACCTGCTCGAGGTTGCGCGGGACCGCCTCGAAGGCCGCTCGCGCGCCGACGATGTAGTAGGGGGCGGCGCCGTAGATCTGGGCAAGGAGAAAGGCCGGACCGCTGGTCGTGAGGACGAGCCCGATGCGCTCGAGGGGTCCTCCGATGAGCCCGTAGGGTCCGTAGGTCGATGCGAGCAGGAGCCCCATGGCGAGGGGCGGGGTAAGGAGCGGAAGCAGCACGAGGGCCTCGACGAGGAACTTGCCGCGGAATCGGTAGCGGGCGAGGGCGTAGGAGAGGGGCGTGCCGAAGGCGGCGATGACGCCGAGAGCGGCAAGCGAATAGAGGAGCGAGACTGCCGCCGCACTCAGGTCGCCGGGCGCGAAGCCGAAGTGCGACCAGCTCGTATGGAGCGGAAGCATCAGAAAGGGGATAAGCAGGAAGACAAGACCAAGGGCGCCGACTGCCAGGACGGCAAACGTCGCAGCGCGGGTCATTGCAGCGCCGTCCCCTTCGGCTCGCCGTAGCCATGGCTGCGGAGCATCTCCGCGGCCGCAGGCGAGCGGAGGAACTCGACAAAGGCGGCGGCGAGCGACGGATGTGCCGTGTTCTGTAACGCCGCCGCGTAGAAAACGAGCGGCTCGCTGTGCTCGGCCTCGCGCCTCCCGTCGGGCAGCTCGAGGGTGAAGCGCGCGCCGTCGTACCAGGAATCGGCAAGGCGGGCGTCGCTCAAGTTTATCTCGGCAGGGAGGGAGATGAAGGGGAGGCCGTGCGAAAGGACCGCCGAGCGGTAGCCCGAGGCTGCGTCGAGCTGCCCTGCCTCAAGGCGCGAAAGAAGCGACCCCTCCGAGAAGATCTGAGCGGGGTTTTCGAAGGGGCCGAGGACTTGTTGCGCAAGGTCGGGAAGGTGGTAGTAGCGCTCGGCGAGGAGCAGGGTGAAGATGATGTTCCGCCCCTGGGGATCGACGGCGGGATCGGTCCGTCCGAAACGAAAGCCGGGGAGGGTGAGCACCTCGTACCAGGGCCCTTTGCCGGAAGCGGCCGCGGCGAGTTGCTCCGCGAAGCGCCCGCGGGGGTTATAGGCGATCACCATCTCGGTGCTAGCGATCGGATAGGCTGTGTGCACGAACCCTTCCTTCATCAGAATCTTCATCGGTCCGGGGGTGATGGATATGAAGACGTCGGGGCGAATCTGGTGGGAAGCGATGAGTCGTGCGAGCCCGTAGGCGCCCTGCCCGAGGCCCTCGTAGGTCACCGACTGGTCGCGCGCGAAGGCGGGCCCGAGGGAGCGGTCCATCACCACCCCCATGGAGCCGGCGTAGGCCACCTGGATGCGCTCGGCGGAAGCCGCAGGCGCGGCGGCAAAGAGCAGCAACGCGACTGCCGCCGCGAGGAGTCCTTGCAGGCCCCCCCGCGAGCAGGTCTTTGGCGCAGGGCTGGACAAAACAGACAACCGCATGGGATTATTCCTTATTGGCAGTGTAATGATGGAAATGCCAGCCGCCAAGGTGGCACCCGAATTGACCCCTTCGAAAGCATTGCACTATACTTGAGAGGGTTGGTCAACGGCTGTGAGGGGAGCTTGAGGATGTCGGTCGCCAACGTCGCCCGCCGCTCGATGCTGTCGGTCGCCGAGGCAGAAACAACCATCAATCAAACGATCTCTCTGGGGCAAAGCGAGTCCTGTCCGATCTCTCGGGCGGTCGGTCGCTTGTTGCGCGAAGAGATTCGGGCGGATCGCGATTTCCCGCCTTTCGATCGGGTGTCCATGGATGGGATCGCCTTTGCCTACGCGGACTTCGAAGCGGGCGAGCGCCGTTTTCGCATCGCAGGGATGCAGCCGGCGGGAGCGCCGGCGGGGACGCTCGACGCCTCAGGCGATTGCCTCGAAGTCATGACCGGGGCCGTGCTCCCGCGGGGGTGCGACTGCGTCGTCCCCGTCGAGGAGATCGAGCGCTCGGGCGACATGGCCGAGATCAAGCCCGAGGCGCGGCCCGTAAGGCTCCAGCACGTACACCGGAGAGGCTCGGACTACCCCTTCGGGAGTCTCCTCATCCCCGCAGGCACCCGCCTCCTGCCCCCGCACATAGCGGTATGCGCCGCGGTCGGACGAAGCCGCCTCCTCGTGTCGCGGGAGCCGCGCATCGCCCTCGTTGCAACCGGCGACGAGCTCGTAGAGGTCGGCGAGCCGGTTTCTGCGCACCAGGTTCGCATCTCGAACGTGTATGCCGTCGAGGCCGCCCTCGCCGCGCGCGGATATCGCGACACCCGCCGTTTCCATGCCCGCGACGAGCGGGAAGCGGTGCGGGGGATTCTCTCCCAGGCGCTCGCGAGCTTCGACGTGGTAGTGATCTCGGGCGGGGTATCGGCAGGAAAGCTCGACCTCGTACCCGAAATCCTCGAGGCCCTCGGGGCGCGGGAGCTCTTTCACAAGGTACGGCAGCGTCCGGGCCTTCCCTTCTGGTTCGGGATCGGGCCGGGCAATCGCGCGGTCTTCGCGCTTCCGGGGAATCCGGTCTCGACCCTGGTTTGCGCCTATCGCTATCTTCTTCCCTATCTTGAGGCCGCGCTTGGCGCGCCGCCCGGAGCGCCGGAACACGCGCTCCTTGCAGAGGATTTTGATTTCGACCAGCCCTTGACCCTTTTCCTACCGGTTCGACTCGAACGGGCGGCGCGCGGGGAGCTGCTGGCCCATCCGCGCCCAATCCACGGCTCGGGTGATTTTGCACGCCTCACTGGGAGCGACGGGTTCATCGAGCTGCCTGAGGGAGGGCGCCATTTCCCGGCAGGCTCGCTCTGGCCGCTCTATCGCTGGTCGCCCCTCACCTCGGTGGGGGCCGAGGAGCTGCCGCTCGAAGCCGAGGCGGAAGCATGAGGACGTCGGAGGCGAAGCGTCAAGTCCTCGATCGTCTCGCGCGGCCGATGCGGGATTTGCGCATCTCGGTCATCGACAGCTGCAACTTCCGCTGCCCTTACTGCATGCCCGCCGAGATCTTCGGCGACGACTACTCCTTCCTGCGCAGGGAGGAGCTCTTGACCTTCCCTGAGATAGTCCGCCTGTCACGGATCTTCGCCTCGTTTGGAGTGGTGAAGATCAAGCTCACGGGGGGGGAGCCGCTCCTGCGCCCGTGGCTCCCGGAGCTGGTGCGCATGCTGCGCGAGATCGAGGGCATCGAGGATATCGGTCTCATCACCAATGGCGCCCTCCTTGCGGGGCTCGTGCAGCCCCTGAAAGCAGCCGGCCTCGGCCGGCTCACAGTGAGCCTCGACTCGCTCGACGAGGCGACCTTTGCCCGGCTGTCCGGCCGCGGGCACCGGCTCGGTCAAGTCCTCGATTCGCTCGCGGCTGCGGAGGCCGCCGGGTTCACCGCCATGAAGCTCAACATGGTGGTGCAGCGGGGCGTCAACGATCACGAGGTGGTCGACATGGTGCGCCGCTTCCGGCACACGCCGCACATAGTCCGCTTCATCGAGTACATGGATGTCGGCAACCTGAACGGATGGTCGCGCGATCGAGTCGTTCCCTCGCGCGAGACCCTTGAGCGGATCGATCGCGAATACCCGGTCGAGCCGCTCGAGCCGAACTACCACGGAGAGGTCGCCCGCCGCTATCGCTTCGTCGACGGGGCGGGCGAGATCGGCTTCATCTCCTCGATAAGCCAGCCGTTCTGCGGCGGATGCACGCGGGTCCGCCTCTCGGCAGACGGGAAGCTCTACACTTGCCTGTTTGCCCGAACGGGGACCGATCTGAAGGGGCCGCTGCGCGGGGGAGCCGACGAGCGGGAGATGGCGGGCATCATCGAGGAGGCCTGGTCGCTGCGGAGGGATCGGTACTCCGAAGAGCGCGGCACGCTCCAGAGGGCCTCGGGCCGAAAGATCGAAATGTTCCACATCGGGGGATGAGGAGGACGAGATGCTTACCCATGTGTCGGACGACGGCCTGCCGCGGATGGTCGACGTGGGAGCGAAGCAGGTGACGGCGCGCAGCGCAACCGCGCGGAGCTACGTGCTGCTTCCCGAGGAAGCGAGCGCCCTTTTTCACGATGGGGAGCTGCGCACGAAGAAGGGGCCGGTCTTTCAGACGGCCATGATCGCGGGCACCATGGCGGCCAAGCGAACAAGCGAGCTCATCCCTTTCTGCCACCCAATACCGATCGAGAGCTGCACCGTCACCATCGCGTTCGAGGAGGCTCGACGGGTGGTCATCGACTGTACGGTCGCCTGCCACCATCGCACCGGTGTGGAAATGGAGGCGCTCACCGGCGCGAGCGTGGCCGCCCTTACCGTCTACGACATGTGCAAGTCGCTTTCCCACGACATCGTCATCGAGAAGACGCATCTCGTGAGCAAGCGAGGGGGGAAGAGTGACATCACATCGATCGAGCACTGATCGTCACGGCGATCTCGGTCGCCATGGGGAGTCGCTCCAGGGCCGCCGCGGCGGCTCCCGTGGCTACAGGTTTGCTCCCTACGAGCTTGCCTTCTGCGGCCGCTCGGGGGCCGGCAAGACCACGCTCATCACCCGGCTCATCGGCGATCTCTCGCCGGCCCACCGGATCGCGTATGTGAAGCATGACGCCCACGGGTTTGCCATGGATCGGGAGGGCAAGGATACCTTTCGGGCGACGGAGAGCGGGGCCCATTCGGTGCTCATCAACGACGCCGAGCGCTTCGCCCTTCTCGGCTCGGGCGAGATCGATTCCGACCTCGCTCCGCTTCTCTTTTCTGAGGTCGACTTCGTCTTCGCCGAAGGCTACCGGCGATCGGAGCTTGCAAAGATCGTGGTGGTGGACTCTGACGGGGAGATCCTCGATGAGGTGGAATCGGGGGAGGTTGACCGGATCGCCGCCATGGTCCTTCGCAGCGACGCGCCGGAGGGGGTCGTCGAGCGCGCCCGACGGCTTGCGCTGTCGATCGGGCAGCGCAGCGCGGAAACATCGGCGACGGCGGCTTCTCCGTCGGGCTCGAGCGAATCGGCATTCGGCATGCTCGAGCCGTCCCTCCTCTGCGCAGACGATCTTCCGGCGATTCGAGAGCTCATCCTGCGCCATTTCGCCGCAAAGGCAGCGGCAGTTCCGCTCTACGGCCTCGTCTTGAGCGGCGGGAGAAGCACCCGCATGCGGCGCGACAAGGCAGCGATAGCCTATCACGGGGTACCGCAGGCGCGCTGGGCGGCCGATCTCCTTTCGCGGTTCTGCGAGCGAGTTTACCTCTCGACGCGGACAGACCAGGAGGGAGAGGAGACCTTCGACGGGCTCGAGCAGATCCACGATCGCTTTGTCGACATCGGACCCATGGGCGGCATCCTCACCGCGCTCCACGCGCATCCGGAGGCCGCCTGGCTTGTCCTCGGCTGCGATCTTCCCTTTCTTACCCCCGAGACCCTCGAGGAGCTTGTCCGAAGGCGCGATCCCTTTCGGTTCGCGACCTGTTATGACTCCTCCGACGACGGCCTCCCGGAGCCGCTGGCTGCGATCTACGAGCCCTCCTATCGTTCCCGCCTTCATCAGTTCCTGGCGGCCGGCCGCACCTGCCCGCGCAAGGCGCTCATCCGGTCGCGCTGCCGGCGCATCCCCCTTTCGGATCCGCACGCCCTCGACAACGTAAACGATCCGGACGAGGCGCAGGCGGCCTCCGCGCTCCTTGCCGAGAGAAAGGGCTTGCGATGAAAAACGAGACTCGAACAATTCAGGTTGAGTATTACGCTCATCTGCGTGAGCGGCGGGGGCTTGCCCGCGAGTCGGTGGTGACATCCGCCCTCACCCCTGCAGCGCTCTTCGAGGAGCTCGCAGCTCGTCATCAGTTCCGCGTCGAGCGCTTGCGGGTGCGGGTTGCCGTGAACGATGCGATCGTCTCCTGGGAGACGCTGCTCGGAGATGGCGACCGGGTTGTTTTTTTGACGCCCTTCGGGGGAGGCTGACCGTGGGAGGAGCCGAGCGGTTCGTTCTGACCCGCAGCGCAATCGACAGCGCAGGCCTCACCGCCTCACTTGCGAGCGCCGCGGCCGGCGCCCTTGTTACCTTCGAGGGACGGGTTCGCGACTCAAACGACGGGAGGGAGGTCGTCTCGCTCGAGTATGAGGTCTACGAGGCCCTTGCGCTTTCCGAGGGAGCGCGCGTTCTGGAGGAAGCCAACGTGCGCTTCCCAGTCCTCGCGGCACGCTGCGTCCATCGCATCGGGAAGCTCGAGGTAGGGGAGGTGGCTGTGTGGGTCGGGGTCATCGCCGCCCACCGCGACGCCGCCTTCGCGGCCTGCCGGTACGTTATCGACGAGGTCAAGGCGGGGGTCCCGATCTGGAAAAAGGAGTTCTACTCGGCCGGGGAGGCCGGGTGGGTCGGCGAGCTCACCGAGCGATAGCGAGAGGCTGCGCGGCGAACGGCCCAGGATGCTACGCCCTGGCTTTCTTGCTGCCGAACCGCACCGCCAGGATCGTCGCGACGACTATGGATATGATCGCGAGCGCCACGTAGACGATGAATCCCCCGGAGTAGCCTGGCTTGCCGAAGGAGTCGACGAAGACTCCCAAAATCGGCGGCACGACGAAGCCCCCAAAGGCTCCCAGGCCGCCCACCCAGCCCGACGCCCCGCCGACCGCCTCCGGAACATAGCGCGCCACCAGCTTGAACACCGCGGCGTTCGCCGCACCCATGCCCACCGCCATCAGGATCTCTCCGGCAAGGGAGGGACCGAAGGACCGCGAGAAAACGAGGAAAAGCGCTCCGGCAAGGATGACGACGTAGCTCGCCACGGCGATCCGCTCGCCGCCCCACCGGTCGCTCGCTATTCCACCGCCGATCCGGACGAACGAAGCGGCGAGTGAAAAGAAAACCGCAGTGAGAATGCCGGCGAGCCAGACGCTCGTACCCTGGTAGAGCGACCAGTAGGAGGGGAACCAGCTTGTGAGCGCGAGAAACCCGCCGAAGGAGGTGAAATACAGAAGAACCAGCGCCCAGGTTCGCCCGATCCGCGCCGAGATCTTCAGGGCATCGGCGAGCCTTCCTGTTGGAAAGAGCTCCTGGCCGCGGGCTGCCGCCTGCTGGTTGGCCTCTTCGCGGGAGAGCCCACTGCGCCCGAGCTGAAAGGAGAAGGCGTCGTGCGCAACTACCCAGTAGACGATCGTCCCGATCAAGACGAACGCAAACCATACCCCATAAGCCCCGACGAGACCCAAACCGACCAGCGCGAAGGGCAGGAGAAGGGTAAAGAATCCGGGGGCGGTGTTGCCGAGTCCGGCATAGGTGCCGAGGGCCCAACCCTGGCGCGAGCGGGGAAACCAGTACGAGGTCTGCGGCACACCGACCGAAAAGGTGGCGACGCCGCATCCGCTCAGGAAACCGAAGAACAGCACGAGGGGGTAGAGGGAACGAGTAAGCCCTTTCGGGTAGAGCAAGGCGAGGAGGAGGGTTAGGCCCCCCATCCCAAGAAGCGAAAGTCCGAGCAGGACGAGGAAGGGTTTTTTCCCTCCGACCTTATCGACCCATGCGCCGAAGGGGATGCGGAGAAGCGAGCCGGTAAGCTGAGGGGCGGCGACGAGCAGTCCCAGGAGAAGTCCCGAAAGCCCCATGAGCTCTTTGAACTCCTTCGCCGCCGGGCCGTACAGCGCGACTGCGGCGAAACCGATGAAGAAGCCGAAGGTCGCGGCCGCCAGACCCCTGGCCGGGTTTCCCTTCAGAACGGGTGCGTTTTCGTGTCTCCTCTGCAGCTGCAGGCTTTGCATCTTGATGGCCTCCTTCGTTGCTTGCGTGCGCCGTATTTCAGTGTCCGGTGGTTCCAAGAACCCGCGGAAAGAGAATGTTGTTCTCCTCGTGGACATGCTCATGGATATCCGCCTCGAGCTCGCGCAGCCCATCGTAGAAGGCTCGGAAGGTGTTGCAAGCCCACTCCGGAACGGCATAGGCATCGGTGAGCTCCCGAATGCGGCGCAGGGATTCGCCGGTTCCCCGGTGCTCCACTTCAAGCTCGGCGATGATAGGGGAAAGCACGGAGGTGTCCGGCGAGCCGTCCGCGAGCCGCGGGAAGAGCACGCGCTCTTCGCGGTCGAGGTGGGGCTCGAGCTCGCGCCGGAGGCCCCCCAGCTCGCCGTAGATCTGCGCGAGACGAGGCTCGTGGTCGCCATGAGCCTTCAAGACCTTGGCTGCGAGCGCGGAGAGGCGAGGCAGCTCGCGGTGAAGGTAGCCGTGATGCCGACTGACGATGTGCTCGGCGAGCTCCGGGACGGAAAGGCTTCGGAGGTCACCCTCGGTGTCGGGCTCGCCGGAGGACGCCTCGAAGGCCGCAAGGGCGTCCAATATGCTCTTTGCATCGAGACCGCTCTCCGCGCACACCTCGCCTATCGGTTTGTTCCCGCCGCAGCAGTAGTCGACTCCGAGACGCTCGAAGAAGCGGGAGCGATTGGGGCGATCGGCGACGATGGTCGAGACGGTCGTCCTCAGATCATAGTGATTCACGATGTTCCTCCAAATAGGATATGTACATGGGATTATACTATCTGTCGCCTTCGTCGTCAAGCAGAGTATTGCAGGGATTGCGGCTGGCGGCGCTCTCAATCGCTCTCGTCGCTGCGAAGGACCCGCTTTACGCGGTCGAAGAACTCCTCGCGGGGAATTTCATACGAGTTCAGGGACTGGACCGAGCCGATCTGCAGGCGCATTCCTTCCGAGAGGGAGGTCTTTTCCAGGTAGACTACGACTATGTTTTTCCCCGAGCTGAAGGCGAGGTTGACCTCGTTACGAACATTGCGTGACTGCGAAGCGGAGCGGCTCATGAAGACGAGGAGCTGCGAACAGCCGAGAATAGCCTTGCCGACGACCTCGGGCCATTCGTTTCCGGGCTCGATGCCTTCGTCGTACCACATCCGAAAGCGGCTCTCGTCGAGCCTGCGGATTATCGTGAAGACGTCCGTCATGTTGCGGTGGGCGTAGCTCACGAAGATGTAGGGTTTCGATCCGCGATAGGCGCTGAAGGGGACACGGACGGCCGGGCCCTTGTGCGCAGCCTGGGCGGCGGCGGCCTTGCCCAGCGAGGAGCGCTTCGCGGCTAGGGCCCTTGCCGGGAGGCGGCGCTGCACGGCCGTCTTTGCGGCGGCAGCCCCTGCCCTGCGAGCGGTGCTGCGCGTCGCGGCCGTCCGCCGCGCAGGGCTGCGGCTCGCTTGCGAGCGCCGGGATGTCGCGTGCCCCTTGGCAGCCTTGACGCTCCGCCGCGGAGCGCTCTTTCGCTTGGCAGTGCTGCGCGGCGACGCCGCCTTTCGGCGCGTAACCGGCTTTCGGCGCGTGACCGCCCTGCCTGCGCTTTTCTTCGCCGCCGTGCGGCGAGCGGGGGTCGTGCGGCCGCTTTTGGCGGCGCTGCGGGTGGCGCTCTTCTTTGCTGGAACGCGTTTGGCGACGGGCTTGCTGTTGCGTTTGGACCGAGCGGGGCTCTTTGCTTGAGAAGCCGAGCGCTTCGCTTTGGGAGGCGCGCGCCTGCCCGAGCCGAGGGCGCGCGTCAGGGCCTGCGCGAGCGACGAGGGTCGGTGGGCAGGTCGCTAGCGTTTCTTTGCAGCGGTTCGCGTCGCTCCGGCCGCGCGTGCGGCGGTGCGGCGCTTGGGCGCGGCTGCGCCCTTCGCTGCGGGGCGTTTGCGCGCGGGCCTTTTCTTCATCACGACTTCCCCCTTCCTATTCAATCTCGTTGACGCGTTTGATGTGGTAGATCGGATAGCTCCCAAACTCCTTGGGAAGCGTGATCACGCCGACGTAACGAGAGTCGATTCCCTTACTCCCTCGCGCGACCAGGAGGGCCACAAACTGCTCGCTTGCGTAGACGTTCCCGGGCCGGGTGATCGGCTCGATGCGCGCAGCGAGATTCACGTGGGAGCCAAAGTAGTTGAGCCGCTTGAGAACCGGCTCGCGCCCCTTGAAGACCGGGCCCGCGTGAAGGCCGATGCGGATGGCGAGATCCGCGGGCAGATGCCGGGCGCTCCACTCGGTCTGGCGGACGAGGTCGCGCAAGGAGAGGGCGCACTCCGCGGCGGCGGCCGGGTCCGAGAAGGCGAAACAAAGAGCGTCTCCCCAGAGGTTCTTGAAGAGCGGCCGTCCGCGGAGCCTCTTCATCCGGTCGACCAAGGAGGCAAGAAAGTCCTTCACGAAGTAGGGGACCTGATCCTCCGCGAGCCTCGAGTAGCCGACGAGATCCGCGAAGAGAAGCGTCACCACCTCTCGCCTTATGCCCGGGGGGTAGCGGTCGGTGCCGAGCGCCGGCCCGGCGTGCAGGGGTATCGAGTCGGGCGCGATCGGATCGGCCGCGGCTTGGGGGGGCTGCGCCACGTCGCGAGAGCGGAGATCCGCCCTGATCCTCCGGAATGGCGAAGGGTCGACGTTCCGGTGTGCGAAGCCTAGCCGGCGCCAAGCCTCCACGGTCTCGCAGGTGCCTCCGGGCTCGCGCCTGCGTCTCCCGTCCCACACCGACAGTAGCAGGGGCTCGGTCTCGAGCAGTCGGCTGCGAAGGATGGCTTTGCCGGCGATGATCTGGTTTGCGTGCCGGAAGAGGAGGTCGTCGTGGTGGTAGCTGCCGCGACCCGTCTCCTCGACTCTCGAGCTGCGCTCGATGGCGGCCCGGACCCGCTCGATCCACTCCTTGCCGGCGTAGGCCACGCTCGTCGCGAAGAAATCCTCCGTCGCGAAGGGGAGAATCACGTTGGTTTCTCCCTTGACGCTCTGCATGCACTCGAGGAAGAGCAGATCGGAGCCGCAGGCGGCCGAGGAGTAGCCGATGAGCGCACCGCTCTCCGAGAGTGTCTCCGCGATCGTCTCTTTAAGGCAGGTAGCGGCGGCGGGTGGGAGGCGCGGACGCCTGCGCTCGGGGCGATCGAGCATGTGGCCTACGAACGCCACGACCGGCGGCACCCGCAGCTCCGCCAGAAGCTCCTCGGCGAGGGGGCTGACCCGGCGCAGGAGCTTGAGCTGCCGGCGCATGCTCGCTATCTCGGCGAGGTTGCCGCGTGCCTCCTCGCGGGCGCGCCGGTAGGCTCGGACCGAGAGCTCCTCGTCACCGAGCAGCGCGGATGCCTCGCCGATCGTCGCCTGGAGCCAGGGGCCGCTCTCGCCGCTCTGCGATGCCTGTTCCTGGCAGATCTTCATCACCCGGCGGGCGAGCTTTCCGGCGTTGTCCCAATCGCCGACGACCGCGCTCATCGTGGCGGCGTTGATGCCCGAGTAGTACCCTTGGCTCTTGAGGAACGCCTTCAGGTAGAGGTTGCGCGAGGTTCGAAGCGTGGGATGGTCGGTCTGCTCGCTGCCCTCGAGGAGCCAGATCTCCTTGTAGAGACGTCCGAGAATACCGAGGGTCTCCTCATCGTCATGGCCGCTCTTCACGAGGCGATTGAGCAGGTCGCGCGCCTCGACAAGGAAGCCGCACTTTATCGCCGAGAGGCTGTAGAGCTGGGTGATGCGGAGGTTGTCCGGAAAGTAGCGCAGCCCTTCGCCAAGGATATCGTGGGCGAACATCACCTGCCCGAGCTGGTCCGCGATCGAGCCTAGTCGGATGTAGAAGTGGGGCTGTCGGGACCACAGCGTCCGGTCTTTGGCTGCCCAAAGATCGTGAATCACCTCGCCGATCTTGCCTGCGTTTCGCTCGAGGTAGGCGTCGAAGTTGCGTGTGTCGGCCGTGGCCATGATGCTTCAGAAGTATAGCCTACTTTCTCGATGGCTGAGTACCCTCACGTCCGTCGCTCCGATGGCCTTGGCCGCCTGCGGACAGGAGCCAATCGGGCGCTCGACCGTTCCCGTGTGCCCGCGCGAACTCGGCCGCCTGGTGCATGAAGGCCTGGAGGCGGGTCTCGATGCCGGTATCCTCCTGTCCGTCGAAGTCGATGTTCGCCCAGGGGATGTTGTCGTGGTCGGCGCGAAAGGAGCCGGTGACCCCGGTCACGATGGTGCCGGGCAGGCAGGTGAAAGGCATGAGGTGGACAACCCCCGACAGGCCCCGATCTGCAAGAAGGCTCGCGGCGCCGAGAGCGATGGCCGGATCGCCATCGTAGTCCCTGTGGACGTAAGGCCCGCAGCGCTCAAGCATCTCCTCCACGTGAACGTCGTGCGCGAGGTCCGCCACCCCTTCGACCGCCGCGCGGAGCCTGCGCATGATGAGATGCATGAAGAGGCTTTGAATCTTCGACCGAGCGTATCCCTTCCAGTCCCCTTTCCAGAGGCTGTCGCGGCTGTAGCGGAGCGTCGAGTAGGTCATCCACTCAATGAAGGGAGCCATGACCGTCTCCGCACCGAGCCGCTCGAGGCGCTCCACGAGGTAGCCGCTGCAGAAGGGATTGTCGCGCATGAAGATCTCGCCGACTATCGCGACGAGCGGTTTTCGCGGACCGCCGGTTTGACGCAAGGAGCGAAACTCTTCGGCCGCGCTTGCAAGCACGGCTCGGATGTCCCCCGCTCCGCCTCCCGTGCTCCGAACGATCCTTTCGAGGCATCCGCGATAGACGCGATCGGTCTCGCCGGGCGAGGCTTCGTAGGGCCTGCGCTCCTGCTGCAGCTTTCGCAGCAGGTCCACCGCGAAGATGCCTCGAAGCGCCGCGAGCCGGAAGCGATTTCCGTGCCCTCCGGAGAGGCCGGCATAGGCGTCCTCGTTGGAGGGGGCGACGATCTCCACATCCTCGTAGCCGAGCCTGTCGAAGACGATGCGCTGAAGCTTGTTGTACTGTCCGAAGCGGCAGGGCCCCCCGTGGTCCGGCATGAAGAAGGCCGCCCTTCGGGGGTTGAATCCGGGCTCGCGCATCTTCTTCAGAAAGCTGCCGAGGGTGCAGATCATAGGGAAGCACTCCTTGGCGGAGGTGTAGCCCCTTGCGAGCTTCAGATCCTCTTCGTTCTGCATCGGAAGCACCTCTGCCGCCACGCCGCAGCTCCTGCAGGCGGCGGCGAGGGCATAGGCGCCGTCGGACATGTAAGGGAAGTAGAGCGTCCGGTCGCCCTCGGAATGGGCGGCCATCCGGTAGCGATGCGAAGCGGCGGCCTGGATTGCCTGCGCGGGCGCCTTGGCGCCGGCGGTCAAAGGAGATGGCGGGCAGCCGGCCGCCGATGGAGTGGCTTTCCTCGCCGGACCGCTTCCGGCGCCTCGGCGCGACTTGAGGCTGTCGAGGAAGGCCTCGCACCGGGTGACCATCCCGGCATCGGCTGAGTGCTCGTCGACCTCAAGTTGGAGGTAGGGCTTCCCGGCAAGCTCCTCACGCACATAGTGGGAAAGGAATGAATCGGGGCCGCAGCGGAAGTTGCTGAGGTAGATCGCGTTCAGGCGCTCGTCGCGCGCGATTATGCGCGCAGCGGCAAGAATCTTCTGGCCGTTCGGCCAATAGACCATATAGTAGCTCTCGAAGAGCTTTTCGCGATCGAGGGGCAGGAAGTCGATCGGAATCGGAAGCACCTCCATACCGATGAGCTTCTCGGCAAGGGAGAGGTTCAACAGGGGGTCCGAGGTGTTGTAGGGTCGACCGAGGACGACGGCGGCCACCCGTCCTTCGGGCAGCGCCTCGAGAACGGCCTTCCCCCGCTCCTTGAGCGCTCGCTCGAAAGCCGCCTGGGCGTCGCCCGCGGCCTTCATGGCGGCGAGGACCTCCGATCGCGCCACGCCGAAGGTTTCGCGCATGAAGACCGCAAGGTCATCGGGAAGGACTCGCTCGTAGTAGCGGAAGTGAAGCGTCGGAGTGAGGATGCGGCGCCTCCACTCTTCCCGCTCACGCAAGGTAGCCCGGATCATGAAGGGATGAGCCTGGACCCAGGGGCAGTTGTAGTTGGTCGTGGGGTTGTCTCTCTCAGCGCGGGCATTCACCACAAAGGGAAGGAATACCCAATCCGCCCCGCTCTCGAGAAGATCGATCACGTGACCGTAGGTAACCTCTACCGGGAAGCAGGCCTCCGCCGTGAGGAGCTCGAGCGACCTCTGGATGAGACCTGGGTCGGTCGCCCGCGAAAGGACGACCCGAAAACCGAGCATCTCGAAAAAGGTCCGCCAGAAGGGGAATTGCTGGTAGAAGAGCATAAGGGCCCGCGGGATGCCGATCGTCCCGCGCAAGGCACCCTGCGATGGGCTCGTGCCAACCTCGTCGGGGTCCTCTCGATAGTCCCCCATGAGGAGGCGCGTGCGCTCCTCGAAGAGATTCGGAATCTCCGCGCCTCTACCCTTTCGCTCGTCGCGCTCCCACTTTTCGCAGCGCCCGCCGTAGTAGAGCGGCCGCCGCTCCCCCTCGACCTTCACCTTGCGGATCTCGCACTCGTTTGCGCATCCCTTGCAGGTGAAGCGGTCGAGCGCGTACGAGGATCGGCTTCGCCCGAAACCCTTGAAACGGGTCGCCTTCGGCGCGGGAGCGCGCCCGGCGTCCGCGGTCCCGGCGTTCTCGCGCATCTTCGCCCGGGCGAGCATCGCAGCCCCGATCGCGCCGGTCACGTCGAAGTGGGGAGGGACGGTAATCGTCTTGCCGGTTACCGCGGCGAACGCGGAGACAACGGCGCGGTTGTTTGCGACCCCGCCTTGGAAGAAGATGTGCTCCCCACTCCGCTTGGTGCCGACTACCTTCTGGAGGTAGTTCTGTACTATCGAGTAGGCAAGCCCCCCGACGAGGTTCTCGGTGGTTGCCCCCTTCTGCTGGTGGGAGTTGAGGTCGGACTCCATAAAGACCGTGCAGCGGTCGCCGAGGCGCACGGGACGCTCGGCGGCGAGCGCCATCGACCCGAACTCTTCGACGATATTGATGCCGAGCTTCTCGGCCTGTTCCTCGAGAAAGGAGCCCGTCCCGGCGGCGCACACCTTGTTCATCTCGAAATCCACGACGACCCCGTCTTGAATGCTGATGAACTTGGAGTCCTGTCCGCCGATCTCGAAGATGGTGTCGACCGTAGGATCGATGGCGATCGCAGCGGTCGCCTGCGCCGTTATCTCGTTCTGGATCACGTCGGCCCCCACGAAATCGCCGGTGAGGTAGCGCCCCGAGCCGGTCGTTCCCACCGCCATGACCACTACGCGCCCCCCGACCTCCTCGGCGATCTCGGCGAGACCACGCTGGATCGCTTCCAGGGGTCGCGAGGCGGTCGGCAGGTAGCGGCGCGCCACCACGCGATCTTCGTCGTCAATGAGGACCACGTTCGTGCTGAGGCTCCCGACGTCGAGACCGAGGAAGACAGGCAGCTTCGCGGTCCCTCGAAAGCGCGGGTTTGCCTCCTTGTGAAAGCGAGCCGTAGGCGGAGCGAGGGTGGGAAGAGAGTCGCCGTTGCTGCGGTCGGCCGCGAGGTAGGCGCGAAGCGCGGCAAGCCCCGCGAAGGGGATTGTGGGCAAGTCGTCGTCGAGCGCACGGTAGAGGGCGCCGATCGCCCCCATCGAAGCGTGATACTGAGGGACCAGAAGCTCTTCCGATTCGAGCTCAAGAAGCTCGCGGAAGGCGCGCACCATCCCTGCGTTTGCCGCCACCCCGCCCTGGAAGACAATCGGCTTCTCGATGCGCTTACCTCGCGCGAGGTTGCTCTTGAAGTTCCGGGCGACTGCAAAGCACAGCCCTGCGGCTATGTCGTGGACCGGGGTGGCGATCTGCTGGAGATGGATCATGTCGCTTTTAGCGAAGACGCTGCAGCGGCCCGCGATGCGGGGAGGGTGCTCCGAGACCAGAGCGAGCTCGCCGAACTCCCTCTCGATCGAAAGGCCCATGCGCCTCGCTTGCTGGTCGAGGAAGGACCCTGTGCCGGCGGCGCACATGCTGTTCATCGCGAAATCCTCGATCCGGCCCTTTCCGTTCGATGAAGCCGCCGCACAGCCGCCGCCGCCCACGGCAGCCTCGCGAAGCCTTGCGGCGCCGAGGAGCTTCCCGTCGCCCGAGAGGCGGATGAGCTTGGAATCCTCTCCGCCCATCTCGATGACCGAACGGGCGTGAGGGTAGTGGGCGATGACCGAGGTTGCCTGGGCGACGACCTCGTTTACAAAGCGCCCCCCCAGGAGCCGCGAACCGAGGGTACCGCCCGAGCCGGTGAAGGCAAGCGTGCGCACGCCGTCGCCGGAACGTCGCGCCAGGAGCTCGTCGAGAAGGGCGAGAAGCTCCCTGAAAGGTCTCCCA
>DAHUYW010000041.1 GCA_027306915.1 Spirochaetales bacterium | reverse complement strand
TCCCTGTTGACTCCCCTTCATCAGCCCCGACTACCCCCTGGCAGCCGAACCCTCAGGCAGAGTCCTCTTGTAAAAGAGCATCCGGGCCTTGACTCCTTGGAGTCGCCCCACTCGAAGACAGTCGGTACATCTCTTAAGCGGGCCTAACTTGTTGTGTAGCCTACACCTGTAGATGGTTTCTTTCACTTATAAAGGAAAGACCGAACCCTGTCAGCAGCGCCTCTCGTTCTCGCAAGAGGCGAAAGAAAATATACCCGATCCGACGAATAATGTCAATGTCATGGACTACTTTTTTTGCGCTTCTCGAGCAGGGTGCCCGCGATCTCTGCGAAGCCTTCGCCCCCCTCTCGTGCGGAAACGAACGCGGGGCGCGCCTCAAGGAGATCGAAGTAGCGGCTGATGTTCGCCACGCCGCAGGCGAGTGGAAAGAAGCGAAACATCGGCTCGTCGTTCGGAGAGTCTCCACAGTACAGGACCGCCTCGTGGAGCGCGTCGTCGTTCATCTTCCAATGTTCGGCAAGGAACAGCCGCGCCATCGAAAGCTTGTCGTAGTTCCCGAACCAGGTGTTCACGTGGATCGAGCTGATCTTTGCGCGGGCGCCGAAGCGCTCGCAGATGGACTTGATCCGCTGAGCCTCCGACAATGGAAGATAAGGCGGATCCTCTCGGAAATCGATAGCCAGATCATAGATCCGGGAAAACTGATCGCGGGCAACCCGAGCACCCGGTACCTCAGAAAGGACTGCCTCGCGAACCTCGGAAAGCCTTCGGCGAATCTCCTCGCCGGCCACGCTGGGATGAGTGAACTCGGCGATGCGGCCGCCTACGGCATCACCGGCGCCCGCTCCGCCCCCTGCAGCACGAGACCGGTAGTAAACGAACGCGCCGTTTTCGCCTATGACTGCCGCGACCGGCCACTCGCGGATGATGAGATCACACCAGCCCGCCGGTCTCCCGGTAACTGGAACGACAGCGATATCGGATGCGTGGAGGTCCCAAAGCGCCTGAAAGGCGGAGGGAACGAGGTAGCCGTCCGAGGTAAGAGTGTCATCGATATCAGTCAGAACCAAGCGTACGCCGGCTGCCTCTCGTTGGGTGAGCCGATCGATTGGCTTCATCGCACCGGTAGCCACAAGAGCTGCGCCGTGCCTATCGCGCAGGCCGCTCGCTCGATATCAGCGCCAGAAGGTAGGTGACAAAGGAACCCACGGAGGCGACAACCGCGAGAAGGAAGATGACGAGCGCGATCAGGGAAAGCACCTTGAAGCTCGACGGAAAGAGCCCGAGGCGATCGATCGAGACCACCGCAAAGCCAGCGACCCCGGCGACGGCATAGGTGACCGCCTTAGCCTTCCCCCAGGCGTTGGCTGCGACGGCAATTCCACGGCGGAACAGGACGGAACGCAGGAAGGTGATTCCGATCTCCCGATACACGAGGATCGCGAGAATCCATATCGGCATCACGCCGAATCCCGTGAAGCAGATGAAGTACGTCAGCCGGCTCACGACGTCGGCAAAAGGATCGAGCACCTTGCCGACATCTGAAACCTGGTCCCACTTCCGCGCCAGGTGTCCGTCGAGGATGTCTGTAAGTTCTACCGTGAGAAAAATGATCCAGATGGCGACCACGGAACCGGCTTGAAAGGCGCCGGTCCACACCGGGATGAAGAAGACCACAAAAAGCAACGGTGAGAGCACAAGCCGGACAATCGTCAGTTTGTTGGGCAGGCTCATAGCGAGACCATACTTGTTCTCAATTGAGATGTCAAGTTGCGGCGGGAGTCGTTAGCTATCCGATCCCTGCCCATTGCGAACGGGTGGTCTTGACGAGCATTCAAACGATCCGTAGAGTTGACAGCGCAATGAAGCCGAAGGGTTCCATCGCCGCGAGCATCCTCCTCACCTGGGGCTCACTGTTTCTATTTCAATGCGTATTCTTCTCGGCGATCGCCGTCCGGTACGGGTTCCGATTGGCGGTGGAGCTCGGCTTTCTCGGAACGGCAGTCGTCTACCACCTCGTCATGCTCTGGCTGCTGCTCCAGCGGAAGGATCAGTTTCAAATCGAGCCGGAGGGTATCTCCCTCGAGCGAGTCAACCTTGCGAACATCTTGACGATGACTCGCCTGAGCTCGCTCCCGACGATCGCGTTTCTCATCGTCCTTGCGCGCGAACGCTCGATCCTCGTCATCCTGCTTGTCTTTGTGACGATCATATTTCTCACCGACATGCTCGACGGAGCGCTCTCTCGGATGACCCACCAGGTCACCAAGATCGGGAAGGTGATGGACAGCTTCAGCGACTATCTTGTGCTGGGAGTCATCTCGATCGCCTTCCTCGCCTATCGACTGATTCCGTCATGGTTCTTCGCTGCGATTGTCCTTCGATCACTTACGATGATAGTCGGAATGACGGCTCTCACCCACAAGCGTGGATATCTGCGGCCCGAAACCTCTCTTATCGGCAAGGCTTCGATCTTTGCTGTTATGGTTCTTTACGCCTTCGAGATCCTCGCCCTGCTTGTGGCAACATGGCGGTGGACCGGACTCGTTGTCACCATTCTCGAATACACCGTGGGGGTCTTCCTCGTGGTGTCGATTGTTGACAAGCTGGTCTATTTCAGCACTCAGATGAAGGCGGCAAGCAAGAAGTAATCCAGTCGGCGAGAGTTGGGGTTCTCGGAAGCTCCGACTCGCGGACCAGACGCGCGCTCTGAGGCAGGCGGCTTTCCGGCAGGTAGGCGTAGAGGACCTGGAAGCCCGAACGAGCCCTCGACTGAATGAGGCTGGCGAGCGCCGCATCCATCTCAATAGCCGAACCGTAGCGAAGGTAGAGCTCGTGTGCCGAGACTATCTCGCGTCCCGATGAGGCAAGAAGGACTTCCCGCACGACAAGGAGACTCGTCGCTCGGCTCGTGACGGAAAGGTAGCGAAACCGACCGACGGGCTCGCCGCGGTAGAGGCTCACCATCATACTCCGATTATCGGAGGGGCCCTCCTGCGCTTCAGTCCTTTTCCGCTAGGATTGGCGTCACCCGCACGGAGAGGTCGGGGAGAAGGACGATCTGATAGCTCTGCAGGAGGGTCGGTACCAAGAGACTCGAGTGGTGCTCTGAAGCTCGGAAGGCAGGAAACCAGAAGGGCGCCGCTTCTGGCTCTTCTTGCGTCGCCCGGAGCCCGCCTCCCGCGGCACGAAGGGCGGGACCATGGACCGCGAGTCCACCCAAGCGGTAGTAGCGGGCGGAAGACAAGAAGAAGAGCCAATCGGGAACGGTGAGAACCCTAACGACGGCAGCGACGGCGTATCCATGTAGCGTTTCGTAGGAGGGTGTGACGGCGGGGCCCCTTGACTGGTCTTGCGAGCCACGGCGGGCTTGCCGAGCCTGCCCCGGTGCGGAGGCGTTGATCTCAACGTCCATGATGCCATTATGGAGGGCGAGCACCTGGAAGGTGCCGGCCGCCGCTTCTTCACCCAGGAATGGGTTTGCACCCCGAAGGCGTGCCCCTGCCCCTGCCACGACAAGAACGATGGCGACGAGAGCCGGGATTCTGGCGGCGCGGCGATACCGAGCCGCCAGAAAGCTGATTCCTGTCGTCGCAAGCACAAAGACAAGCGATGCCGGAGTGAATCCGGCGTGCGCCCGAGGCATGACGGCGAGCACCAAAGGAGGTGCTCCCATTCCGGCGGGGCTAGCCGCAAGCCGCGGCGCGATGACTGCGAGGGTGGCAGCCGCCACCACAACCACAAGATAGAGATAGACGAAGACCCAGCGGTCGAGTCGTACCCGCGGCTTAATCGCGCGATTGATTGCGGCGCCCAGAAAGAGTCCGGACCAGAAGAGCCAGAAGAAGGGGTTCTCGACGTTTGCCCAGCTATAGGTCATAGATCGGAACGTACTTCCCCTCGAGATACGCGAGAAAGTAATCGGGAGAAAGAGACTGTCCGGTCACCCGCTCGCAGAGCTCGGTTGCGGTGAGGGCGGCTCCGTGGGCATGGATCTCGCGGCGCAGCCACTCGAGAATCACCCCGAGATTCCCACCTGCAATCTCGCTATCGAGGCTCGGAATGGCCTTGCGCATCGCTGCCGCGAACTGCGCCCCGTAGAGATTCCCAAGGGCATAGGTGGGAAAGTAGCCAAAGCTTCCCATGGACCAGTGGATGTCCTGGAGCACGCCGGACGCGTCATTTTCTGGAAGAACTCCGAAGAGCTCCTGCGTTCGGCTGTTCCACGCCTCCGGAAGATCGTCCACCGTGAGCTCGCGGGTGACGAGTCTCGTCTCGAGATCGAAGCGGAGGATGATGTGAAGGCTGTAGGTAACCTCATCCGCCTCGATACGGATAAGGGACGGCTCAACCTTGTTGATCCCTCGATAGAAACGCTCGAGGCTTACGCCCCTTAGCTGGCTCGGAAAGAGCTGGGTGAGCTGCGGAAGATAGTGGCGCCAGAACGGTTCGCTTCGGCCGATGATGTTCTCCCATAGGCGCGACTGCGATTCGTGAATTCCGAGAGAGCTCCCCGCAGCGAGAAGGCTCCCCCGGATCGATTCCGCAAAACCAAGCTCGTAGAGCGCGTGACCCGCTTCATGGATGACGCTAAAGATACCGGTCTTAAGGAAACTGCGATTGTAGCGTGCGGTAATGCGCACATCGTCTCGACCAAGAGTCGTCGTAAAGGGATGGGCGGACTGATCGAGGCGACCCCGCAGGAGATCGAAGCTCATTCCGGCAAGCAGGATCCTGCTGAACTCCGCCTGCTTGTCAACCGGGTATTCCGCCTGCAGGAAGGCATCGTCAATCTTTCGGGCGTCCTTGATGCGGGCCACCAACTCTCCGAGTCGCTTTTCGAGAACGGCGAATATGGAGCGGACCTGGGCGGTGGTGGCCCACGGCTCGAACTCGTCGATGAGGGCGTCGTAGGGATGATCGACGAACCCGATGCACTCGGCCTTGCGGATGGTCAGTTCCACGAGCTTCCGAAGCCTGGGGGCGAAGTGCGAGAAGTCAGAGCGCGAGCGAGCCTCGCGCCAAACGGCCTGGCCTATCGTCGCGGCCTTCACCAGCTCGGTGACAAGCTCGGCGGGGAGCTTGACCTCTCTGCGGTGTTTTCTATGGAGGGCACGCAGGAAGGCCCGCGATTCGTCGGGAAGAGCGGCGTCTCCGCGAGGATTGGAGTCGCTTGCGCCGGCTTCCGCAAGAAGGTCGCCGATCTCGGACGAAGTGAGCCGCTCGTGAATTATCGCCTGCAACAGGCCAACCTGCTCCGAGCGCTCTTCAATCGATTTCTCCGGCATGTAGGTCTCTTCGTCCCACATGAGGAGAGCATTCGCATGCTCGAGGAGCTGAAGCTCCCGATCGATCGCCTGCAATCTCGATACAGCCTCTCTGCTTGTCATTGTTCACCCCCTGCCGACCCCCCAGTCCCGTGCGGGTCCGCTTCGCTTCCGGTGCGGTGTCGCTGCGGCCCGACCAGGCGCTAGATAACCTCCTTCGCGTCGATCTTCCCCCTAATGAACTGAAGACACTCCGCGAGGCTCATGGGCTGCAGTTGCTCGCCTGTACGAGTGCGAATCGAAACCCTTTCGCTCTCCTGCTCCTTTCCGCCGACGACCAACATGTACGGAATCTTCTGACCCTGCGCGAGCCGGATCTTCGCATTCATTCGCTGATCGCTCAGATCGGCGCTTGCATGGATGCCCTGCTCCTCGAGGTAGCGGGCGACCCGTGCAGCATAGTCGGCGAAGGCGGGCGCCACCGGGATCACCGCGGCCGTGACCGGGGCGAGCCACACCGGGAAGGCGCCTGCAAAGTGCTCAATGAGAATGCCGAAGAAGCGTTCCATCGACCCGAAGGGTGCGCGGTGAATCATCACCGGGCGGTGCTCCTGGTTGTCGGCGCCAATGTAGGTGAGATCGAATCGTTGAGGCAGGTTGTAGTCCACCTGCACGGTCCCAAGCTGCCACTCGCGCCCGATGACATCACGGATGATGAAATCGATCTTCGGCCCATAGAACGAGGCCTCGCCGGGCTCTTCGCTGAAGGGAACTCCGAGAGTCTTAGCAGCTTCGCGGCACGCCGCCTCGGCCTTGTCCCAGTTGGCGGGATCGCCGATGTACTTCGCGGAGTCAGGGTCGCGCAGTCCTACTCGCACGCGATAGTCGGACATCTTAAGAGTTGCAAGGATTACCTTCACCAGCGCGAGACAGCCGAGAATCTCCCGGGGCACCTGCTCCTCGGTGCAGAAGAGATGAGCGTCGTCCTGGGTAAATCCCCGCACGCGGGTCAGGCCATTGAGCTCGCCCGACTGCTCCCAACGGTAGACCGTGCCGAACTCCGCAAGGCGGACCGGAAGCTCGCGGTAGGAACGCGGTTGCGAGGCATAGATCTTTATGTGGTGCGGGCAGTTCATCGGCTTGAGCAGGTACCCGTCTATTTCGCCCTTCTCAACCCGATTTGCGAGGTCGGCGCAGCTCGTTCCCTCGGTCGCTAGAGTGTCGAGGGTCTCGCGCTCGATGAGCGGCGGATACTGCGAGTCGCGGTAGAAGGGAAAATGGCCGGAGGTTCGGTAAAGCTCGAGCCGCCCGATGTGCGGGGTGAAGACCTGGGAGTAGCCCTGCTTGCGCAGCTCGGCCGAGATGAAGTTCTGCAGCTCCTGGCGAACTGCCGCTCCGGCAGGAGTCCAGAGGATGAGCCCCTGGCCGACCGCGTCGTCGATCACAAACAGCTTGAGGTCCCTGCCGATCTTCCGGTGATCGCGGAGCTTCGCCTCCTCGAGTTGGGTGAGGTAGGATTCAAGCTCCTTCTTCGTCTGCCAGGCGGTGCCGTAGATGCGTTGGAGCATGGGGTTGCTCTCCTTGCCCCGCCAGTAGGCGCCGGCAATCGAAAGCAGCTTGAAGGCATCAGGATCAAGCTCGCGGGTGCTGCCGACGTGCGGGCCCCTGCAGAGGTCGGTAAAGGTGTCCTGGGTATACGTCGAGATCTCCTCGCCGGCCGGCAAATCATCGATCAGCTCAAGCTTGTACCGTTGTTCCTTGAAGAGCTCCTTTGCCAGCTTCCGATCGACAACCTGCTTCTTGAACTCGTGGTCCCCTCGCATTATCTCCTTCATGCGGCGCATGATCTCCGCAAGGTCCTCCTCCTTGAGTGGGCGCGGAAGGTCAAAATCGTAGTAGAAGCCGTTGTCGATCGGTGGACCGATTGCAAGCTTCGCCTCCGGAAAAAGCTCGAGCACCGCTTCCGCCATGACGTGAGCGGTGGAGTGACGAATTCGATACAACTTGTCGTTTGCATCCATAACAGCCTCCGGGACTCGATCGGCATCCGGCTTGACAGTGCGTGTCGTGGGCAGACGAGCCAGCCACCTGGCGGAGCTGTCTCGGCAAAAAAAGCCTTTGCGCCGTCCTCCTCGGGTCTTCTGTGACTCAAGACTCCATAAGGACGAAAAGCGCAGAGGCTTTCCGCGGTTCCACCTTATTTCGGCCGAGCGAGCGACGCCCGCAGGTCCGCACTCGATGCCCCGTGACGGGGGGCGAACGGCACACGCATACTACCGCGACGGGTTCCGCGCGACAGCTCGGGAGTGGTTTTCGACGCGCGTGAGCCGGACACCTCTCAGCCTGTGGATGTCCTCTCTGTCGGCACCGTGTGCGCCTACTCGTCTCCGTCGCAGCTTTTCAGGAGAAAGGGTGTGTGGTTTCGCCGTCTCTTGTCAAGTCTCGGCGGAGGAAGGATCCCACCACGCCGATGAGCGCCTCGGGCTGCTCGGCATGCACCCAGTGTCCGGCCCCCGCGATAGTCTCAAGAAGAGCTCGGGGGAAGAGCCTGCGGATCGACGAAAGATCCTCCTCCAGGATGTAGGTTGAGCGAGCGCCGCGAAGGAAGAGCACGGGTCCCGAGTAGCTGCGCTCTCCGTCGATCGCCGCCCATATCTCGTCAAAGTTGGCAGCGATCGACGGGAGATCGAGCTCCCAGTGAAAGCGGCCGCGGTCGTCGCGGCTCAGATTCTTGAGAAGGAAGAGCCGAAGCGCCTTGTCGGGGATCCGCCGGGCGAGTGCCGCCTCGGCCTCTCTGCGGGAACCGATCGTCTCGAAGTCGACCGACAGCATGGCATCCCGCAGATCCTCGTAGTGGGGAGGATAGCGCTTGGGAGCAATGTCTACGACGATGAGGCGAGTGACCCGCGCAGGTCGCGAAAGGGCCAGCTCCATGGCAGCCTTCCCGCCCATCGAATGACCGAGGACAGCCGCCCGCTCGGCTCCAAGATGGTCGATCACCTCGGCGACATCTTCGGCCAGAAGCGGATAGCTGAAATCGGGGCTGTGGGGAGAGCCGCCGTGGTTACGAAGGTCGACGGTCACGGTCCACCGTTCTTCGGCCAGGCGCCCCGCCACCGTGTGCCAGTTGTCGAGCGAGCCAAAAAGCCCGTGCAGGATGAGGAGCGGCTCGTCGGAAGGCTCGCCGTACTCGCGGAAGTTGAGGAGCATGCTACCCTTCGACGATCTTCCCGACGTTTTCCAGAATATAGTGCGGCGCATAGGCGAAGTGCTTCATCCCGTCGAGGGTGGTCACCCCCGTCAGCACCAACACCGTGTCGATCTCCGATTCGATTCCCGCGATGATGTCGGTGTCCATCCGGTCTCCGATGATCACCGTCTCTTCCCGATTGCAGTTGAGCTTCTTCAGGCCGTGACGCATGATAAGAGGATTTGGCTTGCCGACGAAATAGGCCTTACTGCCGGTCGCAAGCTCGATCGGAGCGATCAAGGCTCCGGTTGCCGGCACGACTCCCTGCTCGATGGGACCGGTCAGGTCTGGGTTCGTGCCGATCAGCTTAGCCCCCGAGAGCACGAGGTTGACGGCCCGCTGCACCGTGTCCATGCTGTAGGAGCGAGCCTCCCCCACGACCACGAAGTCCGGGTTCACGTCGTTCATCGAGATGCCCGCGTCGTAAAGGGCGTTCGTGAGGCCGGCCTCTCCGATGACATAGGCGCTTCCATTCGGCTTCTGGCTCGCGAGGAAGGAGGCTGTCGCGAGGGCGCTCGTGTAGAAGTGCTCGGCCGCTATATCGATTCCGAGGCGCGCCATTTTCTGTTGAAGCTCTCGCGGAGAGCGCTCGCTCGAGTTTGTCAGGAAGAGAAAGCGCTTGTCTTCGCTCTTCAGCCAGGCGACGAACTCTTTGACGCCGGGCAGAAGCCTGTTGCCGTGATAGATGACGCCATCCATGTCGCAGATGAAGCCCTTCTTTTCCCGAAGCTCCTGCACGCTAACTCTCCTTACCTGACTGCCCCAGTATACCTGATCCTGCCCACGAGAAACAACAAGCCCTTGACTCGCGAGGTCCCCTTCGTACAATCGACACATGGCACAATCCATCCCAGCGGCGCTCGACACACGCTATCGCTGGATAAAACAGCACTCGGCGGTTGAAGAGGTCGCTCGCCTTGCTCTCGAAATCATCGCGAACGATCGCATCGGGCTGATCGCGGATATTGCCCGGGTCGTGGTGGCAGAACGCGGCAACATCGATTATATCCAGTCCTGGCGTGAGCACGACGGGGCGTCGCATACCATCGTTCAGATCGACATCGACCAGGACGGCGAGTCGCTACGATCCGAAATCGAGAAGATCGATTCGATTCTCGAAGTCCACATTACGACGACCTTCCGCAAGGTCTGGGGCAAACGGGTCATCGTCGTCGGCGGCGGCGCGCAGGTCGCGGCAGTCGCCTCGGGAGCAATCGCGGAGGCCGACCGGCACAACATCCGCGGAGAGGCCATTTCCGTCGACACCATGGCGATCGTCGGGGAGGACCAGATCGCCGAGGCCGTCCGAGCCGTCGGGCGGCTGCACCGCGCGGCCATCCTCGTCCTTGCCGGCTCGCTCATGGGAGGCATCATTACCGACGCGGTCACCGAGCTTCGCGAGCATTACGGGATACCCGTGATATCGCTGAACATGGCGGGATCGGTGACACAGGCGGCCGATCTCGTCGTCACCGACCCGATAGAGGCGGGCGTTATGGCCGTCATGGCGATCAGCCATGTCGGCAAGTTCAATCTCCTTCAGATTCAGGGAAAGCAGTTCTAACGGAGTGCGCCTGCGACGGAGCGCGCCGCAGGCGGGCACGCTCCTTTCGCGAAGAAAGCGACAGCGGTCCGAAACCCTACTTTTTCTTGTGCCGCTTGCCGCCATGGAGCTTGCGCTCGATGTGCGGTATCACGATCTCCGTCTTCGCGCCGGTCCCGTCGATCCCCGCGACGGTGTTGGCGCCCTGTTCTTCAAGCGCGGAAGCCGAGCCGGCGCTCGCCGGGCCCGCAGTTTTCAGGGCGACCTCACGCGTCCCGTACTTGATTGCATCGCGGATGCGCTTGCGCTTGTCCCGGGCGTTCTCCCAAAGCAGGAGGATCTGCGCTGCGACGAAGATCGAAGAGTATGTGCCGATGACGATTCCGACGACCATGTTGAGAGAGAACTCTTGGATGGAGCCGGTCGTGAACACGAGAATGGCTATAACGGCGAGGAAGGTCGTGAAGGAGGTCACGATCGTCCGGTGCAAGACCTGAGTCACGCTTGTGTCAATGACCGTCCGCAGGTCGGTTTCCCGCATCAGGCCGCGATTCTCGCGAATGCGGTCGAGCACGACGATCGTGTCATTCAGGGAATAGCCGACGATGGTGAGGACGGCGGCGATCGTCGCCGTGTTCACCTCCAGCTGGAATACCCCGATGAAGCCGATCATGATGATGGGATCGTGAATCGTCGCGATCATGGCCGAAACCGCGTAGGAGAGCTTAAAGCGGATCCAGATGTAGACCATGATGAGAAGGAGCGCCAGGACGGTGAGGGTGATTGCCTGCTGCGCGAGGTTCTGGGAGAAGCGCGGCCCGACGTAGGCCGACTGTTTCACCACGACGCTATCCGCTCCGAACTTCGCCGAGAGCAGGTTCTTTATCTGCTGGGTCATTGCGGCCTGGAAGTTCGAGGTCTTGCCCCGGTCCTCGGCGCGAATCAGGAATTGCTGATGCACGGGATTTCCGACGACCTGAACGAGCGGCCCTTGCAGCGAGGCGAGGGCGGCGCGCACCTCCCCGATCCGCACATAATGCGCAGCATCCTGGTTGGCGACGTTGATCGAGAAGGGGGTTGTACCGAGCTCGACCGTTATGCTTATCCCAACCAGGTCGCTGCTCGGCAATGACGGGTCTGCCTTCGGAACGACGCTTACGTCGGGGATCGCCCCGATCGCTTTCTCGACGTCGCCGACGGTCGGGTACTTGGCGTAGGAAATCGAGTAGCTCTTCGTGCCGTTTTCGCTCTCGGCAGTCAGATTGATGGCGCTGCCGGACATGTTCAAGGACATGGTCGGCGCCACAGCCTCCTTCGGGGTGTAGGTCACAAGAAAAGCGACCGGAGCAATCTGGACCTGCTCCGAGAGACCGGCCTGAAAGTCGATTCCTATATTGAAGCCGCCCCGGATTATGGTTCCAACAATCCCCCCGACGATCAGGAGGGTCGAGAACGCAAAACCGAAATAGCGGAAATTCGTAAAGGGGATGACACGCTTCATCTTTTTCTCCAGTCGATCGCGACCTTTTTGAGATGGAGCGTCTCGAGGAAGAAGTCAAATATGAGACGCGATACGAAGAGCGCGGTGAAGAGCGAGCACACTATGCCGACCGCGAGGGTGTAGGCGAATCCTTGGACCGGCCCCGTCCCCAACTGTGAAAGGAAAACCGCGGCTACCAGCGCCGTGACGTGGGTGTCCATGATGGTCCAGAAGGCCTTTCGGAAGCCCGCCCGAATCGAGGCCTCTACCGACTTGCCGACATTCAGCTCCTCTTTCATGCGCTCGTAGATAAGCACGTTCGCGTCAACCGCCATACCGATCGTGAGGATAAGACCGGCCATGCTCGTAAGGGTCAGGGTAAGGTTGAAGGCCGACAGAATCGCCATCATGATGATCATGTCGAGGATGAGCTCGAAGTCGGCAATGAGCCCTGCGACCCTGTAGTAGCCGGCCATGAAGATAACGACGAGGAGGAAGCCGAATGCGAGCGCGAGGAGCCCCTGGTGAATCGCATCTGCGCCGAGCGAAGCTCCTACGGCCTCTTGGCTTTCAACCACCAGGTCGACCGGCATGGATGCCGTCCTGAGGACGATGGCGAGATTCGACGCCTCTTCCCGTCCGAAGCCCGTCATCTGGACATTACCGCGAATTGCTTCCTGGATGCGAGCGCCTGCCTTCACCTTGCCGTCAAGGACTATCGCAAGCTGCTTGCCGACGTTCGCCGAGGTCAGCTTGTAGAAGATATCCGCCCCTTCGGGATCGAGGCTGAAGGTGATGATGGGCTGATTGGTGATCGGATCGGTGCCGACCTGAGCACCGGTGATGTGCTCGCCGTCGAGACCGACCTCTTTCTTCAGGACGACATAGTTGACGAGCTGATCCACACCGTACTTGTCCTGCTTGTAGAAGCCGTAGACTGCGTCACCCGCAGGTATCAAGCTCGGCTCTTTGAGCTGTCCTTCGGCATTGAAGGCGTCGCCCGGATGGGCTGCAATGAACTGCTGGACAGCAGCCGTGGCCTGGTCGTCCTCGATGTGGAAGGTGAGGGAGCCCTTTCCGGTGAGGAAGGTGTGGACCCGCTCGGGGTCCGCCGGACCGGGTATCTCAATGGCAATCTCGTCGTTGCCTTGTTGGCGAATGATCGGCTCCGTGACGCCGAACTTGTCGATCCGATTGTTGAGAATCTCCATCGCACGGTCCATGGCCTGCTGCTTGTCCACTGCGGTCGGTGCATGTCCGAGCTTCTTCTCGAGGCTCGACATATCGGCTCGCAGCAGCACGCTCATCCCGCCGGACAGGTCAAGACCGAGCTGCATGATGTCACCCCGCCCGTTCTTGAATCCCAGCACCTCTCGGCGGAAGTGATCCTCGATGGCGTTGTATGCATCCTGACGGGTAACGAAAGCTCCCAACACCGCCTGCGCGGTCCATTTCGAAGGAATCGGCTCGCGGGCAAGGCGGTAGTTCGACTTGGCGGCGTTGATGACGAAACGGTCCGCCGCCGGGATCGGCGCATCCGACTGGGCGGCCGCCATCGTCACGAGCTTCTCGAGCGTTGCAGTAGCTTGGCTGCGCGCGTAGAAGCGTATCTGCTGATTGGAGCTCAGGGCAAGCTCGCGCTGCTGAGGCGTGATGAGGAAGTACCACTGGAAGGATGGATAGAGAAAAGCGCCCGCAATCGCAAGCACGACGATAATTATCAAAAGTCTGAAGCGTTTGCTCATTAATCAACTCCAATCGGCTGGACGCGAAGCGTCTCGTCGTGACAGGGGGATCGAGACACCTCGCGGCTCCCAGCGGCGCTCCACTTACTGGAGCTTGGGAGCATCCTTCGAGACTTCCTCCTGCCTCTGCTCCAGGACGGTCGAGATCGCGCTCTTTGAAAATTCGAGCTTGGTGTTTTCATCCACCTTCACCACCACGACCTGATCCTTCACCGAAACCACGACTCCGCGGATCCCACCAACCGTCGCAACCTTGTCACCCTTTTTGAGTTGCGACAGCATGTCCTTGGTTTGTTTTTGCTTCCTGCTCTGGGGCCGGATGATGAGAAAATAGAAGACAACTATTACAAGGCCGAAGGTCACGAAGGTTGTAACCAGCTGTCCCCCGCCTCCGCCCGCCGCGCCTCCGCCTGCCTCGGGCGCACCCATCAGAAGGGGCAGTGATTGCACTAGACTATTCATCAGAAGTCCTTCCTCGATATTCTAAAAGATTCCGAAAAAGCTATCACGGATGGGGGGGTGCGTCAAGGCGAGCGGGTCCGGCCGTCGCCCCCCTAAATGACCTTCACCTTGTTTATCATTTGGGGAACCTCGAAGACTCCCAGCACGCGCTTGAGCTGCTCGAGTGTTACCGGATCGGTGCCGCTTTTCTCGTTGAAGAGCCGCACGACCTCCTCGAGCTCCTCCGGATTCTGCGAGTAGAGGGCCGAGCTCAAGGCGGGTTTCAAGAATCCCTGCTCTGCAAGCTGTCTCGCAGAGAGCCTACCATATCGTGACCGTGCGTGTCCATCGACAATCGCGGTATCGCCCTGGTACCCGATAGTGAACACGAAATCCTCTCGCCTCATCACTGTGAGAACCCTCGCTGATGTTGATGTGCAGGAGCGTGAAAAAAAAGCCCTCGTGCCTATCATGCACGAGAGCTCTTCCATGCGTCAAGGATACCCACTGCTTGAGTCCCCGCTCTCGCCACCTTCGGAAGACCGAACGTGGCTTGCGCGGGCGGCAGTAGGCCGCTTCGCGGCTTACTGCTTACATCATGTCTCCCATACCGCCCATGCCCGGATTCGGTGCGCCCATGGAGGGCCTTTCCTTCTCGGGAAGGTCGGTGATGGCGCACTCGGTCGTCAGCAGGAGCGCGGCGATCGAGGCGGCATTCTGAAGGGCCGATCGAACGACCTTCGCGGGATCGATGATCCCCGCCTTCATCATGTCAGTCCACTCCATCTTGGAGGCGTCGAAGCCGATGCCCTTCTTCTCGTGCTTGGCGCGGTCGGCGACGATCGAGCCGTCGAGCCCGGCATTCTGCGCGATCTGCTTGATCGGCTCCTCGAGGGCCTTGCGTACGATGTTGAATCCAACCTTGTCGTCTTCGTCGAGCGTCGAAACGTCGTACTTTTCGACGATGTGCTCGGCCTGGATCAGCGCAACGCCGCCCCCGGGAACGATTCCCTCTTCAATGGCAGCGCGAGTCGCGGAGAGCGCGTCCTCGACGCGATGCTTCTTCTCCTTCAGCTCGACCTCGGTGGCCGCCCCGACGCTGATCACCGCGACGCCGCCCGCGAGCTTCGCGAGCCGCTCCTGCAGCTTCTCACGGTCATAGTCCGAAGTGGTGTCTTCGATTTGCGCCTTGATCTGAGCAATTCGGTCCTTAATATCGGAGGGCTTTCCCTCGCCGTTGATGATGGTGGTGTTCTCTTTCTCGACCTTGATAGTCTTCGCCCGGCCGAGCTGGTTCAGCTCCGTGCTCTCGAGCTTGAGTCCCAGCTCTTCAGAGATGACCTGCCCGCCAGAAAGCACCGCGATATCCTCGAGCATCGCCTTGCGGCGGTCGCCGAACCCGGGAGCCTTCACTGCGACGGCCGTAAGCGTGCCGCGCAGGGTGTTCACGATCAGGGTCGCAAGCGCCTCGCCCTCGACATCCTCTGCGATAATCAGAAGAGGCTTGCCGGCCTGCGCAACCTTCTCGAGCAAGGGAAGGAGGTCCTTCATGCTGGAGATCTTCTTGTCGTAGATGAGAATGAAGGGATCCTCGAGGACGGCGGTCATCGCCTCGCGGTTGGTGGCGAAGTAGGGCGAGAGGTAGCCTCTGTCGAACTGCATACCTTCGACGAACTCGGTGCTGGTCTCGATCGATTTCGACTCTTCGACCGTGATCACTCCATCCTTGCCGACCTTCTCCATCGCATTGGCGATCTCTTCGCCGATCAGCTTGTCGTTGTTCGCGGAAATCGAAGCGACCTGGGAGATCTCTTCCTTGTCCTTGATGTCCTTCGCCTGCTTCTTGATCTCCTCGACTGCGAGCTCCACCGCCTTGTCGATTCCGCGCTTGAGACCCATGGGATTTATGCCGGCCGCGACGCTCTTGAGACCTTCTTTGATGATCGCGTACGCGAGCACCGTCGCCGTGGTGGTTCCATCGCCGGCTACGTCATTGGTCTTCGTCGCAACCTCTTTCAGAAGCTGCGCACCCATGTTCTCGTACGGATCCTCGAGCTCGATCTCCTTCGCAACCGAAACGCCGTCCTTGGTGACCGTCGGGGCACCGAACTTCTTGTCAAGAAGGACGTTCCGCCCCTTGGGGCCCAGGGTGGTCTTCACCGCATTCGAGAGCTTGGTGACCCCGGCAAGCAGGGCGCGCCTCGCTTCCTCATTATACAGTAACTGTTTTGCCATGACTCACACCTCTCCTTTGAGTAATTTGTGTCGAGTGTAATGATTCGCGACGTATTTCCGAAAAGAAGATAACAAATTCGGCGGTTGTCGATCAACTGAAAAATGAGTTTTCCATGCATCAGGGCTTGACGCGAAAGCTTTTTTTGAGGCACAACTCAGGAATCACTCACGCCATGGTAGGATTGAACCGGCTGTCGAGATGAAGCGGCTTGGTCAGCTATTTTTCATCGCAAGCTACCCTGACACCCGTGCGGCTCGGGTCGTGGCGGCCATCGAGCACTCCCTCCTGGCGCTCGAGCAGCAACCGGCGGAGCTCCTGTCGGTTCACTGGAACTTCGCCGCCTATCCTTTGCTCGCCGAAGGCTCTGCGCGGGTCGGCAAGCTGCTCGACCGGATGCTCGAACGGACCGCCGACATGATCCTCCCGATGGGCTACAGCGGCGCGTATCAGCATCTTCTTTCCAAGGAAGAGCTCAATCGAGAGCTTGAGTGGGTCGCCGCCAATCCCTTCGGAAGCGGCTTCACGACCGTGCTTGGCATCCAACCGGAGGTCTTTTTCCCTCATGCAGCCGACTTTCTTCGCAACTCGAGCATTGCGGCCTGGAGGGAGCATACACCAGTTCTCCTGGCCGATGCGAAGCGCGGAGAGATCCTCCTGCGGCGAGACGGCCGCGATGCAACCTTTCCCCTCCTGTGGATTGAGCCCGGATGGGAGCGCCGCTCCTGGCTGTCGAACTCCCACTTCTCCTTTGCCTCGTCGGTCGCCTCGCTACTTCGACGGTTGAGGCACTTTGCCAACGCCTCTCTCCACGCGGCCGGATTCATCGTCGGCGACATGACGGCGATGGAGCCCGAACAGATAGCCGCTCTCTTTGCCGCACTGTTTCGCCTGCAGCGGGCCCACGGTGTCGGGCTTTTTGCCCGACTCCGCGAGAACCTTCCCCACCTGGAGCCGAAGGCCGCTGGCCCTCACGCGCCGAGCGGAAACGGAATCGCAGCGCGCCCGTTCGATCTTCTCGCTGCGGCAAGCCTTATCCCGACCGATCCCGCCTCGCGCATGGCTCGCTGGGAGGTGGGAAGGTCGCGTGCAGCTGCCGTTTCCGGCCGCCGGAGATCGATCTCGCGGAGCGCAGAGGACCGGGAGCTTCGCCACAGGCTTGAGCGCTTGGCGCCGCTCGACCCGCTTGAGATCGCCCTCAGCCACACGACCCCGCCGCACCGCCGAGATCCCGATCGGACACTCATCGCCGACATGCTCGGCGAGGTCCTCCTCGACGAGGGCGATTTCGCGGTCCGATTTTCGCGGGGACGGCTTTCCGGGCTGGCGCGAGGCGGTCGGGAGTTCCTTGCGAGCCTCCCCAGCAGGTCTTACGTCGAAGTCGGCCGGCGCGAGATCCCCTTTACCGTAATGAATGCCTTTTCGATCGAAGGCGAGCACGTGCGCGGGCTGCGGGTGAGCTGCCAGGCGACCGATCCCGATTTCGTGCATCCGGGAGCAATCACCCAAGACTTCCTCCTGGTGCAGGACTTCAGGCAGCTCGTGGTCGCCCTCACCATTCGCTATCCGGAGCCGCAGCCCCAACTCTACATCGACGCGTGCGCTGCAATGGAGATCCCTCTTTTCCACCTCGAAGAGGACGAAGAAATCGGCGTAGAGGGTTGTTACCCTGATGGGGAGGAATACCGTCTGCGGCTTTCGCCCACTTCCGGCACGCTTGCCCTCCCCGGCTGCCGCTTCCGGTTCACCCGGGGAGAGGCCAGCTTCCTCCTGGTCTTCCCCGACAGCGAGAGCGCCTCGATCGACGTGCTGCCCGTCCGCATCACCGCCGAAGAACGAGGCTATCTCCTCTCGGTAAGCCCGCGGGGCTTCTATGGCAGGACCGACGCAAACCGCCTTGCCGGCATCGAGGAGCATTTTACGCTCTTGCTGGACGGAGATCTTCGAGGACAGCTTCCGATACCCGCGCTCGACGCCAATCCGGGGAGCGAGGTTCGCCCCGCCTGGATCCGCCGTACCGGCTCAAGCTAGAAACGCCTCTGCGGCCCAATCCGCGCGGTGACAGGCGTCTCTTCCCCCGGTGTTGAATTTCCTATACAATGGAGAGGTTCACCGATGGGGCTTACCCATTCCCTAAAAAGTAACACCATTTCGTCACATACCGGGAGCAGTCGAGACACGTGGCTGTTGACGTTGAGGAGCTCTACCGCACCTATGGCCCCATGGTTTTGCGGAGATGCCGAGCTCTGCTCCGCGACGAAGACAAGGCGCTCGATGCCCTCCAGGAGGTCTTCGTCAAGGTTCTCAAGAGGCGGGAGATGCTCACCGCCCACGCGCCCTCCAGTCTCCTCTACACCATCGCCACGAACACCTGTCTCAACATCCTTCGGGGGGAGCGCCGTCGGCCGGCGACCTCTCAGGAGGATCTCCTCGTGGAGATCGCTGGCCTGGACGATCCGGAGCGGCAAGCCCTTACCACGCATCTCCTCGATACGATCTTCGGGAGCGAGCTTGCAACGACAAAGACCATCGCAGTTCTCCATTGGGTCGACGGACTCACGCTCGAGGAGACTGCCAGCGCAGTCTGCATGTCGGTTTCCGGCGTGCGCAAGCGCTTGCGGCGGCTCCAGGAGCGGGGACTGTCCGTGAAGGAGAGCTAGCCCATGGCGAGACGGCTTCCGGAGCTGCTCATCGAGCGGCTTCATTTGGGTGAGCTTCCTGCCCGAAGAAGCAAGCGCCTGCGTGCCGACGCGGACACTGCGGAGCGCCTGCGGCTGCTCGACGAGTCGGATTCCGAAATCCTCGAGCGCTATCCGCCGGATCGGATTGCCGCCCTGATTCGGCAGCGGGCTCAAGCGGAGCACGACTCGCAGCAGGAGCCGAACCGCCTTTCGCAGGCTGCCCCTTCCGGATTCATGGCAGGATTCAGACAGCTTGCCGGTCGGGCGAAGCTCCTCCCGCTTCTCGCCGCGGCGATTCTCGTCGTGGGAGTCGCGCTCGTGCCTATCATTCTGGCGACCGGAGGCGGGTCACAGGCAGGCTCGAGCGAGAGCTCGGTGCGGGTCAAGGGGATCCTTCCCGCCCTGCGAATCTATCGGGAGACCTCGAATGGTGTCGAGCTCCTTGGCGACGGGGCGACGGCAAGGAGGGGCGATCTCGTTCAAATCGGGTACGTCGCGGGCGCAGCGCGCTATGGGACCATCTTCTCGATCGACGGAGCGGGCGCCATCACCCTGCACTACCCGGAGCGGGAAAACGGTGCGCCGCTCCTCAAGACCGGCGGCGAGGTGCTCCTTCCCTTCTCGTACGAGCTTGATGCGGCGCCCCGCTTCGAGCGCTTCTTTTTCGTCACCTCGACACATCCCTTTTCGGTGCGCGGGATTCTCGAAACGATGCGGCGAACCGAGATCAAGGAGGGGCCGACCGCTCTTCCCTCCCTCCCTCCCGCCTTTGGGCTGGTCACCTTCACGCTGAAGAAAGGAGGCTGATAGCAATGTCCCGCCATCCCTCACGCCGGGCCGTTCTCGGCACACTCATGGCCCTCTTTTCCCTGGTTGCATGCGGCAGCCTCGCGGCTACGGGTGAGGATACCCCCTCCTTCCGCAGATTTGCCCTCTATATCGGTTCGAACAACGGCGGACGGCAGCGGGTGCCCCTCGCCTACGCCGTCTCGGATGCCCGTGCCATGGCGACCGTCATGGGCGAGGTCGGCGGGGTGAACGGCGGCGACAGCCTGCTCCTCACCGACCCCGGCGTCGCCACGATCTCGCGGAGCTTCGAGCAGATGGGTGAGCGCGTTCGCGCAGCGAAGGGAAGCGCCCGGCGCATCGAGTTCCTTGTCTACTACTCGGGCCACTCGGATGAGGAAGGGCTTCTGCTCGGCGGGGAGAGGCTCCCCTACATCGAGCTCCGGAGGCGGATCGAGGCGACCCAGGCGGACGTCAAAATCGCCATCCTTGACTCCTGCTCTTCGGGCTCGTTCACGCGTCTGAAGGGGGGCACGCGCCATCCTGCCTTCTTTCTCGACGAGTCCGTGAGCACGACCGGCTACGCCTTTCTCACCTCGAGCTCGGAGAACGAGGCGGCACAGGAATCCGATCGGATTGGAGCCTCTTTCTTTACCTACTACCTCGTCTCCGCCCTGCGGGGGGCAGCGGACACGGCCGGGCACGGCAAGGTCACGTTGAACGAGGCCTACAGCTACGCCTCGGCCGAGACGCTCGCCCGCACCGCGGCTACCGACGCGGGGCCGCAGCATCCCTCCTATGAGATCCGCCTCTCCGGCTCCGGCGACCTCGTCCTTACCGATCTGCGGGAGACCTCGGCGGCGATAATCGTGCAAAGCGACGTCCAAGGGAAGCTCTTCCTGCGCAACTCGGACGGCAGGCTCGTCGTCGAGCTCCACAAGACGGCCTCGTCGCCGATCACCCTCTCGTTGCCCTCGGGACGCTATACCGTAACCCTCGAGCAGAACGGCTTCCTCTCCGAGAAGACGGTTTCCCTGCGCTCCGGGAGCAGGGCGCCGGTCGGCCTGCGCGACCTCACGCCGATAGAGCCCGAGAGCACCAGGATTCGCGGCGCCGGCTCCTCCGAGCGGGGCGAGCGCCTGGAGCACGTCACGACCTACATGGGCCTCTTCCCCGAGCCGCAGGGAGACAACCGGCGGGTCATTCATGCCTTCGGGCTGAGCCTCCTGGATGACTCCTACAGGGTGGACGGCATAGACGTGGCCTTTGGAACGATGATCCGGGAGGATGTGCGCGGCGGGACAGTGGGCTTCCTCTTTAATACTGCCGGGCGGGACGTGACCGGCGTTCAGGCTTCGGGGCTCTTCAACATCGGAAACGGTACCATGGGCGGCGTGCAGGCGAGCGGAGTCTTCAATCTCGCCGCCGGACCCGTCGGCGGCGTCCAGGCGAGCGGTGTCTTCAACCTTTCCTCGGGATCGGTCCGCGGCGCGCAGGGCGCGGGAGTATTCAACATCGCCGACGGAGAGCTGTCTGGGATTCAGGGGTCGGGCGTCTTCAACCTGGCCGACGGCTCCGTCCTCGGCGGTCAGGGCGCCGGCGTCTTCAACGTCAGCGCCGGGGGAATGCGCGGGATCCAGGGCGCCGGGGTCTTCAACCTGGCCGACGGCGCAGTGCAGGGGGTGCAGCTTGCGGGAGTCTTCAACTGGGCCGATTCGGTCAATGGCGGGCAGCTCGGCACGGTGAACGTCGCTGACGGGACCCGCGGAGCGCAGATCGGCGTCGTGAACGTGGGAGGCGACGTCCATGGGACGCAGATCGGTCTCGTGAACATCAGCCGGAATATGTACGGGGTGCCGATAGGCCTCATCAATATCTCCAAGAACGGTCTGTTCAATCCGAGCTTCTGGACGGACGAGACCGGTGTCGGCTACCTCGGCCTCCAGATGGGTGCGGGCGGTGTCTACACGGTAATCTATGGGGGCCTTCCGATGGCGGAAAACTCAGGCTACGGCGCAATCGGGGCAGGGATGGGCCTCCATGCGACTCTCGCCTCCCTCTATCTGGACATCGACCTTTCCGCAAAACAGCCGCTCTACTGGAATCCGGGCGGACAGGGAATGGCAGGCGGTGTGGACGGCGCGCGGAGCTTCCCCGGCCACAGCCTCGTCTTTCCGTCGCTTCGAGCGTCGGTGGGGATGAAGCTGTTCGGTTCTGTCGCGCTCTTCGGCGGGATGACTTTCGAAGGCGCATTTCCCGGCGTCACGCACAAGAGCGAGCTCCACTCAGGGACGCCGCTCCAGCTCAGCTTCGGAACCCCGAATACGCTCCTCGAGCTCTATCCGAAGTGGTTCATCGGAGTGCGGCTGTAGCCGACCGACCGAACTTTTCGTTGACTTAAGGAAAGTTGTGAAAATCCCTCTTGCCCTCGGAGCCCGTTGGTGATAAAGTCGAGGCATGAACCTCCAGGGGGGGTTGGTGTTGCTCCAGGAGATGCTCGACGATCTTCCGGCCGCCGAGAAGAGGGTCGCACAGTACATCCTGGAAAACCCGAAGCGTTTTGTCTCGCTCAGCATCACTCAGCTCGCTGAGGAATGCGGGACGAGCGCGGCAGGGGTGGTTCGCCTCTGCAAGCGCCTGCGGATGGCCGGGTTCCGGGAGCTCAAGCTGCGCATCACCCTCGATGTATCGCAGAACCTTGGCAGCCAGCGCGTCCTGCACATCGAGCCAGGGGTACCGATCGACGAGATAATCACCTCGCTCATCCACAACAACCAGGTCATCCTCGACGAGCTGGAGAAAACGATCGACACCGCCTCGATCGAGCGCGCAGCAACCCGCATCCTCCTCGCGCGCCGCGTCGACCTCTACGGGGTCGGCGCCTCGGGGGTGGTCGCCCGCGACCTTTACCAGAAGCTCCTGCGAGTTGGAATCGAGTGCTCCTTCGATCCTGACGGTCGGATGCAGATCACCTCGGCGTGCAACCTCAATGAGGGCGATGCCGTAATCGCAATCTCCTATTCGGGGGAGACCAAGGTGGTGAATGCCGCAGTTGAAGAGGCGAAGAACTCCGGCGCGACGACGATAAGCGTGACCCGCTTTTCGCAAAACAGCCTCGCGGACCTCGCCGACATCAACCTTTTCGTGCCTTCGATGGAGCCGCTCATCCGCGAGGGCGCGGTATCCTCCCGGATCGCCCAGTTTGTCGTCGGCGACATCCTGTTTTCCGCCGTAGCCTCGCGCCAGACCGGCAATCTCCTCCGGAGGCTTACCCGCACCCGCGACGCGCTGCGGGAGCGCGGCTACTGAGGACGGCGCCGTCGGCACCTGCGCCGGCAGAAGCGTTCGGGCCGCTCACCGTGCGGCCGACACCCGGATGACGCTCAGCGAGTGCGCAGGTGCGGTGTAGCGGAACGGATTTGCGGCGGGAGTCTCGCCGCTTTTCGGCGTGACCGCAAGGGGAGCTTCAAAGGAGTTCGCGCCGCTCGGCTTCCCCGCGAGCACCGTGACGGCCGCGGTCGGCTTCAAAACGCCGACCCCCGCGAACGCAATCAGGCAGTCGGCCGCGCTCGGCTGCGGATTCACGAGCTTCAGGATGATGTCCCCGCTCGCGCTCTCCCTGCTTGCGGCGGTGAAAAGTCCGGGCGCCGCGGCGGCTCCTCTGGAAACCGCGGCCTTGCCGGGCTTGTAGGAGAAATCGGTCACCGGAAGCCGGGTATCGCCTTGGTTTGCCGAGAACAGCCGCTGTACGTAGTAGCTCGGCGTTCCGTAGATCCGGAAGTGATCGAAGTAGATGAGGTCGGGGTTCCAGTTCGGCGAGCCCTGACGGGGTGCCACCGTGGCGTTCACGTTGCAGAGAAGCGGAGCATACGAGGCGTTGAGAATGAGGTCGCCGTTACGCTCCATGCCGGTCATGTAGGCGGCTTCGGCAAGGGCGCTAGCGAGGTCGTTGTTCTTCGAAGTGTTCGAGTTCGAGGCGAACTCTCCCACGAAGACCTTCGGACCGTTTCGCCCATAATCGTCATAGCGGGCGGTGTTCTCGTAGAACCATTCGGATCGCTTGTAGTAGTGCTCGTCCACGATGTCGACGCCAAGCTGCCGGTTGAAGGCCCAGAGGTTGTCGAAGTCGTTCGCAAAAGGACCTGCGGTACCGACGACCTTGATCTCGGGATGGCTCGCCTTGATGGCGCGGAAGAAGGCGGTGAAGCGCTCCTTGAAGCCCTGACCCCACTCCTCGTTTCCTATCCCCAGGTATTCAAGATTGAAGGGGGCAGGATGGCCCGCCGCGGCCCTCTTGGCGCCCCATGCGGTCGCGGGGCTTCCGTTGCAGTACTCGATGAGATCGAGGGCGTCCTGGATCCAGGGATCGAGCTCGCCCATCCGGACCTCCGAGTAGCTCCCCTCGAAGTGGCACGAGCAGCCGGCGGGCAAGACCGGAAAGGGCTTCGCGCCGATATCCTCGGCGAACTGGAAGAGCTCGTAGAAGCCCGCCCCGTTGGTCATGTGATAGTTCCACCGGTTCTCGTTCTCAGACCGCTGCTCGACCGGTCCGATCGTGCTCTTCCACCGGTAGGAGGTCGCGAGCCGATTCGAATGAACGACGCAGCCTCCCGGGAAGCGCATGACCTTCGGCTTCAGCTCCGCTATGAAGCGCGCGACATCCTCCCGCATCCCGTTCGGCCTGTCCTTGAAGGTGCGGGCGGGAAAAAGCGAGATCATGTCCATGTGGACCGTGCCGGTGCCGGTGGAAAGAACGACCAGACGGGCATCTGTGTCGGCCTCCGAGTTCGTCGTGGCGATTGTCGCCGTGTACCTCTCCCAGTGCGAGGTGATCGGCCCGACGGTCGCGCTTCCGTAACTCCTGGTTCCAGCGACGTTCTCGAGAGCGACGGTGAATGGCGAGTCGAAGCTCTCGGTACGTCGAGCCCAGAAGGAGAAGCGAAGGGTGTCGCGCGGCCCGACCGGAATGCCTGCGAAGCCCTCGTTCCGTAGACCGACCCCGCCGCCCGACCTTTCGATCGTGAGGGCGCCGTAGTGCCTGTTCGCAGGGCTGAGCGGCGAAAGCGACTCCACGGCGAAGGTTGCGCGGCCGCCGCCCCGCTCGACGAGCGTCCAGCCGGTCTTGAAGTCGTAGCCGGCGTTGTAGGTGTTGGTGAACTCGAAGGATCGGTTTTCCACCAATTCCGCATAGAGGCCGCCGTCGGCACCCCAGTTGATGTCTTCGAAAAAGATGCCCCACAGATCGCGGCTTATCGGCATCCCCGCCTCGCCCGCCTGGACGGTCATGGAGAGCGCCGCGCGGGCGGCCGGCGACGCGGCGCCGGATTGGGCCGCGGCGCCCGAGCTCGTCGCGAGACCTGCCGTCGGTTCCGTACCTCCCGCGGACGCCAGGCCGCTCCTGGATGCATTCAGGCAGCCGGCGAGAGGCAGGGCAAGCACCAAAAGCAGCCAGGGTCCGCCCGCAAAGGGTGCGCCGTGACCCCACGTTCCGACGATCTCGCCGTGACCCCACAGGCGACGAGAGAAGCGGCGCTCACCGATCATGGGCGGTACCTCCCCTCTGCAGCTGGTGCAGCTATTCCATTGTCTGCTGTGCGATCCCGGCTTGCAACAACATTTCCCGCCTGCGGGCACTTCCCGATCGGCAACTAACTTATTACCTTATTAGTCATATACAATCCAACAGAGTCGCCGGCCTCTTGGCCAAAGGAGTGACGACCATGTCCACCCTCGGACCTTTCAACTCATTCGTACGCGATCTTCCCGAGGAGGATGCGAGGATGCCCGTTCTCTTCGTCGGACATGGCTCGCCCATGAATGGCATCGAGGACAACGAGTTCAGCCGCCGATGGGAGCAGCTCGGGAAGGAGATAACGCAGCCGAGGGCGGTTCTCTGCATCTCTGCCCATTGGCTCACCCAGGGAACCCACGTCACCGCGATGCCGCATCCGAAAACCATCCACGACTTCGGCGGCTTTCCGGAGGAGCTCTACCGCGTGCAGTACGAGGCGCCGGGGGATCCGGAGCTGGCCCGGGAAACCGCCCAGCTGATCCGCGAGACTCAAGTGGGCCTCGATCATGACTGGGGGCTGGACCACGGCTGCTGGTCGGTCGTGCGGCGGATGTACCCGGAGGCCACCATCCCCGTGCTGCAGCTGAGCATCGACTACCACCGGCCGGCGAGCTATCACTACGAGATTGCGAAAGAGCTCGCGGTGCTGCGCAAGAAGGGGGTCCTCGTCATCGGGAGCGGAAACATGGTCCACAATCTCCGCATGATAGCCTGGGACAAGATGGAGGAGTCGGGCTACGGCTACGACTGGGCGCGGGAGATCAGCGAGACCTTCAAGCGACTCATCGCCTCGAAGGATCACCGCGCCCTCATCGATTACCGCGAGCTGGGCGCATCCGCGCAGCTTGCCATCCCGACCCCCGATCACTACTTCCCGCTCATCTACACCCTTGCGCTACAGGACGAGAAGGACGAGATCACCTTCTTCAATGACCGCCACGTCGGCGGCTCGCTCACGATGACCTCGGTGAAGATGTCCCGCGGCTGAACGCCCCGGGCGGGCAACCCGTCGCCTTGCGAAACAGCCGGCAGAAATGCTCAACGTTGCGATAGCCCACCTCCGCACTTATCTCGTAGACCCTCCGTTCGGTCGTCAGGAGAAGGGCCCTTGCGGCCTTGATCCTTGTCTCCGTCAGATAGTCGGTGAGGGTCTTGCCGATTTCCTTGGCGAACTCCGAGCTCAAGTAGCTGCGGCTCACGCCGAGCCGCCGGCTTATGCTCGCGAGCCCGAGGTCGGGATCGGCATAGTGCTCCTTGATGAGCCTCCTCGCCTGGACAACCGTGCGGCTCGCGCTGTTTCGGTAGGAGCTGAGGCGGCGATACTCGGCGGAGAGGCCTGCGACCCCCTGCACGACACGGCCGCCCTGAGCATCGAGCTTGGCGTCAAGATAGTGACGGACGTTCGCCTGGATCTCCTCAAGCAGCTCGGGGAGGACCGTTTCGGTCTGCCCCGAGGGCTCAGGAAAGAGGAGAAGGGCAGTCTCCCCATCTGAGATCGGTATCAGCTCCGCCGCCCCAAAGCGCTCGGTCACCTGACGGATGGTGTTCCGGAGGGCCGACTGAAAGAAGCCGTCCGGGGAATCTCGGTAGCGCAATTGAATGGAATCGAGATCGTCCAGCCAGAGGAGTGACAGCAGAATGGGACCGTCGACTGGAAGCTCGAGCACCCCGAGCCTCCTGCGGATCTCCTCGGGCGCGGGGCCTCCGAGCCGGTCTCCTGCGCCCTCCCCCCGCACGCTCCGACGCCCCTCGCTTCCGACAAGCGCCGCCCTGAGAAGCTCCTCCCTTGCGCACACCAGCTCCTCGCGGATGAGCTGCCGCGGAGAGTCGCGGTCGGCCGTGTTTTTCTCAATTCGTCTCACCGCTGCTCTGAGCAACGCGAGCAGCGAGTCCGCATCGAGGCTGCTCTTCAGGATGTAGTCGTCGGCGCCGGCCTTGAAGGCCTCGCGGACAAGCTGGTAGCCGTCGTGCGCGGAGAGGACGATGACCCGCGGCGTAAGGCCCTCCGAGCGGAGGCGGCGCAGGAGCTCGATCCCGTCCATCGCCGGCATGACGATGTCGAGCAAGAGAATCGCGACGTCCGGATTGCGCCTGAGGATCGTGAGGGCCTGCTCGCCGTTTCGCGCCTCGAGATCCACAAGAAAGCCGTGCTCGCTCCAATCGGTCAGCGAGCGGATGGCCGTGCGAACGAGGGGCTCATCGTCAACCACCATCACCCGATACATCGATCTCCCCCTTCCGGATCACGGGCAGACGGATGAGCACCGTTGCCCCGAGCCCCTCGCTGCTCTCGATCGAAAGCCCGAAGGAGCCGCCGTGATTCAACGCGATGCGACGCGCCACGTTCGCGAGGCCCACCCGACTCAGGCCCAGCGGACTCGGGGCATCCTCGCAGAGGGCCGCGCGGGCGGCCTCGGGCGTCATCCCGTGTCCGTTGTCCACGATCTCTATCCGCAGCTCGCGCTCAACACGGCGTGCGCGCACCTCGATCCTTCCCTTTCGCTTCAGATCCTGGAATCCGTGAAGAATGCTGTTCTCCACGATCGGTTGGAGGAGCATCCGAAGCATGAAAAGCTCCCCCACCTCCGAGTCGACCTCGTAGCTCACGGTGAAGCTATCGCCGTAGCGCACCCTCATGATGAGCACATAGCTCTCGAGCATCTCGAGCTCGTTGCGAACGCGATCGAGCGAGCCCTCGCGGCTAAAGGAGTCGGTGACGACCTTCATGAGGGCCGAGGTCATAGCTTGGATATTCTCCGCCTTGGACATCACCGCCATCAGACGAATAGAGTTCAGCGTGTTGGAGAGGAAATGGGGATTGATTTGCAGGCGCAGCGCCTCAAGCTCGAGGCGCGCACGCTCCCTCTCGTTCGCCTCCTTCTCCGCGGTGAGCCGGCGCACCTCCCTGACCATCGAATTGAACGCGGTTCCGAGGAGCACTACCTCGGTGGGCCCTGTCACGTCGACCGCCACCGAGTAGTTCCCCGCCTCGACCTTTCGCATGTGATCGATCACCACGCGCAAGGGGCGGATGACCCGCAGAAAGGTTACCTCGATGTAGGCGATGAAGAGCACGAGGAGCACAAGGAGGGCGTACCGGCCGAGGCGCGAGTAGAGATCGACGCTGCGGGTGATGTCGGCGTAGGGAAGCGCGCTCACCAGACGCCAGCCGGTCGAGGGCACCTCCGCGACCAAGACGAGGAAGGGCATTCGGCCAACATCGAGGCGGAACCAGGCGGGGCTCTCCGGGGAATCGGAAGGGTGGCTTCTCGCCGGCCCGCTCTCCGGAGGGGCGCCGACAGCCTGGCCGCCCGCGCCCCGCTTCGAGAGGGCTGCAAGGAGGCGCCCGGTCGCTTCGCCCGGTGCACCAGCGGGAGCAATGACCCCGTCTCCCGTTGAAAGGATCGGTCGCCCGGCGCCATCCAGCAGGACGAGCTCGCGACCGGCCACCGAATCGCCAGTGAAGGAATCGAACGCTACAACCCGGAACGAGATCAGGAACGCCTCGACCCCCGCCCGAAACCACGCCCCGCCGGGAGCGACCGCAACCGAGAGCACGGGACGTCGATCCTCGCCGAGGGAGTAGCTGCGAAGATCCTGTAGAAAGCGGGTGCGCCCCGCCGTCCGAAGGGTCTTGGCGTACCACCCGTCCCGATCGACCGGCAGCTCGAAGAGGAGCGAGCTGTTCCGGTAGACGTAGGGAGCCCGACCGTGCAGGAAGATCAGGACCGAGCCGATCTTGTTTGTGTAGTCGAAAAAGCTGGCCATCGCCTCGTCGAGCTTGTCGGCCGCGACGGCCCGCTCCGCCTCGTTTTGCCCGCCGACAAAGCGGGCCGCGGCGCCGAGAATCTGCCGGTCCGACGAAAGCGCTGCCGCCCAGAGAGCCTCCTCGCGCGCGGCCTCGTCGATGCTTTGGGCGATCCGCTCGACGGTTTGACGGGACTCGCGCGCGGCACTCTGAATCAGGGCGCGCTCGCTCACGACAACCAGAAGCCCCCAAAGCAGTGCGACCGGTATCGCGATGACCAGAATGAAGACGACGGCGAGGCGCCTGCTCAGGGTGCTTTGCGACGTCGTCGAGCGCTTGGCGGGCGCACCGGGAGAGGAGGTCAGGTGGTCAGCTGCTGCGGGTCTTGCTGCACGCAGCACGGGGAAACCCAGTCGCTTCCCGGGCAGTCTCATGACTTCACGGCACCTGCGGTCACCCCGGCCATGATCCAGCGATTGAACACAAAGTAGAGGATGATCGGCGGAATCGCGACGAGGGTCATACAGGCGAACTGCACGGCGTAGTCAGAGGCGTACTCGCCTTCAAAGCGGATCACGGCGAAGGGAAGCGTGCGAAGGCTCTCCGAGGCAAGAAAGGTATTCGCCATGATGAACTCGTTCCAGCCGTTCAGAAAGGTCATGATGCCGACCGTAGCGACGGCCGGCACGACCATCGGTGCGACAATCCGCGCCAGAAGCGTCGGCATGCCCGCCCCGTCGATGTAGGCGGACTCTTCGACCGAGCGCGGCAGGCTCCTCATCAAGCTCGAGAACATGAGCGTATTGAACGAGAGGTTGAAGGCGATGTAGGGAATCATGAGACCGATGCGCGTATTGTAGAGGCCAAAAAGGCGAAACCAGATGAAGTTCGGCAGCAGGGTGGTATGGATCGGAATGATCATCCCGAGGAGGATGATATTGTAGGCGACAACGCGGAGCTTCCAGACCATGCGGGTCGTCGCGTAGGCAGCGCAGAACGAAAGGAATGTCGCTCCGACGACCGCCCCTCCGACGATGATGACGCTGTTCAGAAAGTACTGCGGGATGTGCCCGTCGTGCCAGGCGCGCACGAAGTTGCCCCACTCGGCCGGATGCGGAATCGTGAGAATCGCCGGCCCGAAGAGCTCACCGCTCTTGACGAGGCTGAAGTCAAACAACCACAGAAGCGGAAAAAGCTGGATGACCGCGAAGCCGGCGAGAAAGAGGTAGAGGAGGATCTTGCCGATCGTTCTTCCGGTCTTCGAGGGCGCCAATGGCTCTCTCATGTGCGCCTCTCCTTAGTCTACGTCGGAGCTGCGGTTGGTGAGACCGCGGGTGACGATCGTGAGAATGAGCGCGATGACGACGAACAGCACGCTTATCGCGCTTCCATAGCCGTACTCGCTGTAGGTGAAGGCCTTCGTGTAGAGGTAGTTCGCCACGAACTGCGTCGTGTCGCCGGGGGCGCCGTTCGTCGATAGATAGATCACTTCCATCTGTTTCAAGCTCGAGATCACGTCGATGATGAGCACGGCCTGGATAACCGGGAAGATGTAGGGGATGACTATCCGCGTATAGAGCTGCCACCGGCTCGCTCCATCGATTATCGCGGCCTCTTCCACCTCCTTCGACATCGTCATCAACCCCGAGTAGTAAAACAGCAGCGCCCACCCGAAGCCGTACCAGATCATTATGAAGATGATCGACCAGATCGCGGTGGACTGATCGGAAAGCCAGGCTACCGCGAACCTCTGCAACCCCACGGCGCGAAGGAGTTTGTTCAGCAGGCCGTAGTTCGGGTTGAAGATGCTCACCCACAGCTTCGTGATCACGACGACGGTCAGAATCGCCGGCACGAAGTAGATCGTCCTGAAGACGCGGGAGCTCTTCACGTTCCGGAGGAGCGCGGCGATCATGAATGCGATCGGATTCTGAATGAAGATGGTGACGAGCGCGAGCACGACGGCATTCAGGAGCGAGCGCCAAAACGTGGAATCCGTGGCGATGAGGGTGCGATAGTTGCCGAGCCCGATGAAGGTCAACTTTCCGAAGCCCGCCCAGTGCGTCAGGCTGTAGTACACGCTGAGGAGTATAGGGGCGACGATTGCAAAGAGCATCACGGCGAGGGCCGGAAGGGTGAGCGCCGCAATCGCAGGGCGGTTGGCAAACACGGATCTCATGGCGTTTCCCGAAGGGCGTGCGGTCCGGGCCTGCCCTGAACGGACCGCGCGGGGACCGCACGCTTGATTGGCGCCGACTGTGCGCCGGACACCGATGATTCTCCTATTCGGCTGCAGCCTGCGCTGCGGCCGCGTCCAGCTCCTGGGTGAACTGCTCGGGGGTGAGAACGCCTGAAACCAGCTCGCGGCACAGCTTCTGGTGCTCTTCCTTGAAAGCCGGCGTCGAGAGGTCGAGGGTGGTCGGGCCGCTCGTCGCGGTAGCCGCATTCCCGAGGCCGAGGATGGCCTTGGAGAGAGGGGTGTCCGACGGGTTGGGCTGGATCCTCTCGGCGGGAATCGCGGCCTGCTTGTCCCAGGTGAGCTTGCCCCACTGGTGGGCGAGGTACTTCAGAAACTCGCGGTCGAGATCCGGATTCTTGGAGTTGGCGCCGAGAACCCAGTTGCCGCCGTACCACGCCACAAGGTCGTCGGGCTTTCCTTTTCCGCCGGCAACGAGCGGGAACTTGAAGAGGTCGACGTTGTCGCGGAAGCTCTGCGGGAAGTTCTGATCGGTCACCAGACCCAGCTCCCACGAGCCCATGATGAACATCGCCGCCTTCTCCTGGCCGAAGAGGTTGCGGGAGGCGCCGTAGTCCGAGGTGATGAGGTCCTCCTGAAAGAGGCCCGCCTTCGCCATGTTCTGGAGGATCTGGGCCGCCTGTAGGAACGGAGGATCGGTGAACTTGGTCTTGCGATCGAGGGCCTGGTGCACGGTGTCGAAGGAGCCGGTGATGCGCTCGACTATCGCATCGTAGGTGATCGAAAGCGGCCAGGCGTCCTTACCGTCGGTTACGACCGGGATCATGCCTATCGCCTTGAACTTAGGGATGGATGCGACGAGGTCATCGATAGTCGCGGGAATCGCCACGCCGGCTTGCTGCATGAGGCGCTTATTGTAGTAGAAGAACCACATGTCCGCGGTGACCGGTATTCCATAGAGCTTGCCCCCGTAGACGTTGCTGTCGAGCGCGCCGGGCAGATAATTGATGTCGGCGTAGTCTGAGCGATCGAGCTCGCGTACGAGCTTGCTGTCGACGAGCGGCTTGAGCAGAGTCGAGAAGCTCCAATACTTGAAGATCTCCGGCAACTGACCGGCGGTCGCATAGAGCTTCATCTTCTGCTGGTAGGGCTGATCCGGGTAGCTTTCGACCTCGAAGGCGACATTCGGATGGCTCTTGGTGAAGTTGTCGAGGATGGTCTGCGTCACCAGACCCATGCCGTTCGTCCTGTCGGGCAGGTTGTCGGCGATCTTGATCGTGACCTTCTGCGCCTGGGCGCCCTCTTTCTGCCCTCCGGCCCATGCGAGAGCCGGGAGCACCAACAGGGCAATCGTCAACAGCGTGAGAGCGTTTCGGGTTCTCATGTCACTTCCTCCTTTGTGCGTGATATGACACGATTATCCGGGGAGCTTCGGGCTTCTGTGAATGATCTCCCTTCCGTTTTCTTGATCTCGTTTTCGGTAATATTCGCGCGGTGTCCGCGAGCGCCAGTGCCTCAGGTTACCGGGTAGCCGTTTGCCCGAATCGCCTCCGCGTACCACCGTCCGCTGTCCTTCACGATACGGCGCTGACTCGCATAGTCGACGTAGACCAGCCCAAAGCGCTTCGTGAAGCCGAGGTTCCACTCGAAGTTGTCCATGAAGGCCCACACGAAGTAGCCCCGGAGGCTCACGCCCTCCTGGATCGCCTGCCACGCCGCGGCGATGTGACGCTGCAGGTAGAGGATCCGGGCTGAGTCGTGAACAAGCCCATCCGCGCCGGGCTCGTCGCGCAGCGGCGTCCCGTTCTCGGTGACGTACATCGTCGGTGCGCCGTACTCGCGGTGAACGCGCATGAGGAGGCGGTAGAGCCCCTCGGGGCTCATCTCCCATTCCTCATACTCCGCGCGCTGCACGAAAGGATAGCGAATCCGGCGGACCTTCAGGAAGTCGCCCCGCTCGTCGTGCGCGATGATGCGCCGGGTGTAGTAGTTCACGCCAAGGAAATCGATCGGAGCGCTCATCGCCGCCAGATCGCCGCTCTCGATGGCAGGAACTGCGTTCCCGTACCAATCAAGCATGTCCGCCGGGTAGGAGCCTCTAAAAACGGGATCGAGGAACCAGCGGTTGAAGGCCCCGTCGTGGCGGCGGGCGGCCGCCGAATCCTCCTCGCGGTGCGAGGCGGGCTCGAGCCATTCGAGGTTGTGAACGATCCCCACCTTCGTTCGGGCGTCTCCGTTTCCCCGGATCACCGGCACGGCCAGCCCGTGCGATAGGAGAAGATTGTGCGCAACGGCGAGTGCGGTCGGAAGATCGCGCAGGCCGGGGGCGTGGGAGCCGTAGAGATGCCCAACGAAAGCAAAGACCCACGGTTCGTTGTGAGTCATCCAGGTGTGGACCCGATCGCCGAGGCGGCGCGTGACAACATCTACGTACCGAAGGTACTGCTTCGCCGTTTCGCGATTGGCAAAGCCGCCCCGCTCCTGCAGGCCCTGCGGAAGATCCCAGTGGAAAAGGGTTGCATAGGGCTCTATCCCTGCCTCGAGCATCGCATCCACGAGACGATCGTAGAAGTCGAGCCCGTTTTCGTTCACGGCCCCGTCCCCATCGGGAACGATCCGCGGCCAGGCGATCGAGAAGCGGTACCACCTCATCCCGAGCTCCGAGAGGAGACGCATGTCGTCGTGATAACGATGGTAGTGGTCGCATGCGATCTCGGGGGTAGTCCCATCGACCACCGAGCCGGGCCACCCGCAGAAGCGGTCCCAGATCGAGGGTCCCTTGCCGCCCTCGCGTGCCGCGCCGTCGATCTGCACCGTCGCTGTTGCAACGCCCCAGACAAAACCGTCGGGAAATCTCAAGAACTCGCCCATATTGTGTCCCTTGATGGAATGTATCATCATACGCCGCCGCCGTCGGTGCGGCAAGGGCGCGGAGAGGCGAGTTTGACGCCCTGAATCGGATGTTCTATCCTAGATGCACATAGAGGAGGCAATCATGACCAAACGGCAGTCACGGGTGCTTCTTTCGATTCTGAATCTTATCGGGTTTATCGGGATGGTCGTAGTGAATGGCCTCGCAAACGCCATTCCCCTCGGCGGAAAGACCACCGGCGAGCTCTCGGATCAATATCCCAACCTTTTTGTACCCGCGGGACTCACTTTCGCTATTTGGGGGGTTATCTACCTCGCCCTCGCCGTCTACGTGGTCTACGGCCTTTCGGTCGCCTTCCGGAGGAACGCGCCGGAGGACTCCTTTGTAGAGAAGATCGGCGTGCTCTTCCTTGTGACCTGCTTCGCGAACGCAGGCTGGATCTTCGCCTGGCAGTATCAAGTGCTTCCGCTCTCGCTCGTGCTCATGGTCGTGCTCCTCGTGACCCTCATCGTGCTCTACCTCAGGCTCGAGATCGGAGGCCCTGGAACCTCCCCGGGCGTGCGATACCTGGTTCATCTCCCCGTGAGCATCTACTTCGGGTGGATCACGGTGGCGACTATCGCAAACGTCACCGCGCTCCTTGTCGCGTACCGCTGGAACGGCTTCGGAGTGGGAGGACAGGTCTGGGCCATCATCATGATCGCGGTCGGGATTGTCCTTGCGGCGATTCTGCTCCTTTCGCGCGGTGACATCTATTACTCGCTCGTCGTCGACTGGGCGCTTCTCGGAATCTTCCTCAAGCGGACCATAGATGCAAGCGCCGCCTCGCAGGCTGTAGCGATCGCTGCAATCTGCGGGATGACCCTCGTCACGATCGGGATCATCGTTCAGCTCGCCCGGCGCCGGGTCTACGCGTAGGAGCACGCGCAGGGGTACCGCGCAGGCGAAGCTCGGTGCCCCCGAGAGCGCGTTTCCCGATTGCAGGATATAATGGCGTCACACTGCCGCTCCGAGCGATTGAGCGGCTCGAACCTGGGCGGCACGTGTGGCCCGTGAGATGGGAACATGGAAAGGCCACGAGCGAAACGCAACAAAAGGCTTCTTGAGCAGGAGCTTGAACACGAACGAGCGCTGCTCCGCACCCTCATCGACACACTTCCCGACGGCGTCTTCCTCAAGGATACCGCGAGCCGTTTCATCCTGGCAAATCGCACGGTCGCGCAGCGCACGGGAGTCCAGGATCCGCGCGAGCTCATCGGGAAGACCGACCGTGACTTCTTTCCCAAGGAGCAGGCCGACGAGTATCTCGCCGATGAGCGGCGGATATTCGAGACGGGGATCAGCATCGTCGAAAAAGCCCAGCCAAAGATGGTCGCAGGCTCTCTGAGGTGGTTTCTCGTGACGAAGGTACCTGTCCTCGACGAGCGGGGCGCCATCACAGGTCTCGTCGGAGTGAGCAGGGACGTCACCGACCAGCGACTCCACGAGCAGGCCCTCACCCGGCTCACGCGCCTGTACCGCGAGATCAGCCTCACCAACCAGCTCATCGTCCGTGAGACCGACCGCCAGCACCTTCTAGAGGGAATCTGCCGAATCGCCGTCGAAGACGGAGGCCTGCTGATGGCCTGGGTCGGATTTGTCGATCCGGAAACCCAGCTCATCGTCCCCGCCGCCTGGTATGGCAAGGAGGCGGGATACCTTTCGGCCATCCGCATCTCGACAGGTACCGATCCCGCCGGAGGCGGACCCACGGGAGCCTCGGTCCGGGAAGATCGACCCGTATTCACCACCGACATCGCCACCGATCTCCGCATGGGACCATGGAGAGAGGCAGCTCTTCAAAGGGGATACCGCGCCTCGGCATCCTTTCCCCTGCGGACGGGCGGCAAGGCTGTCGGCGCCTTCTGCGTGTACGCCGGCGAGCCCGGTTACTTCAACGAGGACGAGCTGCTCCTGATGGACGAGCTCGCGATGGACGTCTCCTATGCGCTCGAAAACCTCGAGCGGGAGCGCGTGCGAATCCGCACCACGACCGAGCTGGAAGAAAACGAGGCAAAGCGCCGCCTTCTGGAACGGCAGCTCGTCCAGGCGCAGAAGTTCGAGAGCCTTGGAACCCTCGCAAGCGGCATCGCCCACGACTTCAACAACATCCTCGCGATAGTAATGGGCCACTCCTCGCTCCTTGCGGAGAGGGTCTCCGGCCGCGAAGACATCTTTCCCTCGGTCTCCGCAATAAAGAAAGCGGCGGAGCGCGGCGCAGCGCTTGTGCGGCAGCTGCTTACCATTGCGCGCAAGACCGAATCGGTCTTCGGAAGCATTCAGCTCAACGAGGTGATCCTCGACATAGTGCGGCTGATGCGCGAGACTTTCCCCAAGAGCATCACGATCTCCACGGAGCTTCGCGAGGATCTGCCGCGTGTCATAGCCGACATCACCCAGCTGCACCAGGTCTTCATCAACCTCTGCATCAACGCGCGCGACGCAATGCCGCGAGGCGGCGAGCTGACCATCCGGACTTCCGTCGTCGGGCGACAGGAGCTAAGCGGGCGCTTCCCGACAGCTGCCGCCCGGGAATATGCGGCCGTCTGCATCAAAGATACGGGCATCGGTATGGATGAAAGCACCCTCCAGAGGGCCTTCGATCCGTTCTTCACGACGAAGGGTCCGGGGAAAGGGACCGGACTGGGGCTTGCCCTCGCCTATTCGATCATTGAGAACCATCAAGGGACGATCGGGCTTTCGAGCGAGCCGGGGAAGGGCACCTCAGTTCTTATCCACCTTCCGATCGAGGAGCGAGTTCCCGAGGCTCATGCGCCCGCGCCCGGCAAATCGGCCGCCGTCCTCGGCGGAACCGAGACCGTCCTCGTCATCGAGGATGAAGAGATGCTTCTCGATCTCGCCACTACGATTCTCGTCGAGAGGGGCTACCGGGTGCTCACCGCCCGGGACGGAGAAGAAGGCGTCACCGCTTTCGCGCAGAACAAAGACACCATCGCGGTCGTGATTGCGGATCTAGGCCTTCCCAAGCTCGGCGGTGACGAGGTCTTCGCAAGAATCCGCGAGATCGACCCTCGGGCCAAGATCATCCTCGCGAGCGGGCTCCTCACCTCCGAGACCGTCTCCGACCTCCGGCAGTTGGGCGTCAAACACGTCTTCAACAAACCTTACTCGCCTGAAGAGATGCTCCGGCTGATCCGCACGGTCATCGACGCAGAGGAGTGACAGACGAGCCGAAGCGCGCGTCGTTTCCCGCCTCCTTCTGTCTCCTAAGCCATTTCCTGACAGCTCGTTCTTGAGACGGAAGCCGCGCAAGGCTCGCCCTGCCCTCGCGCAATTCCGCGCGGGCGCGAGGCGCAGTTCGACGTCGCCGCAGGGCGTAGAGAGCTGTTTGACCCACGCGCCCACGGGGGGCGCGACATAGTCCGACTTGATGGGTCAGAGGGGTGGGACGAAGTTTCAATCCACGCGCCCACGGGGGGCGCGACTGGTAGGACGAGCCAGCGTCGGGCAAGTTAGCACCGTTTCAATC
>DAHUYW010000040.1 GCA_027306915.1 Spirochaetales bacterium | reverse complement strand
CCTCGGCGCCGATGATCTCTGCGGCTGCTCCGCCGGCGAAGGAGTACTGCGTGCCTGGGCGCTGGCGGCGCGCGCGGGGACACAAGGCGCGCCACGTCTGTGCATCAAGCTGCTCCACGAGAAGAAACTCCACACGGCCGCTGCCGGGATGCTCGCCGTAGATTCGGGCGCGACGTACCCGAGAGTCATTTATGACGACGACCGTTCCCGGCTCAACGAGGGACGGGATGTCTGAGACCAAGCGGTGGGAGATCGCCCCCGCCCGCGGGTCGACCACCATGAGACGCGAGCCCTCCCGCCGCTCGGACGGCCATTGGGCAATGAGCTCCTCAGGGAGTGAGAAATCGAAGTCGCTCGTCTTCATGGGAAGAGGGTCTGCTGATCGGGACCTGCAGCGGCGCTTCCGAGGCCGTTGGAGCCGCTCCCGCCGGGAGGGCGGCGCGGCGGCTCGATTCCGAGATGGCGGTAGGCTGACTCAGTGGCGATGCGCCCCCGCGGCGTTCGCTGCAGGAAGCCTCGCTGGATAAGGTAGGGCTCGTAGAAGTCCTCGAGGGATTCGATGGCCTCCCCTACCGAGATGGCAAGGGTCTCCGCGCCCACCGGGCCGCCCGCATACTTTTCGATGATCACGCGGAGGATCTCGCGATCCTGGCTCTCGAGTCCGTAGGCATCGATTTCGAGGCGATCGAGCCCTCGATCGACCACCGCTCGGGTGACGGTTCCGTCGCCTTCGACCTGCGCAAAGTCGCGCATGCGGCGCAGGAGCCTGTTTGCGACTCGCGGCGTCCCGCGCGAGCAGCGGGCGAGCAGGTCCGATGCGTCGTCGGCAATCGTCACGCTGAGGATGGCGGCCGAGCGCCGGACTATGGTGATGATCTCATCAAACTCGTAGAAGTTGATGCGGACGCTTATCCCGAAGCGATTGTACAGCGGTCCCGCAACCTGACCCGCCTTCGTGGTTGCGCCGATGAGGGTAAAGGGCGGAATGGGAATCCGGATGGTCCGCGCAGTCGGCCCCTGTCCGATGACCCAATCGATCGCATAGTCCTCCATCGCGACATAGAGCATCTCTTCGAGGGCGGGTTTGAGGCGGTGGATCTCGTCGATGAAAAAGACTGACTGTTTGCTCAAGGTTGTGAGGATCCCCGCGAGGTCCTTCGGCTTCTCGAGAGCCGGCGCGGAGGTCACCTTGAACTCGACCCCCAGCTCGTTCGCCATGATGCCGGCGAGGGTGGTCTTACCGAGCCCGGGCGGACCGCTCAGGAAGACGTGATCGAGGCTCTCCTTCCTTTCCTTCGCTGCGCGGATGAAAACGGCAAGGTTCCGCTTTATGGCGTCCTGGCCCTGGAAATCTTTGAGATACTGCGGGCGAAGCGTCGTTTCGCGAGCGTCTTCTTCGCCTTGATAGTCCGGCGACAGGAGATTGCTGGCGCGCATCCTTAAGCCCCTATCTGCTCAAGCGGACGATCGAAAGCCGCATGAGCTCCTTCTCGATCTCGGGCTCCGCTCTCGATCCGGCCGCAGTCTCGCGGTGCAGCTCGGCGGCCGACTCGCGGACCGCTTCGATCGCAAGCCGTCGCTCGAAGCCCATTTCCACGAGGGCGTTGACGATGTCGGCGTAAGCCTGTGGCGGCTCTTCGCCCATCTCGCGGGTAAGCTTGCCCCGCAGGGCGAGGATCATTTTCTGAGCAGTCTTGACGCCCAACCCGGGAAGGCGGCTCAGGGCTTCGACATCGCCGTTGTCGAGAGCGGCTGCAAGCAGCTCGGCGGAGATCCCCGACATGATCTTCACGGCCTGCTTCGGTCCGACCCCTTCGACCTTCAGCAGATCGAGGAAGAGCGCCCGCTCAAGGGGAGAGGCAAAGCCGAACAGCCTCACCTGATCCTCGCGATGGTGGAGGTACGTGTATATGCGAGCCAGCGACCCGACCGGCGGGAGTGCCGCCAGCGACGGGGTAGGCGTCACGATGTCCCACTCGATCCCGTTGGTCTCGAGGTACAGGCTTCCTTCCCGCTTCGCGGTCACTCTGCCGGTGAGACTGTTAAACATCAAGCCCTCGTGCAATCCGCTCCTCCGCGAAGCGGTGGTGGTAGCAGCAGATGGCTGCCGCAAGGGCGTCGGCAGCATGGTCGGGCCGCGGAGCCACAGGCAGCCCGATGAGAACCCTGACCAGTTCCTGGACCTGATGCTTGCTCGCGCGGCCGGTTCCCGAAATTGCAAGCTTGATCTCGGGCGGCGAAAACTCCCAAGAGGGAACTCCCTCCTGCGAGAGGGTGAGGAGCAAGACTCCGCGCGCCTGGGCGACCGGGATTGCGCTTGTGATGTTTTTCGCGAAATAGAGGCTCTCGACGCCGGCCTGCGCCGGCTTGTAGGTGCGGATGACATCGAGGACTTCCCGCTGTATCTTCTCGAGCCGCTCCCCAATGGACATTGACGAGCTGGTGCTGACAGCCCCATGAGCAACGTGTCGGCAGACTCCGTCACTGACCTCGATGATACCGAAGCCGGTCTCCGCAAGACCAGGGTCAAGCCCGAGGATGCGAATCATTCATCGTCGAGGACGAAGCCCTCGGGAACCTCCAGGTTTGAGGCGACCGACTGGACATCGTCGTGCTCGTCGAGGCGTTCCAGCAGCCGCAGCACCTTTGCAGTCTTGTCGGGCTCGAGGGTGATGGTGGCCTCCGGAACCATGGCGATCTCTGCCATCGACTGCTCGAAGCCTGCCTTCTGGCAGGCGGAAAGCACGGCTTCGAAGGCGTCGGGCTCGGTGAGCACCTCGATGGTTCCTTCGCTGGTCGAGACGTCTTCGGCTCCGGCGTCAAGAGCGACCTCGATGATCTGGTCCTCGGTGTACTTTTCGGCGTCGAGGCTTATCACACCCTTTCGTTTGAAGAGATAGGAGACACTCCCGGTCTCGCCGAGGTTCCCCCCCCCTTTCGACAGGAGGTTGCGCAAGTCCGCCGCAGTTCTATTCTTGTTGTCGGTAAGCGTCTCGATGAGGATCGCGACGCCTCCGGGTCCGTAGGCCTCATACGTTATCTGGACGTAGTTGACCCCTTCGAGATCGCCGGTCCCCTTCTTGATGGCGCGCTCGATATTGTCCTTGGGCATGTTCGCGCCCTTGGCCTTGAGGATGGCGGTGCGAAGACGCGGATTGGCCTCTTCGTCACCCCCGCCGAGTCGAGATGCGATCGTGATTTCCTTGATGATCTTCGTGAAGGCCTGACCGCGCTTCGCGTCGAGGGCACCCTTCTTGTGTTTGATACTCGCCCATTTGCTGTGGCCGGACATAGATTCTCCTTGGGAAAGACATTAATAAGGATACCACGCGGCAAAAACCGGTGTCAATTGGCGCTGGAATGCGCTCCGCCCGGAAACGGAGCTCTGGCTACCGGATGGGTCCGATCCGTTCGATGGGCCAGTAGATAAACATCGCCTTGCCGAGAACGCTACTGATGCGAACGGGACCGAAATACCGGCCGTCCTTGGAGTTGTCGCGGTTGTCGCCCATCGGAAAGACCCAACCCTTGGGAATGTACCAGCCGAGCTCGAATTGGCGCCAATCGTTTCGGACGCTCTGCTGCTCGGGATAGATGGCGTAGAGGGTCCGGTCGCGCACACCCATCCACTCGTATTGATCCCCATATGCGTGCACGGGCAGCTGGGCTTCCTTGGCGATGGTCGGGTCGGGCGTGAGGCGCGCAGTCTTGTAGGCGTCGGCGATTGCCTGCGCGTGGATTGCCACGTAGTCCTGCGAATCGAGAAGACGCTGAGTGACGTAGTGCGCGTCAGTGAGCTTCTTGAACTGCGCTTCGGGAAGCCACTCGCCCATCCCTTGCGGCTTCAACCACACCGAGCCCTCGGAGATGCGAAGCCGGTCGCCGCCGACTCCGACGGCGCGCTTGATGAGAAAGTGGGCTCGCGGCTGCCCCTCCTTGTTTCGATCGATGTCGACCAGCGAAAGGGTGAGCATGTAGAGGATCCGTTGCGCCACATCGAAGACAGGACCTCGCGTGAGATAAAGCGGATTGTCGAAGATTATCACGTTATCCCGTGCCGGCTGCCGAAAACCGGGAAGCTTCCCGATTCCGGGCAGCAGCTCCGGACCGAACACCAGCTTGTTGACGAAGATGCGATCGCTGATGAGGAGCGTCTTTTCCATCGATCCGGAGGGAATCTGATAGGCCTGAAACAGGTACTGGTTGATGATGAGAACGACCCCCGCGGCCCACAAAAAGGCCTCGACCCAATCGAGCACAGGGTTCTTCTTTTTCTGGCGCTCTTGTCGGAGCAGCTTGCGCCGCTTTCGGGAGGTGAGCAGCCCTTCGGTAAAGCTCTGAACGCCAGTGTACAAAGTTTGGAGCCGCGTCATGACCGAGCGACGATAGCATGGATGGTTCCGGGATGACAAGGGCTCGTCCTTTCTGCGCTTCGGAATCGTGGTCGCGTTGACACTGCCAGTGACTTACGCTACGCTCCTCCTACAATGGCCAAAAAGCGGGAACGCGAGGCGGACGACCTCTCGAAGATTCGAGTCAAGCTCAAGCCCTTTCTCGGGATGCAGCCGGGTCTCTACCTCACGATTCTCTACGCGTTCGTCGTTGCATTGATCCTCTTCCTTTTCTTGTTCTATCCCGGCATTCGGCGATTTGGCTCCGAGCTCTCGATCACTACCACACCTCCGGGCGCCGCCGTCTTCGTTGACGGTCGCTACGTCGGGGCGACACCGGTTACCGCCTTTGTCACTGCGGGCAGCCACACCCTCGAGGTTCAGAAGCCCTACTACGCCTCTATCAAGCAGCCCCTGTCGATCGACGGACGCCTCTTCGGGTCGCTGTTCGCTCCGCGACGCGCCGGCGTGGCACTGGACCTTCGCATCGCCGATCTTTCCGGGCTCCTCGCGCACGCATTCGGCGAGGTTAGTAGATGGGCGCTCGTCGACACCGTTGTCCCCAACTATCAGCTGCCACCGGTGCTCACGCACACGGTAAGGGATGCCGCGGAAAGCAAGGGGTTTCGCGATTATGCTGCGCTCTCCCGCTTCTTGACCGATGCCGCTCGCGACGTCCACAACCCCTACCTCCTTCGCGATTTCGTTTCGGCCGAAGGATTCCTTTACGCGCGGGGCGATTCGCTCACCCCCTCCTCCCTCCTTGCGATGGCTGCGGATTTTGCACGGGAAGTGCGCGCAAACCCCCAGCTTGTGCTGTGGGCCTCCGCCTCGCTTCCGGAGGCGATCCAGGCGAAGATTCACAACCAAGGCTGGTTCAAGGAGATCGAGAAGAGCTATCTCGATTCACTGCGCGCCGGGGGGGAATCGACCGGTGCGACGAGCGCCCCGCCTCTTGCGCTTGAAGGGGTCCGTTTCATCCCCGTCCCCGAGGGCAGCTACATCATGGGTTTGGCCCGCGGGCAAACCCCCAGTGATCCCGCGGCAGAAGGGCTCGATCTTCCCCACCGCGTGCGCGTGGCCTCCTTCTCGATGGCTGTCACCGATGTGACCGATGCCCAGTTTGCGCGCTTCCTCGCCGAAAACCCGAAATGGTCGCCGGTGGAGCGGGAGACTCTTCGGCAGGAAGGGCTTGTCTCTTCCGACTATCTGAAGGATTGGGAAACGGTGAAGGGTAGCGACTATCCCGTCACCTATGTCTCCTCCTATGCCGCCCAGGCCTACGCCGACTGGCTGACGAGCAAGCTTCCCGGCTACCTATCGGGTTGGAAGGTCCGCCTGCCCAGCGAAGAGGAGTATGAGTGGGCGGCTCGGATGAACGTCAACCCGCGCGCCTCCGCATTCCGCGAGACCGTCGAGAGCCTCCAGCGGGCCGCAAGCGGTGCGCCCAGCTCGCTTGGGATCTACGACCTGCTTGGGAACGCCTGGGAATGGTGCGACAACTGGTACTTTCCCGCCTCATACCTTCTTACGCCGTGGCGCGGAGATCGTCGTTTCGAAGGGGTTCCCTTCGCGAGCGGGGCCGAAAAGGCGATTCGCGGCGGGTCGTGGGCTTCATCCCGCGAGAGCGTCAGCTATACAACCCGAGCCTCTCAGCCTCCGACCTGGTGCACGCCATTCCTCAGCTTTCGTCCCGTGCTCGTAAGGAAGTGATGCCCTATGGCCAAGGAGGACTCAGGGCGGAAGCTCCTCGCTGATAATCGTCGCGCCCGCTTCAACTACACCATCAGCGAGACCGTCGAGTGCGGCATCGAGCTTCAAGGGACCGAGGTGAAGTCGATGAAGAGCGGCAAGTTCTCGTTTTCGGACGCCTACGGGCAGGTCAAGAACGACGAGCTCTGGCTAATCGGCTTTCACATTTCACCCTACCCCATGGGCAACCTTTTCAACCATGACCCGGATCGCCCGCGAAAGCTCCTCGTCCACAAACAAGAGATCAAGCGGCTGAAGCGGAAGAGCGAGGAGCGTGGATTGACGCTGGTGCCGCTGAACTTTTATCTCACGCGCGGGATGGTGAAGCTGGAGCTCGGAGTTGCCCAGGGAAAGAAGCTCTACGACAAGCGCGAGACCATCAAGAAGCGTGACCTCCAGCGCGACTCGCAGCGCGAGATTCGCGATCGGTACTGATCGCCGCCGATTCGTCTGGCAGCGCGAGCTTCGATCAACCTCCAGGGTCTACACTGGGCCTTCTTGATTCTATTGCAGGCAGAGCGTATATTGAATGAACGGGGGTGTAACGGCTTCGACTGAAGCCTGTAGAGCCACAGGTTGCAAGTGGAGGGTCGGGCTCCTAAAACCGGCACCAAAACAACTGCGAACAATAACAGCGCAGAACTCGCTTTGGCGGCTTAGTCCACCAACGGGCACCTGGGATGCAGTTCCGAATCCCGGGGTCGCCTGAAAGAGACCGGAACTTGCTGCCCGTGAATGTCCGGGGCGTGGGCAGGAGATGTACCGGAATAGCGTGGATACCAGGTGTGCCTCTTGACCGTATATCCGCGTGAAACTTCAATAAGAGGATAAACTTGTAGAGGCTTGTGGTTTGCACTTCAGGACGCGGGTTCAACTCCCGCCACCTCCAATTCCAGACGGAAGTCCGGCGGAGACGTCCGCATGAAAGGCGCGGGTCCGCGAGAGCTGTAGCGTGCGCGCCTACTTCCCCACCGGCTGGCCGATGACAATCGTGCTCAGACGCGACGGATCGAGGTAGCGTTTGAATGCGGATTGAATCTCGGCGGCAGTGATCTCGCGATAGTGGCGCCCGACGACATAGAGTTGATCGAGGGGCAGCCCCACCTGGCTGTAGCCGATCCACTGGTTGGCGAGACCCTGAACGTCCTGGTCGGCGAGCTCGATGTTGCGCAGCCCGATCCCCTTTGCGAGATGAAGATCCTTTTCCGAGAGCGGCGCTTCAATCATCGACCGAATGACCCGCAGGGCGATCTGCTTGGCCTCTGCGACCTTGTCCGGATAGGCGCCAAAATCGAGCTCGTAGAAGGAGCGCGTCTTCCCGAAGGAAACCGACGAGCCTACCGAGTAGACGAGCCCGCGCTCAACCCGCAAGGCTCGATAGAGCGGACTTGCGAAGAAGCCGCCACCGAGAAACTCATTGCCCAGCTCAAGCGCGAAATGATCCGGTTCGTTGAAGGTTAGTCCCACCGTTTCAGCCATGACCACATCATTCTGAATCCGCACGGGATCGGGAACGAAGGCATTTGTCGCGATCGAGGCCGGGATAGGCGGATTGTCGAGATTAGGCTTTGGTCCGCTCGCCCGCCAATTCCCGAAATACCGATCGATTGTCTCCTTGGCTTTTTCCGGGGTGATGTCTCCGATGACCACGATGGTAGCTTGGTCGGGCCGCATGACAGTCCGGTAATAGTCGTGGACCTCTTTGAGGTTCAGCGACCCGATCGAGCCGGGCGTAGCCATTCTCAGGGCAGGATCCTCGGGCGGAAGGATCGCCGTCTGCACGGCGCGACGAAACTGAAAGAGGGGGCTTCTTATGCGCCCGGCGGTCTCCTGGGCGAGTAGCCCTCTCTGGCTCGCTAGGGCATCCTCTGGAAGCGCGGGATCGAGGAGGTCGCTCGCGAGAAGCTTCACCGTGGGGTCGAAGTATTGGGGAAGCGCCGCCAGCGAGAAGCTGGTGCCTGTGGAGATCTCTGCGCCAAGGGCGTCCACCGCAGCCTCGAATTGGAGGCGGGTCATCCCGGCCGGGCCCCAGTCGAAGAGCGAATCCAAAAGCTCACCGACGCCTTCCTGACCCCTCGGCGCTTGCAGGCCTTCGTTCGTGCGCACGCTGCCAAAGAGGCTTACAGAATGGCTCACCGAGAGGGGCTGCACGATGAGACGGATACCGTTTGCAAGAGTGTAGACCCTCGGATGAAAGAGGGCCTTGGGGTCGGGAAGCTTTGCAAGTGCGCGCGCGGCCCACTGGGGCAGGGTAACGGCCGTAGTAGGCACGGAGGAAAAGGACTCAGGTGCGCCAAAAGCCTGCCCTCCGGCCACCGGCTTCGTCCCTGGGGTGGGCGTGAGAACAAGGGTCACCGCGTGAGAGAAATCCAGGGCCTTCGCAGCCGAAACTACGTCGCGCACCGTAACCCGCTCCAGACGGGCGGCGGCGGCATCCGGGGAGGAAGCTCCTCGAAGGGCGATGGCGTTGGTCCATGTCTGCGCAAGCCCGGAGACTGAGTTCCGCTCGAGGTTGCTTTCGAGCACCAGCTGGCGCTGCTCGGAAGCAACCAGATCTTCGGTGATTCCCCCCTCGATCGTCTTGGCGATGGCCTCCTTGAGCTGTTTCTCGAGGAGCGCCTGGTCGCCGTCCGCGGGGAAAACTGCATAGGCAAGACCGACGCCTGCATCCTGCATCGTGTTCATCTGAAATCCGGAGCCGAGGGCCTCCCCGTCGTAGCTGAGCGCTGCGATCGCGCCGCGCTGCGAGTCAAGCACCCGCGCGAGTATGTTGGCTGCAGGATATCCGGCGTCGCGATAACCCGGCATTCGGAAGCAGATCGCCACGATTCCGTAGGGCTGATCGGTTTGGGATGAGAAGGTCTCAGCGCTGATATGAGGGAGGTTGAATACGGGTCGCTGCGGGAGCTTTCGAGCCGGGATGGCTCCGTACAGCTCGCGCACCTTGGACAACACCGACTGCGGCTCGACGTCGCCCGTGATAACAAGGAGGGCGTTATTGGGCGCATACCACTCTTTATGAAAGCGCTTGAGCATCGCAGCGGTGGTCGCATCGAAGGAGGGCTTGGTTCCGAGGCCAGTCTGCTCGTAGGGCGAGCCTGCGAAGAGGTGCGATAGAGCCTTCGAATACAGGACGTAGAAAGGCTGCGAATTGTCGCGGGCGACCTCTTGCTCGATGGCTCCTCGCTCCTTATCCCAATCCGTCTGGTTGTCGTCGACGCCGGCCATCCGCATCGCCTCTATTCGAAGCGCCACGTCAAGTGCATCGGCGGGCACCGTAAAGTAGTAGGAGGTGATGTTTGACGCCGTGAAGGCGTCCATTTGCCCGCCGAGCTCGGCCGAGATCTCCGCAAGCTGGTCTCCGCTCAAGCCCGGCGAACCGCGGAACATCATGTGCTCCTGGGCATGGGCCATGCCCGGGAAACCCGCCGGGGATTCGCTTGCCCCGACAAAATAGGTGATCTGTTGGGTGACAACTGGCGCAAGCGGGTCGCGAACGACTACCACTCGCAGACCGTTCGGGAGCGTCGCCCGACCGACCTCTGCCCCGGAGGCTGCGGCGCCGGAGCCGATTGTGGTGCAGGAGACGAGAAGACCCAGCGATGCGGCAAGGCCGACGACCGCAAGGATAAGGAATCGACGGCTGGAAGGCGTGGGAAAGCGCATATGTTCTTGGAACTCCAGCGGCCAGCCTACCAGAAGGGGCACGGCACGGCAAGAGGCGACGGCCGCCTTCCGTGGCTTCTCTTGCCGCGACGTTATCGAGCGCCGGCGAGGTCGACCACCAGGATGGCGGTTGCAGCCGCAAGCGCGACGCCGCCGGCTATGGCCCACAGCGAAGCCCGGGCTCGCTCCCGGTCGCGCTCACTCTGAAGCGCTCGAATCTGCAGCTGCGCCTCGGCCCTGAATGACGCGAAGGATCGCAAGAGCGCTTCGTGCGCCGTCTGCAACTCGCTCGATAGCCTTCTCGTCTCGGTCAGCTCCTGCTGCAAGCTCGCCGCCAGCCCGTTCGAGCTCTTCAAGCGATCCTGCAAATCGTCGATTTGCCTCTCGGAGCGAGAGAGCAGCGCGCTCTGCTCGCGCAAGCTCTTCTCTAAGCTGTCGATTGTCAGCGTTCGCTCGCCCAAGCCCCTCCTCAAGCTCTCGACCGCGCTCAGTTGCTCGAGCAAGAGCGACTTCAAGGAGTCGAGCTCGCTCGGAAAAAGCTTCAGCTCGAGCGCGATCAGCGGCTGCATAGTCGCGAGACCGAAGAAGAGCAGCGCCTTCAAGAAGAACAAGTGCGAGGAGCACAACGCCGAGCCCAACCACGACGATCGTCCGGCCCTTTGGCATGTCATTGCCACCTTCTTGAAAGAGGGATTTTGGATGAATTCTAAGATCATTCCTGCCGATTGCAAGCAGAAATTCTTTTTACCGCAGCGGGTCGCGAGAAACCTTGACCACCGTCGGCCGCCCTTCCTATTCTTGAGTGGAGATGACTCACCCCATGGGCTCGCTCGTGCACCGGTTGCGCCGGGCTCGCACGCTGAAACGCTTTCCGATCCCGGAGGAGGCGTGGCAGAAAGCGCTCGCCGACCATCCCATTCTCATCGGTTTGACCGACGGCGAGATCGCCCGCTTGCGCGCCTTCGCGGCGGTTTTCCTGCGCGAGAAGCAGTTTGAGCCCCCTCCCGGCACCGAGCTTCCCGACCGGACGCGGTTGAGCATTGCTCTTCAGGCAACACTGCCGGTCCTCTCGTTGGGGTACGATTGGATCGGGGGCTGGACCTCGGTCATCGTTCACCCCGATGAGTTTGTTCAGCGGCGACGGGACCTTGATTCCGCGGGCGTCGTTCACGAGTGGGACGACGCCGTCACGGGCGAGGCCCATCCCTTCGGACCGATCATCCTGTCGATTGCCGACGTCGAGGCGTCCGGCTGGGGCGACGGCTACAATGTCGTCATCCACGAGATAGCCCACAAGCTTGACATGAGGGACGGCGGGGTGGCAGACGGCTGCCCGCCCCTCCATCGGGGAATGGACCGCGGAAGGTGGCAAGACGACTTCACGGAGGCCTTCAACGATTTTCGGTCGCGCCGAGGCCGCCGCGGAGCGGGGCGCCGGAGCCGCATCGATCGCTATGCAGCCGAGAATGCGTCGGAGTTCTTCGCGGTCTTGAGCGAGTACTTTTTCGAGCAGCCGAAGACGATTCTCCGTGAATATCCGAAGGTCTACGCACAGCTTGGGGCTTTCTACCGGCAGGATCCCGCCGTGCGGATCCCCGCTCGGAGATAGACAGTCCCGACCAAGCGTCCGCAAGGCAAGCGGACACGACGCCCCTCTCCGCCGCGCGAATCGCGGGAGGGAGCGTTATGGCCTACTCCCACTCGATCGTTGCCGGGGGCTTGGAGGAAACGTCGTAGACGACCCGACCTATCCCGCGCACCTCGTTGGTGATCCGAGCGGAGATCTCGAGAAGATCCTTCGATTCGAAGGGATAGACATCGGCGGTCATCCCGTCCTTCGAGGTGATTGCGCGAAGGGCGAGCACCCAGCCGTAGTGACGCATGTCGCCGGTGATGCCGACCGAGCGCACCGGAAGCAGCACGCCGAAGGCCTGCCAGATCTTATCATAGAGCCCTCTCGCCTCAAGCTCCTCGATGAAGAGAGAATCGGCTTCCCGGAGGATGTCGCAGCGCTCGCGGGTAACCTCGCCGAGGATTCGCACCGCCAGCCCCGGTCCGGGAAAGGGATGGCGGCGTATGACCTCCTCGGCGATGCCGATCGCGCGACCGAGCTGGCGAACCTCATCCTTGTAGAGCCGCTGAAGGGGCTCGATGAGGGCGCCTTCCCTCCGTTTGGCCTCGACCATGGGCGAGCGGACATTGTGGTGCGACTTGATCACGTGAGCGATTGTGCCGACGCCCTTCCCGGACTCGATCATGTCGGTGTACAGAGTCCCCTGGGCAAGGAGGTAGTCGCCGCCGATGATCCGCTCGATCTCGTGGCGTTGGACCTCGATGAAGAGATCCCCGATTATTCGTCTCTTTTCTTCGGGATCCGCCACTCCCTGGAGCGCGGTGAGGAAGCGCTCCGAGGCGTCGATGATGTGGAGATGACGCGCTCCGAGCCTCTTGAGCGCAACCGTGACCTGGGAGGTCTCGTTCTTGCGCATAAGGCCGGTATCTATGTACATCAAATAGATCTTCTCCGGGTCGAGGGCCGAAAGAAGCAATCCTCCCGCCACCGTCGAGTCGACCCCGCCCGAAATGAGCAGGAGGACCGTGCGATCTTTTGCCTGAGCGCGAATCTCCTCCACGGCTTCCCGCAGATAGGCATTCATGTCCCACTCGTGCGAGGCGCCGCAGATCCTCACGGCGAAGTTCTCGAGGATTGTCGTGCCGTGCTCGCAATGGGTCACCTCGGGATGGAATTGGATTCCGAAGAGCCGCCGGGCAGGATCGTAGGCGGCGGCAGGGTGTGACTCGGAGCGGGCCACGATCGTGAAACCGGGAGCGAGCTGCTCGATGCTGTCGCCGTGGCTCATCCACGAAAGGAATCCCGATGGGACCCCGGTGAAAAGCGGGCACTCGGCCTCCAGCTTGAGCGGCGCGCGTCCGAACTCGCGGATCTCCCGTGCCGAGACCTTCCCGCCCAGATCGTGGGTCATGCGCTGAAAGCCGTAGCAGATCCCAAGAAGCGGCAGCCCGCAGGAGTAGAATCGGGGATCGGGGGCAGGCGAGTCGCTCTCGTAGCAGCTGTAGGGGGAGCCCGAAAGAATAACCCCTCTTACGCCGACGAGTGCCGCTCTGTCGAAGGGGACGGCTCCCGGCATCACTTCCGAGTACACGCCGATCTCGCGAATCCGGCGGGCGATGAGCTGAGTCGTCTGACCGCCGAAATCGAGGACTAGGATCTTGTCCATAATTCGCGGCGAATCATGGTCTGTCGTCGCTCGTAGCCGACCGAGACGATGTCGATGTTCGTCTCGGTGAACTCCTCGATGAAGCGGATATAGCTTCTTGCCTCGCTCGGCAAGTCCTCGAATCTGCAGCACTCGCGAAGAGATCGCTTCCAACCCGGGAAGGTTTTTGTCACCGGTTTGCAGCTCTCCAGCACATGAATCGAGGTGGGGAAATCCTCGAGGCGCCTTCCGTCGTAGTCGTAGGCAATGCAGGCCTCGATTTCGGAAAGGGTGTCGTAAACGTCAAGGTGGGTAAGCACTAGCGAATCGATCGAGTTGGTGCGGCAGGCGTAGCGGAGGGCGACGAGATCGAGATAGCCGCAGCGCCTCGGCCTTCCCGTTGTAACCCCGTACTCACGGCCGGCTTCTCGGATCATCGAAATGAGACTGTGGTCGTCCTCTTCACTGAACTCAGTCGGAAAGGGTCCGTTGCCGACCCGAGTCGTATAGGCCTTGAAGACTCCGAGCACCCGATCGATGGCGCGCGGACCGATCCCACCGCCGAGAGAGGCGCCTGCCGCTGCCGAGTAACCGGAAGAGACGAAGGGAAACGTTCCTATGTCGAGGTCGAGCAGGATGCCTTGGGCCCCTTCGTAGAGGATGCGCTTGACCCGATTTCCGGCGAGGTAGGCCGCTATGTCGATCATCATCGGGCGCAGGCGGTCGAGAAAGGGCTCAATGAACTCGCGATCCTCCGGGAGGAGGGTCTTCCTCACCTCGTCCTCGATGACGTCGCCCACTCGAATCCCTTCGCGATGTGCCTTCATCGCATAGGTGATGCCGATGCCTCGTCCCGTGGTCCCGATGGGATTGCGCCTCTTCGCCTCGGCCTCTGCATCCATGCGCTTGTAACGCGGAAGCACAAGATGAGCCCGGTCGGAGATGAGTACCCGCCCTTTCCACTCGATTCCCTTCTCCGTGAGCATGGCAAGCTCATCGAAGAGCGCAGCCGGATCGATCACCATCCCGGTGCCGAGTATCACTACTTTGTCCGGATAAATGATTCCGGAGGGAACAAGGTGAAGCTTGTAGGTGTCCTTGTCGGTCACTATGGTGTGACCGGCGTTGGCCCCGCCCGAGAAACGGACGATGATATCCGACTCGGCAGCCAGATAGTCAACGATCTTACCCTTTCCTTCGTCTCCCCACTGCGCCCCGATGACAACCAGATTCATACGACCTCTTTTTGGACTAGGGTTTCGAGTAGTTCGGCGCCTCCTGCGAGATGGTCACGTCGTGGATATGACTCTCCTTGAGGCCGGCGGCGGAAATCCTAACAAATTTCTTGTATCGGCGCAATTCATCGATTGTCCGGCATCCGCAGTAGCCCATCCCCTTGCGCAGGCCGGTGATTATCTGATGGAGGTAGGGTTTGAGCTCCCCCTTGTAGGGAACCCGGCCCTCGATCCCCTCCGGAACGGGCTCTTCGTTCTCGCGGATCTGGTAGCGATCGCCGGCTCCCTCGCGAATCGCGGCGATCGAGCCCATCCCGCGGTACTCCTTGAACATGCGCCCGTCGTAGATTATCTCCTTCCCCGGAGCCTCCTTGAGCCCGGCGAAGAGGTTGCCGACCATGACCGTTTCGGCCCCGGCGCAGATCGCCTTGGTGATGTCGCCCGAGAATTTCACCCCGCCGTCCGCTATGATGGGAATGCGGTCTCGCTCGGCCTCCTCGGCGCACCAGAGAACCGCACTGAATTGTGGCACTCCGATCCCTGCCACAACGCGGGTCGTGCAGATCGAGCCGGGCCCGACTCCCACCTTGATGGCGTCGGCGCCGGCGTCGATAAGGCGGCGGGTTCCTTCCCTCGTGGCTACATTTCCGCCGACGACGAGAATGTTGAAGCGACGCTTGATTTCGCGAACCGCCTCTATCACACTCTTCGTGTCGCCGTGGGCCGTGTCCATTACGACGAAATCGACTCTGCTTTCGAGAAGCAGCGGCAGACGGTTCTCGTAATCGTTCGGCGAGAGGGCCGCGCCGACGACCAGTCGCCCGTGTGCATCGAGAGCGGCGCTCGGATAGAGCTGGTGCTTCTCCATGTCCTTCACCGTGATGAGGCCGATGATCTTTCCGTCTGCGTCGACGACAGGGAGCTTCTCGATCTTGAAGTGGTCGAATTTCTCCTGCGCGCTTTCCGGGGTAGGTCTTCCCCGCTCGACGATGACCTCTTTCGTCATTACATCGTTCACGAGGCGGTTGTCATCCTTGCAGAAGCGAAGATCGCGAGCCGTGATGATCCCGCAGAGTCTGCCGATCTCGTCGGTGACCGGAAGGCCGGAGACGTGGGAGGCAGCGATAGTCCTGCGAACGTCGGCTATCGTGTGGTTTTTCTCCACGGTGATCGGCGACTCGATGATCCAGTTCAGGTAGCGCTTCACCTTGGCGACCTGCTCCGCTTGCCGCTTGGGGGAGAGATTGCGGTGAATGACCCCTGCGCCTCCCTCGAGGGCAAGCGCGATTGCCATCCGGTCCTCAGTCACGGTGTCCATCGCCGCAGACAATATCGGTACGTTCAAATAGAGCTCGCCGGCGAGGCGGGTTCGCACCACCGTATCGCCAGGCATCACCTCCGAATATTCCGGAAGCAGCAGCACGTCGTCGTAGCTTAAGCTCTGTTCAATGCTGTTCACTGCAATTCCTCCCGTATTGACGCGATGATGCCGGCGTAGCGATCGGCTATCGCGATTGCTTTCTCGGCTGCCCTTCCCCGGTAGAGGGCCGGGTTCGAGAAAAACTCCTCGGGGTCAACTCCGAGGGTTTTTTCAAGCTGCGCAGAAATGAGGTGCCAAATGGGCGCATCCGTCTTGATTTCGGACAGAAGTCGCGTTCCGCCTTCCTCGCAGCGCAGCGTCATTCTGCGCACGACCTCGTGAGCATCGGGCTCGCCGGCGGTAGCAAGAAGGACATAGGCCGCCTCCGACAAAACGAGATCGCCGGTGAGGTCGAGATTTTTCCGCATTCTCTCGTCGTCCACGTGCAGCGAAGCAAGTATCGTCTCCATTCGGCAGAGGGCTGCGACAAAGCCCGCGACGTAATCGGCGACAAAGCGGGCAGATGCTGAGTTTGTAAGATCACGCTGGTGCTCGGAGATCTGATCCATGAAGAAGGTGATAACCCGCGGCGCAAAGGCCTTCCACAGGCTCTTCACGTGCTCGCTGTTCCACGGATTTCGTTTCTGAGGCATCGTCGAGGAGCCAACCTGGGCCGAACCGAACTCTTCGCGGACCTCTCCGATTTCCGAGCGCTGCAGATTGCGTAGGTCGTCGGCAAGGTTCGCGATGATCCCGAAGGCTACATTCATCTCCAAGAGCAGTCGCAATGAGTACTCGGGTTCGACAAGCTGCGTGGAGTGCTCGGAGGGCAGGAGATCAAGGCGCGCCAGAAAGCTCCGCTCGAGCTCTTCCGGATCGCGAACGACGAGGCTCGTCGCGTTGTAAGCCCCGACCGCTCCCGCGAGCTTCCCCTTGAGCTGATTCGACCGCGCCTCGATCTCAAGGATAGTTTTCCCAAGGCGCGAGACATACTCGGCTAGCGCGAAGCCGAAGGTTATAGGGACCGCGTGCTGGCCGTGGGTTCTACCGACCTGTGGGGTTGCCGACGTGCGCCTGACGATTTCCACGAGCCGCTCTTCGATGGCGAGGAGATGGGGAAGCACGACCTTTCGCACCGCATCCCGCAGGCGAAGGGATGCCGCGGTGTCGAGGACATCGACTGACGTGGCCCCGAGGTGAACGTAGGGACGCAGCTCTTCGGGCACCTTCCGCTTGATGACGTTGACGAGGGCCCGAATGTTGTGGTGCGTCTTCTCCTCTTCCTGGTAAACCTCTTCCGCGCCGATGGACTCCGGGAGGGCCTCTACCGCACGCAGAAGCTTGGGCGCCCCCGAAAAGAAGCGCTCGGCATAGCAGCCGAGAAGGGCTGCCTCGACGCGGAGACAGCTGTGTACGACCGCCTCTTCGCTCAGACAGCGCTGCAGCTCGTCGAAGGCTTCCCGGTTGGAAAGATAGTATCGATGATCGAGCGGGGAGATGTTTAGGTAAATACTTCTCTCTACCATAGCGAATTATGGCAAATCGAGACTTTCTTGTCAAAAGGTCGGCGCCAACCGAGAGCTCGCCGCCGCGAAAAAAGGTCTCCGCGAGAGACCGGAGCAAACAACAACCGGCGCTGGCCGAGGTTATCTACTTGTTTTACGGATCGAAATCGGCGTAAATTGATTCGAGGGATGAAGCAGACGGACTACCACGCGCTTCTTCGAGAGGCAATCGAAGCTGGACGAAACCGCGACTACCTGCGCGCGGTGGATCTTCTCTCCCGGATAACGAGCGAGACCGATTCGGAGCCCGAGGCATTTCTGTATCTGGGGCGCAGCTATCATGCCATGGGCAGATACGATCTGGCCATTCCGCCGCTCAAGTCCTTCATCGAGCTCGAGCCGAAGTCGGGAGCCGGCTACCTTTTCCTTGGCCGATCCTACCTCTCCCTTGGCGCACCGGCGATTGCGGTCCAATATCTCAAGCAGGCTCTCACGCATAATCCCGACTCGCCCACCGCGCTCAGTCTCATCGGGTTCGCCTACCTGAAGGTGCACCGTCCCGAGATTGCCGCCGACTATCTCGGAAGGGCGGTCGCCCTCAACCCTGAAAACAAGAAGCTCTACACCGGCTACTTGAACGCCCTGCTGGTACAGGGAATTCGCACCTTCCACCGCGGCGACCTCGAGCTCGCAAGTCAGATGCTCCAGTTCATCCGCGCGCGCGGAGGGGACGGCATCCTTCTTCATCTCTATCTGGCCTCCATCGATCGCGAGCTAGGGAATGTCCAGGAAGCTCTCGCCCACTACGACCTGGCGGTCAAGATGGCGCCGGACGATCCTGCGATCCGCTTCCAGCGGGCAGTGCTCCTCCAGCGCATGGGCGAATCACGAATGGCGACCGAAGAGCTGCGGCGGCTCGGACTCACCCCGAAGCCCGAGCAGTTTTCTTGGGAGCCCTCCAGCACGAATCGAGTGGTGGCAATCCAGCACTTCCAGCGAGGCCAGCATTCCGTCGCCATCTTTCATGCGGAGAAGGTGTTGCATGCGCTGCCGAAGGACATCGACATGCATCTCCTCGTGGGCGAGGCATACCGTATCCTCGGAGATTTCGAGAAAGCGGCCAATCACTTCTCCCGCGTTCTCGATGTGAATCGCAGCAAGCTGGAGGCGCATTACGGCCTCGCTATGATTCATTGGCAGAAGGAGGAGTGGGACGCCATGCGCCGGGAGCTTGGCGTGATCGAGAGAATCGATCCCGACAACAGCGTGAGCTCCTATTATTCGTCCTTGTGCGCCTGCAAGGTCGGGGAGCCCACCGAAAAGACGATCCCCGCATTGCAGGCGGAAATCAAGCGCAGCGGTCCCGATGCTTTCCTCTTTTCGGCGCTCGGGCAGGAGTATGTTCGTGCAGGAATGGCCAACCTTGCCGAGAAGTGGTTCCGCAAGGCGATTGTGCTCGCGGCAGATCATCGACCCGCCTTCCTGGGACTTGTCTCGGTCTTCAAAGCCTTGGGTCGCACGCAGGATGCAGTCGGCGCCTACAAGGACTATCTCAAGAAGTTCACGGAAGACGTCGAGGTGCGACGGGAGTTCATCCACTTCCTGGTCGATGCGGAGAGCTATAAGGACGCGGCCGCGGAGATCCGCCAATACATGCCGTTTCAGAGGGACGACCGTCGGCTGGACAGGCTGCTTGCGCTCTGCTTGCGAAAGACCGGCCAATACCGCGACGCGGCCATCATCTACCGGCGGCTGCTTCGCGAAGACCCTGCGAACGAGGATCTCATTCGGTCGTTGATCTACTGTATGGACAAGCTTGGTAACCGCGAGAATGCGACCGCCCTCCTCGAGAAGGCCATCGCATACCACAAGAAGCCCTCCCCGACCCTTCTCTTGATCCTGGGGGTCTTCTACTACAAGGCCGAGAACATGGAAAAGGCGCTTTCGGTCTTCCGCCGCGTCACGACCTTGGCCAAGGACGATTGGCGAGCCTACCTGAACATCGGGATGATTTACAAGAAACAAGGGATCGCTTCGTTCGCCGAAAAATACCTCGTGAAGGCTGAGAAGCTTAAGACACTTGCGCGTGGAGTGTCCTCCTGACGCTGCCCGAGCCGTTCAATCATGCTCCATCTTTCTTCGTGATGCCGGGTAGCCTGAAGCAGACAAAAAGAGGCCCCGACCATAGGCCGAGGGCCTCGCTGCAGCAATGCGCTCACTGCGGGTCTTCGAATCGGTAAAACCGTTTGCCTTTCCGCGCGCTATCGTCCCTTCAGTTGAACTTGCCTTTGTCGAAGTTCACCTGCGCAACGGCTAAGGTAGCAAGCGGCACCGAGTAGGGTGAGCAGGAGACGTAGTCGAGTCCCGCGTCCATGCAGAAGCGGATATTGTCCGGCATCGCTCCATGCTCTCCGCACAGGCCCTTTACGAGTCCCGGGCGTGTGAGCGTGCCGCGCCGGACGGCGATCGCTATGAGCTCCTTCACGTGCTTGTCGAGGATTTGGAAGGGGTTGCCATCGATGATGTCGAATCGAGTATAGTCGGGCATGAAGGAGTTGAAGTCGTCGCGCGACAGACCGATCGTCGTCTGGGTGAGGTCGTTGGTGCCAAACGAGAAGAAGTCGGCGTACCGCGCAATCTCTCCGGCCGCGAGAGCCGCAACCGGTAGCTCGATCATGGTGCCGATCTTGTAGGGCACCGGTCGCGCCTTCAAGCTGGAGCGCACGTCCTTCTCAACCTCTACGAGGCCCTTTACCGAGTAGCCCTCGATCTTCTTTCCGTAGACGACGAGCTTGAGCTCGCTTTCGTTCATCACGATGGGGATCATTACCTCGGGGCGGACATCGACTCCCTCTTTCTTGAGCTGGTACACCGCCTCAAAGATCGCTTGGACCTGCATCTCGTAGATCTCCGGATACGAAACCGCAATCCGGACTCCCCGGTGACCGAGCATAGGATTGAACTCCCGGAGGGCTTCGCAGCCTGCCTGCACTTCGCCCACGGTGATCCGCTCCTTTCCCTTCTGCTTTCGCAGGTACTTGAGGAAGGCCTTCATCTCGGCGTCGTTATGCGGCAGAAACTCGTGGAGCGGGGCATCGAGGAGACGGATCGTTACCTCTTTCCCTCGCATGATCTTGAAGAGGTCATAGAAATCCTTCCGCTGCATGACCTTGAGCTGACGCAAGGCCTTTCGGCGATCCTCGACGGTATCGGAGATGATCATTTCCCGAAAGACATTGATACGTTTCTCGTCGAAGAACATGTGCTCGGTTCGGCAGAGACCTATCCCCTCGGCGCCGAACTTCAAAGCAAGGGCGGCGTCGCGCGGCTTGTCGGCATTCACCCTCACATGGAAGTCGGGAACGTAGTTCTTGACGATCGCAATGAAGTCAAGCAGCCCAGATTCCTTGGGGTCCGGCTCGATGAGCTCGGCCGTGCCGAGGTAGACCTGGGGCGCACCGTAGAAGGGGACGTTCAGCGTGACATAGTCTCCCTCCTTGAGAACGACATTTCCGATCGTCGCGGTCTTTCCTCTGAACTTCATCTCGGTCTTGACGAGGGATACCTTCCCGTACTGCCGGGCAACTACCGATGCGTGGGCCGAGTAGCCTCCCTCAGAGGAGATAACACCCGTCGCTACCTCGATCGCCTTCACGTCCTCGGCAAAGGTCGCGGGCATGCAGAGAATGAAGCGAGTGTCCTCGCCTGCCAGAGCGGCAGCCTTGTGCGCGTCGAGGAGGCCGTCGGTGGTGAAGCAAAGACGTCCAATGGCGGCTCCGGGAGCCCCGGAGATGCCCCCATCGAGGCGCTTGAGCCCTTTCACGCTGTTCAGATTGACGACAGGATGAAGAATCTCATTGAGCTGCGAGGGTTTGATCGCCATCACCAGCTCGCGATCCGAGACTATCTTCCGCTTGTTGAGAGCGAGAAGGGTTCGAATGTCGGCCTGGGTGGACTTGGTCATGACCGGGCGCTGATCGATGAGCCAAACCTTGCCGTTCTCGATCGTGAACCTGATGGAACGAATTTCTTTGTAGTGGTCTTCAACCTTTCTCGCGATTTTCTGGAGCTCAGCCAGGAAGTGCTTGTCGATGAGATTGATGTCTTTGCCCTCGGCATCGATCTCGTTGAACTTCTCCTGGAAGAACTTACCGTCGAGGATATCCTCTCCCGAAACGATGTCCCGAGTGAAGAATGTGCCGCTTGCAGAGTTCTTGCCGTAGTTGCCGTAGACCATGGGTTGCACGACGAGCGAGGTGTCATTGTCGTTGAGCTCGTCGAGGGCAAGCATGTGGCTGATCCGCTTGAGCGCCAATTCGAGCTGGGTCATAGGATCGTCGAAGAAGCCGCGGCTGAAGAACGAGCTGTACTCGGCGATGGCCTTGTGATAATCGGGGTTCTTTACCTCTTTGGAGAGGAGAACCTTCAGCTCATCCAAGCGCTTCTTGATCTTGGTCTGATCGTTGGTTCTGCCTTCCAGCTCCGCGATGCGCGCCTCGATCTCGAGGTTACCGCTCACGAGGAAAAGAATCTCGTGATAACCGAAGGCCTCTCCGACGAAGTGGTTAAACCCGGGTATCGTCGGCAGAGTCAGCCCGTAATTATGAAGCGTCGGGTAGTGAACGATGGCGAGATTCGGGCTGACGACGATCTTCACAAGGAGCGGATTACCAGGATCACCGAAAGTCTTGCCGGTGATGCTTTCTACTTTCTTGAAGTAGGGCCGAAGCTCCGAAGCGAGATTTACCTTCTCCAGGTGGGAGCCGATCTCCGAGTCGATGATGAAGCCGGGGAGAATCGGCAGGTTCAGGGCGGCAAACTCCATCGCCTGCTGCCCGCGAATGCCGATCTTCGCCATAATCTCACTGTCCTTGGTAAAATCCTTTGTGCTAAAAAGGTGAATGTTCTTATTCATGACTTTCCCTCGTTACTTCCTTAAACCTAGAACAGCTTCAGGACGGTATTGACAGGGAACCGCAGGAAATCCTCGAAGCGTGGACTTGCACCTTGGCGCAAGTAGCGCTGAAGCTTGGCCACGTCTTGGATGTTCTCTCCGGCCACGGCGAAAAGGATGGTGCTTCCGTGCTTGACCTTGCCCCACTTGAATAGGGCGTGTATGTCGTGAATGCGCTCGCCATCGTAGAAGATGTATACGTCGAGGCCAGGATACTTGGTCTGGTAGCTTTGGATGACCTTCTTCCATGCCTCTACGTTTCCGTTGTGGAAGAGCTCGTTGGTGACGGGCACCGAGTAGAAGGGCGTCATGCGCTTCGGCCCGGCTTCGGGAGCCGCGGCTGGCGCTGCCTGTGCGGCGGCCGGAGCGGCGGCAGCAGCCTGCGGCACGAGCGCCTGCGTTACCATCGGTGCTCCGGCGCCCACGGCGACCCTGCCGCGACGACCGGCTGGTCGACCTGCCCTTGCTGCAACTCGCCCCGCACGACCTCCGACCGCGCCGCGCTGTGCCGCCGCTGGAGGGGCCTTGGGCTTTGGCTCTTTATAGGCGAACTTCCCTGATTTAAGCGACGACGGAGCAGCGGTCTTCTTGCCGTGGAAGTACTCGATCAGCTTGTCGATTGCAGTTTGAAAGATCTTCGGATCCTTTGCCGCCTGCGTCTTTCCGAAGGCACCCACGAAAACCGTCACGACTTCGTTCTTTTTGAGAGCGTTGACCAGCGACCAGTGTTGCGAATTCTTCGGATTCACAACCAAGAGGCCAAGCTCGGGATGGAAGTACGTGCACACGACATCAACCGCCTTCCATTTCTTGGTCTCCTCAGCGATGAAGGAGAGATCCGAAATCGTATCCTCGGCATTGTAGGACCGGTAAGCGTAGCCGTACTTGTCTACAAGCAGCGCATAGACAATCGGGCCGAGCTGACTTTGATCCACGGTTTTTTCGGTCTGGAGATCGTTAAGCAGGTCGGCGAGGTTTGTGCCCCGCTCGAAGCTAGACAGCAATGAGGAGACGACCTTGAAGTGCGCGAGAGAGCGATTGAACCCCTCTCGTGAAGAGAACCGCTCGAACTCATAACTTGGATCACTCATATCAGGACCTCTTTTAGTGAACGTACACTCGGTTGGCGAGTGCCAGCACCTCTTAAACCGCGAGCATTATAGACGCAAGCGTACCCTTGGGGAAGCACTACATAAAAAGTACCCCCCTTCTTGAAGGGGGGTACCTGCTTGCTTCGTATTGTGTCACCTGCTTAGTTAGAGCGACTTCAAACCGTCGTCCGATCTCCTCGGCCTCCCGCGGCGACCCTGAGATGATCGTCCGCGTCCGGTCTGAGCCCTGCGACCGCGGGTCGCACGCGCCTTCGGCTGCTCAGAGACGACCGTTTGCGATGGAACCGCAGTAGCGGCAGACTCGCCCAGCATGTCAAGGTAGCCTGGGGAGCCTCCTGCGGGACGCGCCGCGCCCGGTTCGGTCTCCGGGGTTTCCTCGAGACCGGTTGAGAAGGTTTGCGCGAGATCCTCGCGGACCGTCGAGCGCCTTCGCGAGAAGGACGCGAATGCGGCATCTTGGAAGCCCTTCGAAACCCCGTGAAGGAATTCGTTGAGCACGTTGGCCATTCCGTCGAGCGTCGCTTTCTTTCTCTTGATCGAGGTAATGTCGACGTCGAGGAGCAGACCGGGCTGAACGTGATAGGGGTTGATCATGTAGTCGAAACGATTGAACTCCGACTCGAGGAAGCTAAGCCGCTCCTCCATGACCCGACGCTGGATCGGATAGCGGTAGGAGTACATGTGCTGGAGCTTCTCGCGCATCAGGATGATGCGCCGCTTCACCTTGTCCTTTTCGTAAAGGTAGGTGCGGTTGAGCTGCTCGACCTCGGTCTCCGCCGGCTTCACGAAGGATATCTCATCCCAGCTCTTGTCGATGTCCTCATAGAGCGGGTCGCCGGTCTTGGCCTTGATTCTCCTGCGTATCTTGTTCCGGTAGCGTGAGGAGAGATCCTTGAAATCCTTGACGCCGCGCATGAACTTGCTGTCCTCGTATACCATGTCCAGGACATCCCAGAGGTGCTGTACCTCCACCTCGAAGGACTTCAGCATCACATCGTAGGATTTCTGCTCCTCGAGCATCTGCCCCTGATCGTAGTACTTGAGGCGGATCTTGTAGCGCTCGTCCGGGAGCCGCTTGTCGTCGGTATCCTCATACTCGCGGAGGATGAGCTCGCGGGCGTTCTTGAGGTTCTCGATGTACTGGTAGCCCATCTTGGAGGTATCGAGAATGGAGGTGATCGAATTGATAGCCGTGTTGAAGCCGCGGTTCCGGATGTTCTCGATGTCGATGATTTTTTTCAAGTTCTCGCGGACGTTCAATGAGTCAAAGGTCGCCGGGTCGATCTCCGCGCGAAGTCCCTCGATCTTTTCCATCAGGCTCTTCGCGAAGTAGCGGTAGCGGGTCGACTTGGGGTTCTCTTTGTCGTCGTCGGTGTGACTCTGCACGCGCCGCATCTTCTCGAAAATGATCTCGCTGTCGGCAAGCTCTTCCTTGCCCTCGTCGACGCGCTGATCCTTCAGCTGCTCGATCTCTTTGTCGATGACGTCCATGATGAGCTTGGACATCATGTCCTTGATCAGGTACTCGACGGTCGCCTGGTACTGGAAGATCGGGCTGATGAGCTCGGAGTCCAGAATGTTGACGGAGAGCTTCACGTCGCTCACGGTCTTCGGCTTGTAGAGGTTGTCCTTGAACGAGCACTTCACGACAGAGTAGGCGTTCTCACCTCTGATGAAAGAGCCCACGTCGGTCTTCTGTCGCAGAAGGGAGTTTGTGAGGTTCTCCAAATCGTTCACACCGCGCTGGATGTGACCCTGGAGGTGTCCATACATGTTGACGATCGATTTTTCAATTTCGCCTGTGTTGAATCGATCGGCTCCGCCAACCTCGTCGAGGAGCGCAGCAATCTCCTTCGGGGTGTAGCGGGTGAGAACCTTCATTTCCTCGCGGTCGATGAAGTTACGGACCTTCTTCACCATCTCATCTTCAGTGGTAACAATGTACCGGTTGAACATGTTCTGGTAATTCTGGTTGAAGTAGTTGTAGACCTTCTCTTTCAGGCCTCCCATTACATCCAATCTCTCAAGAACTTCTTTCGGAAGCTTCGTGGTGACGTGGTTCATGACCTTGTCGACTTCTTCTTCCAGAAGCCTGTCGACTTCAGCCTGCTGGTCTCGGGGATCCTGCGCGAGAGAGTTACGAGAACCCACTGCACTGCGCTTTTCCGGGTGGAAAACCATGGGGCTCTTCGGTAAATCTATACTGGCCATCGCACTCTCCTTACATATGCGTTCTACGATAGATTATCAAGAAGGGCCGGAGAGTGTAAAGCATCTTTTTTTTTTTTTTTGCCTCTTGGCGCTTTTTACAGTGCGGCGGGCATGGTATCATTTGATCCATGAGCAAACCCGTCAAATTGGTCAAGCGGGCGGCGGTCGCCTGCCTCCTTTGCCTCGTCGTGTCCGGGATGGCGTACGCCGACAACCGCACCGAGAACATCGATCTCTTCCTTGTTATCGACAAAAGCCTGTCGATGGAAAGCAAGATCGGGGCGGTCAAGTCCTACATAGACCACTCTGTGATCCAGAACATGCTGATTCCGGGTGATTATGTTTGTATCATGGATTTCTATGGTGAGGCCCACGTCCTTTTGTCGACTGTCGTGGGCAAAGACAAAGCCCCGGTCGTGGAGGCGGTCAACGCCATCCGCGCCGATGGTCACTGGACCGATATTGGGAATGCACTCGACAAGCTGCGCGAGGTGATCGATTCGGGGAAGTACCCGGATCATCGCAAGTACTTCATGCTCATAACCGACGGCATTCAGGAAGCGCCGCCGACGAGCAAGTACTACTCGCCGAACGGAAGCTTCAATCACGCATTCCTGGAAAATACCAAGACCATCCAAGAGAAGGGATGGAAGATCGAGATTCTCGGCATCGGCACAAATACCGCCGCAGAGGATCTCGCGAAGAGCGTCTCCGGCGGTTTCGCCCAGGTTTCCAACAATCCGACGCCTCAGGAGATAGCCCAGAAGGCGGGGGAGCTGCTCGGCGTCATTCAGGCCTCCGACTTGAATATCGCGCCGGTCGGAGCGAACGGGAACAGCACGCTATCCTTCCATCTCCAGAGCTCCGGCTACACCGTCCCAAGAAACATCACCATCGATACTGCGAGCCTGTCGATCCAAGGCATGCCTCCTGCCGACATTGCGCACAATCAAACAGTCACCGTGCCCCCGAACTCGGGGACGGACATCAAGTTGCCCGTGACTATTCGAGGCCTGTCGGCCGGGAGTCACCAGGGAACCCTCTCGTTCGCGTTCGTAGGCAACGACACCTTTAGCCCTGCAGTCTTCACCACCACTGTTACGGCCAGCGGGACAGCAGGCTTCTTGGGTCTCCGCGTCGGTCCCTTCGTCTCGCGCAACGTCGCGTACGTCGGCGGCGGAGCCGTGTTAGTCGTGTTGCTGGTGCTGTTGGCGATCTTCCTCGTGCGCCGCAGCAGTCAGGGAAGCAAGATCACCTTCAACCTGACCATCGAAGGAGATCTCAAGCAGTCCGTCCGGTTCACGCTGAGGGCAGGAAGTGACATTCTTATCCAAGACACTCCGATGGGATTCCGCGCGATCGAAAAACGGATAGCGGACCCGGTGGCACGGATTGTCTATGCTGCCGAGGGTCTCCGATTTGAGGTGCTCAAGGCTGCGCGCCTCTCGGTTCCGACGATGCCGAAGAACATCATGGGGGAACGTCTCTTGGCGCGAACAAACTCGGGCAAGGATATCGTCTTTCACTTCGAGCCCGTGTAGAGCCTGGATGTTTGTGCGGCATGCGGATGGGGAATACGGGTTGCAGATGACGATGTGGCCGGGACAGGGAATTGGTGCCGGTGGCCGCTGACATCTCGCCTGCCGTTCGCTTCGTCCAAACTCACGCACGGTTCATTATCACTGCGCACGAAACGCCCGACGGCGACGCCATCGGGAGCGAGATCGCGTGCCTCCGGCTGCTTCAGAGTCTTGGAAAGGATGCATGCATCGTCAACTCCGATCCGACTCCGGCGAAGTTTGCCTTTCTCGATCCAGAACCGGCTATCACGGTCCTCAGCGAGACGACGGAGCTGCCAGTTGACCTGGCGGAGCGGGTTCTCCTCGTCCTGGACACCAACGATGTCTACAACACCGGCACCGTCGCGGCGCGCATCCTCCCGCTCGTCGCGGACTGCTTCATAATCGATCATCACGAGAGTGGCCAGTCTCCCAGCCAGGCGGTTGGGGTCGTCGATTCGGAGGCTTCGTCGACCTGCGAGCTGGTCCATCATCTTTTTAGAAGCTTCGATATTGCGGTCGATCTGGCGTCGGCCGTTGCGCTGTACACCGGAATCGTCTACGACACCGGCTCGTTCGCTTTCCCCAAGACCACGGCGAAAACCTTTGAAATTGCGCGAGCCTTGGTCTTGACGGGTGTCAGTCCGAACGAGATATACGGTAAGGTTTTCGAAAGCAACTCGATACCGTCGCTATTGCTTCAATCGAGAGTGTTTGCAACTCTTCGACTCCACCTTCGAAATCGGGTCGCCGTCCAGCACATGACAAAGGAGATGATAGCGGAATGCGGCGCCTCCTACGAAGAGGCGGATACCGTAATAAACCTTCCGCTTCGGAGCAAGGAAATACGCGTTTCCGTGTTCATCAAGGAAAATCCGCAGGGGGTCATGCGTTGCTCGCTGCGCTCCAAGGGGACGATCGATGTCTCGGAGATTGCGCAGTCGTTTGGCGGGGGCGGACACAAGACAGCCGCCGGTTTCAAGAGCCAATATCCCCTTGAACAAACAGAGGCGAAAGTGTTAGAAATGCTCAAGGTCTACTTCGACTAAGGGCGGGGCATGCGGTTCAGTCGTTCGTCTGTGGTTCTCGCAGTGGTGACGGTATTGGCATTTACGGGCTGCGGCATCCATTCGAACGGCTCCTCCAGCGAAGGGGCACGGATCGCGCCCCCCGAATCCGGAACACGATTCTCGTCGAGCCCGGGCTCCATCGACACCGAAGATCTCACTCAGCAGCTGCTTACTCCCAAGGTGCCGATTCCCAAGGAGTTCAACCTCGTCCAGGTGCAGAACCTCAATCTGAACCTCGACCAGAGCGAGGAGCAGGTGCTCGTCTTGAAGAGCCGAGACAATCCCGATGCGCCTATAAGCATCGGCGTGGTCGACCTGGATGGCGCTCGCAACCAATATGTGCTGTCATGGACGCACCCCACCCTTGCCACCAACGTTCGTACTTTTTCGGTTACAGCCGAGGACATCCTCGGCGATCATACCTTGGAGATCATCTGTGTCGGCACGAACGACAAGGGCGAACAGACAATGGACGTCTTTCGCAAGACACGTGCGCCCACCGGCGCGGACCTCTACTATTCGGAGATATTCCGCAGCGAGATTCGAGGAACCATCGAGATCGAGCGGCACGATCGATCACAAGCCTACAAGCTCGGCCAGCAGAGCGGAAGCAGCTTTCCCATCATTACCACAACCCAGGATCCGACTTCCACCCGCATTGGAGACCTCCTGCAGACAACCTTCACGTGGAGCCCCGAAACGAAAGAGTTCGTCAAAACATCTTCGGCGAAGCTTCCGGGCAGACAGATCGAGGATCAAAGGCTCACCGACCTGTTCGCGGCGGGCTCGGATGCATTCGATACTTTTCTTTCGGGTCCGTGGTACAAGGTTTCTGGGGGGACGGGAGGCGCCGGTGGGGATACCGCGAATGCCGTCGCGAATCTCTCCGTGGGGGATGACGGAGCGCGCCAGGGTTTTACCATTCTCTTCTTTGACCCAGACTCGCGGGAGGTGAGCTTCTACGCGGGGGACGTCATGGAAATCTACGACTGGGAGAATTCATACCGCACCCTTTACAACAGCCTCGTCATTTCCGGGTACAACAAGCTGGTGCAGTACATAAAGTCACAGATCTCAATCTCGGTTGTTTCGCTGACTGAGATTGTCCTCTACTCCCCCGACGAGTGGGCCGGAACCTACATGCGACTTACCAGAAGCATGCAGGATTCGATGGTTCACCACGAGCAGCCTGCATTTCGTGCGCCCGAGCTTTCGGGAGACTACCTAAGCGACAGCGGCGCAAAGTTGAGCTTCCAGGACGACCACTTCAGCCTCGAAGACACCAAGGGCGTTCAGAGCGGCGGTTACGAAGTTTTCCGATTTGGTCAGCCGGTTATCGAGCTGCGTTTCATAAGCAAGTCCGGAATTGTCACGGATACCAAGACCTACGAGCTTGGATATCAGGAAGAGAAGAGCGAGAGCCGCATTGTCAGGACGCTCAAGCTAACACCGGGGCTGCTCGGAATCCACGGTTTTTCGCCGAATGGCGCCAATCCACTTCACTACGTCCAGATCGAAGAGCTCAAGCAAGCGCGGTAGGATCTTACCCTTCGCTACTCGTGGCTGATGAAGCCGTCAAATCCCTTCTGCCGCAAGCGAGCAACAAGCTCAGCACCTTCGCCCTGCGGGATGTCGACGACGAGAACCCGGTAGTACCGCCTGCCGTTGACGTCGGCCGCGCGAATCTCGCCCTGAAAGCCGGAATCCATGAGATCCTTGAGCCGGAAGACCGCGTTGCTGCGGTCGACATAGGAGCCAACCTGGATGACAAGGGATTCATCCGGTCCGGGCTTGATGTGTGATGAGCCCGATTCGGACTGCGCCGCCGGGGCTCCCGACGTCATATTCGCCGGCTGAGCGGCAGACGAAGACTCGTCAGGGTTGTCGAGATATTGGGAGGGAGTCGGATAAGGGGTGGCGCGGCTGTCCGCCAAGGCCGCCTCGGGACTGGCGGGATAGCGGCTTTTCAGAAGATCCGAGCAGGCCTGCGCGAGGTCGTTCATGGCTCCGCCGGAGGCAATCCGCCACAGGCGAAGCACCTCCCCGGGCGTCAGCTGGGAGCGATCCTGACCGGAAAGGAGCGTGCGAATCTCTTCGGCTGCCTTTTCCGGCCGGCCGCTTCTCGCATCGATCTGCGCAAGCAGGACGCGACTCTCGATTCGAAGCGCCGGGTCGTCGGAGAGCTGGAGTATAGCCCGGCACTGGGAGCTCGCTTTCTCGACGTGACCCAGCTCGAGGAGAAGGCTCGCGGAGGCGAGCAGGCTCTGACGGTCACGGATGCCGGGGACAAGCGACGCCTCCTCATAGTAGACCTGGGCTCTATCCAGCCGGCCGAGGAGCTCGTCAGTTTGTGCAAGTCGGAGAAGGATTCCGTGGCGGAGGGAGGCATCGGTCGCCGAGGGGAGCCAGGTCGCAAGCAGGCTTACCTCGCCCTCGGGGCTCGACACGATATCGGCCGTGTGGAGAAGGACCTTTCCCCAGTCGGGTGCGTCCTTGTTGGCGGACAGCCACTGCTCGTAGGCCGTCACGGCCTCGGCGGTTTTTCCCTCCTTCTCGAGGGACTGCGCGTCGGAAAGCTCGTCGGCCCACGCGCGGGGGATGCATAAAAGCGTCCACGCCGCGAGCGCGACGGCGACCACGCCCCATGCGCAACGGAGGCCGCTTACGCGAATATCGCAAGGAAGAGGTCCAGTCGCCACGGCGTGCTCGTGCCCCCTCTTCCTATTTTCGCTCGCATCGACGCGCCGGTTGAGCTGTTTTAGCTTCGTTTGCGGTAGTTCTTTACGAACTTGTAGAGGTTGATGCCGCCCATGACCAAGAGCCCGATCCCAGAGATGGTGAGAAGGGCTCCGGCGATTCCGCCGATGACGGGAATCGCAACGGCTGCGGTGAGCACGCCGGCGGCCGCAGTGACCAATCCTGCTGTGCGATCGTCCTTGGAGCTGGAGATTGCCAATCCAATGAGCGCAACGACCCCTCCGACGATGAGGGCGGGAACGCCTCCTATTGCGTGAAGAGCCAAGAGGGCGATTCCTCCGCCCAACCCTCCGATCGCGTACCCACCCTGCTTTACCATGGTTTTTCTAGGTACTAGATCACTCATTGTCCCTCTCCTTCGATGATCTTGCGGACGTACCAGCGAATTACATTCCAATCGTCGTTTTTTGGGAGCAGTATCCACTCCCCTTTGTCCGTGTCGGCAGCGAGTTTTTCTTTGCTGCCCCTCAGATAATAGACATTCGAAAAGCTTTGGTAAAGGACATTCGTCATGTCCAGTACGTTCTGCTCTTCGAGCGGGCTTTCTTGGTATTGCGTGTAGTAGTCTAGCAGCTCGAGAGGCGTGAAGTTGGTGCTGACATAGTGCATGAGGACTCGAATGAGACTGTAGATCTTTCCGACGTCGCCGACGTCCAGGCTCTCTATCTTCTGCCGGATCGCGGCAAGGATCTCCTGCTGTCGGAGCGCCCGCGCGAAGTCGGATGTGGTGTGGCGCGAGCGGGCAACGCGCAGCGTCTCGATCCCATCGAGATGGTGCCATCCCTTGCTGTAGTAGAGGGTCGACCAGATCCCGTCGTTGCGCACGCGGTAGGTGGGGTCGACGAGGGCGGTCGGCAGATAGACCTCTATCCCGCCGAGGATGTTCACTACGTCGGCAAAGGCGTACATGTCGATGATTATGTACTTGGTGATGGGAAGGCCGGTTATGGCGGACATCTCGCGCATGAGCTCGCCTGCGCCGAAGGTTTCGTAGATCGAGTTGATCTTGCGCCCCTTGTAGTAGAGATCGCGCGGAAGGCTGATGAGCACGATCCTTCCCGACCCTGCATCCGCGTGAGCCACCATGATGGTGTCGGTATCGCCCTGGTGCTGGCCGCAGATGAGGAAATTGAGGCTGTTCTTTGCGAGAGGGAGGACGCTAATCGGGGGCGTGTCCGCCGTCAGTTTTTTTTTTGCAGATCCTTCTGATCGAGCGCCACGGTCTGGAGGGTGCTTATGAGCACGTTCTGGCTGTCGAGCAGATCGATCTCCCCCACCCGTTTTTCGACGCCGAAGGAGCCGATGCGATTGCCCTGCGCATCCTCAAGGTCGTAGTAGTAGTAGTCGTTGTCCTCGCGCGGGGTAGTCACGAGCTTCAGGTGGTGCGAGGCGAGGAGCGACATGAAAGCGCGATCCCTTGCAAGCGCGACGACCTCGGCCCGGGAGGCATCGACGCGCCTCTGCAGCGGGGTGCGCAGATCGAGCGTGGAGAGATCCTGGGCGAAGTCCCGAACAAACTCCGAGGCATTTGGGAAGCGCTTGTCGCCCTCGTAGACGGCAAGGGTTCGCTCGTTGAGGCGCACGATCAGGACCGCCGAGGTGCCGCGAAGAACCGAGAATGAGTAGTTGACGGGCCCCTCGGTTATGCGAGACAGGGTCAGGTTGTGCGCGGCGAGGACCCGAGCGAGCGCAGCGTCTGCGTACACCGATCGCAGGCGGCCGAGCTCTTGGCGGAGCCGCTTGAAGTGCGCGTCGAGCATCGATGTTCGCTGGCGGATAAAGTCAGCGAAGCGGGAATCCATCTGCAGGAGGTGAATCTCCTGTCCGAGGAAGTCCACGATTTTTATGCTCTGTGAGGTCGGGTCGATTGAAATGGTGAAATAGGGTCGTCCCTCCCGCATGAGGGTGAGACCGGAAGATTCGGAGCGGTCCTCGCTGAATCGACCGCCTGCGACGACCTGGGCCAGAAGGGGCGAAGAGAGCACCGACCGGAACTTGATCTCGGATATGAGCCGGTCGCGCGACCTCATCAGAACTGCAAGCCCGGCGAGAAAGGGGGTATCCCCGCTTGCCGCATCGCCGGCATCCGCGGTCGAAGACTGTGGGGCGAGGATTGGATAGGGCTGCTCGGGAAGCCTCAGGGAGTCGCGGATCGAGTTGGAATCCTGCGCGAGGAGCAGCAGGTTCTGCTTCAAGAAATCGAGCTGATCGGTGTTGTTGCGCACCTGCTCGAGGAGGAGCTCGTTTCGTTTCTCGATCCGTGCGGAGAGGCTGGTGATCTGAACGGCGAATATCAGCATGATCGCGACAAGCAGCAGCATGAGGCCGCCTGCGGCCGCCACGACGAGGACCGGTGCCTTGAGATTCTGGGGAAGGCCAAACGGGAGCTTCAATCCAACTTCACCCCTAGTGGCGAAAACTTCGCTGTCCGGTGAAAACCATTGCGACGTTCGACTCGTTACACGCTTCGATGCACTCGTAATCGCTCACTGAGCCGCCCGGCTGCACGACCGCCGTGACCCCTTCGCGAATCCCGGTGTCGAGCCCGTCGCGGAAGGGAAAGAACGCATCGGAGATCATCACGCTTCCTTTAAGCCCGCCATGCTCCTCGGCGGCCTTTTGCTCGATCTCCGCCCTTGCGGCTTTGTCGCTGAGAAGATGCCAGGGAGTCGCGTGGCGTTCCCAAGCGAGCCTATCCATCATCTTGCGATAGGCCTTGTCGCGGGCGATCTCGGCGACCCCGACGCGATCCTGCTCGCCGGTGCCGATCCCTACGGTAACTCCCCCTTTGATGTAGAGGATGGAATTGCTCGTGACGCCGCTTTCGACGAGCCAGCCGAAGAGGAGATCCTCGTTCTCCTTCTCGGTGGGAAGGCGCGCGATCCTGTATTCCTTGCCTTTGTGGGTCGCATAGGCCGGGATGAAATCGGAGGCAGCCCGCGCCTGAACCGCGAACGACCACTGCATGACCATGCCGCCGTCCATGAGCGACTTCGCGTCGATCACGCGAGCCCCGACGAAGTCCTGTAGGCGCCCCATGTCGCCGATCCTCATCACCCGAAGATTCTTCTTCGCTGCGAAGAGGGACAGCACGCCGTCTGCAAACTCCGGGGCCACCACGACCTCCGTGTAGCTCTCGACGATGAGCTCGGCCGTCTCCCGGTCGACCTCGCGGTTCAGCGCGATGACTCCGCCGAAGGCCGCTATCCGGTCGGCAAGCCATGCCTTGCGGTAGGCCTCGGCAATGCTCGACCCCTTCGCCACCCCACAGGGGTTGTTGTGCTTCACGATGACCGCGCAGGGGGTGTCGCTCAGGTAGCGGAGGATGTTCAGGGCGCTGTCCGCATCGGTGATGTTGATCTTACCCGGGTGTTTTCCGGATTGAAGAAGCTCGACATTCGAGGCGAGATAGCGCCCGGGGGCTATGCAGGTCACATCGCCCAAGGCAAGATTCCCCCCCACGAGACGATAGAGGGCCGCCTCTTGATCGGGATTCTCCCCATAGCGGAGCCCGCGCCGCTCTCCCTCGATGCTCCATTCGGTTTTTTCATAGACGAGGGTCTGGCGCTTGCCCGGATCATCGTAGAAAGAGATCTCCATGCGGGCCGGGAAATGATCCTCATTGATCTCCCGATACATGGCGGCGAGCTTTCGTTCTGCCATCATCGGTCACCGTGAAGGGTATAGGCGCCGCGCGCATCCGCGGGCGTCCGACCCTGGAGATAGCGAGCGATCGCGCTGTCGTAGGATGCCGTGTGCGCGAAGGCCTTCTGCGCGAGTCGGAAGCGCCGCTCCAGGGAGAGCCGCCCTCCGTTGCGGGCGAGCTCGCCTGAAAGCTCCGCGTAGTCGGCAGGATCGCTCACGACGGCGACGCGGAGATAGTTCTTCGCCGCCGCGCGCAGAAGCGTAACGCCGCCGATATCGATGTTCGCCCGCGCGTCCTCGAGCGAAGCTTCGGGGCGCGCGACGGTCTCCTCGAAGGGGTAGAGATTCGAGACGACCAGATCGAAGGTGACCGCTCCGGTGCGGCGGAGATCCGCGGCGTGGGCTTCGTTGTAGGACTCGGAGAGGAGCCCCAGGTAGATCTTGAAGTCGAGAGTCTTCACCAGGCCGCCCTGCATCTCCGGCTGGCCCGTGTAGTCGGCGACGCTCGAAAGCTGTCCTCGCTGCGCGGTACCGAGGGTGTCCTCCAGATAGGAGAAGGTTCCGCCGGTCGAGTAGAGGGTGACCCCCTTGCATGCGGCGACGAGCGCGCGGACTAGATCGGCCAGCCCCCGCTTGTCGGCGACGCTTACTATCGCGTTCCTAATCGGAACATAATCGTCGACATCCACGACCCGGTTTGTCATGCGCCACCCTTCGATGCCGGCGCGGCGACCTCGCTCCAACGCTCGGCCGATTCGACGGTGTTGTAGAGGAGCATGGTGATGGTGAGAGGCCCGACGCCGCCCGGAACGGGGGTGATGAGCGAGGCCTTCTCCTTCACCGCGTCGAAGTCGACATCCCCGACGAGCCGGAACCCCTTCTTCCGGCTGCTGTCGTCAACGCGGTTGACTCCTACGTCGATAACCGTCGCTCCTTCCTTGACCATGTCGGCCGTCACCATCCGCGGGCTTCCGGCGGCTGCAACCAGGATGTCGGCCCGCGCGGTGTGCTCCGCGAGATTGCGCGTGTGAGTGTGGCAGAGGGTCACGGTCGCATTTCCCTCGGCCGTGCGCTGGGTGAGGAGATTCGCAAGCGGACGGCCGACCAGGTTGCTTCGGCCGACTATCACGACGTGCGCCCCATCGAGGCGAACGCCGCTTTTTACCAGGAGCTTGATGATTCCGTGCGCGGTGCAGGGAACAAAGGTAGGCTGGCCGAGAACAAGCTTCCCGACATTCACAGGATGGAGCCCATCGACGTCCTTTTCGGGGGCGATGGCGAGGAGCACCCTCTCTTCGTCGATGTGGGCGGGCAGCGGAAGCTGCACGAGGATGCCGTGGATCCTCGGGTCACCGTTCATTTCGCGAACGTGAGAAAGAAGCTCCTCTTCCGTGATATCCGCGGACAGATGGCGGTTTGCCGAGTGGAACCCCATTTCGGCGCACGCCCTCCCCTTTCCGGTGACGTAGGAGATGCTTGCCGGATCCTCGCCGACGAGGATCACCGCGAGACCGGGGACGACCCCTCTTTCCTTGAGGTGCTCGGCGCGAACCGCGAGCTCGCGCCGAATCTCGTCGGCAACAGCCTTTCCGTCGATGATGCGTGCAGCCACCGGCTCGCCTCCCGCACCCTTGTAACATAAAAGGCTTCCGCTGTGCAACACAGAAGGCCGGTCGTGCCCGCCGGCTCGCTCACCCGGTTGCACAAGCGGTGAGCCGATGATAGGATTGCCGCGACAATGTCCCACCGGTGGATGGCTGCGCCAAAAGGCTGTATGTTTACGATTATTCTTGCGAGGTTCTGATGGCGGCGAAAAAACGCGTGCTACTTCTGCCCCTGCTCTTTCTTCTGTCCGGCGTTCTTGCTCAGGCTCAGGCAAACGGGGCGCCGGGCGGCCGCGCCGCGCAGGTCTACAGTCTCGGAGATCAGATGATCTACCTCGACGGCGGGATGCTGGTGCCGCTCTTCTATATGGACGAGAGCGGGAACACCTTCGGGACGAATCTCACCCTCGGCGCGACTGCATCGATCGGCTGGAACGCCTTCCTGAGCAACAACTTCTCGCTCGGTGCGGAGCTTGGCGGTACCTTTTCCTTCAGCCCGAACGGAAGGACTCTCGTCATGATTCCTCTCACCGGCAAGGTCACCTACTGGCTGCGCTTCTTTCCCTTCGAGTTTCCCATCTACCTGGGCACGGGGATCAACTTCATGAAGCTCAGCAACTATCTTTACATCGGGCCCATCGTGAAGCCCGGCATCGGGGTCTACTACGACATCACCTCCAAGTGGGCTGTCGGGGTGAACGCCGTGTACTGGTGGGTGCCCGAGATCTACTTCGGCCCGAACCCACCCTCAAGCCAGAGCCGCTACGGCAACTTTCTCGAGATTTCGGCTTCGGGCGTATTCCACTTTTGAGAGGACTCTACCATGTTGAATCTTGGAGCGAAGGTTCCGGGCGCCGGAGAGCCCAAGGGCCGCAAGCCTCGGTTTTCGATTGGAAAGGCAGCGCTTGCCGCGAGCCTGCTCCTGGCGACCGTGCTTGCGGTTTCCTGCAACGTAAACGGGGTCGGGATCTTCTATGGCCTGCAAAACGAGCGGAAGATCGCGACCACCGGCGGGCTTTCGACCAAGCTCACCATAGGAAGCATGGTGCTCGTGCCGGGCTATTACTACGTGGCCACGGGGAAGATCTATATGGCTCCGAACAATCAGGGGATCGGCGCGACCTTAAGCTGGACCGCCCTTACCCCCCCCGTGTCCGGCGCGATCTGCACCCAGCTCGTGAACCTCTCAGGGACGCTCTATGCGATCTTCGTCTCGGATTCCGCGCCCACGGTGGCATCCATCTCGGGATGCGCCCTCGTGTACGAGGGGACCGTCAACGCCGACGGCACCATAAACTGGAGCCAGGTGCCGACGTTCGCCAACATGTATGCCCAGAATCTCATCGTAGAGAACGGAGAGCTCTTCGTCGACACTTCGACCACCTTCAACACCGACGCCACGACGACGGACACCTCCTACTCGCTGTATTGGTACAATGGTTCAGGCACGACCGGAAGTGCTTTCCAGCTGCCGTTGAACGGCGCCACGGCCTTCACGAGCCCCATCATCGCGGGGGCGTACGACACCGCAAAGTCTACCTACTGGTTCGCCTCGGGGAGCCAGCTGTACCAGGGCGGGGTTGGCGGAACAAATCCAACTAACGGGACAGCGTACACTTCGAACACC
>DAHUYW010000003.1 GCA_027306915.1 Spirochaetales bacterium | reverse complement strand
TTCGCCGTAGCTCTCGCAGGCTCAGGGGCCGGTTCGATCAGCCCTGCGGCCGAGCGCCGCAGGGCTTTTTTGTGCACTGCCGGAGACTCTTTAGCCGTGGGCTCGAGACATGTGAGCCGGCGGCTTTAGGCTCTCATGCCGTCGAGTCTTCACCCGATGGCCCGCCGGCTACATGCTCGTGAATCGCAAGTCGAAACCGCGCGCTACGAGTAGCAACATGGGGTAGTGTCCAGATTCTTTCGCTCTTTTGTTTGGGTTGTTGGTTCGGATGTGACGCCAATGCTCATCCGGGAAGTTCATGTATTCGAGTGTCTCCTGGATGTCCTGGTGGACCATCGCCGCAACTTGGCGCGCTTTGCCCTTCGGCACAACCGAGAACCCGTTGCGATAGAAATGCACCGTGCTCCGAGAGACTTTCGTTCCCCACAACGCTTCGGTGATGTCTTCCACGCGGCGCACGCTCACCCCGGCCAAGTACATCTCGACGAAGGCTTCTTCCACCGAGCTCTCCCGCCTGCGGTAACTAGCTCAATGATTGCCGTTTCAAACGGCACCTACCGCGGCTTTGGAACCTTCAGCGTAACCTCACCGCTTTTGGTGTGGAGTTTGCGTTGGTAGCTGCCGGCACGAGCATCCTTGCGCCCTTCCGTTCGCTCGTAGGGCGATGCGTTTGTCAGCCGATCCACGCACGAGCTGGTCGATGTGTGACTGTACCGCCGCTTCATCGATGCATATAATCTTTCTGGGGTGCTCGGACTCACGTTCTTGCGCCTTCTTTCGGTCCTCCTCTGGAGCATTGAACGTAAATCTGTCCAGTCACCCAGAGAGATATGCAGCGGCGAGTGGGTATTGCGTTCCCCAAGATTCCTGGACCACCCTATACCAAAGGTGTGGGAGGCCCGGAATGGATCGAAACGTGCACCGATGGACATCAGCCCGCAAGGCGGAGTTGGTGCTGGCCATCGTGAAGAATGGGAAGACCGCTTGCCGACGCGTGTCGGGGGAATGTCCTGAGGCAGTCGGAAGTCAATACGTGGATCGAGCAGTTCCTTGAGGGCGGCAGGCGCAATCTGAACGTTAACTCGAACGACCAGATGGTTGCACACCGCAAGGAAATCAAGTCGCTGCAACGCAAGATTGGCGAGCTGGTGCTGGAGAATGGCATCGAAAAAAAGCCTCGAGTCTGTTGGGAGAGCGCGAGGAGACTCAATATTGACTCTTCACACTCGATTGAATGCCGAGGGAAAGAAGGTCTCCCTGCGTAAGGTGTGCTCGACCCTTGGTGTGGCGCGCTCGACGATGTACTACAAGCCGGTGGCCCAGCGCAAAGCGATTGCGGTCGATAGTGAGCTGCAACTGGAGATCTGCGCCATCATTCAGGCCTACCCGTGGTGTGGACTTCGCAGAATCCGAGTAGAGCTGTACCGCAAGCTCGGTACGTGGTTCAACCGCAAGAAGATCCACCGGATTATCAAACGGAATCAGTAGCAGCTGTGGGTCAAACCGAAAGGCGGCCGACCGCGAGCGAAAGGCTGGGCGGCTCGACCCGAGCGGCCGAATCAGCTGTGGCAGATCGACGCGACCAGCAACGAGCTCACCGTCAGAAGCGACAACGGGCTGGTATTCGGCTCAAAGGCCTTCACTCAGGTCAGCAGGAGATTCAATGTCACCCAGGAGTACATCACGCCCTACACTCCGGAGCAAAACGGAATGATTGAGCGGTTCTTGCGCACCGCAAAAGAGGAGTTGTTCTGGCAAGAAAATCTCGAAGATACCGATGACGCGTTTCGCCGGTTCGCCGAATGGATGCGCTACCACCATGAGCAGCGGCCACATTCAGTATTGGGCTATCGAACACCCTCCGAGTTTCGGAGGCAAATAGCAGTTTGACTGGTCCAGGAAGACGGGGAACAGTACAACGCCGCGCTGAAGCGCCGCTATGCCGCGCCGGGTAGATGAGGTATATTCTTGAGGTGAAGGGACATGGCGGTGATTAACCCCCTGAAACTCTACGAGGAGCTTTCGACCGCGCTTGACGACAAGGCGGCGCGGCTCGTCGCCTCGGCGATAGGCCAGGTGTACGAGGAGCTGGCCAATTCTGTCATCAAAGGCGACTTCAGAGAGCTGCGCGCCGCAGTGCAGGAGCTCGCCGCCGCGCAGGCCCGCACGGAGGCACGGCTTGCGGAGCTCGCCGGGCGCGTGGATGAGCTCGCCGCTGCGCAGCTACACTCCGAGCGCGCCATCGATCGGCTCACCAAGGGTCTCGACGATTTGCGAAAGCAGGTCGGCGGCCTCTCCGCGTCCGTAGGTTATGGACTCGAAAACTCGATATTCCCCTTCGTTCGCTCCTTCGCGCGCAAGGAATACGGCATAGAGGTAGGCGTGGTCGAGCGACGGAACATCGAGTACGGCGACGGGCGTTTCGACGAGGTCAACATCTACGCCGAGGGGCTCCTCGATGGGCGTGAGGTTGTCTTGATCGGAGAGGCAAAGGCTCAACCCGGGAAAAGTGACCTCAGTCGCTTCACCGAATTGGCAGCACGCGTCGGACGGGAGACGGCGAAGAAGGTCTACCCCTTCCTTGTCGGCCATTCCATCTCGCCGGCGCTCGCGAGCTACGCCCGCGAGCAATTCCCGGAAGTGAAGCTCGTCAACAGCTCGGTGATCGAGCTACGCTACGCCCGGCAGGTCGCGCCTGAATAGGGTCCCGCCGGCTTGCCCTTAGAAATCCTTGATTCCTTGACCTTCATGTCCGCATTGGTCATTCTTGAGCCTATCGTACCCTGATCGATCGTCCCGAGGAGAGCACCATGACCACCACCATCGTCGGCGGCTCCGGCTTCATCGGGACCGAGCTTGCTCGACAGCTGCTTGATGCAGGCGAGACCGTCCGCATCGCCGACAAGGCGAAGAGCGCAACCTACCCCGAGCTGTGGACCCGCGCCGACGTGCGCGATGCTGCTTCGCTTGCAGCGGCGCTCCAAGGGAGCGAGCTCGTCTACATCCTCGCCGCCGAGCACAAGGACAACGTCCAGCCGCGCTCGCTGTATGACGAGGTGAACGTCGGGGGGGCGCGGAACGTCTGCCGAGCGGCTGAGGAGCTGGGGATCCGGCGGATCGTCTTCACGAGCTCGGTCGCGGTCTACGGCTTCGCCCCTCCCGACACCGACGAGGATGGCGCCCCGAACCCCTTCAACGACTACGGGCGGACGAAGCTTGAAGCCGAGGCGGTCTACCGGGAATGGCTCGCCGCCGACGGCGCGCGGAGCCTCACGATCGTGCGGCCGACGGTGATCTTCGGGCCGCGCAACCGCGGCAATGTCTACAACCTGCTCCGCCAGATGTCCTCGGGGCGCTTCGCCATGGTCGGCTCGGGACGAAACGTGAAATCGATGGCCTTCGTCGAGAACATCGCCGCCTTCCTGGCGAAGGCCGCCGGATTCGGCTCAGGCGAGCACCTGTACAACTACATCGACAAGCCCGATCTTTCGATGAACGAGCTGGTCGCGCTCGTGAAGAAGCGCCTCGGGCAGCCGGAGCGGCTCGGCGTTCGCATCCCCTATCCGGTCGGCTACGCGGGGGGGCTTGCGCTCGATGCGGCGGCGAAGCTCACTGGCCGAGAGTTTCCGATCAGCGCCATCCGCGTGAAGAAGTTCTGCGCCACGACCCAGTTCCGCTCGTCTCGCATCGCTTCGACGGATTTCGTTCCTCTGGTCACCTTACGCGAGGGGCTCGACCGCACCATCGACTACGAGTTCTTAGGCGGCCGCGAGCGAGACACGAGGCCCGCGACCCTCTTCGAAAGCGAGTAGGGCTTTCGCCCCGCGCAATCGTGCGCTTGAGGGCAACGTTGTCGACGCGGGGCCCGCGACGGACTTCGCGCCCCAACCAGTCCGGCCGTTTTTCAATCGCAGGAACCTGGAATATCCGGACGGTCGATTCGATGAGATAAACCTCTATGCCGAAGGAACGACGACGGAGGGGAACCGGGAGCTGATCGTTGCCGAAGCGAAGGCCCACCCGGGAAAGCGTGACGCCGATCGCTTTGCCGCGCTGGTCGAGCGAGTGGCGGCCCATTCGAAGCTTCCGGTCCACGCGGTGCTCGTCCGCAGCTACGAGTTCGAGCTTCGCTACGACAGGCGGAAACTCTCCTAAGCCGGCCGTTGGACTTTGGCCGCGAGTTCGCCTACAATTGCCCAAGAGCGAGATCCTGGCCGTGGGATCGAGCAGCACGCAACGAAGGGAGGAATTCGATGGCAAGCACGCCCCCGCTCAAGAGGTATCTCACGGTTCTCGTGAGCCTTCTGGTAGTCGTCAGCGTGATGAGCTGCACGACCATACTCATCAAGGCCCCACCCGGAAAGAACATACAGCTTGCAAACGCCACCTCCACCGCGGATTTCAGCAAATCCGAGCGGGTGTGGTACGTTCTCTGGGGTCTGGTTCCCATCACCGACAACACGACCGATCGATTGCTTCAGTCAGTTCCGGACAATAGCAAGGTTTACGTGAAGACTGAATTGAGCCCGGTCGATTTCCTGATCTCGGTGCTTCTCGGCGGATTCAGCATCCAGTCGCGGACGGTCAGCGTCGCGATATCTCCGGAAAAATAGCCTTCGATTCGGGGCCGGGGCTCACGGCCGCTCCGGCCCATTTGCGCATCTTGGAGGAGCACGCGGATGAAGACGGCCTTCCTTGCGACCATCGTCCTGGGCGCGGCAGCGGCGCTCTTCTCCTGCCAGCGGACGGAGAACATCGACCGGTACATGAGCGCCCTGGAGGCGGTCGCTCCCTACTATCCTCCCCTCGCCGAGAAAGCCGGAGAGCTCGGCTTCTTTGGGGAAAGCGGCTATGCCCTCCTGCGCTCGGAGCTCTCCAAGAACCCCCGGTTCCTGGAGAGCCTCAAGCGCTACTACCCCTCCCCCGAGCGCTATTTCGCGGACTTCCGCGCCTTCACCCTGGCCTACAGCTGCTACACCTTCAAGGGAGCCCTGGGGAACAAGACCCCGCAGGACTACCTCGGCGAGCTCGACCGATCGACGAAAGAGCTCGCCGCGAGCGCGGCGAAGCCGGGGGTTCCGGCGACTGAGGGGCAGGCTATCACGAAGAAGATCGCCCAGCTTGCACTCATCGAGCAGCGAATCCGCGAGTACGAGCAGGCCTCGCGCACGGTGAGTCCCCGGCTCATGGACGAGGTTGCCGCTCACGATTCGGAGCTCCGAATGCTCTACGAGAGCCTCTTCTCGAGCACGCGCTAACCTCGGGTCGCGAAGGCCGAAATATCCTCGACCGAGCGCTGAGGCCCGGACGGGCGGGGCGAGTCGGGCGCTCACCTGCGGGTCGATAGGTGCGGAAGATGGATGTCCCCCGCAGCGGACCGTCGAGAGCCGCCCACAGGCGATCGCCTTGACTAATTGGACTAAGGCTCGTAGACTAACCCCATGAAAGTCGTGAACACCCACGAGGCGAAGACCCACCTCTCTCGGATCCTCGAAGAGGTTGAGCAGGGAGAGACCTACATCATCAGCCGGAACGGCAAACCGATCGCCGAGCTACGCAAGCGCCTGGACGAAAAGCGCACGGTCCCGGACCCGCTCCTATCCAAGATCCGGATCGACTACGATCCGACCGAAGAGCTCTCCGCCGCCGAGTGGGGCGACATCGAATGATCCTCCTCGATACCTGCGCCCTTCTCTGGCTTGCTTCGGGTTCGGGAGATATTTCCCCTGCCATGCTGCACCGGCTTGATGAGGAGGACATCGTAACGGTCTCGGCAATCTCCGCCCTCGAGATTGCGCTGAAAGCTTCGAGCAACAAGCTGCATCTCCCGCTCCCCGTCCGCGAGTGGTGGCGGGCCGTGGTGCAGCGCCATCGGCTTTCGGTCCTCTCCGTCGACGCGGAAGTGGCAGTCAAGGCGACCGAGCTGCCTCCGCTGCACCCGGACCCCGCAGACCGTTTTATTATCGCAACGGCCCTTCTCAAGGGCTCGCCGGTGGTGACCGGGGATCGCCGATTCGCCGGCTACGGGGTGGTGTTGCTGCTCTAGGCGCGCAGCAGCGCTTCGTGGCAATCGCGGTCGGACGAGCGAAGAACCGCGACTCTGATGCGGAAATATCTGGCAATTCCGCACCGCTGCTGCCAAATCACACCTCCTACGCTATCATGTGGGCGTGCACTTCAAGAGCTCGGAGGACGCGCTCGGATTCGATGCCTGCACCCATTGGTCTCAGCTATGAAGACCTGCGCGCCTACACGGGACCGTACTTGCAGATGGAGGTGCAGGCCGAGGCGCGTGTTCGCGGAATCCAGGCGTTTTCGAGATTCCTCGCCGTGGCTGGAGCGGGCGCGGGAGAGCAGATCAACTTCGAGCAGGTGGCGTCGGACGCCGCGGTTCCGACTCGCTCGGGAGGAGAATTATCTCCTTGCGAAATGGGCAAACCCGCCGTATAATATCAATTCGAAAACGTTACCGGTAACGTTTTCGGCGCCTCAGTCAGCAGGGTTGGCGGAGTCGCGAGCCTGAGGTGGTGGGAGCGGACGGCCGGCGCCGCCGTCGGGTACGGCGCAAAAAGGGGGACACGACGACATGAGAGTCACGGCCAGCAGGCGCACGGTGGTGCGCGCCGCGGTATGGGTCGGTATCGTCGCGCTTCTCGTCATCTTCTGGTTCACGGGGCTTCTCGCGACGGTGAAGCCCACGGCCGAGGCGAAGTCGCTCGCGGCGGTCATGGGCGGCGGCCAGGCCTTCGACAGGGTGAAATACGTCGACGGCATCTGGGAGTCCCGCGTCCTTCCGACGGTCGAGCAGAAGAGCCTCGACATCGACACCCTGGTCTCGGCCCTTGCGAAGGATCCGGGCCAGGCCTGCAAGGCCTACGGCAACGACGTGGGAGGAGCCTACAACTTCCTTATCCGGTTTGCCGGAACGGTCACCGCCGTCGACGCGAAATCGGAGACCGGATCCCTCACGGTGGGCGTCCCCTTCCAGGGCGGAACCCTCCCGGTCAAGGTGCTGATCGGGCCGATCATCCTCGGGACGGCGCTCCGCGATGCGGTCGGTTTCATCACCTTCGAGCAGTTCACCAACCAGATGCAGTACGGCGGAGTGTCGGACGAGCTCAACGATCGGGTCATGAAGAACGTGGTCTCCAAGATCGACCTGAACACGATTCAGGGCAAGAGAGTCTCGATCGACGGGGCCTTCACCTACGACGGCTCCAATGCCCGGAACCTCGAGGTCACCCCGGTCATTGTGCGGATGGAGTGAGCATGGCTGACGTAAGCGACGGCGTGGTCCTGCGGGCCGAGGGCGTCACGAAGGTCTTTCCCGGCACGATCGCGCTCGACACGGTGGACTTCGACGTCTACGCGGGCAAGGTGAACATCCTCGTGGGCGAAAACGGAGCAGGGAAGTCGACGCTCATGAAGATCCTCGCCGGGGCGGAGCAGCCTACCGAGGGTGTCCTTCGCATGGACGGCGGGGAGGTTCACTTCCACAACCCGATCGAGGCTCAGGGGCACGGGATCGGGATCATCTACCAGGAGATCGATCTCTGTCCGAACATGAGCGTGGCCGACAACATCTTCCTCACCCGGGAGATAGCGCCGCGGCAGGTGATCAACTTCAAGAAGCAGAAGGAGACGGCGCGCGAGCTCCTTGGCCGTCTTGAGCAACGGATCGATCCCGATACGATCGTCGGCGAGCTCGGGGTGAGCGCCCAGCAGATCGTGGCAATCGCGAAGGCGCTGCTTTCGAACGTGAAAGTCCTCATCATGGACGAGCCGACCTCCGCGCTCACCTCCGCCGAGGTGGCGATCCTCTTCCGCATGATCCGGGAGCTTTCGAGCCGCGGGGTGGCGATCGTCTACATCTCCCACCGCCTCGAGGAAGTGCTCCAGATCGGGGACTACATCACGGTCCTGCGCGACGGAAAGGTGCAGGCGACCGCAAGCGTCAGCGCGGTCGACTTAGGCTGGATCATCGAGAAGATGGTGGGGCGCACCCTTTCCGCCTTCATCCCGCGGGCGGAGCACGCTGTGAAGCGGGAGGTCTTGAAGGTTCGCGGGCTCACCTACCCGCGCCCGGAAAGCGGCTACTACGTGGAGGGGGTGGACTTCCTGGTCCACTCAGGCGAGATCGTCGGGCTCTACGGGCTCATGGGGGCGGGGCGCTCGGAGCTCCTCGAGTGTCTCATCGGGCTTCATCCCGAGGCTTCGGGTGAGATCGAGGTTGAGGGCAGGTCGATCACAGACGATCACTCGACCGACGAGCGGATCGCCCGCGGGCTCGTGCTCATCCCTGAGGACCGGCAGGCGGCAGGCATCGTCCAGTCGCTCACGGTGGCGCACAACATCACCCTTGCGAGCATCCGGGGATACGCTCGAATGGGCGTGCTTCCGGCGAAGGCAGGCCTCGAGGATGTCCTCGCGATGATCCGCAGCCTCTCGATCCGCGTCTCCTCGGCGGAGCAGCAGGTAACCGCCCTCTCGGGAGGAAACCAGCAGAAAGTGGTCGTCGCGAAGGCCCTGCTCACGAAGCCGCGGGTGCTTCTCATGGACGAGCCGACCCGCGGGATCGACGTGAACGCGAAGTCCGAGATCTTCGGCATCATGAACGACCTGGCGAAGGAGGGGATCGGGATTCTCTTCGCCTCCTCCGAGCTGAAGGAGATCATGGCCCTCTCGGACCGTGTCCTGGTGATGGCGCGCGGAAGGCTCACCGGAGAGTTCAAGCGCGGCGCCTACAGTGAAGCGGATCTCGTCGCCGCGTCGGCGAAGGACCGCGCGCCGGTCGGGGCCGGCGAGGAAAGAGCAAGGTAGGAATCATGGCAGATACGCTGGTAAAGGCGCGCTTACGCAGGCCCTTCAATTTCAAGCTTTTCCTGATGCGCTTTCGCACGATCATCGCGCTCCTCGTCATCATCATCATCTTCGCCGCGCTCTCCCGACACTTCTTTACGATCGAGAACATCCTGATCATGACGCGGCACGTCGCCGTCAATGCCTTCATGGCGATCGGGATGACCTTCGTCATCGTATCGGGGGGCATCGATCTCTCGGTAGGGTCGATCCTCGGGCTCACCGGCATGGTCATCGGAGCCCTCATCGACGTGGGCATCCCCCTAAAGATCTTCGGCGTCGTGATCTACCTGCACACCTGGTTCATCCTGGTGATCGCCCTCGTCGTCGGCGGGCTGATCGGGGCGGTGAACGGCTTCATCATCACGCGCATGAAGGTTGCCCCCTTCATCGCGACGCTCGGCATGCTCTACGTCGCGCGCGGTTTCGCGCTCCTTTCGAACAACGGGTCGACCTTTCCCTTCCTGAACGGCCAGCCGGGCCTCGGCAACACCGGCTTCCCTTTCATCGGGGAGGGGAACATCCTCGCCGTTCCCGTTCCGATCTGGATCCTCGTGGTGGTCGCGCTGCTTGCGGCCTTCGTCGCGAATCGCACCCCCTTCGGGCGCCACGTCTACGCCGTTGGGGGGAACGAGCGGGCGGCGGGGCTCTCGGGGGTGCGCGTGAACGCGATACGCTTCCGGGTCTACGTCATCTCGGGCGTGCTCGCGGCGGTGAGCGGCATCGTGGTTACCTCGCAGCTCGTCGCGGCCCACCCCGCATCGGGGGAACGCTACGAGCTGAACGCGATAGCCGCCGCGGTCCTCGGAGGCACCTCCCTCATGGGGGGGCGCGGGACGATCGGCGGAACGATCATCGGGGCCTTCGTGATCGGCATCCTTGCCGACGGGCTCATCATGGTGGGCGTCTCGGATTTTTGGCAGATGGTGATCAAGGGATTGGTGATAATCGTCGCGGTGGCAATCGATCAGCTTCAGGCGAGCATCTCTCAGGTCGCCGCGATCCAGGAGGAGAGAAGGGGGTGATGGAGGCGAGGTAGAGCTTGAGCGCGGGCCCGAAAAGAGGCCGCGTGATTCCGAAAAGCAGGCGTGAGCTTCACGCCAAAGTCTAGTCAAAAGGAGAGCATCTTATGAAGAGTCGAAAGGTAACGCTTGCGATGCTTATTGCGGCATCGATCATGTTCCTGTTCTCGACGAACGTTTTCGCAGGCGGCTCGAAAGAGTCGGCTGCCCCAGCGGGCGGCGGAGCCGCGGCTGCTGCGCCCGGCAAGAAGCTGGTGGCGATCATAACCGCCTCGCTCGACAACCCCTTCTTCGTGACGATGGCGCAGAGCGCGAAGGCCGAGTCCGAGAAGCTCGGCTATGACACCTGGGTCGTGAGCCACAACGACAACGTGGACACCCAGAACACCCTCTTTGACACCGCAATCGCCAAGCACGCCGCGGCGATCATCCTCGATAACGCGGGCGCGGACGCCTCCATCGCTCCGATCCAGAAGGCGAAGGCCGCCGGGATCCCGACCTTCTGCGTCGACCGCGAGATCAACGCGAAGGGGATCGCGATCGCCCAGATCGTATCGAACAACTTCCAGGGAGCGACCCTCGGCGCCACCAACTTCGCCCAGCTCATGGGCCAGAGCGGCAACTACGTCGAGCTCACCGGCAAGGACTCCGACACCAACGCGCACGTCCGCTCGGACGGCTACCACAGCATCCTCGACAAGTTCCCGGGCTTGAAGATGGTCGCTCAGCAGACCGCGAACTGGGACCAGAACCAGGCCTATAACGTCATGCAGACCATTCTCCAGGCGCATCCCGACATCAAGGGCGTCATCAGCGGGAACGACACCATGGCCGTCGGCGCCGAGGCCGCGCTCCTCGCGGCGAATCGCCCGGACATCATCGTCAGCGGATTCGACGGCAGCCCGGATGCCGCGACCTCGATCATGAAGGGGCAAATGAAGGCGACGGTGCTCCAGCCGATCGTCAACCTCTCGAAGATGGCCGTCGACGAGGCGGATCAGTACCTCAAGACCGGCTCGACCGGCCAGCCCGAGAAGCAGACCGTGAACTGCATCCTCATCACCAACGACAATGCTGCGAAGCTCAACAACTTCGTGCTCGGAGAGTAGACGGCTTTTCTAAGGCCTGCGGCGCAGCCGCAGCCTCGCGCCGCACCTGCCCTCGAAGGCAGGAGAGCGCACGAAAAATCAAGAGCCCGCGCTTTCGGCGCGGGCTCTTTTTTGCCCTCACACCCCGCCGTGGACCGAATCGCGGAGGAAGCCCTCGATCGGGAGGCAGGGGATGCCGCGAAAATCAAACCTGTCCCTGCCGCGATAGAGGAGCAGGCAATCCGCTTCAGGATAGTCATCTCGAAAAGCGCGGAGGCCGGCCACGTCGGACGGATGAACGCGCTCGCCACTCTTGACTTCGATTGCCCGCAGTCCTCGCGAGCCGTAGACGATGAAGTCGACCTCGAGGCCGGCAGGCGTCCGCCAATACGAGATCTGCGCGTCGGAGGCGGAGTAGGCGATCCAGGCGCGGAGGTGGGTGGCAACCAAGCCTTCGAGGGCTGACCCGAGGCGCTCACCTTCGGCGTCGAGCGGCCCGTGAGGGCGCAGCGAAGCGAAAACCCCTGGGTCGACGAAATAGAACTTGGGATGGGCGACAACCGACCGCCGCGCACGTCTCGAGAAGACGGGGACGCGGAAAGCGAGCAGGAGGTCTTCCAAGATCGTGAGATAGTTTTCGACAACCTTACGTTCGATCTGTGCCTCTCGACTCACCCCGCTCATGTTCAGCACCGAGCCATGCGACAGGCTGACCGCCTCGAGGAACCGGTGAAAGGCAGGAATGTTGCGCACCAGGGCCTCGGCCTGGACCTCCTCGCGAACATAGAGCGCAACATAGGAGGCCAAGACCTGCCCCGGATCGCTTGCCGTTAGGACAAGCGGGATCGTTCCGTAGCGCAAAGCGCTATCGAGCCTGAAGTCGCTCCCCAGCTCTTCGGCTATGAAGGGGAAGATCTCCTTCTTGACCGCCCGACCTGCCAGAAGGTCCACTCCCGAGCGCTTGAGCTTTCGCGCGCTCGAGCCTGTTAGCACGAATCGCAAGCTCGGCCGCTCATCCATGAGAAGGTGAACGGCAGGAAGGAGCTCGGGAACTCGCTGAATCTCGTCGATGACGATCACGCTGTTGGGTGCCACGCCCCGGGCGAGGTCGAGAAGACGTTCGGGCGAAGCGGAGAGCTCCCGAGACCTGGCAGGATCGAGGAGATCCAGCCAAAGGGGGTCCGGGTAGGTAGCACGAAGCCAAGCGGTTTTCCCGGTTCCGCGGGGACCGAAAAGAAAGAAACTCCCCGGCGCAGGGGTAAGGCGGCGCGGATACCACACCCGCTCCGCAATACTGGAGGTCATAACTCCATTTTCAATTCGATTTCGGAATTAGTCAACCCAAAAAGTGCCTCAAAGAAGGCGCACCCTCGGGCCCCGGGCGAGCGATGGCGATGCAAAGGCGGCCGAAGCGCTCACCGGCCCCCGACTGATCCCTGCTGAAGCGCAGTTTGCGACCGGTCGCTTCGGAGCTCCTTTCCCGGGCGACCCGTGCCGCCATGCTCATTCCGACGCGCTCTTGCCTTCCGCCCCCTCTTCCGGCCGGTCCTGCGAAAGCGCAGCCTCCGCTTCGGGGGCATACTGGGCGGACGGGCGGTTGCGCTCGAAGAGGTAGAAGGCGGCCGGAACCACGAAGAAGGTGAGCACCGCCGAGAAGACGATCCCTCCGAACATCACCACCCCGAGCCGCTGGCCGAACTCCGCGCCCTCGCCGTGGCCGAAGACCAGGGGGCCGCTTATGACGAGCACCGTGAGGGTGGTCATGACGATGGGGCGAAAGCGCAGGCGCGCCGACTCGACAAGCGCCTCCACGAAGGGCATCTTCCCGAGGCGCTCGACCACGAAGTCGAGGTAGAGGATGGCGTTCTTCGCCGATAGGCCGATGAGGAGGAGCATCCCGAGGATTCCAAAGATGTCGAGCCCGCCGCCGAGAAGCACCACGCAGGCGAGCGCCCCCACGATCGCGAGCGGGACCGGCAGGAGGAGGTAGATCGGATAGCGCCAGGAGTTGAACTGGGCGGCCATCACGAGGTAGGCGAGGAAGAAGGCGAGGAGGAAGGTGATGATTCCCGTGGTGGCGAGCTGGCGGGCAAGGGCGATCGCGTTGAAGGAGCTTCCGCTTGAAAGCTCGACCCCGTTCCCGATGAGACCCATCCGGGTGAGGTCCTTGCTCAAATCGGTCTGAAAGGCGAGGGCGGGCGGCGCATTCTTGACGAGGTTGATGTTGAACTGGGCGGTATAGAGCCGGTTGTAGCGGCTTAAGGACACGGGGGCCTGGGTCATGACGAAGCTTCCGAGCTGCCCGGCCTGCAGGTTCTGCTTGAGCGTCGGCGAGTAGATGGGGAGATTGAGCAGCGACTGGCCGCTTGCGAGGTAAATCGGATCGATCTGCACCTCGATCGGATAGCTCAAGCCCCCGATCCACGCGCTTCCCGGTTGAAAGCCGGAGGTGTAGTACTGGAGGGCCAGCCCGATGGTCGTCGGGTTGATCCCGGTGCCGGCAAGGCGTTGGTCGTCGGGAATGAAGTCGTTCTCGAGGGTCACATCCGAGAGGCTTGAGACGACATCGCTCACCCACGGGCTGGTCTGGATCGCCGATAGAAGGGCGTTGTTGCGGTCCATCAGGGTCTGCTCGTCGGCCGCGACGACGGAGAGCTGGACGGCGTTGCCCTGACCCTGAAAGCCGCCCCCCGCATGCACGATAAGGCGGGCCGAGGGGTGGTCCCGAACAAGGGCGAGCATCTCTTTGCGATAGGCCGGCACAAGATCGGCGACCCCGGCACGGGTGCCCACGGGGGAGAGCTGCACCACGAGGCTCGCATTCTGATTCTGGTTGACTCCCCCGCCGAAGACCCCGGAGCTCCCGACGACGGTCTGGATCGTCTTCACCTCCGGGCGGGCGAGAAGGTAGCGCTCGAGCCTGTTCGTGACGGTGTTGGTCACGATCGCCGGGGTGCCGGGCGCGAGGCGGAGGTGCACGTCGAGGGAGCCTGCATCGCTATTGGGCACGAAGCTGAACACGATGAGCGGCGCGACGAGAACGATGACGGCCACGAGGAAGGCGCCCGAGCCGGCGAGGACCCAGACGCTCCGCCGGAGGACCCCGTGCAGGCCCGCCGCGTAGCGGTCGCGGGTCCACGTCAAGCCGGCCTCGGTCCAGGCGTGAAGGGTCGCCGTGACGGTCGCGAGGAAGGCGTAGAGGATGAAGAGGAGGTAGTTCAGGAGCCCCAAGGCGAGCGGATAGGCGAGAAGGGCGGGCAGGTAGGTGTAGCGCCGGGTGAAGATGAGGACCGCAAGGATCGCAAGGGCGAGGACTATCCCGGCGGGCCTCCGGAAGGCGCGCAGCCCCCAGCGGATCGCGGCGGGGAGCCGAGCGAAGCTCCGGAAGGTTTCCGCCCAGGTGAGGCTTTTCGCCTCGGGGGTGTAGGCGAGGCGCACCGTGAGGAAGAGCACCGCCTCGAGGAGCGAGAAGGCGACCGCCGCCGCAAGCCCGAGGGAGAACTGCTGGACGTAGCGCCCGATGAAGCCCCCGACAAAGCTCACCGGTAGGAGCACCGCGAGGAGCGAGAGGGTGGCCGCGACGACGGCGCTAAAGACCTCGCTTGCCCCTTTCAAGACCGCCTCCCGCAAGGAAAAGCCCATCGCGCGGTAGCGGTCGACGTTCTCGGAGACGACGATGGAGTCGTCGACCACGATTCCTATCGCCACGATAAGGGCGAGGAGCGAGATGAGGTTGAAGGTGAAGCCGCTCAACGCGTAGAGAACCGGGGCGGCCGCCAGGGCGATGGGTATGGCAAGGATGACCGAGAAGGCGGTGTTCAGCTTGCCGAGGAAGAGGAGCACGATGAAGGCGACCACGAGGGCGGTGACGAAGAGCTCGCGGTAGGTCGACTGGACCGAGGCGCGAATGGAGCCGGTGGTGTCGTTGCTGTAGGCGAGGGTATAGCCCGCAGGAAGCTTCGTCTGATCAAGGAGCTTGCGCACTCCGTCGACAACCGCGATCTGGTTGCTCGTGGGGGTCTGCTGGATGGAGATGAGCACCGCGGGAATCCCGTTGATGCGGGCGTAGTTGGTCGGCACGGGAAGATCGCGGACCACCCCGACGTTTCCGACCGTGACGCTGCGGCTCGGATCGACCAGGAAGGCGGAGATCCGCCGGACGTCGGCCGGCATGTTCTGGGTTGCGAACGCGAGGGCGTTGTTATGGCTCACGATCGTCCCGATAGGCTGGTTGATGGCCGAGCTTGCAATGGCGGAGACCACCTGCTGGGGCGTGAGGCTGTAGGCGTGAAGCTTGCTCGGGTCGAGCAGGACCTGGAAGGTGCGAGCAGGCCCGCCGTCGACCTGGATGTTCGCGACTCCCGGCACCCGCGCGAGGAGCGGGGAGAGGGTGTTCGTCACGTAGTCCCGGATATCACCCAAGTTTGCGCCGCGGCCGTAGATCCCGAACTGGAGGATGGGCTGGGAGTTGGGGTTGACGGTTTGGACAACCGGCGGGCTGACGCCTGACGGGAGCGCCTTCACCGCGGCCGAAACCACCGCGGCAATCTGGTTGGTGTCGCTGTTCTGGTCCGTGCTCTGATCGAAGAGCACCACGACCCTGCTCATGCCGGTGTAGCTGGTGGAGTTGATGTCGGTTATGCCGGTCACGGTGGAAACCGCGTTTTCGAGGACCTGAGTTATCTGCTGATCGACAACGCTCGGCGTCGCTCCGGGGTAGGAGGTGGATACCACGACGACCGGGATGTTGATCTGGGGAAAGAGATCGACGCCGAGGGTGAAGGTCGCGACAAGGCCGAAGGCCACTATCGCGACGAAGATGCCGATCGCGAGCACGTAGCGCCGCACCGAGAAGCTTACGAGAGGATTGACCCTCTCGAAGATCTTGAACTCGTAGTCGCGGATGCTCATGAGCGACGGCCCGTGGGCTGTTCGCCCGCCCCGCCCTTGGCGGGCCCGGCAGCGGGCTCGTCGGCCGCCTGAGCCTTCTCGGCCGCAACCGGCTGCACCGCCGAGCCGTCAAGCAGCCCCGGAGGCGGATAAACGATGACGCGGACCCCGGGCTCGATCCCGGTCACCGCGGCCGCCACCCCGGTCTCTCCCAGGACCTTGATCGAGCGGGCCGAGGCCTTACCGTCCACGACCGTGAAAACGAAGTTCTGATTCTCGTTGGTCTGAAGCGCCCCGATGGGCACGATGACGCCCCGCGCGAGGGTGACGGAATAGCTCACCGTCCCTATCGACCCGTAGGGAGGCGCGACGGAGCCTGCAAAAAGCGCGACTACCGGAACCACTCCGCCGATCGGGGCGGAGGGTGCCTGCGACACCCGGGCGGTGTAGCTCTGCCCCTCGAGGCTGAACTGAACCTCGGTTCCGACGGGAAGAAGGGAGGCGTCGGCCGGCGGAACGGCGAAGCTGATCTGGCGCTCGGGGCTCACCAGCACGAAGGCGGCGGCGTTCTGGCTTACGTACTCCCCTTCGGTGACGTTGACCGCGGAGAGCTGCCCGGCAAAGGGCGCCTTGATAGAGGCATACGCCAGATTGAGCTCGGCCTGCGCGACCTGGGCGCTTGCCTGCTCGACCGCAGCCTGGGCCGAGAGATAGTCCTGATTGGCGGCCGCGGCTACCGCGGCGTCCGCGTCGAGCTTGTTCTGCGGGATAAGCTTGTCCTTGACGAGGGAGGTGTCCCTTTGGAGCGTGAGGCTCGCGAGGTCGGCCTGTCCCTTCGCCTTCTCGACGCTCACCTGCGCGCTGCGCAGGCTGGCTTGAGCGCTGCGCGAGGCAAGCTTGAGGGGGGAGTCGTTCAGCCCGACGATCGTCTCGCCGCGATCGACCCAGTCGCCGGCCTGGTGAAAGAGCGCGACGACGACCCCGCTTGTCTGGGCGGCGACGTCGCTCTGCTTTACCGGCATGACGGAGCCGGCCGCGGCATGGCTGTCTCCGAGCCGGCCGCTTGCGACGACGACGGTCTGCACCGGAATGGCCTGGATCTTGCCGGTCGCAGCCCCGGGAGAGGCTGGGCCGGCTCCCGACGAGGGACCGCGGCTCGAGCTGCATCCGGCGATTAAGAGGCCGGCCGCAACCGCCAAAGCCCGGAAGAGATCCCGCCACCGCGCCATGAATACCCCCTTTGGCGCTCCCCCTCGGGAGCGCACCCTTCGTGAGCGCTTGATAACATGGCTATGGAATGGACTTTATGGTGATGCGCTGCCGCCAGGAGGCGAGGCCCTTGCGGCGCTCTCGCGCCGGTGCATCGGACGGCTGCCGACCTGAGTTTAGCACACTTGGCGCTTCGCTTCTATCCGGCCAAGCCGCTGCCGGGCGGCCAGCCCCTGTCTCCCCCAGTCGACGAACGGTCCGGCCGCATCAGTCGCCGCCGGGCCGCCCGCTCCTCGGTGTCGCCTGAGAGCTCTTCGATCCGCCTCCTCCGTTGCCGTCGGGCCCTTCGATCTCGAGGGCGAGGCGCTCCTCTTCGGTGAGCGCGGCCTCCCCGTCCGGCTCGAGGGGAGCCTCCTCCGGCTTGTACTGAACCGAGGCGCGCTTACGCTCAAAGAGGTAGAAGGCGGAGGGCACCACGTAGAAGGTGAGGATTGCCGAGAAGAAGATTCCGCCGAACATGACGATGCCGAGATTTCGTCCGAACTCCGAGCCCTCCCCGTGGCCGAGGACGAGCGGACCGCTTATGACGAGGATGGTCAGAGTCGTCATGACGATGGGGCGGAAGCGGAGCCGCGCCGATTCGACGAGCGCGTCCTTGAAGGGACGCTTTCCGAGGCGCTGCACGACGAAGTCGAGGTAGATTATCGCGTTCTTGGCCGACAGGCCGATCAAGAGCAACATGCCGAGGATGCCGAAGAGGTCGAGCCCCGCGTTGAGGGCGAAGATGAGCCACAGGGCGCCCATCAGCGCGAGCGGCACGGGCATCAAGAGGTAGGCCGGATAGCGCCAGGAGTTGAACTGCGCGCCCATGACCAGGTAGGCGAGGAAGAAGGCGAGCAGGAAGATGAGAGGCCCGGTCACCGCGAGCTGCGCGGCGAGGGCCGCAGGGCCGTACTGGTTGCCGGTGCTCAGGTCGACCCCGTTGCCGAGAAGCCCCGCATTCGTCATCCCGGCGGTTATCTCCTTCTGGAACGTGAGGATCGCCGGGGCGTTGGAGGTCATGTTGATCTGCAGATTCGCGGTGTAGAGGCGATTGTAGCGCGAGATGATCGTCGGGGCCTCGCTCAAAACGAAGCTGCCGAGCTGCCCGACCTGGAGGTTCGTTGCGCGGGTCGGGGAGTAGACCGGCAGGTTGAGCAGCGACTGGCTGCCGGAGAGGTAGGTCGGATTGATCTCGACCATGATCGGATAGCTCAAGCCTCCGATCCAGACGTTTCCCGCCTGGATGCCGGCGGTGTAGTACTGGAGCGCGTCGGCAACCGTGAGGGGGGTGATTCCCGTGCCTTTCATGCGCTGATTGTTCGGGACGAAGTCGTCCTCGAGCGTCGTGGCCGAAAGGCTCGACTCGACGTCGGTGACGTATTTGTTGTTCTGCAGCCACTGAAGGACTTGGGCGTTCCGGGTCGTGAGCAGGTTGAGATTCGGCGACACCAGGCTCAGCTGCAGGGTGTTGCCCTGGCCTCCGAACCCGCCGCCTGCGGCGACCTGCAGGTGGGCCGAGGGGACGTCGGCGGTGACCATGCTGAAGAGCGCCGCGCGGTACTTCGGGATGAGGTCGAACACGCTCGGCCTCTCATTGATCGGGGTAAGCTGGACCACCATGCTCGCATCGTTCGACTGGGAAATCCCCGCAAGAAAGACGCCGGCGCTCCCGACGACGGTTTGGACCATCGCGACGTCGGGCTGCTTGTACAGGTAGTCCTCGATCTTCCCCGCTTCGATGTTCGTGACGGTCTCGGGAGTGCCGGGGGGAAGGAACATGTTTATGCTTATCGTGCCGCTGTCGGAGTTCGGCACGAAGTTGAAGGCGATCCGCGGGACGACCAGTACCGCCGTGACCACCAAGAACGCGGCGGCGCCGATCAATACCCATACCCCGCGCGAGATGACCCCGCCGAGCGACCGGGCGTACCTCTCCCTTATCCAGTCGAGGGCAGCCTCGGTTCCGTTGTGGAGGGTGAAGGTGACCGACTCGAGGAGATTCAAGACGATCCGGCCGAGGTAGTGGAGAAGGCCGAGGGCAACGGGATAGAGCAGCAGGAGCGGCAGGAAGATGAAGTGACGGGTGGCTGCGAGCACCCCGAGGATGACTATCCCGAGGATGATCCCAAGCGGCTTTCGCCATGCCCGCAGGCCCCACCTCACGGAGCCGGGCAGCATCCCAAAGCTTTCGAGAAGGTCCCGCCAGGTGCGCGCGCGCGACTCGGGGGTGTAGGCGAGCCTCACCGTGAGGAAGAGGATGGCCTCGAGGAGCGAGAAGAAGACCGCCGCCGCGAGCCCGAGGGTAAACTGCCGCAGGTAGGCCCCGATGAAGCCCGGGATGAAGCTCACCGGAAGCACGACCGACAGGATGGAGAGCGAGGCTGCAAGGACCGCGCTGAAGACCTCGCTCGCGCCGCGCAGCACGGCCTCCTTCTGGCTGAAACCCATGACCCGGTAGCGGGTGACGTTTTCCGAGACGACGATGGAGTCGTCGACCACGATGCCGATCGCGACGATGAGGGCAAGGAGCGAGACCAGGTTGAAGGTGAAGCCTGCGAGATTGTAGAGGAGCGGCGCGGCCGACAGGGCGATCGGAATCGCGAGGATGACGGAGAGGGCCGTGTTCAGCCTGCCGAGGAAGAGCAGGACGATGAGGGCGACGACAAGGGCCGTGACGAACAGCTCGTGGTAGGTCGACTGCACCGAGGCGCGAATGGGCCCGGTCGTGTCGTTGCTGTAGACGATCGAATAGCCCTTCGGGAGGTGGGTCTGCGCGAGGAGCTGGCGGACCCCGTTTACGACCGCCACCTCGTTGCTGTCGGAGGTCTGCTGGACCGAGACCAGGACCACCGGTTTGCCGTTCACGCGGGCGTAGTCGCCGGGGACCGCTACGTCGCGGACCGAGCCGACATCCGCCACGCTGATGCCGCGGGCCGGATCGACCAGGTAGTCGGCGATCTGGCCCACGTCGGCGGGAACGTTCTGAGTCGCGAAGGTGAGCGCGTCGTTATTGAGCGTGATAGTCCCAATCGGCTGGTTGATGGCCGAGCCCTCGATCGCAGTAACCACCTGCTGGGGTGTAAGGTTGTAGGACTGGAGGCTGTTCGGGTTCAGCAGGACCTGGAACTGCCGGCTCGGGCCGCCGTCGATTTGGATGTTCGCGACCCCCGGCACCCGTTCGATGAGCGGAGTCAGATCGTTCTGCACGTAGTTGGCGACGTCCTCGAGGCTGGCCCCAACCCCCGAGATGCCGAACTGCAGAATGGGCAGGGAGTTCGGGTCGAAGGTCTGGACCGTGGGCGGATTGACCCCCGTCGGGAGCAGCTTCACCGAGGCCGCCACGAGGGCCGCCACCTGCTGGGCATCCGCGTTCTTGTCGGTGCTCTGATCGAAGTGGATGATGACGAGGCTTCGCCCCGTCGCGCTGGAGGAGTTGATGTCGGTGATCCCGCTCAGGGTCGAGACCTGATTCTCGATGACCTGGGTGATCTGCTGGTCGATGACGCTCGGCGTGGCTCCGGGATAGAGGGTGATCACCACCACGACGGGAATGTTGAGCTGCGGGAAGAGATCGACCCCGAGCCCCAAGGTCGAGATGAGGCCGAAGACGACCACGGCGACGAAGAAGCCGACCGCCATGACATAGCGGCGCACCGAAAAGCTGATTGCGGGATTGATCTTCTTGAATATCCTGTTCTCGAGCTCCTGGATCTTGCTCATCACTCTGCCCCGGCCTGCGCAACGGGGACCGGCCGCACCGGCGAGCCCTCGAGGAGCCCCGGCGGAGGATTGAGGATAACCTGCACGCCCGACGGCACGCCGGAGACCGCGGCGTTGGTTCCCGACTCGGCGAGCACGGTGAGCGCTTGGGTCTTTGCCTTCCCGGCGTCAACGACATAGACGAAGTCCTGATTGCCGTTCGTCTGGAGGGCGGAGATCGGGACGAGGACGCCGTCGCCGAGGGAAAGCTTGTAGTCTACCGTCCCCACTGCGCCGTAGGAGGGGGGCGAAGCGGAGGAGAGAAGCGCCACCACGGGCACCACGCCGTTGATGGGAGCCGAGGGCGCCTGGCTGACACGCGCGGCATACGGCTTCCCTTCGTAGGTGAAGGTCACCGAGGTGCCTACTACAAGATTCGGAGCGTCGGTCGGCGGTACGTTGAAATTTATCTCGCGGTCCGGGCTGACGAGGACGAACACCGAGGTGTTCTGGCCCACGAACTCGCCCGGGGTGACGTTGACCGCCGCAAGCTGTCCGGCGAACGGAGCCTTGATCGAGGAATACTCAAGGTTGAGCTCGGCCTGGCGGAGCTGGGCGTCCGCCTGCGTGACCGCCGCCTCGGCGGCTAGGTAGGTCTGGTTGGCGGCAGCGGCGTTGGCGGTGTCGGTGTCCACCTGGTTCTGAGGAATGAGCTTCTGCTTCATCAGCGACTCGTCGCGCTGGACCGTCAGATTGGCAAGATCCAACTGCGTCTTGGCCTTATCCACGCCGATCTTGGCGCTGCTTAAGGCCGCCTGCGACGTCTCCAACGCCAGACGCAGCTGTGAGTCGTCGAGCTGGACAACCACCTCGCCCGCCTTGACCCACGCCCCGGCCAGGTGATAGACCTTCACCACCACGCCGGAAACCTGGGCGGCTACCTGGCTCTGAACGACCGGCACGATGGTGCCTGCCGCCGAGTGGTCGGTGTTGAGCGGACCGTAGCGGACCACCGTCGCCTGCACGGGAATCTCGGCGAGCTTAACGGTCCCGAAGGGAGCCCCATGCGGGTCTTTGCCCTGTGTGCCGCCCGCCGGCGAGCTGCCATGTGAGCTGCATGATGCAAGCGCCCCGATGAGCACGAGCGTCGCTGTCAAAAGAGATACCTGGAGAGTCCTCGCTTTTTTCCCATCCATCCTGTCGACCGTCCCGAAACAAGTCATTCTACTCTAATGATTCACTATTTGACGAGCCCCGGCGGACTCAAGTTCCCCGAGGGTTTATACTCGTTGCCGTGGAACCGCGCCAAGCGACGCCGGCTCGCATCGAGTCGATCGATCAGTTTCGAGGCCTCGCGATTATCCTCATGATAGTCGCCAACTACCTCCTCAACATCTCCACGGTCCCCTGGTGGCTGAAGCACGCCCAGGATGTCGGGCTCACCGTCATCGATCTCATAGCCCCCTTCTTCATCTTCGCGATCGGAATGACCTACGGGATGGCCGCGCGACGGCGAGCCGCGAGGGAGGGGGGCTTCAAGACCTTCGAGCACTCCCTCGTTCGGGGGCTCGTCCTCATAGGGCTCGGCTCGCTCCAGGCGACCGGCCAGCAGTGGGCCGGCGTCGACGGATCGAATATCAACTGGGGACCGCTCATGGCAATCGGTGCGGCGACCATCCTCTCCTATGCGGTCATCCGCCTCCCGATCTTCTGGAAGCTGGTCATCGCGACCGCGCTGCTCGCCGCCTACCAGACCGCCCTGCACTTCTACCTCTTGCCCTACGTCCTTGCCGCGCCTCACGGCGGGCTGCCCGGGTCCTTTGGCTGGACCGCGATGCTCATCTATGCGAGCGTTTTTGGGGATCTCTTTCATGAGGGCGGACGCCGGCGGCGCCTCTTTCCCTGGCTTGTCGCCGCCTTCCTCGTAGCCGGAATCGCGCTGGCGTTCGTGGTCCCCGTGAGCAAGAATCGAGTCTCGGCGAGCTACGTCGTCATCTGCACCGCCCTGTCCGGGGCGCTCTTCTGGCTCTTTCATCTCGTTTCGGACGTGCGGGGCGTGAAGCTCCCGCTGCTCTCGGAATGGGGGGTCAATCCCCTCATTCTCTACATCCTCCAGGGATTTCTCGACGCCATCTTTATGCTCCCGCCCATGCCCTGGTGGTACGCGGCGGCCCCGGTCTACGTCATGATCCCCGAGATCGCCTTTCTCCTCTTCGTGATGTCGCTTGTAGCGGTCTTCCTGCGGCGGAAGGGTCTCATTTTCGCGCTGTAGCGGCACCTGTCCGCGACGGCCTCGGGCAGCGGGCGACCGCAGACGCGTCTTGCGGCCGGCCGCCGCGCTAGCGGTACCGGCGTTCGAGCTTGGTGAGGAAGTTGATAAGGGTGAGCTGACAGCTGGAAGCAAGGTGGTCTGTGTAGCCCCCGCCTTCGATCTCCTGGACCGTTCGCACCACCACCTCGAAATCGCGCTCGATGTAGTTGCCCTGCGGCGACCAGTACTCGATGCGACCGTGATCGCCGAGAAGGCGCTGCATCCGCTGGGCGTGGGCTCTGAGCCAGGCGAGGACGTGCTCGTCGAGCTTTCCCCCCTTGATCCCTTCGACAAGCTTGCGAAAACGCTCAAGATAGGCGAGCGTGTACTCGAGCTTGTACCTTATCCGGAAGAAGCGGACGACAAGCCAGCCGGCGGCGCCGGCGGCACCGGCCAACAGAAGGGCAAAAACCAGGAAAACCGCCGGTGACTGCATGGGAACCTCCCGCTCGACGGATAGTAGCACACGAAGAGCTGGCGCGGGTTGACCCAAGGGGGACTCCCATATAGACTGAATGCGGCAGAGCGGGAGGAGGACGGCGAAGATGGAGCACCGATCGCTGGGCAAAACCGGCCTCTCGGTATCGATCCTAGGCTACGGCGCCTCGCCCTTGGGCGGCGTGTTTGCCAGCATCGACGAGCGAGAGGGGGTGCGGGCCGTCCATACCGCGCTCGATTCGGGGATAAACTACATCGATGTCGCTCCCTACTACGGCCTCACCCGCGCGGAGACCGTCCTTGGCCGGGCGCTCGCGGGCGTCCCGCGGGATCGCTACCTCCTTGCCACCAAGGTGGGCCGTTACGGCGAGAATCTCTTCGACTTCAGCCTTAAGCGCATCGAGCAGAGCATCGACGAGAGCCTCAAGCGGCTCGGGGTCGAGTACGTCGATCTCATCCAGTGCCACGACATCGAGTTCACCGATCTCTCCTACGTCATCGAGACAACACTGCCCGCTCTGCAGCGTCTTCGGGAACGGGGGAAGTTTCGCTTCATCGGTATCACGGGACTGCCGCTCAAGATTTTCCAAGAGGTTCTCGCCCGCGCCGAGGTCGACACGATTCTCTCCTATTGCCGCTATACCCTGGCGGACAGCTCCCTTGCCGCTCTCATCCCCGCGCTGGCAGAGCGCAGGATCGGCATTATCAACGCCTCGCCCCTCGCGATGGGGCTCTTGAGCCAGCGCGGGGCGCCTGCCTGGCATCCCGCGGACGCGGCAATCAAGAATGGCTGCCGCAAGGCGGCCGAGCTGTGCTCGGCGCGCGGCTATCCGATCGAGAAGCTTGCCCTCCAGTTCGCCGTCCGCAACGGCTCAGTTCATACGACGCTCGTCGGCAGCGCAAGCCCCGATCACATTGCGAACAACATTCGATGGGCCTCCGAGCCGATCGACGAGGAGCTTCTCGCCGAGGTTCTCGCACTGCTCGAACCGATACACAACCGGACCTGGATTCAGGGACGAACGGAGAACAACTGATGGCGGATCGAAGTCCGGATGGACGTGCGCCGGAGCCGCGGACGGGTCGCGGCCACCTCAAGATCGACGCGCACCAGCACTTCTGGCGCTATAGCGCTTCCGAGTTCGGCTGGATCGGAGAACACCGCTCGCAGCTGAAGCGCGACTACCTGCCGGAGGAGCTGCGGGCTACGATTTCGAGGTCCGGTGTCGAGGGCACTATCGCGGTCGAGGCGCGGCAGAGCGAGGAGGAGACCGAGTGGCTGCTCGATCTCGCCGACCGCTGGAGCTTCGTCCGGGGTGTGGTCGGATGGTTGCCGATAGCTGCTGACGATTTCGGCGAGCGCCTGGAGCGCGTTGCGGGGCGCCCGAAGCTGCGGGCGCTGCGTCACGTGGTGCAGGACGAGTCGGACGAGGAGTTCCTTCTGCGGCCGGAGTTCAACCGCGGGATCGACAAGCTCCTCGCCCGCGGGCTCGCCTACGACATCCTCGTCTACGAGCGGCAGCTCCCCCAGGTTGTCGGCTTCGTCGACCTGCACCCCTATCAGACCTTCATCCTCGACCACTGCGGCAAGCCGCGGGTCGGCGACCGGGAGATGGAGCCCTGGCGGACTCGCATGCAGGAGCTTGCCGAGCGCATCAATGTCTACTGCAAGATCTCGGGGATCGTGACCGAGGCGCAGCCGGGGCAGTGGAAGCCGGAGGACATCGTTCCCTACATCGAGGCGGTCATCGATCTCTTCGGGCCCGAGCGCGTCATGTTCGGCTCCGATTGGCCGGTCTGCCTGACCGAGACCGACTATCGAGGCTGGCTTTCCCTCTGCGCCGGCTACATCGAAAGCTACTCCCAGTCCGAGCAGCGCCGCTTCTGGGCGGACACCGCCCGCGAGGCCTACCGGCTGTAAGCGTCGGCGGCCCGGCGGCGAAAGAGAGCAACGCGCCTCCGGCGTCGGCAAACCGCTCCCTATCTTCTACCGCTTCAGGAAGGGGATGGGCTCGCTCACGAGGTGGCCGAGCTTCGGCGCTATGACCAGGCGGCAGTAGGCAGCGTGCGGGTTCTTCTCGAAGTAGAGCTGATGGTGCTCTTCGGCCCGATAGAACTGGCCGAGGGGAACAATCTCCGTTACGATCTTTCGGCCGAAGCGTCCGGATGCCGCCGCCTCCGTACGCGCCTGCTCGGCGATCTCCCGCTGCCTGCCGCTTGAGTACAGGATGACTGAGCGATACTGAGTGCCGACGTCCGCCCCCTGACGGTTCGGGGTCGTCGGGTCGTGCGCCCGGAAGAAGATCGAAAGGATGTCCGCATAGGTGATGACCTCCGGGTCGAAATCGACGCGGACGACCTCAGCGTGGCCCGTGCTCCCGGTGCACACCTGCTCGTAGGAGGGGTTGGCCGTCGTCCCTCCCGCATAGCCGACCGTCACGGATCTAACCCCTTCAACTTTGCGGTAAACCGCCTCGGTGCACCAGAAGCAGCCTCCGCCCACCACGGCAGAATCGCCCCCCACTCCGTCGTTTTCCGCCATCCTCTCGCCCCCTTACCCGCCGCGTACCGGGTGCACGGCAACCGATCCCGCGTTTGCTTACTGTAAAAGTAACATAAACCCGCCTTTTCGGCACTCGGAAGCAATCGTGCTGCGCATCCGGTCGTGTGCCGAACGAGGGTCTGCTTGCGTTCTGCGGCGGCCTGCGGTATCATCACCTGAAAACGTTACCGGAAACGTTTCCACCAGCTGGCGCCGCACAAGGAGGCTGCAGGCGTTGGACGTAACGATCAGGGACATCGCGCAACGCGCCCACGTGTCGGTCTCGACCGTCTCGCGCGTTCTCAACAACAAGGCCGACGTTCACGAGGATACCAAGCGCCGGGTCCAGGGGATCATCGAGGAGCTCGGGTACAGCCCCAACAGTATTGCGCGGGGGCTTGTCCTCCAGCGAACCCACACCATCGGACTCTTGATACCCGACATAACCAACCCCTTTTTCCCGGAGGTGGCGCGCGGTGTCGAAAACCGCGCCAAGGAGCTCGGTTACTCGCTCATCTTCTGCGACTCGGGCAATGACATGCAATCGGAGAAGGAGGCCATCGCCCTCTTTCGCTCGAAGCAGGTTGACGGCATCATCCTGTCGCTTTCGCTTGCCAACCAGGGCGAGCTCTTCCGCCTGCAGAGCGAGCAATTCCCCGTCGTCCAGATCGACCGCGGGATACCCGAGCTGCACATCCCCACGGTTGCGGTGGACAACGTTCTTTCGGCCGCGACGGCAACAGGCTACCTTCTCAAGCTCGGCCACCGGCGGATCGCGCACATCACCGGGGATCTCGGAACCAAGACCGGGCGCGATCGTCTTCGGGGCTACCGGCAGGCCCTTGCCTCGGCCGGAATCGAGCCCGAGGATTCCTGGCTCGTGGAAGGGGCCTACAACATCGAGTCGGGCGCGGCGGGCGCCAAGCGCCTCCTTTCGGGCGAGAGCCGGCCCACGGCGATATTCGCCGCGAACGACCTCATCGCGATGGGGGTCTACCAGGTGGCCCTCGACGGCGGGCTCCGGATTCCCGGCGACCTTTCCGTCGTCGGACATGACGACATTCAGCTTGCGGGCATCGTGCGTCCGGGGCTCACGACCATGAGCCAGCCGAAGTACAAGCTGGGCCAGGTGGGGGTCGAGCTGCTCATCAGGGAGATCGACAGCGGGAAGCGCACGGCGGAGGAGGTAGTCCTTCTTACCGAGCTGGTGATACGAGGGTCGGCAGCCGCCCCCGGCTAATCGTGGACGGGAGAGGCGACGAGGGTTATCTTAGAGGCGTGAACAGTCTGACCGGTTATCTGGACGAGCTTCACGAATCGACCTATCTCTCTCACTATTCCGCCTTGGACACCTACTTTCGGATCCGCCCCTCCAACCCGCTGTTCGCCGTCACGGAAGCAAGCCTCATCGACCTGGCGAAGGCCTTTCCGGGCGTCGACTATCCGGGGACCGAGTGGGCCGATGCGCGCCTTGCGACCGAAGAGGGAACCATCTATTTCGTGTGCGTCGACTCGGTCAAGTCGCCCCCGAAGCACACGCTCTCGGTGCTCAATCTCTTCTACGACCTTCGCGGCGGCAAGTTCCTGGATCCGCGCTCCATCTATCCCTCGCTGCGGGAGCAGTCCCTCGCGATACTCCCGGAGGCCGGGGATTCGGCGCAGGAGCAGGAGGGGGGATGGCAGCTGGTGGCCGATGCGGCGGTGCTGCTCTCCCGCTACGACTACACCGTCGCCGAGCCTGCGGTCGAGGTCTCACCCCGGAGCGGCGAAATGTCGAGCGCGAGCCAGAAGCTGCTGCTCGAGCTGATTCTCACCGGAAGGCGGCCCGACAAGGGTCTGCGGCTGCTGCGGGAAAGCGGCTTTGTGGAGCGGCACTGGCCCGAGCTGTTCCGGCTCGACGGCACGGTGCACAGCAAGTCCCATCACCCCGAGGGGAACGTCTGGCAGCACACGCTCGAGACCTTCGGCCACCGCAAGACTCAGGATCTCGTGCTTTCCCTCGGTCTCCTGTTCCACGACTGCGGGAAACCGCTCGCGCGCCGCAGCGAGGGACGCATGTTCGACGGCCATGCGGAGATCGGCGCATCGATAGCGCGCAGCTTCCTCAGCCGTCTCGGCTTCGGCGGCTCGGTCATCGAGGATGTCTTCTTCCTCGTGCGCCAGCACATGCTTCCGCCCTTCATCGCGAAGCTGGCGACCCGCCGTACCGAGGCGATCATGTCGTCGCCCCTCTTCCCTCTCCTGCTGGAGCTGTACCGCTGCGACGAGCTTGCGACCTATCGCGGGCCGGGCGGCTACTACGAGGCCTGCAAGACCTACCGCGCCTACCTGCGAAACAGCAAGAATCCCTACCGTGGGGCTGACGGGAAGAAGATGGTGAGACTCTACGTCGAGCGGTAGCGCCGCCGATCACGGCGCGCCAGCCGGCGTCCGGCCCCGCCGCACGCGGGTCAACCGGCCGGGCGCGCCGGCGGCAGCGCCACCGTCTTAGGCGAATCGCGCGAGCAGAAGCTGTGACAGCTCTCGAAGCGAGGTGCCGATGACGATCGATTCCTTCGGGCGCGTCAGAAGCTTCGCAAGCCCCTCCGGGAGCGGCGGCTTCACGCCGATCGTCTCCTCCACTATCTCGAGGAACTTGCCCGGATGGGCGGTCGCCAGGGTAACGACGTGGACTGGCCTTGTGCCGTCGGCGGTCCGGCGGACCTCCGGGCGGGCGAGGAAGCGTTCCGCCGCAAGGTAGCCGACCGCCGTGTGAGGATCGAGAATCAAGCCGAGGCTCTCGTGGACACCCTTGATGGTTGCGACTGTCTCCTCGTCGGTGACCACCTCTTCGGCAATGGCCTCGCGCATCCTCTCCCAGCTTCCCCCGAAGATCGCAAGGAGGCGCTCGAAGTTGCTCGGATTTCCCACATCCATCGCATTGGAGTAGGTCAGCACCGAGGTGCGGGGCTTGAAGCGGCTGGTCTTCAGGTACTCGGGGACCACGTCGTTTCGGTTGGTGGCCGCCACGAAGCGGCTCACGGGAAGCCCCCACTGCCAGGCAAGGAGTCCGGCGGTGAGATTCCCGAAGTTGCCGCTCGGCACGCAGAAGGAGAGGCGGCGGTCGCGCAGACGGCTCCACGCCCAGACATAGTAGAAGGACTGGGGGAGAAGCCGGCCGAGGTTGATGCTGTTCGCAGAGGTAAGGGTGAGGCGGGCCGAAAGATCGGGGTCGACGAAGGCCTCCTTCACCATTCGCTGGCAATCGTCGAAGGAGCCTTTCACCTCGAGGGCGGTGATGTTCCCGCCGAGGGTGGTGAGCTGTTTCTCCTGAAGCGGGCTCACCCGGCCGGAGGGATAGAGCACCACGACGCTTAGGTTCCGCCTCCCGTAGAAGGCCCGGGCGACTGCGCTTCCTGTGTCTCCCGAGGTGGCCGTGAGAACCACCGCTCGCTGCTGCTCATTCTGCAGGAACTCCTCCATGACCGTCGCCAAAAACGAGGCGCCGAAGTCCTTGAAGGCGGACGACGGGCCGTGGAAGAGCTCGAGGATATCGATGGTCTCCGTAGCGCGAGTGAGGCGAGGCCCGAAAGGAAAGGCCCGCGCGGCCAGGGTCGCGGGGTCGCCGATCTCGGGCAGAAGGGCGGCGATGAGCCGCTCCGCCACCGTGCGGAAGGACGCATCGGCCGGGAGCTCCCGGAAGAGCTGCGAGAGGTCGGGGCGCTCGACCGGGTGGTAGAGTCCGCCGTCGGGGGCGAGCCCGCGAAAAACGGCCTCCCGGAAGGTGACGCGCTCGCCAGGGCTGCGGGTGCTGGCGAAGGTCATTTGACCGAAGCCCCTTCGAGGAAGGCGCGGTGAAGGGCTCCAAGCGCCCTGAGCTTGTCCTTGCGGTCGATGACAAAGGAGATGTTGCGCTCCGAAGAGCCCTGGGCGATCGCCAAAACATTGATCCGATCGGCTCCAAGCGCGCTGAAGAGCCGTCCGGAGATTCCGGGCGTGCCGCGCATGTTCTCGCCGATGATCGCGATGATCTCCAGGTCGTTCACGAGCTGCGGCTGCTGGACCCGGCCCCCGGCTATCTCCCGCGCGAGCTCGGCTGAAAGCGAGCGCATCGCAGCCTCGGCCTCGCCCGCGCGAAAGACAAGGCAGATACTGTGCTCGGAGGAGGCCTGCGAGATCATTATCACGTTCACCCCCGCTCGGGCCAGCGCCGAGAAGACCCGCGACGCGAATCCCGGGACTCCTATCATGCCGCCGCCCTCGACGTTGACGATCGCGACGTTCTCGATGGAGGCGATTCCGGTGATCGGCCGGGAGCTGCGGCGCGCGCTTCCCGAGATGACCGTTCCCGGAGCCGAAGGATTCAGCGTGTTCTTGATAAGAATGGGTATTCCCTTGTCGACCGCAGGGATCATCGTGTTCGGGTGGAGCAGCTTCGCTCCAAAGTAGGAAAGCTCCATCGCCTCTTGAAAGCTCATCTCGGGAATCACGAAGGCTCCGGACACGAAGCGCGGATCGGCGCTCATTATCCCGTCGACGTCGGTCCAGATCTCGATGGCCTGGGCGCCGAGACCTGCCGCGACAATCGAAGCCGTATAGTCGGAGCCGTTGCGGCCGAGGGTGGTGGTCGCCCCCTCGCGCGAGGCGGCAATGAGGCCGGTGATGACGGGGATCCCGCCGACCCCCGTGAGGCGCTCCCTTATGAGACGGTAGCTTTCGGCGAAGTCTACATCGGCGCGCCCGTGGTTGTCGTCGGTCCGAATGATCTCGCGAGCGTCGACGTACACCGCCGGCTGGCCAAGCGAAACAAGGTAATCGGCCACCAGGGTGCAGTTGAGCCGCTCTCCGAAGCTCATGGCGAGATCGAGGCTGCGTGGAGAACACTCCCGGACGAGCTCGATGCCGGTGAGGATCTCTTCCAGCTCATCGAGGAGTCCTCGAAGCTTGGCAAGCGTAGCCTCTCCCTCGGCAAAGAGCTCGCGGACCGCCTGCGCCTGCCGCACAGCGATCTCCCTCACGTGCTCGCGATAGGTCGGCTGGCCTCTTTCCGCCTCTGCCGCCGCGGCAACAAGCTTCTCCGTCACTCCGCGCATCGCCGAGAGAACGATCGCTTTCTTGTCTCGGCTCTCGAGGATGATCGAGACCGTCGCGCGTATCCGCGAGCTGTCCTGCACGGAGCTCGAGCCGAATTTCATTACCTTCATGGGCGTGATGAATCTTAGCGTACATTAGGCTCTTGCGCCAGCCGGAGCGCACCGCCGGCCGCCAATCGGCGGGAATGCGCTCACTTTCATTGACACGTCTCCCGGCGATGCGCTACCTTCGCCCCATGAGCAAGTACCTCGTCGATGGCAGCTTCCCGCTCAACGGCCGCATTCGCGCAAGCGGCAACAAGAACTCCGCGCTTCCCTGCATCGCGGCGGCCCTGCTCACCGACGAAGAGGTGGTGCTGCGCAACATCCCCGACATCGAGGACGTGGGCGTGATGGTCGACGTGCTTCGCGCCCTCGGGGCTGCGGTAAGCCAGCCGGAGGCAAACGTCTACCGGATCAAGATGACCGACGTGAAGTCCTCGGAGGTACCGGCCGAGCTGGCGAGAAAGATACGCGCATCGATCCTTTTCGCCGGCCCCCTCCTTGCTCGAACCGGAAAGGTGGTGCTTCCGCCGCCCGGAGGTGACGTCATTGGGCGGCGCCGCCTCGACACCCACTTTCTTGCCCTCCAGGCGCTTGGGGTTAGGGTGGAGGTCGACGGGCAGTTCCGGCTCACCGCGAACAAGCTGGTCGGGGTCAACATCTTCCTCGACGAAGCCTCCGTGACCGCCACCGAGAACGTCATCATGGCCGCCGTGCTTGCCGAGGGGCGAACGGTCGTCGAGAATGCGGCGTCCGAGCCGCACGTTCAGGACCTCTGCCGGATGATGAACGCCATGGGGGCCCGCGTCACCGGCATCGGATCGAACATCCTCACGATCGAAGGAGCGAAGCGCCTGCACGGGGTCGATTTTCAGATAGGCTCGGACTTCATGGAGGTGGGCTCTTTCATAGGTCTGGCGGCGGTCACCCGCGGCGACCTCGTGATCGACGACGCCGACCCCGCCAACCTGAGGATGACGAAGATCGCCTTCGCCAAGCTCGGCATCCACTGGGAGGTGGAGGGAGCTTCGCTTCATGTGGCCCCCGGCCAGAAGCTGAAGGTCGTCCCCGACCTCGGCGGCTCGATCCCCGAGGTCGCCGACGCCCCGTGGCCGGGCTTTCCGCCCGATCTTACGAGCATCATAACCGTTGTGGCGACGCAGGTCGAAGGAACGGTCCTCATCCACGAGAAGATGTTCGAGTCCCGCATGTTCTTCGTCGACAAGCTCATCGGGATGGGGGCCCGGATCATCCTCTGTGATCCGCACCGCGCGGTCGTCAGCGGACCCTCCCGGCTGAAGGCCTCCGAGCTCGTATCGCCCGACGTTCGAGCCGGGATGGCGCTCGTCATCGCCGCGCTGTGCGCCGAGGGACGGAGCGTCATCGATAACGTCTATCAGATCGAGCGCGGCTACGAGAATCTCATCGAGAGGCTGCGCTCCCTCGGGGCTCACATTAGCCGCGACTGCGAAGACCGCGACGCCCCAGATCGATGACGGCGCAATCCTACGCGGAAAGCATCTCCCCCGACTGACCGGCGACGTAAACGAACGCGAGAAACAAGAGGACAAACTGCACGGCCAGCAGGGCGGCGAGGGCAATACCCTGACCGAAGGTTATGAGCGCGAATCCGAAGAGAAGCTTGCTCACAAAGAAGTAGAGCTCGGTGATCAGGTAGACCACGAAGGGGAAAAGGGGCACCAGCACGTAGGCCGCGATTCGCGGTCTGCCGGCGGGAGCCCGCAGGGACCAACCAAGGCCTATCGCGAAGATCGAGAGGATGAGCATCCCGAAAGGAGCAAGGATGCGCCGCAGGATTTCGATCTGGACCGGCGCCCTGAGATAGCCGGAGTGCTGCAGAAGATCGCCGGCGTGCCACAGCTCGGGGAGCGCGACGTGGGTGAAGTCGGTTCGCTCGGTTCCGAACAGGGCGAGGTTGGCTGCCTGGGTCCGCAGCGGGATCTCGTAGCTTGACCCTTCCGGCAGGGAGCCGGACAGAAGGGTGGGCGGATAGCTCACGGCTTTGTCCCTGCCGATGCAGTCCATGTTGATCTTGGAGCCCATCAGCTTACCGTAGGGAGCCACCAGGTGGTAGATGACCCTTCCGCCTGGAGAGAAGCGCAACGCTTCGATTCCCTCAAAATAGGTTCCCTCGGGAAGGATGACCATCTTCCTGAAGTACAGGATCTCGCGATTATCGCCGTCGCTTTGATTCATGAAGGCGACGTTTCGCACGCCGGGAAAGGGAACGGTCCGATCGATCTCGTCGCGAAAGAAGGAGTCCTGAGCGAGCTGCTCGGTCGACCGTTTCAGATAGGTGACGACGTCGGGATCGTCCGGATGGGAAGCCGCGAGCGACTTGAAGATATAGTACGCCCTTTTGGGATCGCCCTCTTCGAGAGCCTCCCTGCCCTTCGATTTTATCGAGAAAAAGTAGCTCTTCTCGAGATCGGCCGGATTTGGCGTGATCCGCGAAAGCCCGGCGAGCGCCTCCCTCGCGACAAGGGCAGCTTCCCTGTCGGCGGGGGCAACCGCCAAGGCGAGGGTTGCGTAGTATCGCGCCGAGGCGAAATCCTGCCGCCCCAGGTACTCCCGGGCGACGTCGATGAGCCGAGCGACGCTTGCGTTGTGAATCGGCCTCGCCTGCGCAGGCGGCGGAGGTGCGCTTCGCCCTCTCTGCTGCTCGATCTGAATGATGAGCTGGTCCGCCTTCTCCCGGGCGTTCTGATCGGAGGGTGCGAGCCTCCGGTAGAAGTCGAGGTAGTGCTTGGCGTCGGCAAGCCGTCCTCGCCCATAGGCAGACTCGTAGTTTGCGTAGAATCTGCGGGCGAGCTGCGTCTGGTAGAGAATGGTGTTGCGATTTGCGTCGAGAAGGGGATGAACGCCCTCGGTCAGCGCGGCGAAGATGAGGGTGAACACGAGGAACGCGACAAGGGAGGAGCTCACAAGGCGGTAAAACGGGGCAAGCCCGCCTGCGGCACCGGCTCGCGATCGCCTGCGGCCCTCGGTCGGAACGACCGAATACCCGACGAGGATGGCTGTGCACTGCACGGGTATCATCGCCTGGATGAAGTCGAGCGCGGCTCGGTTCCATATCCAGTGCCAGTAGTAGGCCGGCAGCACCTCCTTGCTCTGGAAGTCGAAAATCCCCTGTATGAAGAAGAAGACGAAGGCCCCGGCATTGAAGAGAACGATAAGCCACAGCACCCTGCGGGGAATGTTATCCATGCGACAGATCTCCCCGTCCGCGCCTTCGAAGGAGCGTGAAGTCCACCAGGATGAAGATCACGCCGAGAAGCGCCAGCGCGAACCAGGGCAGGCTTGGCACCCAGGCCTCCAGTCGAAAAGCCGAGCCGATCTGGCGCTCGATGTCGAGGGCCGGTTTGCTGTGGAGGATGGGCAGCACCCAGAACAGCCCGCGAAAGACGAGCAGCGTGAGAAACCCATTGAGCAGCGGCCACGAAAAGAGCCTGGAGACCATCGTGCAGCTCATGCAGAAGAGGAGGATAGCGCCGGCCACGATGGCGAAATCGCGGCGGGAGGCGGCAAAGGCCTGCCGGACCGCCGCGGACGCCCAGCTCACGTCCGCGAGGAATGCGCTGAGGAAGGGCGGGGCCTGGAAGATGGGTCCAAAGTCCGGATTGGCCGGAGCGACGGGAACCTTTCCCCCCGGCAGGACGACCTCCATCTCCTTCGGAAGAAAACGGGCCTTCGGCGCGAAGGTTATCGCGTGATCGCCCTCGGGACGGACCACGACGACATCGGAGAGCGTCGTCCCCTCAACCCCCTCCGCGTAGAGCGTCGCTGCGTGGAGAACCGCAAATCGCTTGGGCACGAAGGGCCGTACGGGCTGGCTCTCCGAAGCGACTCCGTGCGGATAGAGGCGGCCAAAGACGACCATTCCGAAGTAGAGGAGGGCGGCTACCGATGCCAACGCGAGGAGAAACGAAAGGGGCCGGACACCCGGTCTCTTGCGAATTCGGTAGATGAGGAAGAGGCTGGTGGCGACGACGGAGGCAAGCAGGGCATTGTCCATCGCCGAGGGAAGCTGCCGGACGAACCAGGCGAGGTGCAGCGGTGCGGTCGGATTGTAGCCGCCGTCCCAGGAATAGATTACCGAGCCGGCGGATACAAGAGCGAAAATAACTACAAAGGCAATACCACACAGCAGGGGTATGAGAAGGGAGTCTACAAGCTTTCGCACTGCGCCGCGTGCCATTTCGGTCCCCCGCGAGAAGCGGACTTCCAGGTATTGAGCTGTCTTCTCGTAGCTTCGAGTATCGGCAGCGCGTTCGCCGAAGTGAAGCGAAGCGGCCCGTGTTCAGATGCGCTAGACCCCGCCGTTCGGCAGCTATCCGCACAGATTTCACAGGTTATCCACAGGGAAAGAGCACGAATTCCGCGCTCCGCGGGCCCCGAATACCGCGATGTCCGAAAGAGCAAATTCCTTGCCAAGATGAGGTTTTCACCCTCTGCATTTATAACTAGCCGTAGGGACAGGAATTACGGATAATCGCTTAACACCAGTGTACTAAACCGCGCTCGCGCTGGTCCATTGTGACCCACCAGCCTGTCCGGAGCACCCCTTCTCCCGAAGTTATGCACAAGATGATAACAGTCAAGTTCTACACGCCTCCTCAGCGGGCACCACGTAGCCGATCCCCTTCACGGCCTGGATGATCTGACCCGTGTGCTCGCTTGGAAGGAGGCGGCGGAGCTTCCGCCGGAGCGAGGAGACGTGCACGTCCACCGCTCGCGAACGCCCGTGAGGCAGCTTCCCCCAAAGCGCGTATTGGAGCGCCTCCCTCGAGACTACAGTGCCCTTCTGCCGGAGAAGGGCTCGAAGAACACGCTGCTCCTGGAGGCTCAGCGAAGCCCGCCCGTGGCGCGACTCGACGCTCACCTCCGAGAGGCGCAAATCGACTCCCTCCAGTGAAAGCGCCGGCGCTCGGACAAGCTTGCGCGCGCGCAGGGAAAGCTCTTCAAGCGACCAAGGCTCCCGAAGATAGTCCGCGCACCCCGCGAGGAAGGCTCCCCGGAGAGCCGAGGGCTCGCCGTAGGCTATGACCGGAATGCGGGCGGCGGCTCGGAGAGGTTCATCCGTGAATTCTTGAAGGAGATAGACCGGCAGGACATACAGGTCGATGTCGCCCGCCTCGAGCGGCTCGCTCGAGGCAACCGCCTGGATGCTCTTCTCGCGGGCGCAGTAGGTGTGGAAGCGCTTCGCGAGGACCGCATCTTCGGTCACCAGGTTGATCCTGATGATGTCCCCCCTGTGAAGGCAAGCCGCAGCTGGGGACGCGCCCGCCGCTCTACTTCTCGGGAAGCTGCTCCTCGGCCTTCATCTTCTTCTTGAGGTCTTCGAGCAGGAGATCGGCGCTCGCGCCGGACGATTCGAGCTCTTTGAACTGCTTTTCGAGATCCTGATCGGGGGACTTAGTGGCGTCTTCGATCTCGCCCATCGCGTCCGCCTCGGCTTCGATCTGGTCCACCTTCGCCGCCATCCTATCGAAAGCCTCGAAGGCCGAGGTATCCGCCATGCTCCCCATCGTGCTCTGAATCTGCTTCTGCGCCTCGGCGCGCTTCGCGCGGGCGACGAGGAGATTCTTCTTGCGGGTAGCCTCTTCTATCTTTTGCTGGAGCTGGCGGAGGGAGACCTTGAGCTTATCAACCGACTCATGCTGGGCGTCGAACTGCTGCTTATATTGAGCGGCAAGTCCGTCATACTCCTGCTTGCGCAGCAGGGCTTCCTTGGCAAGATCTTCCTTGCCGGCCTTGAGGGCGAGGCGCGCCTTGCCCTCCCAGTCCTCCGACTGCTGCTGGTTGGTTATCAACTCGCGCTCAAGCTTCTTTTCGTCGGCGATCGCCGCAGCGACGGCCTTCTTAGACTCGATGAGCTGCTCGTTCATGTCGATGATCAGCTGGTTGAGCATCTTTTCCGGGTTTTCCGCCTTGCTGATCATGTCATTGAGGTTCGATTTGACGACTCTCCTGAAACGATCGAAAATTCCCATAGGATCAGCTCCTCTTATTTATCTCGGTAGTCTGAGAGAACAGGGTAGTGTTGGGCAAGAGCCAAGCCGATAGCATCGAGGGACGCCTGAAACTCTTCAAGATCGAGAGTCGCATACTGGAGCGTATCAATCAAGATCACATAGTTGTCGGCAAGCCCGTATGCCCCGTGAACCACATCCGAGGCGTTCAAGCGGAGAAGGCGCTCGAAGAACTCTTCGCGCTTCTTCTGGGGTATGGGCATCACTTTCACCCGAATGATGACGAGAGGATCTTCGGCCATTACAACAACCTGATCGAGACCCTTCTCCGCATCGTGAATGAGCCAGGAGCTCTCGCTCATCTGTTGAAACGTTATCCCCAGATTGATAAGAAACGCTTCGATTTTCTCGGTCGCTGTCATGTGGAACCCTCCACAAATAGGTTAACAGGAGGCCTAGCCGAGGAAGACCTGTCCGGAGTTGTCTATCGCCAGGATCGTCTTGCACTCAGAGCAACGAAACCTTCCCGGCTTTGTAGCCTTCAGCTTCTTCGAACAGATGGGGCACTGGAAAATCTTCGGGAATATCTCGGCTGGATTGCCCTGCGTTCCTGCCCGGAAAAAATCTACCGCATCGTTCAGATTGTCCTTGATATTGAAAAACTGGGAGAAACCGAGGAGCTGGAATACCTCATACACCTTCGGCTGGATTTCGAGGAGAACGAGGTCCCCTCCGCGCGGCTTTACTGCCTTGAGAAACGCGGTGAAAGAGCCAATCCCAGTGCTCGAGACATAGTTGAGCCCGGCGCAGTTGAAAATGAGCTTCGAATAGCCGGACTCTATCGCCTTTGAAACTCGCTTCTGGAAGAAGTTGGAATTATACGTGTCGATGTACCCCGTGAGGAAGAGCACCAGACATCCCTCGGGTGAGTCCACACGCTGCAGTCTGATCTTGAGGCTATCATCCTTCTCCTCGTCAAACCCAGGAACAATGTCGTTGTTGTTCATGTAACCTCTTCCGACGAGACCTATCCATCTAGCTAACCCGTTTTATATTAATAGTCAAGGCCTCTCTTGTCAAATATCTACGGCAGAAATGGAGATGCTCTTGAGACTGGAGACAGTTGTGCGGTCGTCGACAAAAACGGCCGCCGCGCGTGGACACCCCCGCCGCCCTCACGTATAATCTCCCGCGACGGAGGACAACCATGAAGCGCCTCGTATCCGGGCTGGCTCTTCTCCTTTCCGCTCCCGTCGTCTTTGCTCTTTCGGTCCGCGATCTGACCGCCGTGGTGGATCCCTCGGTGACCCTTGCGAGCCTCAGCTCCGCCGCGGCCGCCGGCCAGCCTCTTCCCGGAACCGGCAAGTTCGTCGTGCTCACCGGCGTCGTGCAGTCGGTCCAGATCCTCGACAAAAACGAGGCGGGCTTTCGAGCGGAGATCGAGCTCGTGGAGGGGCAGTGGCACGGGACCAGCTCGATAAGCCTCTATCGATGCGTCGTCGAGGTCTCCGGTCCCGCCTTCTTTGCCCGTATTCCCGCCCGCCCCAACCCGCAGGATGCCAATCCGCAGGTCATCCTCCCGACCCGGCGCATCCTTGTCCTCGGGGAGGTGGAGGGAACTCGCGCCTACCCCGACGGAAGCGTGGTGCCGGTCGTCCTCGGGAGCTATATCCGAGGAATGTAGCGGACGGCGGTCACGCCGTCCCCATCACCCGAACCAGATGTGACGCGGCTCGATCACGCCCTGCTCGGCGAGAAGCACCGCGCGCTCGACCACATTGCGGAGCTCGCGGATGTTTCCCGGCCAGGAGTAGTCGCACAGCATCTCGATAGCCGGGTAGGTCATGCGCCCGCCAAATCGGAACACCTTCAGGAAGTGATCGACGAGCAGCGGGACGTCGTCCTTGCGCGCGCGAAGCGGGGGCAGATCGAGGAGAAGGATATGGACGCGGTAGTAGAGATCCTGGCGAAAGGATCTGGCACGCACGGCTTCCTTCAGATCGCGGTTGGTCGCCGCAACGATCCGCACATCGATCGGGACGGATCGCGCGCTGCCGACCCGAGACAGCTCCCTCGACTCGAGGATGCGGAGGAGCTTGACCTGGGCCCGCACGCTCAGCTCGCCGATCTCGTCCAAGAAGAGTGTCCCTCCGCTTGCCAGCTCGAACAGGCCGGGCCGCGCCACGGCGTCGGTGTAGGCCCCCTTCTCGGCGCCGAAAAGCTCGCTTTCGATGAGGGTCTCGGGGATGGCCGCGCAGTTCACGGCCATGAAGGGCCATCCGTTGCGGGAGGAGAGGCGATGAATGGCGCGAGCGACAAGCTCTTTGCCAGTGCCGCTCTCCCCGGTGACGAGCACCGTGGCGTTGGCGCCTGCGTAAGTCTCGACGAGCCGGCAAACCTCGCGGAGGACCGCGCTCTCGCCGACGATCTCCGAAAGAATCGAGGCCTCCCCCGTCGCCGCCTGGCTGCGCCGCGGAGAAGCTCGCTTGAGTCTGAAGCGGACCGCGGTATCGAGAGCCGCCTGGACCTTGCCTTGATCGAGCGGCTTCACGAGGTAGTCGCAGGCGCCCCCCTTCATGGCGCGCACGATGAGATAGGGTTCGGAGGAAACGGTAAGCAGGACGACCGGGGGCGCGCCCGGCAGGGCGGCAATGGCGCTCAAGACATCCATCCCGTTGATGTCGGGAAGGCCGAGGTCGAGGAGGATCAGATCATGAGTCCGCGTATGCGCGAGCTCGATGCCGGTGCGGCCATCGGTCGCCGAGGCAAGGGTACAGTCCTCCGGGAGCATCACCTTGAGGGTAAGATGGGCTTCCGGGTCGTCATCTATGAAGAGAACATTCAACATCCAAATCGGTTCAGCAAGGATAATCGAAGCGACCCGGGAACGCAAGCGAAATCGCGAAGGTCCAGCAGTTCTCTATTTGACGGCCGGCGGCGGCGGATGCGCATTTGGCCCAATCTTTGCCGCCGGTCGGTAACGGTCACCGTCTTCATAAGGTGTAAAATGCGATCTGCTGGCGAAAGGTCGGCTCTTGGCGATCGGTCAAAGCCGGCGGAGTCGATGCACGACGAGGAGAATCGCGTAGTAGAAGTAGCGTAGGCCGCGGAAGACGCGCCAGGGATGGCTCATGACAGCCGGCAGGGATTCGGTTCCGTTCTCCCACGCCGCGCGTGAAGGCTTGTTGCGCTTTCCCGAAAAGATGTCGAAGCAGTCCCCGCACCAGAGATAGATCCCTGCGTTGAAGTTGCGCTTGTTGTTCGCGACCCAGGTGTCCCTTGCGGGGAGGCCGTAGCCTGCGAGAAGGAGCGACGGAGAGGCCTTGCGAATGGCAAGGATGATGTTCTTCTCCATCCCCTTGGGGTAGTACCCTGCGCATCGGCCCACGATGCCCAAGGAGGGGAACGATGCGCGCAGGTTGCCCGCCGACACCTGCAGCTCCTCCGGTCGGTTTCCGAGCAGATAGACCGACTTCTTGTATTTCTCGAGGATGCCAAGGAGCCGAATGACAAACTCGAACGGCATGAAGCGAACCGGCAGCTCGCGGTGAAGAAAGCGAGCGCCGCGCACGATACCCTTCGAGACCGGGATGATGAGCGAGGCCTCTTTGACGGTTCGCCTCATTTCTGCGTTGTGGCGCGCCTTCAGCAGATCCCACAGGGTGAGCAGCACGATTTGGTGGCGGTCTCCGTCGGCGAGCATGCCCTTGATGGTTTCTTCGAGCTCGTCTTCGTGGACGACATCCACAGGTACATTGACGATCTTTACCCGTTTGATCTTGGTTTTGCTTTCCACGAATCTCTCTCCAGGAGCACAATCTGCACTGCAGCAATGGAGTACAAGGCCGCCGTCTCGACCCTGAGCACGCTTTCTCCGAGATAGACCGATCCGAACCCGGCTTCGGTAAGGAGTTCGACCTCCCTCTCCGACAAACCGCCCTCGGGACCAATGACCAAAGCCACATGGTCGGTTGCGTCAAAAAGATACTCGTGCAGGGTCTTGTTTGCAAGAGGCCTCTCGTGGAAGAACAGCCCAATGCCCTCCTGCGCGAACTGCATGGGAATCGACTCGAACGGGAGAGGGCTCTCAAGGATGGGAAGCCGTCCGGTGCCGCTCTGTTGCAGCGCCTCTCGAACGATGCGGTGCCAGCGCCCGCTCTTCCCGCTGTCGCCGGCTTCGATGCGGGCGATGCTCCGCTCGCTCAAGACAGGCACGATCCGATAGACCCCGGCCTCGGTCGCCTGGCGAACGATGAGATCCATCTCTCGTCCCTTCGGCAGGCACTGAAAAAGGGTGCTCCGGGCGCGCGCGGCAGTCGAGGCTGCCGCAACGGCGGCCGCGCCCGTGTATGCGGCCGGACTCGCAGGAGGCAGCGGCGGAAGGCCGCCGATCGACGGGGCGACCGCGATAGTACAGGAGCTCCTGCCCGCCTCCACGAGGGTGACAGTTACGCGTGATCCGTTTGCGGCGATCCCCGGGAAGGTGCTGCCAACAGGAAGTCGGAGCACCTCTCTCAGATAATGGAAGCTGCGGCCGCGAAGGGTGAGCCGGCTCTCGCCGGAATAGTCCGCCGGCAGGACAAACTGGCGCATGCTCTTTCGCTACTGGTGTACTCCCGTGCTGTAGCGCTCCGTGCCGAGAATGCTCACCGCCTCTTTGAGGACGGAGTCGTACTCCATGTCGTAGATCGGAGGATCAGGCATCATTCGATTCTGCTCGGCGCGAATCAGCCGCCTCAAGGTTTGGTCGCCGAGAACGATCCCTTCACCATGAAGCTTCGCAATGAAGGCATCGACGGTCTTAGTGGGTGCCTCGGGATTATCCCGCACGAAGTTGGTTATCACGTTCTGCTCGATGAGCACCTTGAGCGAGTCCTGCTCGGCCTGGGTGAGCTGCGGCTCCGACACGACCTTGTCCGGAGTGATTCCAATCTTGTCGATGTTGTTGCCGTCCGGCGTGTAGTACCGCGCCGTAGTCATCTTGAAGGCTCCGTCGCCGTCGCGGAGGAAGAACACCTGCTGGACCGAGCCCTTTCCATAGGAGGTTTGGCCCACGAGCATGGCGCGATGGTTGTCGCGCAGCGCCGCCGCAAGGATCTCCGAAGCGGAAGCCGAGCCCTTGTCGATGAGGACAATGATGGGAACCGATGCAGAAACGAGGGGGCTGCCGGGGGCGGTGAAGACCTCGTTGGCCGACGCGTCTCGGGAACGGGTGCTCACGATGGTTCCCGACGGAAGGAGGTAGGCGGCAACCTGAACCACCGCCGGAAGCAAGCCCCCGGGATTGCCGCGCTCGTCGATGATGAGGGAGGTGTAATTGTTCTTGGAAAAGGCGGCGATGGCCTCCCGAACCTTCTCGGGCGTGGCTGCGGTGTACTGGATAATCCGGAGGTAGGCGATCCCGCCCGGCATCATGGCGTACTTCACGTCGGGCACCTGAATGAGCGAGCGAACGAGATTGGCGGTGAAGGTGATGTCCGCCCCCCGCAGGATGGTAACGTTCACGATGGTGCCCGGCTGGCCTCGCAGCTTCCCGAGAACCTGATCCATGGTCATGCCGGCAGTGGAATCCTCTCCGATCTTCATTATCCGGTCGCCGGGAAGAATGCCCGCCTTGTAGGCGGGAGTGCCATGGAGAGGCGAGATGACCTCGACATAGGGCGGCGGGAGCTTGGCGCCGAAGAGAGGCTTCGTGCTCCCGTCGCTCGAGGGAAGCGGAGGTTTCGATATCATCAAGCCGACGCCGCCAAACTGCCCGCGGGTTACGTCGGTGAGCTCCGTAAGATCTTGGACCTGATCCTTGCTCATGTAGTAGGAATGCGGATCGCCCAGGCTCTCGAAAAGCCCTTTCATCGCTCCTTCGAAGAGCGCTTTCGGGTCGATCTTGTCGACATAGTTCTGCTGCACGGATCGAAAGACCCTGTCGAACAGGCTCAGGTAGTCGCTGCTCGTCGTGACGGTCTGCGACTCGGCGGTCAATGCCGGCGAGACGGCAAACGCCGTCACGAGAACCATGAGCAGGGTGGGCAACCCTACCCACAGGAGACGCTCCCTTCTGTTCATCAGCAACCCCTGTCAACCTGAATGCTTCTTTATTGTATGCGGGGGCATGGTTTGTCAAGTTGGGACGCAGGCAGCGAAAAAGCCGCCACTTGACCAGCAAAACTCCGAGCGCTTACACTGCCCATACATGATAACCAAGAGGATCGTCTGTTTTACCGGTTTCCTCTGGGAGATCCTGCGAAGCGTCGTAATCCTTCGTCTTGGTTCCATGCTCCTCGGTCAAGGACACGGTTTCGCGACCGGCGGCTTCATTCTCTGGGGCTCCGTCGGGCAGGTTGTCATGCCGGTCGGCTTCTTCTTCCTTGCCCTCTACCCCAAGCGATACAGCAACTACGCAAGACTCCTCGCGGTCGGCAAGGCGACCGCAACGCTCACCGGGCTTGCCGTTCTCGGGGTGATGACCGGTTTACTGCCCTACCACGGCCTGCTCCCCGAAGGGCATCCCCTTTCGGCGACCCTGGCGGTGGGGTTCTTGTTCGTTGTTCTTCTAGATCTTCTTTTCTTTCTTTTCCTTTTCCTCTACCCCAAGGTCGAGGCTGCAACCGATGCGCCTGTGGTCGGTCTATCGACCGGCGTGCCCGCGGGGAGAGAGGCCTCGCATCAGGGCCGGCCGACTCATCCCGGCGGGCAGGGGTGAGGGCGGGCGATGCAGATCGTTCCCATCGCCAGCGGCAAGGGCGGGGTCGGGAAGTCACTCGTCGCGGCGAACCTCTCTATCGCGCTTGCACAGGCGGGCCGGCGCGTGATTCTTGCAGACCTCGACCTCGGCGGCTCCAACATCCATACCATCCTGGGCTTAAGCTCCGTGCCCCGGGGCATCGGTACCTACCTGGCTAATCCGAAGGGGAAGCTTGAAGATATCATCATGGAGACGGAGTACAGCGGGCTGCAGTTCCTTCCGGGCGACTCCGAGATTCCCGGGATGGCAAATCTGAAGAGCTCCCAGAAGAGGATGCTCCTCCGAAAGCTTCAAGCGCTCGAGGCCGACTATCTCGTCATGGACTTGGGAGCCGGGACCAACTACAACACTCTCGACTTCTTCCTCATGTCCGGCCGCGGCATCATCATTACCGCCCCGACCCTCACGGCCACGCTCAACGCCTACCTCTTCTTAAAGAACTCCGTCTTCCGGATAATGTCCGCCTCGTTCAAGCGGAAGTCGCCGGCCTGGGAGTACCTCGAATCGCTGAAGCACGAGGAGACATCCCTCCAGCGGGTCTATGTCCCCCGCCTCCTGGAGGAGATCGGCAAGACCGATTCCGAGAGCCGCATCGCCTACGACAACCGCGTAGCAGGCTTCCGGCCGCGGCTTGTCCTAAACATGCTCGACAACCCCAAGGACGGCGACAAGGCGGGCAAGATCAGACGCTCCTGCGGCGAGTATCTTGCGATTGAGATGGAACACCTGGGGATCATCTACCGCGATCACCTGCAGGATATTGCGCTTGCGTCTCGGCTGCCGATCATCATCTACAAACCGGAGTCGATTCTCGCCCAGGCGGTCTATCGCATCGCCGACAAGATCATGCAGCAGGAGAGCGAGCCATCCGCTCCTGTGGGCTTCCAGGACTTCGATGAGACCTACGAGGAGGCCGAGATCGAGGCCCAGGTCGACTTTGACGAGAAGATCAAGTCTCTCGAGGATCTGCTCCGAAGCGGTGCGTTGACCGAAGGGGACCTTATCGAAACGATCCGCACGCAGCAGTACGAGATCGCCACCCTGCGGAAAGAGAACCAGCTCATCAAGACAAAGCTGGTCAAAGCGATGACGGCGGGATTCAAGGTGTAGCGACTGCTGCGGGGCACGGGGGCGGTCGCGGGGTCGTTGAAAAGGCGTAGATTTCGGGCTACTGTGCTCGAACTATTGCGGCACGCGAGGAATACATGATCGGCTTCTTGCATTATCCGACCTGGCTCAGTCCGGACATCATACCGGGGCTTCCGCTCCGTTGGTACGGGCTGATGTACGTCGTCGCCTTTGCTATCACCTATCTGCTCTTCCGCTACCAAATGAGGCAGCGCAAGATTCAGGCGAACGACGATCTCATCATCAACCTCTTCTTCTGGGGAATCATCGGCCTCCTCATCGGCGGGCGCATCGTGGGCACGACGGTATACGATCCTACCCACTACTACCTCACCCATCCCTGGCGCATCTTCTGGCCTTTCGAAGGAGGGCATTTCGTCGGCCTCGCCGGCATGTCCTACCACGGCGGGCTCCTCGGTGCGATCATCGCCATCGTCATCTACGGGAGATCCAAGAAGATCGATGTGCTCGATTGGGGCGACATGCTCATCGCAGGCGTCCCGCTCGGCTACACGTTCGGCCGCCTCGGCAACTTCATAAACGGAGAGCTGTGGGGCCGGGTCACGACCCTTCCCTGGGGGATGTACTATCCCCATGCCGAGCGCCTCTCGGTGAAGCACGCCTGGGTACGAGAGATCGCCGAGAAGGTCGGGATTGCCATCACGAGCCCGAACCAGATGGTGAACCTTCCGCGCCATCCCTCGGAGCTCTATGAGGCCCTGTTCGAAGGGATTGTGCTTTGGCTCCTCATCTGGTTCATCTTCCGCAAGCACAAGCCCTTCAAGGGCTTCGTGGTCGGAATCTACATCATCGGCTACGGCCTCATTCGATTCATCCTCGAGTACTTGCGCGAGCCCGACCCTGGAATCGGCTTCCCGATCCACTTCCAGCCCTTGTTGGAGCGCGCCCATCCCGCGGAGCTCCTGAACTTCACGATGGGCCAGATTCTCTGCTTCTTGATGATGGTCGGCGGCGCGATCTACCTGCTCATCCTGAATGCCCGCATCCGCCGGCCGGCGGCGGGCGGATCTCACGAAGGCTCTCGCCCGTCGGCCCGGAGGCTGCGCAAGAAGCTGAAATAGTCCGCTGTCCGGAGCACACTCAGACGGTCGGGCCACCTTCAAGATCCTCCGATTGCGGATATCAAGATTCCCTGATGGCAAGTATCAAGTTTCCCTGATTGTCATTCGCCTCCGATCCGCTAGAATCAAAACCCTACCCCGCATCTCTCGGCGTTGCGGGTTCAACGGGTAGGAACTTGATAAAGAAACGGCGCAAGGAACGAAATGGGGAGGGAAGTGAAACGCACCGCGGGAGCGATCACGACGCGCTGGGCCTCTACCTAAGGCAGATAGCGGGCATGAAGCTCCTGACACGGGCCGAAGAGGTCGAGATCGGAGAGGCCGTCAAGAGGCTTCGCGCGGAGCTCCGCAGGCTGGAGAGTGAACACCTGAAGGGGCGGCTTGCGGAGGATGCCTTTCTCGCCGAACGGGCTCGGCTGGACGGCGAAGCTCGAGCCCACAGGGACCGAATGATCACCGGCAACCTCCGCCTCGTCGTTTCCATCGCCAAGAGGTACCAGCGGCGCGGCCTCACGCTCCTGGACCTTATCAATGAGGGCAATATCGGACTGATCGAGGCGGTGGAGCGCTTCGACCATACCCGAGGCTGCAAGTTTTCCACCTATGGAACCTGGTGGATTCAACAAGCCGTTACGAAGGCCCTTGCCGATAAGGTCCGATCCATCCGAGTTCCGATTCATGTTCTCAATTCCATTACAAAGTACAACGAGGCGACAAACTACCTGGCACAACAGCTTGGCCGCGGTCCCTCGGCGGCGGAGATAGCCTCCTTCGTCGACGTGTCTGAAGAGAAGGTCCGAGCCTATCTTCGCCACGCCGTGGACGCCTCCTCGCTCGATGTCCCGCTGGATTCGGAGAATGGCGCCAAGGTTCTGGACCTGCAGGCCGGCGACGAGAGCACGGAGCCGATTGCGGATGCCTTCCGGGCAAACGTCGGCCAGATCCTAGACAAGGTTCTCGGAGGGCTCGACAAGCGGGAGACGAGAATCCTGCAGCTTCGCTTCGGTCTGACGGCGGAGGCGCCGCTTACCCTGGAAGAGATCGGCAAAGAGCTGAAGGTAACCCGCGAACGGGTTCGCCAGGTGCAGAATTCCGCTATCCGTAAGCTGCGCCGACTGCAGCCTATTCGCGAGCTCGAGGCGTTCTTGTAGACCGTTGAAATAGAGGCTTGACTGGCTTGCAGCTTTTCCAGATAAAGAAGCTGTCCTTTCCTCTTAATTCTCCGCACCCCCGGCGGCTCGCCCAGGCCAAAGGGGGTGCGGTCTTTTTATTGACCGCCCTCTCTGGTGTTGCTACATTCTATCCGCGAGGTGCAGCAACATGGAACGCCAGAGCAAACGAGTCGTCGTCCTCGGAGCAAGCAAGAAACCGGAACGCTATTCAAATAAGGCGGTGGTCATGCTGAAGGAATATGGCCACGAGGTACTTCCCGTTCACCCGGTCGAGAATGAGATCGAAGGTCTCCCGGTCGCCCACGAATTGGGGGAGATCCGTTCCGAGGTCGACACCTTAAGCGTCTACGTGGGTCCGCAGCACAGCGCACCCATGATCCCGTCGATACTGGCGCTGAAGCCGAAGCGCGTGATCTTGAATCCGGGGACGGAATCGGCCCAGCTCGAAAGCGCCCTCACGAGCAACGGTATTCCTTACCTGGAAGCCTGTACCCTGGTCATGCTGAGAACCAATCAGTTCTAGGATTCCGCCCGTTCGGCCGATAAGGCTATTTAGATGGAAACTGCAATCTACTTGACGACCGGCGTCTTGACGGTGGTCTGGTCTGTGTTGCTTTACCGTTGGTGGGAGGATCGGGCCCATCTGCGGGACGAAAGCGGGCTTCGTTTGCTACTTCTCGTCTCCCCCAGCAGCTACTTCCTGCTTGTGGCGGTCTCGGGTTGGTCGACGGTCGCGAATTTCCGGTTGGACCTCGTGGCGCTCGAGATCCTTGACGGGCTCATGGTGCTCTGCGCCGCAGTGATGGTGCTCTTGGGAGGCTTTCGCTCGATGGACAAGCGCGGCGCTTACATCGGAGTGGTGATAGCCTACAACGTGATCGCCGCGCTCCTGGCGGGCGCAGCCCTCTTTGTTCGCAGCTTCCCTCCCTTGATAGTGCAGGTCGCCTCCATCGTGGGTCAGTGGAACCGGCTCGATTTCTTCTCGTTCTCATGGTTCTCTGCCCCCGAGGCCAACAAGCAGCTCGACCTGGTGCGCCTTCTCAACAGGATTTTTATCGCGCTTCTTTCCTATGTTCCGATTGGAATTCTCCGTGGGGTAAGCAACGCGCGTCAGCGCAGGCGCCTCCGGCATGACGTGGATCTCCTTCACGACCGGATCGAGCGTCTGGAACGCCTCCTCGCGAGCCAGGAGAAAGGCGAGGAGTCCCCCCAGGCACCCTCGTCGCTCCCTTCGGCATAGTGAATTCAGAAAGCTAACGTATAGAAAACGATACCAATTGAGCTTCCTCGAAGTGCAGCGGCTGTCGCGAGGACGTAAGTGTCAGTCCGGGAACGAGATACGTCCGCGCCGGGCTTCAGGCGGGTTGGTACCGAACTTGCTATATAAGGTCATAGCATCCACTGATCCCGTTACTTTGAGTGTGACCCAAGATGGAGAAGATTTCAGCACCGCTGGTTGGCCGCCCCGTACGAGTTCAAGGCTTCGAAGGTCTGTCCCGAGAGCTTCAGGTCGAGTTCTTTCGCAAGGGAATCCACCTCTTCATAGCGTTCGTCCCCTTTCTCGCAAGGCTGGACATCACAATGACGATGGCCGTGCTTGGCGTCGGAACCATCATCTACGCATACGCCGAGCATCTGCGGAGTCAGGGGCGTGAAATTGCCCTCATCTCCGCGATGACCAGTGCTGCATCGCGTCCCCGCGACATGGGCAAGTTCGTCCTTGGTCCCGTGACGCTCGGTTTGGGAGCGATGATCGCGCTCCTGCTCTATCCTGAGCCCGCGGCGTCGATCGCAATTTACGCCCTGGCTTTCGGCGACAGCTTCTCGAGTATCGTCGGCAAGATGGTTGGGAGGCGGCGGATCCCACTGACGGGGGGCAAGACCTTCGCCGGCAGCGCCGCCTGCTTCAGCGCCGTCTTTCTCGTCGTCTTCCGGCTCACCGGAAAGCCGATCATAGCCGCCCTTCTCGGAGGGACCGCGACGCTCATCGAGGTGCTCCCGTCCGGGGATCTCGACAACATTCTCTTGCCGGTAGGGACCGGCTTCGTCGCAAGCCAGCTCCTCGCCAGTTGACCGGGGCGCTGACAAAAGCAACTAACCCGCCAAAACGGTATCTCGCAAGCTCTCGTTTCCCAAACTGGGTCGCGAGAACGCCGTCCTGGCAGGCACCGATGAGCGCGTTAGCAACCTACGAACGCGCGGGGCGGCCCAAGAAGGGGCACGGTTTTTCCGCTGTCGAGGCGGCGCTATTCCAAAAGCGGATTTTCCCCTGTCGATTGACTCTCAGGGAGGGCTGAGGGCGCCGAGCTCTCGCTCGCCTCTCGGGAAGGATTCTCCCCTTGCCCTTCGGCCGTTCCCGGGGGCGGGCCCTCGGCGTGCGGCAGGGGCTCCATCCGGAGCGGGGAGCCCGGCTCGAGTGCACCCTGTACGGGCAGGCTCTGGATGAGCGCCGAGTTCTGAAGCTTGCGAATCAGCTCCTCCTCTCGCGCGTTCTTGTAGGCCTGCAGAGTATCCAGGCGGCGCGGCTCGGTCCCTGCAATGAACACCTCCGAGATAACGCGGCGTGAGCTCTGTGAAGGGAGAAGCCCGGACTCGGCGTCAACCTTGACCCTGACGAGCCCCGCCTCCGGCTCGGGGAACTCCTTTCGCGCGAGATCCTTGTGGATCGCCTTCATGTACTCGCCCCAAACGGGACCGGCGGCGGTGGCACCGGTCTGCGCAAGTCCCAGCGTGGCCCCGCGCTTGTCGAAGCCGAACCAGATTGCAGTGGTATAGTAGGGCGAGAATCCCACCGTCCAGGCGTCGGACCAGTTCTGGGTAGTGCCGGTCTTTCCGGCCATGGGCATCCCGCCAAAGTCGCCGAACCGCTCGCGGACCGCGGAGAGGGTGCCTGAGTCGAGTGTGCTCTGCAGCAGCGAAATCATGACGTACGCGGCCTGCGGGCTCATGACCTGCAGCAGACGTCCCTTCCTTTTCTGTTCGGCCCGAAGCTCCTTTTCCGGCTCGAGGATGATATTGCCGCTTCGATCCTGGATGTAGGTTATTGCGACCGGATCCACCTCCCGTCCCTGGTTGGCGAAGACTGCGTAGGCCCGGGCCATATTAATCGGCGCTAGCGGCGTAATTCCAAGTCCGAGGGGATACACGTGGGGGAAGACGCGCTCGTCGTCGCGTTCGGCCTCCATCCCGAGCATCCGCGACATCCTTTCGATCGCCGTATCGAACCCGATTCCCGCCAAGACCTGGAGGGAGGGAACATTCATGGAATTGGCAAGAGCGTTGCGGAGGAGGACCGATCCTGACCACTCTCCCAGGAAGTTGGAAGGGGTGTAGGGTTTGCCGTCCTCGTTGTAGAACACGATAGGGCCGTCATAGATCCGGCTGGCTGGGGTGAACTTGCCCGACGAGATTGCCGCGGAATAGTAGAGAGGCTTGATGGCCGAGCCGGGCTGGATCCGGGCGTCGACTGCCCGGTTGAACTTGGACGTTTCCCAGCTGCTGCCGCCGACCATTGCAAGGATCTCTCCGTTCGTGTTGTCGAGCGTGACCAGGGCGCTTTCGACCGTTGTCTTTTCCGCCGCGGCGCGCCGGTACGAGTTAGCCGCATGGGTGAGGTTCTTGACCGGAGCCATGCCAAAGAGCTGCGAGGTGATCTCGAGAATCGGATTGATGGCGGTCACGTAGACCTCTTCGGTCGTCTGGCGCTGCTTGTGGGTCCGTGCTTCGTCGATCGCAGTCAGGTCAAATCCGAGGGCAACAAGACTGACGATCGGAACGAACTGGTGGTCGACGTAAACGAGTCGCGATTCGGACGCGCTCCGGTAGATCGCGTTTATCGCCTTGACGTTGCGCTGGATGATCTGTTGTGCGGCCCGCTGATAGTCCATGTCCAGGGAGGTGTGCACGACTAGCCCGTCGCGGAAGTAGTCGAGCTTTCCGTATAGGGATTTCTCAAGCTCCTGGCGCACGTACTCCGAGAAGTAGGGCGCCTCGCTTCTGTTCTCGCTGAATGCCGAGGCGTGCGCCGGGCGGGTGTAGTCATAGTCTGACCAGTAGACGTCGAAGGATCGGTCGACTTCATCCCTGCCTGCGAAGCCGGCCCTGACCATCCTGTCGAGGATCATCCGCTGCAGCTTCTTCGCAGCGTCGGGGTGGCGAAAGGGCGAATAGCGAGCCGGATTCGCAAGCTGGATAACCAGCATCGCCGATTCCGCGAGCGTGATGGTGCGGGCTGAGTGGCCGAAGTAGAATTGCGAGGCGGCCTCGACGCCGTGAGTCCCGCTTCCGAAGAACGTCTCATTCATGTAGAGCTCGAGGATCTGCGTCTTGGTGAGATTCCGCTCCAATTGGACCGCCCACCAGAGCTCCTTGAGTTTCCGATTTAGCGTCCGGTCGGTGCGATCCGCGTACAGGGTTCCCGCGAGCTGCTGGGTAATGGTGCTCCCCCCCGAAACGTACTGATGGGTCATGATTTTCCAGGCGGCCCGGAGCAAGCCTCGGATGCTGAAGCCGTGATGCTGAAAGAAGCGAGAGTCCTCCCGAGTGATGAGCGCGTAGACCAGGTGCTTGGGCATCTCATCGAGAGGGACGATGTCGCGCTTCACGTCGCCGAAGAACTCAGTGATAAGCTGACCTTTTCGATCCAGTATCTGCGTCGGGGTGGCCAGGTTGTACTCGCTCATCGAGGAGCCGAGCTTCACCTTGTGGGATTCGGCCACGAAGAGGCCGATTGCGCCCCCCAGGATGAGCGACGCAAAGACACACGTCACTAGGAGGATTTCCAGGACGATCTTGCGCCTTCGGGCTTCACCCATTGAAAGACATCATTGGAGCTTGAGATTTCTTTGTCAACTCCAGAGGTAGATCACATGCGTCCTGTTGCCGAAGACTATGGTACCCGCCACCAAAAGGACCAGTCCGACCGCCGCCGCAGGGGTCCATGAAACAAAAAGCAGGAGGTCCTCTCCGACGATTGCGGCCGTGAGGCCGACGGTCAGAATCAGGTAGTCCTTTGCCCGGCGAAGGTAGGCTGCAAGGAGGAAGTTCAATATCGAGAAGAGCTCCAGTGCGAGGAAGACGAAAAGGATCTGATTCCCGCCGCCGATCCGGTACATCAGGCTGGGGAGGAAGGTGGAGGAGTCGACGGGTATGGAGAAGGCGAGCGCGAACGCCACCAGAAGCGCCACCCCGAGCACCGTCTCGAATTTCGGGTAGTCGATGCCCGTGGCGTAGAGTCCGGAGATGAACAGACAAAAGACACCGAAGAATCGACTGAACTCCACCACCCGTGTGAGGACCGTCCCATAGTACGAAGGCTGACTGCTCAGCTCCAGCAGCAACGGCCCCGCCCGGAAGGCCTCGAACGAGAGGGAGATGACGAAGAATATGAAGAAGAACATCTCGGAAGAGACTGTCTTGCGGAAAAAGCGCTGCAGGGCCAGGCCCGCCCCTACCGAGTAGACAAGAAGGCCGGCCAGCCGACAAAGCGTGAGAGCCGTCTGGCGGTGCACCTGGCTCTCGAAAAGGGCCGGGAGGGAGAGCCCGCCGGCCTTCGTGAGGTACAGACCGCCGACCCCGATCGCGAAGGCGACGAGGAGCGCTACACAAAAGAGCAGCGAAGCCAGAAGCACGTTGTTTCTCACGCTGACCGTCATGGCGACCTATCGCCATTTAAGGCCACTTTCCCAGAAAAATCTACAGTAATGTCGAAAACGAACGATACAGAAAGGAGAGGGGCATATGACAAAGCGGTCGGCACTTGCTGCTGTTCTTTTTTTTTGCACGGGGCTGCTTTTTGCAGGAGACGTCGCGAATTTCGTGAACCTCGGCTTTTCGCCTGATTCGAGATACTTCATGTTCGGGCAGTATGGAGTCACCGAAGGCATGGTTGCCTACGCCGGCCTCTACGCCGTGGATGTCGCCCACGATCAGTTTGTGCCGAATGGGGAGAAATCGGGGCGCTACCTCGGCTCTCTCGAGCCCGGAGAGGACGGAAGGGGGGAGCTCTACAACCTCATAGCCGACAACGCCGCGCTCGCGAGAAGGCTCCACATCAATCACCTTCTAACCGGCCGCGTGCTGTATCTGCTCCTTGACGGACAGCAGCCGAAACCGACACTCCATTTCCGAGATTTCCAGACCGGGAACGACTACACCGTGGCTCTCGATCAGTTCCAATACTCAAGCAGCCAGGTGAGCTCGTCCTTCAGCATAGACGTAACGATTCACACCGCCAAAGGCAAGACTCTACATTTCACCGTTGGGCTTCCCAACTACAAGCGAATTGGCGTCGAGAGCTACCGCATTCGGCGGATCGTCGTCGGCCCCAACAATCGCTCGCTGGTGTTCGTTATCGAAAAGCAGGAGAAGGACAAGGACGGGGTGAACGTCCGATACATGGTGGATACCCTCGCACTCGCTCCCTGATCCAGGTTTTATTGACACACCCCGGAAGGGAACTTAGAATGCTCTCTTCCATGGGGGAACAATGGCAGAGAAGATAACGCCTCGCGCAACCGACTACTCACAGTGGTACGTAGACATCGTGCTCAATGCGCGCCTTGCCGACTACGCGCCGGTCAAGGGCTGCATGGTTATCCGGCCGCGCGGCTACGCGTTGTGGGAGAGAATTCAGAGCGTGCTGGACGGGATGTTCAAGGAGACCGGCCATTCGAACGCGTACTTCCCGTTGCTGATCCCGGAAAGCTTTCTGCGCCGGGAGGCGGAGCATGTCGAAGGCTTCTCTCCCGAGCTCGCCGTTGTCACCCACGCCGGAGGCGAAGAGCTGGAGGAGCCGCTCGTCGTTCGTCCCACTTCGGAGACCATCATCTGGAGCATGTATAAGAAGTGGATTCAGTCCTATCGGGATCTGCCGCTCCTTATCAACCAGTGGGCAAACGTGCTGCGATGGGAAAAGCGCACCCGCCTGTTCCTGCGCACGACGGAGTTCCTGTGGCAAGAGGGGCATACGGCTCATGCGACCGCCGAGGAGGCTCGCGAGGAAACCCTTCGAATTCTCGAGCTTTATCGCCGTGTTGCGGAAGAATATTTGGCCCTCCCCGTGCTGGCGGGTATCAAGTCTGAGTCGGAGAAGTTTGCAGGAGCGGTGAACACCTATGCCATCGAGGCGATGATGCAGGACCGCAGGGCGCTTCAGGCGGGTACCTCGCACTTCCTCGGCCAGAACTTCGCAAAGGCATTCGATGTCACCTTCCAGACTGCGGACGGCCGCCTCGACTATGTGTGGGCCTCCTCGTGGGGGGTCTCGACGCGCCTGATCGGCGCGATAGTCATGGCCCACTCGGACGACAAGGGCCTCGTCGTCCCGCCCGCTATCGCACCGACGGAGGTCGTCATCATCCCAATCTACAAGAACGAAACGAAGGAAAGGGTGGTCGAATACGCTCGCGCGCTTCACCGCAGCCTTCGGGGGGCGTTTCGCGTGGAGCTCGACGATGACGACGCCAACTCCCCGGGATGGAAGTTCTCGGAGTGGGAGCTGCTTGGGGTCCCCCTCCGTGTCGAGATCGGGCCGCGGGACATGGACGCGGGGAAGGTGACCGTCGTTCGACGGGATACGGGCGCCAAGGAGGCCGTAGCGGCCGAAGGGGTGGCGCTTCGCATCAAGGAGCTTCTTGCGGAGATCCAGAAGGCTCTGTACGGGAGGGCGAAGGATTTCCGCGACCGCAACACCTTTCAGGCGGGGAGCTACGAAGAGCTCAAGAGGCTGTTCGAGGGCGACGGGGGCTTCGTCGAGGCCGGGTGGTGCGGCTCGGCGGACTGCGAGGCGAAGATCAAGGAGGAGACCAAGGCGACCATCCGCGTGCTGCCGCTCACCGGGAGCGGCAAGGACGCCGGGAGGTGCGTCTACTGCGGGAAAGACGCGGTCGTCCGCGGGATATTCGCCCGCGCCTACTGACGCCTGATGCACATGGCAGTCGGAAGGCTCGCGGGCAATCGCGACAGGGGTCGGCCCGTGGGGCGGCACCTGCTCGCTGCGGCGTTCGCGGGGTGCGCGGCGCTTCTTTCGTGCTCCGCAGGCGGCAGGGAGGCGGCTCTCAGAGTGCCGGACTCCGGGTCGCTCCGCCAACCGACCACGCTCTCGTCGTCTATCCAATCCGTTTCGCCCGCGCCCGGCGCTTGGTACCTCCTCGACGACGGAGGGCTGCGTCCGAGCGACGGGCCCGTAGACTCAGGCGTCCCCTTCCTGCCATGGACCGTACAGTCGCGCATTGCCGGATTCCTGCAGATGGAAGGGCGCCTCTTTCTCGCGGTCAACGGCTGGGGCGTAGTTGCCCTCGCGGTGGACCCATTCACCACGTCGGAGACGGCCTCCTTCGAAGATCGGGCTCTGTTTGCCGGGCGCACCATCAACGGAATCTATGCCGACGGGCCCGACGTGCTCGTCGATCTGTATCGGAACACGCTCTTCGAAACGCCGTCGCCGCTCTCTCCGCCGGTCTCGTTGGCGCGCATCGATCCGGCGGACGGCTCGCTCACGGCCGAAGCCCTACCGCTCACGAAGGCAGGTTGGGAGGCCTCCGACGTGGTGCACCTTCCCAACGGCCGGTGGGCCATGTCGTGGAAGCGAACTACTCCACGCCGGATCGAGTTCAGGTACGAGATGTACGCACCCGAGAACGGGGCGGAGCAGACGATGTCGCGCCGCGCCTTCTTCGACTCCTACGGCTATCGCTCCATCAGCGCGGCCCCCCGACCCCTGCAGGCGATCAACGCGGTCATTGCGGAGACGGCAGGACGAGCGACGGTCATCGACTATCTCGTGAGGAAGCCCGCGCTCGCGTGGCTGGATCGCTACCGGGCCGGACCGGCGAAGAAGCTCTTTGCCGGGGATGCCGATCTTCTGACCGTGCCGGTGTTCCGCGACGGGAGCGCATACTACGCGCTCGCGGCGGACAAGGTCGTTGTCGCCGGTGGCGCCTCCGAGTCGCCCTTGCTCCCCGAGCCGAGGGGCGAAGGGGATTCCGCGGCCGCCCGGCCGCAATCCATTCCCCTCCCCCTCCTTCCACCAGGCTACGCCTATACCGATCTCTGGTGCGACGGAAAACAGCTGGTCATCGCCTGGGAGCGCCAGCGCTTCACCGAGGTGGGAGCGGCAGGGCTCTTCGTTCGAACGGCCGCGCCGGCGGTCGGAGCGCGATCCGCGGTCCACGGACAGAGGGAGCCGAAGCGATAATGGCCGCCGGATGTGGTATAGTCAGTCCACAAGGAGCAACGAGGTGGGATTCGGCGCAAGACCCTTTGCATGCGCGATGCTGATGTTCGCGGCGCTGCTTGTCCCCGCGGGGGCACTCTCGGTGAAAAGCATCGAGGCGCGCGCGGGCCTTCTCTGGCTCGGGAACTCGTCGTCCGAAGGTGCGCCAAGCCCGCTGCTCGATACCCTTGGTATTGCCGTCCCTATCGCAATAACCCCAGCCATCTCCTTCGCGCCCGAGCTCGACTTCACCGGAACGCAATATCAGCTGCAGGTCTACTCCGATCCGACGCGAGCGGTTCCCACGGAGATCGAGTTCGCGAATTCAGTGTGGTATCTGGGGATTCTTCTCGATCTTCCAATTCGCTACACCTTCACCCTTTCGAAACAGACGGCGATCGGCGTCGGGGTGTCGCCCGCGCTGATGTTGCGCGTTCCTACGGTCTCGTGGGGAACGGGCGGAAGCGAGGCGGGCGCAATGAGCGCCTACCTGTTCGGAAAGGGGCGCTTCTTCTATCCGACGGCGCAGGTGTTTTTTGACTGGCAGGTTCTATCCGGGCTGGCGCTCGAGCTGCGCCTCCGAAGCTTCTTCCCTATCTTCCATCTCTGGGACGGAGAGGGGCTCCCATTTTGGGATCAAATGATGATCGACGGGAACATCGGATTCCGCTTCAGCTTGTGAGCCGGTCACCTCGCAGCCAGACGCCGCACTTGTCGCCCGACTGTGCGCGCTTCCTTCACGATCTTGAGCAACCCTGTTAGACGTAGTCTTTCGCGTCGATCTCTTTCTGGACCTCTTCGTGCCGCGCGACAAGGAGCGACATGAGGGCGGCCGATAGAACGTCAATGAGGGTGCCGAAGCTTATGAGAATCGGAGCGACCGGCTTCAAGATGAGGAAGCCCTGTTCAAGTCCCCTCCCGTACATCCCGCAGACTACCGACAGCGCCACGAAGCTCCCGGCGCCCGGAACCGAGCCGAGGAGAAAGGTTACGAGGAAAGACAGCCCCACCACCAAGAGCGCCTGGAACAAGGAGACGCCGAGACTGGAGTAGGATTTGAGGACTATCATGAAGGAGACCGCGGTCACGAAGGCCGTTCCGATGCGGCCGAAGAGAACCGCGAAGGGGAAGGTGGTCGCACCGACCTTGCGGGGAACCCCGTGGCTTTCCTTGCCGTGGCGGATGAGCATCGACAACGAGAAGTAGGTATTCCCGGACAAGAAGCCCGTGAGCCCCGACGCAACGGTACCGTACAGCCACCGGTAGGGATTCTCTTTCTCGCCGAGATAATAGAGGAGGATCGGGAAGATCCCGAAGACGATGATAACGGTGTCGATCCCGAGGACGATGATGAGCTGAGAAAACAAGCCGAAATCGGAATCGGCTCGAATACCGACGACAAAAAAAGCCGCGAGCGCTATCATGCCGACTGCAATAATCTCGGAGATGAAGCTGTTGATGTGGTAGAAGATGCGCGAGAGAGAGTCGAACAGCTGGGTGGCCGGCTTAGTGATCAGCCTGTCAAACGTGAAGTTGAGTCCGAGAAAGAAGGCGAGAAACGCTATCGGAAACAGGTAGTCGCCCTTGTCCGTGAAGATCAGAAACAAATTCGCCGGGAAGAGCTGGAAAAGGATGCTGGTGAAGCTGGGAATGGAAAGGGCGACGTGCGCCTCGTCGATGATTGGGATACGCGCGGGAGAGAAGGCGATCACGGAGATGACGCCGACGATGACGAGAGCGAGCGCTCCTCCCGCGATGTAGAGAAGCATTCGTCCGTAAACGCGCAGCACCTTCTTCTCTTGCCGCAGCTCGAAGGTCCCGACCGCAAGCGAGAAGAACACGAGGGGAAAGATCACCCATTTCCCGATGGAGAGGATTACCTCGGAGACGGTGGAAAGGACCTTAGCGGTTGCCCCATCGTTGAGCGGGAGAAAAAGACCGAGAGCTATCCCGACAGCGCTTCCCAACAGCAGCTTCACCCAGATTTTCATTCGGCAACCTTAGCTGTTTCCTTCGATGTTAGTCAATTGTGACCGTTCTGCCGAAGCAGGCTCGGCACGGCACGCTCTTGCCCCTGCAACGCCTCGTCGAGGTCCGGCGGGAAAAAACGCAGACGGACCGCGGTCTCCGCTCTTCCGCCGTCCACATCCGGCTACGTTCTTCTTCGAGAAGCGAACGGGCGAAAGCCCGTCTTGTCGGAGAAACGATAGATCTTGCCGCCGCCGTTTCGCGACCGATCGCCCGAGCTGCTCAAGATGAAGGCAGCAAACTCCTCCATGTCGGCCGATGCGGTCTCGAAGCCGTTGATGATCACCGGCTCGTTCTGGTAGGTGTTCATGACTGCCTTGACCACGGCGCTGAAGCTCGCGACCGCCGCCGAGTCGATCGTGGAGAGGGCTTCATCACCCTCGGTATTGAGCACGAGGGAGAGGACTCCCCCTCGCTTGCGCAGAAAGTAATGAAGCACTTCCCGGATAAGAAAGAGCTCGCCCTTTACGAGCACGTCGATTCCCTGCTGGATCGCCGTCAGGGTGAGCTCGTGAAGCGGGCGGGATTCCCGGGCGAGGCCGTGCACGATGACGGCTTCATCGATCGAATTAAAGGTAGACACGCCGCGCAGAATAATGTTCCTCGCCGAGAGGGCCGATTGTTTGGTCCACGGTACCAGAAGGAGCCGCCGGTCAGCCTCCTTATCCTCGCGTTCCTTGCCTCGCCGGCTGCGCTTGCGGGGTGCGACGTCCGTCGTGGCAATGACCGCTCGGTCATCCGCGAGCGCACGCTCGACGAGCGCAGCGCCGAGCGGAGTCTCTTTCCCGGTGATCAACATGGTGCTTTTCATGGGGAGCAATACTACCGTCTAGCGGTTACGGCCGTCAATGAGCGCCGGATTTCGGCGTGGGCGTTCCGCGCTTGCGCGACGAGGCTCTCTTCGCGGCGGCGGCCGAGCGTTCTCTCGTCTCGTGAAGCGATCGGAGAGATGCGACCAGCTTGTCTACTCTATACTCAGATTCGTCGAGGATCCGAAGCCAGTCCTGCACGATGCTGAAGATCCGTCCTATCGCCGTTTTCGCTTCCTCTGCCGCCTCGGTCCCTTCCAAAGCGCCGGCTGCTGCGGCCGCCGAGATCCACCACACAAGGTCCAAGTAGGCCTCGCGGTTGAACCAGAGAACCTCTTCATATCGATTGACGCCGAGGTAGCCCTGCGTCTCGGGATCGGAAAGGAAGCGAACCATCGCGGAGTAGCCGCTCTGCGACGGATCGCTCTCGCGCAGCCAGTCCTGCTGCCGCACGAGGATCTTGATGAGCTGTACCAGGCGAGGCAAGAGCGAGCGAGGCGCCCCGGCATCGCGGAGGGAGGTCTCGCAGAGCGGCCCCAGCGACCACTCGTCGATGAGACTTCGGCTCTGGGCGGCGAGCTCCCCAGGGACGATCGCCCCGATCGGTTTGAGGAGCGCGACACAGAGAAGGAGATGAGGCGCGTAGCGGTTCAGTTGCAGGCCGACCCCGAGATAGCTCGCATAGCCCTCGAGCGCGGGGAGCGAACCATTCGCGAGAGCGACCACCTCGCGGACAGCACCGACACTGCGCTCCATCCGGCCGACTATCTCCTCCCGGAAATCACCGCTCGAGTAGTCGCTCCCGAGCCGGAGAAACTCGCGGTAGTCGGGCCCAAGGCTCTCGAGGAGGGACTTCTTCTCTTCCCCGGCGGCCCCGGCGAGGCGTGCGAGAAGCGAGGCGTTCATCACCCGCGAGAAGGCAAGGTGGACGGGCTCGAGGAAGATCTCCCTCAAGGCAGCATCGACATCGGGAACCCCTCTGCCCGAAAGCTTGGCGGCAAGTCTGCCGTAGTGATGCTGCTCGTTGTCCTGTACCTCGAAGATGCGCAGGAAGACCTGAGTCTGGTAGCCTGCGAGCTCAACGTAGAGCCCGCGCTCGCAAAGCTCGCCGCTCGACCTGATGAAGGAGAGACCGCTTCGCTGTTCGCGCAGGACAGCATAACGCTCGCCTTCGCCGTGGAGACCGAGGGCCGAGGCGAGCGTGGTGCTGACCTTGCGCTTGCCGCTGCCGGGCTCCTTGAGGGCGTACGGAACCGAGCGATTGATCCAGCCGGCGGTGCGCTCGATGCGGTTGTTGTAAACGACGAGCGCGCTCTCCTCGCCGCAGCGATTCGAGTAGGCGAACACGTTCTCGTCGACGGTCTGATTGGAGGTGTAGAAATCGTAGAGACGGAAGGAACCGACTTCGGCAAAGAGATGGCGCTCCTTCATGAGGGGAAAGATCTCCCGCTCATGGCGACGAACGAGATCTTCGTCGGGCACTTCTTGGCGATAGGCCCGGCGGTATTCCATCCCGTACTTTTCGGCGAAACCTTCAATTTGACCATGACCGAACATCGGAAGGCCGGGCATGGTTACCATCATGGTGCAGACCCCGAAGTACTTGTCGCCCTTGCCAAACTGGGCGATCGCGGTCTCCTCATCGGGGTTGTTCATGAAGTTGACGAAGCGCTTGAGGATGTCAGGATCGAATTCGAGGGTGTTCTTGATCGTAGCCCGGTAGCTCGCGTTGTCCTCGCTCTTAAGCATGTTCATGAAGGCGCTGTTGTAGACGCGATGCATGCCGAGGGTTCGAACGAAATAGCCTTCCATCATCCAGAAGGCTTCGGCGAGAAGGAGGGTATCGGGGAGCTCGCTCGCTACTCGATCCACTACCTCGCGCCAGAACTCGACCGGGATGGCGCTCTCGAAGTCTTCCTTAGTTATACCGTACTCGGATCGGGAGGGAATGGCCCCCCCTGCGCCCGGCTCGGGGTACCACAAGCGCTGGATGTGCCGTTTGGCGAGCGTCATCGCGGCGTCGAAGCGAATGATGGGGAAGTTGTGCGCGACGTGGAGAATGGTCTGGATCACGGCTTCCCGTACGGCAGGGTCGAGGAAGTTGAGCTGGGCCGTGTCGTTCCACGGCGTGTGCGTCCCGTCGTTGCCGTGATAGATGTAGCGCGCCTCGCCCGTGTTGAAATCAAGCCGCTTGAAGGTGACGGCCGCATCGCTCTTGGTGAAGTAGTGGTCTTCGAGGAATATGCCGACGCCCGGAATGGAGCTCAAATTCTCTCCTCCATAGCTGTAGGAGGGGAAGGGAGGCTCGCTCGTCTGGATGAAGCGCTCAGGATGCTCGACCACCCAGGTTGAGTCTATTCCGGTGTGGTTGGGAACCATATCGCTAGCAAGGCGAATACCCCTGCGCCAGCAGCGCTCGCGCAGAGAGCTTAAGGAGTCCCACCCGCCGAGCTCCTGCGCAATCGCGTAGGAATCGATTGAATAGGCGGAGGCCTCCGCCTCGGGATTCCCGCACAGCTGCTTGATTCGCCGAGAGGCCTTGCTCCGCTGCCACAGCCCGATGAGCCAGAGGCCGGTGAAACCTTGAGCGTTCAGGAGGTCCAGCTCCTCGTCGGGTATATCGGAAAGCCGAGCTATGGGGCGCCCGTAGCGCTTGGAAAGCTGGTCGAGCCAGACGAGGGCGCTCTTTGCGATAAGGACCACCCGAGGCATCCACTCACGATCAGGGCTGAAGCGTTCGTGCTCGAGGTCCGCTCCGCCGAAGGCGAGCGCCTTCTGGGGCGCCGGCCCCGGCGCGCCCCATCCAAACCTTGCCTCCTCCTCTCGAACAAGATCGAGGCTCGAAAGGAGGCGAAGGAGAAACCGGCCGAGGAGCATCCCCCAGCGATCGCGGATGTACTGTAGCTGTCCCGTCAGCGAGTGAGGCACCGCGAGAGCGGGCCTGCGCAGCATGTCGACGACCGACTCGTTGTCGGGTCCGAAGGGGGGCTTGCCGCGGAAGTAATCCGAAAGCTCCGCAACGATCTTCTTATATGCCGAATGCTCCGCGAGGGAGCTGTCGTCGAAGAGCTCCCTGAAAGGCGCAAAGGCCGGATTGACGTTCGCTATCCACAGAAGCAGGAGCTCCTCGAGGATCACCTCGCGGTTCGCAATGCCGCCGGTGGTCCCCGCAAGATAGGCGCTCGGCGAGAGCTCGTTTCGGTGCACGGCGAGCGGAGGGAATTCGGCGACGAACGCCTCGAGGGTCGCGTCGACCTCTTTTCCGAGGGTTCGCACCAGCCGCTCGTGCGCCTCCTTGAAGACGCGGACGCCAGTATGCTCCTGGTAGAGATGCGCAACGTAGTGCAGGATCTCGTCGATGAGGGCCATGGCGTTGATCTGGCCCGCCTTCACCGCCTGTTCGGGAAATCGAACAAGGTCCCGGGTGGAGTTGATATTTTGCGCGAAGAGACGCACCGCGTGAATGTTCGCGAATATGACGTTGCCGCTGCTGCTATACAGCCCCTCGTCGAGCCCGTACCGCCCGCGGACCGCCCGAGCGATGTGGAACTCTCTCCGAGCTCCCCTGCCGCGGCATCTGGATCGGTCTCCCGCGAGCTTGGTCAATCGTAGTCGCAGGCGAAGGGGGCTGTGCTCATCCATTGGCCGTCCTTGTGGCGCTATTGGTTTTCCAGGTCTTTGAGCTGATCCCGGATCTGGGCGGCGCGTTCGTAGTTTTCTTCGGCCACCGCCTCTTCGAGCTCCTTCTGCAGCTTTGTCTGGAGCGATTCTCCTTGAGGGGACTCCGCTTCCTTCGCTTGGTCTTCGGTAATGGAATGCACCGAGATCCCGGCCTCGTCGACAACCGCCTCGGCTATGTAGATGGGGCACTTGACCCGCACCGCAAGCGCTATCGCGTCCGAGGGCCGCGAGTCGACGATGATAGTCTCGTCGCTCTGCTGGATTATGAGCTGGGCGTAGAAGGTCCCCTCTTTGAGCCCGGTGATCTCGATCCTCTGGAGGATTATCCCGATCTTCTTCATGATCATGATGAACAGATCATGGCTTAAGGGGCGGGGCATGGGGACATTGCCGAGACCGATGAGGATGGATTGAGCCTCCGGCTGACCTATGAAAATCGGAACAGCCGTCTCTCCCCCTACCGGCTTGATGAGAACCGCGTTTCCCTGGTCCGTCCGTGCAACTGTCCAGATTTCCGCTTCAACAAGCATGGTTACTCCCTCTCCGCAGACACATGCCCGCCGTCTTCACGACCTCGTCAGTCAGTATATCAAATCCTGCCGCGTAAGTCGCCCGCCGTTTCAACTCATATGGTCAAGCTACTCTCTCGTCGCAACGCTGGCAAGCGCGATCGAGTTGAAGCGCGTATCGTAGGAATCGCTCTGCGCTGCGAGGAGGATCGGCGCCGAGGCGCCCACGGCGAGAGTTGCAAACCGGCAGCGCGCGAACCAGGAGAGGGTCTCACCGATGGCGGAAGCTACCTCGGCGTCCGGCGCCACGAGAATGTCGGCGCTCTCGAGATTCGGACGGACGCGCTCGGTCCGGTAGTGCGCGTCGGCCGACAGCGCTTCGCCGAGGGTAAGCGGCCCCTCCATCGTCCAGTCACCGTCCTGCCGTGCGACACCCCGAAGGCGATCTATCCCCCATTCCCGCCATCGATCGGATCGGCGTGGCTGGGCGCTCTCTATGAGCGCGGCGGTGGGGACTTGCCAGCCGAGCCGGTGCGCCAAAGCGACGGCCCGGCGGATGACGAGCTTCAAATGCTCAGGCTCGGGCCTCAACCCCGGCGGGGGAGAGCCGAGCAGGAAGAGGCGCTCCCAGCTCTCCGGTTTGAAAAGGAGCAGGCGGCTCAAAGAGGAGGGGTCCGCATGCCCGGCAAGAAGCTTTATCTTTTCGCTCAACGAGGCCGCGGCCTCGTCGCTCGCAACCGCCGCGATATCGGCATCCCCGTCGGCGATTAGCCGGGCGGCCAGATCGAGGGCGGTCCCCTCCTCCGGCGCATCGAGATGTTCCTCGTCGAAAGCGAGGCCAAGCTCCGCCTTCATGGCGGCGACCTGGGGCTCCCTTCCCAGAAAGAGGGGCCGAGCGATGCCCGCCTGTACCGCCTTCTCGACAGCGAGCAGAAGCTCGGGATCGGTCGAGAATACGATAGCGAGCCGCCGCCTTCCGAGGGTTTGAGCTCGCGCGATCAAATCTTCGAACGAACGCATCTGTTGCCCTTCTCTCCGCGTCCTCGTGCTCCCAAGAGGCTCTCCAGCTCTGCGGCCGCCCGCTCAAGGAAGAGGGGCAGCGCTCGTTCCTCCTCCGGCGTGAACCGCGACAGCACGTACGAGGCCACCTCTCCGCGCGTCGGTCGAGAGATGCCGATGCGGAAGCGAAGAAACTCGCGGCTGCCAAGGGCCCTGTCGATGTCGCGTAGCCCGTTGTGGCCTCCGAGGCCTCCCCCGGCCCTCGCGAGCGCCGTTCCGAAGGGCAGCTCGATGTCGTCATGCACGACGAGGAGCTCATCCGGGGCGATCCGGTAGAATTGAGCGCACGCGGCGACGCTCTCGCCGCTCCTGTTCATGAAGGTCTCCGGCTTCAGGAGGAGCAGGCCGCCTGCGGTGGAGCCGAACATCCCCTTGAACTTGCGCTGCCAGATCACCGAATCGGAGAAGAAGAGACGGTCGGCGAGCATCCATGCGACGTTGTGTCGGGTGCGGGCATATTCAGGACCGGGGTTTCCGAGAAAGACGGCAAGGCGAACCACGTTTCCTCCCTTTCCATTCTACTTTAAGCGACATCGCCTGACAAAGGGAGTGCGTGCGACTGATTGAGGGATCGAAGCACCTTCGGGCTCTTAACCTGGAAGCTCTATGTCATGAGAATAGACTCTGACTTCTCGCTGTTCGCTCCAATTGAGGGACTTCCAGAGCTCGTCGCTCTCCCCGTTGTGCGAATCGATGAAGAAGTGGCACTTGCTGATGCCTAGATGGCGCAAGCCCTCAAGGCTCTTGTCGACCATCATCTTGCCCATCCCCTGGCCGCGGTAGGCGGCCGCGAGGGCAAGATGGTGAAGGTACCCTCTGGTTCCGTCGTGTCCGCAGAGGACCGTGCCGACTATCGTGTCGCTGTCGGAGAGCTTGAAGCTGAGGTTGGGATTGCGCTTGAGAAAGGAGGAGAGTCGCTCTTTGGATTCGACGCAGGCGATTCCGATCCCGGTCGTTTCCTTCCAGAAGCTGGCTGCCTTTTCGTAGTCGTCGATCGTGAACTTCGAGACTCTCATCGACTCAAGATTAGCATAAAATCCGCTGAAATGCGAATTTTTTTCAGCCGTGCTCCGCCCTCGTCGCTCTTCCTACCATCGGAACGAAGGTAACGCCTGTGATGTGCTTCACCTGGTAGCGCTGTCCGATTCGCGTGAGGAGGGTCAGACGCTGGTGGCCGGGAGGAGTGCCGTACGGCAGAACCAGGCGCCCCCCATCCGCAAGCTGCTCGAGCAAGGGAGGAGGAACGACGCCGACCGCTGCAGTGATCATGATCCCGTCGAAGGGGGCCCGTTCAGGCCAGCCGTAGTAGCCGTCGCCGTAGCGAACCTCGATATTGGCATAGCCCAACGCGTTGAACAGACGCCGCGCGCGCCGAAAGAGGATCTCCCGCACCTCGATCGTGTAGACCTGCCGGACGATCCTGCTCAAGACCGCGGCCTGGTAGCCGGATCCCGTGCCGATCTCGAGGATGACGTCAGAATCGCCGACGGCGAGGCACTCCGTCATAAGCGCGACGATGTAGGGCTGCGAGATGGTCTGCCCCTCTCCAATGGTAAGAGGATGATCTTCGTAGGCGCTAGAGCGAAGGTGGGCGGGGACAAAGAGATGACGCGGGACCTGACGCATCGCCTCAAGGACCGCGCGGTCCGTGATTCCGCGACTCTCGATCTGGGTTCTCACCATCTCGGCAGGCAGAATGGGCTCCCCTTTTATCGCGGTCATTCTCTCTCTATACTGAGTATACTACCTGCGGAGGCGAACGGACATGGAATCGATCAAGGGCCTCATCCCCTTCGTACACACTGCGGGCGAGCTTGCCGTCGAACGGCAACGCACGGTGACCCGCGCCTACAAGGAGGATGGCTCGATACTCACCCAGGTCGACCGTGAGCTCGATCAATTCCTTCGTGACAGCATCGTGAGCCTCTACCCGGAGTCGAATGTCATCACCGAAGAGGATCCGGCATCGGTCGACGAGGGGGTCGCCTTCACCTTCGCGGTCGATCCGATCGACGGGACCGACTGCTACAGCCAGGGGATGCCTGGATGGGCGATATCGATAGGGCTTCTGGATCGCAACCTCGATCCGATCGCCGGAATACTCTTCGCGCCGAAATGGGGGCCGGAGGCATCCGGGGGCGTCCTGTTTTTCGCAGACATCGGAAAGGAGGCGCTCCTGAACGGTGAGGCGATTCCGAATATCGAGCCGGAGCTCCATTCCCCCGCGCTCACCCAGGTGATGGTCGGATCGAGCATTCATCGGCGGTGCGACATGCGCAGCTTTGAGGGCAAGGTTCGCAATGCCGGCAGCACCGTCGCGCATATCTTCGCTCCGCTCATCCACCGGGCGGTCGTCGGGACGATCTTGAGCCCCAACTACGTTTGGGACATCGCCGGTGCGCACGCCGTGGTGAAGTCCAAGGGGCTGTTGATGGAGTATTTCGGGGGGCAGCCGATCGATTACCGCCCCCTCGCCGCTCGCGAACGAGCCCCTGAGATGATCGTCTCAGGCACTCAGGCGGGGCTTGATCTCATTCGCGCCCACTTCCGGCCAATCGCCTGACACCTGCCCGAAGGGGTGGGGCCCTCCCCGCCTCGAACGCCGCACAAAGCGGTATATTTAAGGGCGATGCGCAGAAGCGCCGACCGGAAGGTCGCCGCCAATTCCTTCAAAAAAGGTTCCGTGGTGCTCAGAGAGTTCAGAACGCTCATCCCCTACGCGAAGCGATACCTTCCCTACTACCTCCCCGGTTTCATCTTTCTCATTGTGACCGATGCAGGCCAGCTCTTCATCCCCCAGCTCATCAAGGGGGCGATCAACGACCTTTCGGGAGGCTCGCCTGAGCTGCCGGCGATCCTCCGGCTGGTCATGGAGATGGTGGCGATTGCCTTCGCGGTTGCGGTCGGCCGGTTCGGCTGGCGCTTCTTCATCCAGGGCTCGTCGCGACGCATCGAAAAAGAGCTGCGGGACCGCTATTTCTCTCACCTCATCGGTCTTTCCCCTGCTTTTTTTGCGCGCTACCAGGCGGGTGACCTCATGGCGCGAGCTACCAACGACATGAACGCCATCCGCATGGCGACTGGAATGGCGACGGTCTCCTTCGTCGACGGGCTTTTCATGACCCTCGCGATCCTTGTCATTCTCTTCACGCAGTATCCGCTGCTCGCGCTCTACACCATTCTGCCGCTTCCGATTCTGTCGGTCCTAATGCTCATGGTCGGAAGCCTCCTCGGCGATCGGTTCAGAAGGGTGCAGGAGGGTTTCGCTCGGCTATCGGGGCACGTTCAGGAGGCTCTTTCCGGTATCCGGGTCATTCAGTCGTTCACGCAGGAAGAGCACTCTGTGCGCACCTTCGCGAGGGTCAATGACGAGTACCGCGACCGGAACATGGCGCTGGTGAAGATCTTCGGATTCCTCTGGCCGATCATGACCTTCCTCTCCGGGCTCACCGTGCTGCTGCTCTTGTGGCTCGGGGGGCCGTCGGTAATCGCCGGCAGCATGAGCACCGGGGATTTCGTGGCCTTCATGAGCTATCTAGGGATGCTCGTCTGGCCCATGATGGGAGCCGGCTACACCATCAACCTCCTCCAGCGCGGGGGCGCTTCGCTCAAGCGCGTGAATGCGGTCCTCTCCGAGAAGCCGGAGATCGTCGGCCCGCCGGCCGGCGCACGGAGCTTAGGCGACGGGTCCATCGTGATCCGGGGGCTCTCGTTCGCCTACCCGGCGCCGGCGCCCCTGGCCGATCCCACCGGGGGAAGCTTCGGCGGCGACGGGGGAAGGGCCGCCCCCGCCTTGGAGATCGCCGGCGGCGACCGCGGTCAGGCCGGCCGGCGCGTGCTTGAGGGCATCACCCTGGACATCCCGCAAGGGAGCACCCTAGGAATCCTGGGGCGCACGGGCTCCGGCAAGAGCACCCTCATCCGCCTCATCCCGCGCCTTCTCGATCCGCCGCCGGGAACCGTCATGATCGGCGGCCGCGATGTGCACGAGTTCGATCTGCCCTTTCTGCGAAGCTCGATCGGGATGGTCCCGCAGGATTCCTTTCTATTTTCGGCCACGATCCGCGAGAACATCGCTTTCGGTGTGCCGGACCTCTCCGAGGAGGTTGTCCGGCGGGTCGCCGAGGTCTCGACCATCGACCGGGACTTGGCTGCCTTTCCCCGCGGGCTGGATACGGTCGTGGGTGAGCGCGGGGTTACCCTCTCGGGGGGTCAGAAGCAGCGGATCGCCATCTCCCGCGCGCTCGCGGTAAGCCCGCAAGTCCTCGTGCTCGACGACGCGCTTTCCTCGGTCGACACCCAGACCGAGGAGCGCATCCTGCGGGAGCTCATGCGGGAGCGGCAGGGGAAAACGAACATCATCATCTCTCACCGGGTTTCCACTCTTGCGGTTGCCGACCGCATAGTCGTTATCGACGGAGGACGAATCGTTCAGTCCGGAAGTCACGAGGAGCTCCTTTCGCAGGAGGGCTTCTACGCCGAGATCCACGCCCTCCCGCGGATCGAGCAGAGGGTGAGGGAAGTGGGGCGATGAGCGACTGGGAGTCCCTTTCAGCCGGCCAGAACGAAGGGGTCGTCAAGGGCTACGACCCGGTGATCATGCGCAAGCTGCTTGCCTTCATCAAGCCCTACACGCGCATCGTCGTGGTGGCGATCGCGGGGATGCTCCTCGGGACGGGGGCGGAGCTCCTGCAGCCGGTCGTTCTCCAGAAGACCATCGACAGCCACATCGTGGTGGAATACTCGCGGGTAAGCTCCGCCGCTCTTCCTGTCACCGTCGCGCGCGCGCTCAAGCTGACGCCGGCCGATCCGTCGATCGACGGCTACCGCTACCTGCCGAGCGCGCGGTTGTCAGGCATCACCACGACGGAAAAGGCTCGGCTGGTCGCCGGCGGCCTCCTCGACTCGTCTTCCTGGTACCTCTTTCCGCGCGAGCCCGGCAATGCAGCCCTCGATCGCCTGCTCGCGGCGCACCCGCGGCTCTTTTCGTTGAGCGCGGGCTACGGGGCGATATCCTCGGCCGATCTCGGTCGGCTTACTCCGAAGGAGCGTTCGGTCCTTCGGGCGCACGACGTTCGCGGAGTTGTCAAGGGCGGGCTTGTCTACCTCGCCCTGCTCCTCGCCGTCCTTCTCTTCTCGTTTGCGCAGACCTATCTCATGTCGCTCGCCGGACAACGGGTGATGAAAGACATTCGCCTCAAGCTTCTGGACCATACCCTGCACCAGTCCTACGGTTACCTCTCTTCAAATCCCGTGGGAGGGCTCGTATCCCGGGTCACCAACGACGTCGAGACCATCAACGATCTTTTCACCTCCGTCGCCGCCACCCTCTTTCAGGATGTGACCCTCATGATCGGGGCGGTCGCAACCCTGTTCTTCCTGAACACGAGGCTCGCGCTCATCGCCCTGTGCAGCCTGCCTCCGGTCATTCTCATGACGCTCTTCTTCAGGCTTCGAGCGCGCGATGCGTACCGGCGCGTGCGGTTGTGGGTCTCGCAGGTCACCGCCTATCTCTCCGAGCACATCGCCGGAGTCCAAGTGGTCCAGATGTTCGGGCGGGAGCTGCGGAGCGCGCGAGAGTTCGTCCGCCGCAACGCCCAGCTTCTTCGGGCGAATCTGGCTGAGATGTACGTCTTCGCTTTTTTCAGGCCGCTTACCGACCTCTTTGCGTCGGTATCGCTCGGCGTGGTGCTCTATTTCGGAGCCGGGATGTTCATCTCGGACTCAGTCTCGCTCGGGGTGCTCATAGCATTCTTGAGCCTCATCACCAAGTTCTACCAACCGGTGATGGACATCTCCGAGAAGTTCACCGTGCTTCAATCGGCAATGGCCGGAGGCGAAAGGGTCTTCGACCTCCTCGAGACCCAGGCGCAGATCCCGGATCACGGCGAAAGGCCGATCGCGCGACCGGTCGAGGGGCGGATCGGCTTCGAGAACGTGTATTTCGCCTACAAGGCGGGCGAGCCGGTCCTGAAGGGGCTTTCCTTCGAGGTCTTGCCGGGCGAGACCGTGGCGATCGTCGGCTACACAGGCGCAGGAAAGACGACGGTGACGAGCCTTCTCACGAGGCTGTGGGATGCAGATTCCGGATCGATCAAGCTCGACGGGATCGACATTCGCGACTACCCCCTTCGGGAGCTACGGAGGGTGATCCAGCCGGTCCAGCAGGATGTCTTCATCTTTTCAGGGACCGTGACGGAGAACATCGCTCTCGGAAGCGGGATCTCCAACGAAGAGGTCCACCGCGCGGCGGCCATCGTGCACGCAGACACCTTCATCGCGCGACTCCCCGGCGGCTTCGATGCCCACCTCGCCGAGGGGGGGACGAATCTCTCGACGGGGCAGCGGCAGCTCCTCTCGTTCGCCCGGGTCATCGCGCACGATCCTGCCATCGTCGTTCTCGACGAGGCTACCGCGAGCATCGATACCGAGACCGAGCGGCTCGTGCAGGAGGCCCTGGACCGGGTTCTGGTCGGGAGGACCTCGATCATCATCGCTCACCGACTGTCGACGATCCGGCACTGCGACCGCATCCTTGCCTTGAGCGGCGGGGTGCTCGTCGAAGAGGGGACCCACGAGGGACTGCTCGCGAATCAAGGGCTGTACGCGACCCTCTACCGCCTTCAGTACGAGCCGGACGGCGCTCGGTCCGAATCCTAGCCGGGCGCGGCCCGAGCCGCGTGTTGGAAACCGGCGTGGGCCTCCGTCCGCTCGCTAGAAGTTGAAGCTACCGTTCAGGCCGATGGCGATCCCCCGCAGCAGGAGGGTCGTGTTGCTCCATGAAATCGAGGCCTGGCTGACGGTCGGGATGCTTCCCGAATGATTCACGACATAGTAGGTGCCTCCGAGCCCGAGCGCAGACGAGATGTCGCGGTAGGTGCCGGAGATGTCGATCTTCACCTTCTTGATCGTGACGCCGAAGCCAGCCCCCGCGAGCCAGCCGAAGCCGAGACTGTTTGCATAGGTCGGGCTGGTGAAGGAAACGTCGTTATTCGAGCCCGCCTGCGTGGCGAGGTAGCTCTCGATGTTCTGCCCGAGGGGGGTTAGGGTGGCGTTCCAGTTCAAGGCTCCGCCTCCGAAGAAGTTGACATAGAAGATCCCGATGGGGAGATGGAGCTGGAGCATGGCATAGGGCATGATGGAGTCGGCGATGAACCACGGCTGCGTCGCGGCCGGAGTGCCGGTTCCCGACACCATGAGGCCGTCGATCTTGTCGTACGTCACGCCGACAGGGATGCTGAGATACTTGCTGAGACCGATTTTCCACCCGAGGCTGGTCTCGAAGCTGATGCCGCCTTGATGGTACCTGTAGAGCGACTCGGGGATGAAGACCGAGTATCCGCCTCCGAGCTCGAAACCGTAACTCCATACGCTGCCGATAAAAAGAAACACCGTCGTCAGGAACATCAACCGTGCTCGCACTCTTCTGCCTCCCCGATACTGCCCGCTGCGCACCGTAGCCGTTTGACCGGGCTTTGTCCATCACGTATATTGGAACCTGAAAGCGGTCTGCATGAGCGAAGAAGAGGTCATCCGGCGAACACCCGCACCCGTTACGATAGCCTCTCTGTGCGAGGACCTCACACAGCTGGGGGTGGCGCCGGGAATGGCGCTGTTGGTCCATTCGTCGCTCAGCTCGTTGGGCTGGGTGGTAGGCGGCGCGGTGAGCGTCGTCGTCGCTCTGGAAGAGGTGCTTCGCAGCTTCGGAACGCTGGTCATGCCCACGCACTCGAGCAACCTGTCCGATCCTTCCGGCTGGGCGAATCCGCCGGTTCCGGAGGAGTGGTGGGACGAGATTCGAAGGTCGATGCCCGCATTTGACCCCGAGTTCACGCCGACGCGGGACATGGGGGCCGTTCCGGAGTGCTTCCGCAACCAGACGAATGTTCTCCGCAGTCGCCATCCGCAGCTTTCCTTTGCCGCGTGGGGCGAAAAGAGCATCCAGATCCTTTCGGACCACTCGCTCGACTTCGGGTTGGGAGAGCGGAGCCCGCTCGCGCGCATCTACGACCTCGACGGATGGGTTCTCCTGTTGGGCGTCGGTCACGGCAGGAACACGTCGCTGCACCTGGCCGAGTGCCGGGCAAGCTACCCCGGAAGGCGCGAGATCCCGTGCAGCTCGCCCGTGATGATCGAGGGACACCGGCGCTGGAAGAACTTCACGGAGCTGAACTACAATGCGAGCGATTTCGAGGAGATTGGGCGGCACTTTGCCGACCACCACAAGCAGGCGGTTCGGAAAGGCAGGGTCGGGCTGGCCCAGGCTCAGCTCTTCCCGCAGCGCCTGTGCATCGACTATGCTGTCGCGTGGATGGAGCGGCACCGACGGTAGCCTGAGTAGGGGAGAAACTGACAGTGAGAAATGACGATAGACGGGGAGGCAAGGTCGTCTTGAGCGATGCGGAATGGAGAAAACGCCTGACTCCGGAGCAGTACCACGTTCTTCGAGAGAAAGGGACGGAGTATCCGGGCAGCGGCAAGTACTACCATTGGAAGGAAAAAGGGAGATTCCTGTGTGCGGCGTGCGGCCAAGAGCTTTTCAGCACCGATGTCAAATACGACTCTGGCTCGGGTTGGCCGAGCTTCTGGGAAGCGATTGCGCCGGATGCGATTGGCGAGAACACCGACACGAGCCATTCGATGACGAGAACGGAGGTCGTCTGCAGCCGCTGCGGCTCGCATCTCGGCCACGTGTTCGACGACGGGCCAAAGCCGACCGGGCTTCGTTACTGCATCAACTCGCTTTCGTTGACCTTTCAAGGGGAACCGAGCGACTGAGGGTGATGGCATGAGGGCAAAAAAAAACCGGATACCATCTACCGAGCGGTACTGGTACCCGGGGTTTCTTGCCAGCGCCTTCTTACTTGCCCTTCTTCTTCGGCGCGGGCTTTTTAGGAGCAGCCTTGCCGGCGGCAGGCTTCTTCACATTCGAACCGGAAGTCTTAGCCATTTGTGATCCTCCCTAGTAAAAGATCTATGGCTATTATATCGGAAAAGAACGACTTCAACAACAAATGAAAAAAATTTTTGGAGCACCAAAAAACGGTATCTTCTTTTGGGAAAGGCAATTAAGTGCCAATAGGGGTCTGGAGGGCCAAAAAAAAATAACTATACGTATGTTTAGCGCGAAAATTCGCGGAAATCATATCAGCCGACAAGAAGCTGCAAGGCACGATGAAGTCGATGCATGAGCAGAGCGTGACGACGGAATCAGCTGACATCGCCGACGAGAAGACCTTTCTCCGGGACGTAGCGGATTCGATGAGGCCTCTTCTCGGGCTCGCGCGGCTCGGCTTCACTCGGGCGGGAAGGGATGGAGTCTTTACCCGACCATTCCTCGCAAGGTTCGGTCTCGAAGCGACGAGGATCGAAGAGACCCTCGACGCAAGCGGGGCACGCAACAATCGCTCGTGGTTTCCCTTTCGCGAGCTGGTCGCTGCGGCCAAGCTTTTCGCGGAGACGGGCTACATGCTGCTCCACCTCCGCTTCACCACGCCCGTCTATCAGCTTCTTCCGATTGAGGAGGATTTCCCGCAGGCCACCGATGCGGCGATCGATACGCTCGCCGATCTCATTCGCGCGGTGAGCAGGGAGCTGCTTCGGACCGCGCGCAAGATCGGTCTCCCGGAGAACAGCCACGCGGATGCAGCGGACTTTCGGGAGATTATTCCCTCCGGGGGGCTGCCCGTCGACCGAAAGCGACGCCATATCGAGGAGCCCGGGAAGACCGTCTGCTATCTTGCCACGGCATTTCTCAATCTCTCCGAGGAGAGCCGGCTTCTCGAGGTCTACAAGAACGTCCAGGAGGAGGAGTACCCCCAGTGCATCCCGGATTCGATAAATGAAGAGGGGCTTCGGGAGCTCGAGAACAAGTTCCATAACCTTCAGTCGCTGTACGACACGAACATCTCCGACTCGGACATCGAAGACCAGGATCGAAGCCTGCGGATCATGCGCGGGCATGTCTCGATAATCTTTCACCTTCTGGAGACCGCGACCGCCTTTTCTCACTACTACGAGCGCCACATGCATCTTCCGACCGACGAGATGCGCTGGCGATTTCGCTATCCGGTGACCCGGGAGACCCTCCTCCGCGTGCTCATGACCTACTCGATCGCCTTCGCCGACCGCTTCATCAAGGCGGCCCAGGATCTCTGTCACAACATCCTGCGAGTCTACGCCGAAGAGGGCCGGATCGATGTCCCGGTCCCCAACTACCGCGGATTTCACGTCCGCCCCTCGACCCTCGTGGCCAAGATCATCGCGCACTACGGTAGCAAGGTCGAGATGCGGCTCGAGGATGAGGTCTACGACGCATCGCGGCCGCTCGAGCTCTTTCGCGCCAACGAGCAGATCAACGCCAAGAAGCGGAAGTTCATCGCCGAAGAGCTCGCAAAGCTTCCCGTCGTTCAGCAGTGGGGCAAGGCGAGGGGTGCCGAGCTGAAGGAAGGGCTTAGAGAGATATGGCTTTCTCTTCTCTCGCACCACGGGGTGGTGGTCTACGACCAGAACTTCACCTACAACGACCTGGAGCCCTTTGAAGACGAGACGCTCATGGAGTACGGCAAGCGATGGGTGGCTCACTGCCTCGCGTTGGGCAAGATCGATGTCGACATGAGCATCATGGTTACGTTTGTGGGGGACAAACGAGTGCTGGAAGACATCAAGCTTCTCGTCGAAAACGGGTACGGAGAGGACAAATTCGGCAACAATGTGGTGCTCCCGGCAAAGCTTTCCTACTTGAAGCGATAGGGTACAGCGAGCCTACGGGCTAGGGGGCCGAGGACCGGATCGGCCGGGCGGCGCCCTGCGGAGCGAGGGGATCTTGATCCGGACCTCTCCGGCGGCATAGGTTTGACAGGCGAGACGGACGCCCTCTGGGTCGCCCATCGCCTTCAGGCGGATGATTTCGGCCTCGGTTTTCGGGCTCAGGATCTCCCCTCCGCTCACTATCTTGATCCGGCAGGTCCCGCAGATGGCCTTCCCCCCGCACTTGTGGGCGATGCCGATGCCATTCTGCATGAGGGTGTTCAGGATAGAGACTGCAGGGCTCGCCCTCACCTCGGCCCCGCCATTCTCCACGACGATGCGCGCCACCATTCGACCTCCGTCCAGCGTCCACGGCTAGCGGACGGCGGCCACACCCTTGCGAAAAATCGCAAGGCCCGCCCCGGCCGCCACGTGCTCGCGGGTCCACCGGGGATGGCTCTGCGGATGAACGAATGCCTCGGGATGCGGCATGAGCCCGAGGATCCGCCCCGTCGCGTCGGTGATCCCCGCAACCGCCTGTTCGGAACCGTTCGGATTGCGACCTTCGTAGGTGGCTGCGATCAGCCCGCGATCGGCAAGCTCCTTCATTACTGCGGCCGAACGGACGACGAACCGCCCCTCGCCGTGGCGGATGGGAAGCTCGATCGGATCGAGTCCCTCAGTCCAGACGCAGGGCGAGCGTTTCGCAAAGGCGACCCATACCCAGCTGTCCTCGAAGAGGCCGCTCTCATTGTGGATGAGCGAAACCTCGGGCGTCCAGTCTCCGGAAAGATTGGGGAGAAGGCCCATCTTCACGAGGACCTGGAAACCGTTGCAGACCCCGATCACGAGGCGCCCTGAGGCGACAAAGCGGTCGATCTCCTCACGGGCGTGCTGTTTGAAGGCGTGCGCGAGGACGAGGCCCGAGCCCAGGTGATCGCCGAAGGAAAAGCCCCCAGGGAACGCGAGGATGGCATAGTCGCGCAGACGTGCCGGCCGATCGAGGATGTCCTGAACGTGAACCGCGTCCGTTTCGGAGCCGGCCGAGCGAAAGGCCTCGGCAAGCTCGCGGTCGGCGTTGATCCCGTAGCCGGTAATGACGCAGGTTCGGGCCATACGACTCTACCTCTCCCGGAAGGCGCCCTTCCAGGCCGCCTCGATCGCCTGAAGCGGAAGATTGATGAGCTCGGGCCCGCTCCGGCCTATGATGAGCCGCTCCTCCGCAGTCACCGTCCCAATTCGCGCGGCAGGAAGCGGCGAGAGCAGCCGCTCGAAGGAATGGTCGGAGCCGGCGCGCACCGTGATAAGGAAGCGGGAGGGGCTCTCCCCGAAGAGGATGCGCTCGAGCTCGAGCGGGTCCCGGCTCTCGAAAGCTGCAGAGGGACTGGCTGCCGCACGCGAAGCGGCGCCACTCAACGGCCCGCCGCCTTCGCCCGGGTCGGCGGGGAGCGGCGCGAGCACGACTGCCGAAAGCTCCACCTCCGCCCCGAGGCGCCCGGCAAGCGCGCACTCCGCCAGGGCGACCGCGAGGCCCCCGTCGGAAAGGTCGTGGCAGGCAGTCACGAGCCCCCGTTCCATCGCCGCATGGAGGCCGCGATAGAGTGCGAGCGCCTCCTCGAGGTAGGGCCGCGGGGGAGGATCGCCCGGCACCGGCGAGGCGGCGCCGGCCCTCGAGGAAAGCCGCTCGTAGGCGCTCCCGCCAAGCTCGCCCCTACTTACGCCGAGGAGATAGAGGCTCTCCCCGGGCCGCTTGAAGTCCATGGTGATGGCGGAGCGGACGTCGGCGATGATCCCCACGAGCGAGACGAGGAGGGTGGGCTTGATCGAGAGCTTGCGGCCGCCAAGGTAGGAATCGTTCTTCATCGAGTCCTTGCCGGAGATGAGCGGAATCCCGTAGGCGAGGCACGCCTCGCGCAGGCCGCGGCAGGCCCGCACCAGCTGCGCGAGCTTGTAGGGCCCGTCGGGGGTCTGCTCCGAGGCGACGGGGTCGGGCCAGCAGAAGTTGTCCAGGGCCGCCGCAGCATTGGGGTCGCCGCCGAGCGCGATATGGGCGCGGAAGGCCTCGTCCACCGCGCACATCGCCATATGGTAGGTATCGCCGACGCTGTAGCCGGGGCAAATGCCGTGGGTGACGGTGAGGCCGCGATTGCTCTCGGGCAGCGGGCGGAGCACCGCTCCGTCGCTCGGACCGTCGGCCCGCGCTCCGACAAAGGGTTTCACCACCGACTGCCCCTGCACCTCGTGGTCGTACTGGCGAACCAGCGGCTCCTTCGACGCTACGGAGGGATCGGCGAGCAGCGCGAGCAAAGTGTCGCTCAAGGGAGGCTTGCCGCCTGAGGCGATCGGGTGCCCGACTCGAGAGGGAGGCCCGGGCCAAACCGCCTCGAGCTCCATCACCGGAAGGCCATCGTGCAGGAAGGAGAGCGGGAGCATCCCCACCAGCCTCCCGTGATGGCGCACCTCGACGCTGCCGCCTGCAGTGAACTCGCCGATCACCGTGGCCTCCACGTCGCGCCGTCGGGCGAGGGCGAGCAGCTCCTCGACCGTGGCCGGGTCGACGGCGAGGCTCATGCGCTCCTGCGATTCGGATACCAGGATCTCCCAGGGCGCGAGCCCGGGATACTTGAGCGGGCAGCAGTCAAGCTCGATGCGGACTCCGCCTGAGCTTTGGGCCATCTCGCCGAGGGAGGAGGAGAGCCCGCCGGCGCCGTTGTCGGTGATTCCCTTGAAAAGGCCGAGATCGCGCGCCTCGAGGAGGAAATCGGTCATGCGCCGCTGCGTGATCGGGTCGCCGATTTGCACCGCCGAGGTCGGCGAGCTCTCGTCGAGGGCGAGCGAGGAGAAGGTGGCGCCGTGGATCCCGTCCTTCCCGATGCGGCCCCCCACCATGACCGCCAGGTCGCCGGCATCGATGTGCTTGATCCACCCCGCTTCGCCCCGCACGCTCGCGGGGAGGATCCCCCCTGTGCCGCAAAAAACGAGGGGCTTCCCCGCGAAGCTGTCGTCGAACAGGAATCCGCCGGCCACCACGGGAATGCCGGATTGATTTCCGCCGTCGACTATCCCGCGGTGCACCCCCTCCAGGACGAGCGCCGGGTGGATGAGCCCCTCGGGGAGCTCGGAATCGGGGGTATCGGGATAGCCGAAGCACAGAACGTCGGTGTTGAAGATCGGGCGCGCGCACTTGCCCGTGCCGAGGATGTCCCGGTTCACGCCGACGATCCCGGTGATGGCCCCGCCATAGGGGTCGAGGGCGGAGGGGGAGTTGTGAGTCTCGACCTTGAAGCACACGAGGTGCTCCTCGTCGAAGGCGATCACCCCGGAGTTGTCGTGGAAGACCGAGCGCAGGAACGGCCTGCGCCCTGCGAGCTCTTCGGTCGTCGTTCGAATGTAGGTGTCAAAGAGCGATCGGATCGTCTCGCTTTTCGACCCCTCCCGATAGTTGATCGTGGCGTTGAAAATCTTGTGCTTGCAGTGCTCCGACCAAGTCTGGGCAATCATCTCGAGCTCGACGTCGGTGGCCTCCGCAGTCAATCCGGCCGCCCTCCGCGCGTCCGCCACCGCGGGATCGGCGTAGTGTCCTCGAATCGCCTGCATCTCCTCCGGCGTCAGGGCAAGAAGGCGGTGCGTCGAAAGATCGGCAAGCGCGGAGTCGCTCGCGCCGGCGAGGTCGAAGGTCGCCACCTCGGCGGGGCTTGGGGCCACCCGATGGGGGTAGAGGGCGGGGAAACGCTTCCCTTCGTGCCAGTCTGCCTCGGTGAGCACGACGGCCTGCTGGACCAGAGGATTGTGCAGCACCGTGACGAGACGCCCGATGTCGCGTTCGAGAAGGGGTCTCGCGGAGCGAACGGCGTACTGGCGCGCAGTCTGGATCACGCTCTCCTCGTCGAGGGGCAGCCCGAGCTCGGCCTCGGCCGCCTTCCGCGCGGTGATAGCCACGGGATCGGTGACGCCGGGACGGCTTGCGACCTCGATCAGCAGGAAGGATCCCCGTTGAGGCGCGGGAATCGAATTTCGTGCTGCAAGGGGCTCCTTGCGCGGCGCGGATTGCGGCGCAGTGCCCAAGAGCCGGTCGCAGGCGGGGCGATCCACGAAGATCGTCTGGGCGACGGGATCGGCGAAGAGGCTCTCCGCGGCCGAGCGCGACAGCTCGGGACGCGTATCGAGGAGGTAGATGTCGACAAGGATTACGTCCTCGATGGAGTCGGAGACGGCGGCGCGCAGGCGGCGCAGGAGATGGATAGCGCGACCGTCGAGCTTCGGCTCGGCGGCAATCACCTCAATTCTCACGGCCCAGCCTCGATCGCAGCGGCCCTATGCCTTCCAGATCTTCTTGATCCTGTTCAGGAGGTGTCCCTCGTTGAGCTCGGGAATGCCCTCGTGCAGCATGAGCTCTCGCAGGGCGTTGACGATGATCTCGCGCGCCTCCGGGCGTTTGATCGTTGCCACTTCCTCCCAGAAGCTGTCCTCGTCCTTGTACGTCGCCTCGAACTCGGTGAGGCATTGCTCGTAATCGCTGAAATTGAGCCTTCGGAGGAGAACATCGAGCTCCTTGAGCTCCTGGTCCTCGAAGCGCCCGTCGGCGAGCATCATGCTTTTCATGGCACCGGCGAGAAGGACCCTTTCTTTCTTCGAGAGTGGCGTAATCATTCCTGACTCCTGTTAGCGGTCGCAAGGGCCTCCTCTCGGAGGCGGGGATGGTCGAGGGTTGCGAAATAGTCTGCCGGGGTCTCGGCGCGGCGAATGAGCTTCACGCTTCCATCCTCGCGCAGGAGGAGCTCCGCGCTGCGGAGCTTTCCGTTGTAGTTGAACCCCATAGCGTGACCGTGGGCCCCGGTATCGTGGATGACGACCACGTCGCCCGGCGAGATCTCCGGAAGCATGCGGTCGATTGCGAACTTGTCGTTGTTCTCGCACAGCGACCCCGTGACGTCGCAGAGCTCGTCGGCCGGCAGCCCCTCCTTGCCCATGACCGTGATGTGGTGATAGGCCCCGTACATGCCGGGCCGCATGAGGTTCGCCATCGAAGCGTCGAGACCGATGAAGCGCTTGTAGGTCTCCTTGCGGTGAAGCACCCGCGCCACCAGGTAGCCGTGGGGGCCGGTCACCACGCGCCCGCACTCCATGAAGATGCGCAGGGGACCGAGGCCTTGGGCGGCAATCTTCGCGTCGTACAGCCGCCGGATTCCCCGGGAAACCCGCTCGAGGTCGACCGCGCTCTGCTCGGGCCGGTAGGGTATCCCGATTCCTCCCCCCAGATTGACGAAGTCGAACCGGACCCCGAGGCGTTGCTCGATCTCCCCTACGAGGTCGAAAAGCAGGGCCGCGGTCTCGACAAAGTAGTCGGGATTCAGCTCGTTGGACGCGACCATGGTGTGAAGACCGAAGCGTCTTACGCCCCGCGCCTTGAGCATCCGATAGCCTTCGAAAAGCTGCTCCCGCGTGAAGCCGTACTTCGCCTCCTGGGGATTTCCGATGATGGCGTTGCCCGTCTTGAGCGGGCCGGGGTTGTACCGAAGGCAGACAAGCTCCGGCAGCCCGGCGCGCTCCTCCACAAAGGATATGTGGCTCAGGTCGTCGAGATTGACTATCGCGCCGAGGTCGATCGCCTTCTTGAACTCGACCGCCGGGGTGTCGTTCGAGCTGAACATGATCTCCTCGCCGTGAATCCCGGCGGCGTCGGCAAGCAGGAGCTCCGGAAGCGAGGAGCAGTCGGCGCCCATCCCCTCCTCCTTCAGGATTTCGAGGATATAGGGGTTCGGGAGCGCCTTGACGGCAAAGAAATTGGCGAAGCCCCCGGGAACCCACGAAAAGGCTTTGAGGAAGCGGCGCGCATTGCGGCGGATGGCACCCTCGTCATAGAGATGAAAGGGGGTCGGAAACTGCGCGATGATTCGCTCGAGTTGATCCGTCGAGAACGGAACGCTCTTTACCGTCATAACCCAACCGTACGGGGGTCCGGCGCGCTCTGTCAAGTCAGCGGACTCGCCGACGCATCCTGAAGACTTCGATTCCCTCGAACACGCCGCTTGGAACGAAGGAGTCCTCCAGCCCTTTGGGTATGTAGGGGCGGACGGCCGAGGTGAGGTAGAAGTTGCCGCGCTCGGCAAAGCCGTGGCCGAGGTGAAAGACGAAGTTGACCGTGTCGGAAATGATGGTGCCCGTGCTCCCGCGGGGCTGGTAGGTGGTGGCCCCGACGTGAAGCGCGATGCGATAGGAGAGCAGGGTGCCGAAGTGGTAGTCTTCCGCGCTTATGATAGTTCGGTTCAGCATCATGCGATAGCAGAGGAGAATCGCATCGCAGCTGCGGCCGTTAAAGGGGAAGAGGATGACTCCCCCGTACTCGCCCCAGATCCAGAGCTTGCCGTTGGCAGGGCCCACGGCCCGTTGGAGGTGCGTCTCGAGCGCCGAGGTTACCCGGTCGAGATGCGTCTTTCCGGACTTCTTGCGCCAATCGTCGTCGAGGTCCAGCTCAAAGAACATGAAGCAGAAGGTATAGGCCTTCCCCGGCACGATGCGCGACCAATCGTCGATGGTCGGAGCCGCAGCGGCCGCCTCTCGTCCCGCCACCCCGTTGTCGAGATCGTAGCTCGTGTAGCGTATCCCTTGCTTGAAGCGTGTCGCGCTCAAGCCCTCTTTCCACTGCGGTTTTCCAAGGTAGTCGAAGGCCCCCAGGTGGATGAGGGAGGCTACGTCGTCGACCGTCCCCTTTGGATCCAGGATCCCGAACTCCAGGTCATCGGCGCGGGAGAGAAGCCGCAGGAGCTTCTTGCGATCGGCATCGGCGAGCTGGGTGATGTCCAGATACAGCAGCTTCGGCTTATCTCTTCTTTTTACAACGGCTTGGCACTCCGCGGTCGGCAGGAAGATCAGCTCGTAGCCTTTCAGTCGGTGAATCTTTTGGAAGAATCTCTTCGCGTCCTTGGAATCGGAAAGGACGTAAACCCGCATTCACTGCTCCCATTTGAGAGCATAGGTGTAGTACTTACCTTCCGAGGCGTGGTTGATCGGCAAGAACTCATTCGACACGACGTCGTCGAGCATCACCTTCACCACCGAGCTGATGGTGACCGTCTGCGGCTGGGTGTGATCCTCTTCCATTTCGCGCAGGCGCTTCAAGGTCTCGTTCTTGGTGACGGTTTCCATGTTGTCCGAATACTCGCATGGCCCGCCGTGCACCGCGATGCGTACCCTGAGAGGCGTCGAGAGCGTGCAGGCCACCTTGTTGAAGATGTCGAGCTCATGGATGATCTCCAGGGCGGCGAGGGTGGCCCGCTGATGCTTGTCGGCTATGAAAAAGGCACACAGCCCGCCGTCGCCCTCCCATTGCCAGACGCGGCCGTTGCGCTTCTCGGTCGCATTCGCTGCCACTTTGCGCAGGTGAGCGTACGCCTTGCGAATGACCGAGTCGGAGTTGGATCGGACCAGCTGAGAGTTCTTCACGATATCGAGCCGGAGAAAGGCCATGGTGTACTCCCTGCCCGGCGTCAAAACGCCCCAGTTGCGGCTCTTTCGGACCTGGGGATTCTCCACAAAGACGCCATTCTCCGTATCGTAAACATATCCCTGTTCGAAGAGCTCCTGCACGAGGAAGCGCAGCCTCGGAATGGAAAAGGTGCGGCCCATATGACCGCTTTCCTGAATAGTGATGAGGGCGCTGATCAGGTCGAGCATGCGGTCCTGGCCTACGATGTCCGACACGATCTGCTGTGCCATATCGCGGCTTGGGATGACCATGCTTTGCCGGAAACCGGTGCGGGCATACACATCGTAGTTTGGCATCAGCTCGTTGGCAATCGTGATCATTGTCCTGGAGTCGATCGATTCCGCGAGGGCATGAACGCACAGGGTTGCCAGGCTGTTGGGGCTCCGCATGCCACACTCCTTTTTGGCTACGCTTCGACCCCAATCCTACGGGCGAAGCGGAGAAACGTCAACTCGAAAACCACAAAGTAGAGATTATGGACCTTTTCCGCAAATCTTGCAATTGACTTTTCCCTCAGGGTGCTCCACAATAGGCAGATCACCATTTAATCAAACAACGCAACAATCCCCAAGAAAAAGGAGCAAGCCACATGAAGAGGCTTATCGGGTCGCTTTTCGCGATTCTCTTCGTCGTTTTCGCCGTCGGCGTACTGTTCGCCGGAGGGCAAAAAGAGGCAGCCGGATCTCAACTTCCGACCATCAAGGTAGCCACGGATGCGACGTGGCCGCCCATGGAGTTCGTCGACACCAACAAGCAGCTGGTCGGCTTCGATGTCGATCTCATACATGCAGTCGCCAAGGCCGCCGGGTTCAACGTCGACCTCCAGAACACCGCTTGGGACGGCATCTTCGCCGGCCTCGCCAACGGCGACTACGACGCGGTGATCTCGTCAGTAACCATCACCGATGAGCGAAAGCAGACCATGGATTTCTCGATGCCCTACCTTAACGCAGGGCAGGTTCTGGTCGTGCGAACGGATGAAAGCGGCGTTGCGACGCTCGCCGACCTGAAAGGCAAGTCCGCCGGCGCCCAGATCGGCACAACCGGCGCCATGGCGATCCAGAAGGTCTCCGGGGTAGCCCTGAAGACCTACGATGAGATCGGCCTAGCGGTTGAAGACCTCGCGAACGGCCGCATCGAGGGCGTTGTGGTCGACAACCCGACGGCGGCCAATTATGTGCTCCAGAACGACAACTACAAGGACCGTTTGAAGATCGTCGGCAAACCCTTCACCGAGGAGTACTACGGCATCGCCGTGAAGAAGGGCAATACGAAGGTGCTCGACCTTGTCAACGCGGGTCTCAAGAAGGTCCTGGCTACCGATCTCCCGGCGCAGCTGGAAAGCAAGTGGCTGAGGTAAGAAACGGGCGAGCCAACCTAAGGGACACTCGAATCGAGGTTACTGACGGGGCGTTGATCCCGGAGCGAGGGGAGAAAAAGGGCTTCTCGGCCTGGCGAATCTCCTTCTTCGGGGCAATCGCCCTGCTGGTCCTCCTGCCCGTAATCTCCCCCGATCCCTATCTCGACATCATCAAGTTCATTCCCGATGGAGTCCTGCGCACCTTTGAGGTTACCGTCGCCTCGATCTGCTTCGCTCTCGTCTTTGGGCTCCTCGCGGGGCTCGGACGCATCTCCCGTATAGTCATCATTAATCGCATCGCGACGATCTACGTCGAAGTGGTACGGGGGATTCCCCTGCTCGTGCAACTCTTCTATATCTATTACGCTCTTGGGAAGTTCGTCGAGGTGCCGCGCTTCCTCTCCGCCGTCATCGCCATGTCCTTCTGCTACGGAGCATACCTTGGCGAGATATTCCGCGCCGGAATCCAGTCGATCCCGAAGGGACAGATGGAGGCGGCCCTCGCGCTGGGGCTTTCGCGGGGTCAAGCGATCCGCAGGGTGATCCTTCCGCAGACCATCCGAGTCATCCTGCCGCCGATCGGCAACGAGTTCATAGCCCTTCTCAAGGATTCCTCGCTGGTCTCGATCCTCGCCGTCGCGGATCTCCTGCGCAGGGGGCGCGAATACGCCTCGACGACCTTCCGATACTTCGAGAGCTACACCGTCGTGGCCCTCGTCTACCTCGTGCTCACGCTCTTTTTCTCCAAGCTGGTGGGCATCATGGAGGAGCGACTACACCGCCGTGGAAGCAGATAGCACGTCGATGAATCGAGTCACGGTTAAGAACGCCACAAAGTTCTTCGGGCAAGTCCAGGCCTTGAAAAACGTCAGCCTCGCCATCAAGCCCGGCCAGGTCGTGCTCGTCATCGGACCCTCCGGCAGCGGCAAGAGCACGCTCCTTCGAAGCATCAACCGCTTGGAGCCGCTCACCTCCGGGGAGATCTGGCTGGACAGCGAGCAGCTCACCCATCACATGTCGGACATCAGGCGCATTCGCGAAGAGATAGGCATGGTCTTCCAGAGCTTCAACCTCTTTCCCCATCTCACCGCCCGACAGAACATCAGTCTCGCGCCAATCGTCGTGAAGCATACCTCCAGGGACGCTGCCGACGCGGCCGCGCTCGCGCTGCTCGCCCGCGTCGGGCTTTCCGAGAAGGCGGATTCCTACCCGGGCCAGCTCTCGGGAGGGCAGCAGCAGCGGGTCGCCATCGCCCGCGCCCTCGCGATGAGCCCCAAGGAGATGCTCTTCGACGAGCCGACCTCCGCCCTCGATCCCGAGATGATCAAGGAGGTGCTCGACGTCATGCTCGCCCTCGCGCAGGAGGGAATGACTATGCTTGTCGTTTCACACGAGATGGGCTTCGCGAAGGCGGCCGCCGACGAGGTCATCTTCATGGATCAGGGGGAGATCATCGAACAGGGCAGCCCTACCGAGCTCTTCGAGCACCCTCGCGAGGAGCGAACGAAGCGCTTCCTCGAGCACATTCTCTAAAAGAGTGCCGGCAATGTAGTTGCCCCGCCGCCAAGACGGCGTTTTCCATCAGAAGGCGAACGCGGCGCCGGCGATGCGCGCTTCGGTCTACCGAGGCGTCCCGAACGAGAGCTTGCGGTTTCGCGTCAGCCAGGCGACGGTGTCCCTTATCGTCTCGGCGATGGGACGATGGCGATAGCCTATCTCGCGCTCCGCCTTCGCAGAGCTTAAGGCGCAGTTGCTCACGATGGTGTCGAGAGACTCCTGCGTGAGAAGGGGCTCCTTGTGCGTCAGGCGATAGGAAAACTCGCCGAAGAGTGCCCCTGCGCGGCACAGCCACATCGGGAGGCGCACGTAAGAGGGGGTTCGCCCGACGAGATTCCGCGTTACACGCAGAAGGTCCTTGAAGGTGATCCGCTCTCCTGAAAGGATATAAACCTCGCCGGACTTTCCGTTCCGGCAGGCGAGCATCTCCCCCTCGGCGATGTCGCGCACGTCCACGAAGTTGTAGGCGCCGTCGGGAAGGCCGAGGAAGCTCGACTGCATGAGGTAGAGAATGAAGCGTCCCATGCGTGAGGCCCGGTAGTCGTAGGGGCCGATGACTCCTGCCGGGCAGACGACAACCGCGTCGAGACCTCGCTTGGTCCCTTTCAGGACCTCGATAGTGGCCTGTGCCTTCGATTTGCCGTACTCCCCGAGCGCTTCCCTTGGAGAGATCGGTGCCCGCTCGTCGATAAGGACGCCGGCCGGAATCTCGGCGAAGGCATGAACCGAGCTCGTATAGACCAGCCTTCGAACGCCGGCCTTCAGGCAAGCATTGACCACGTTGCGAGTTCCCTTGACGTTGACCTCTTCGAGGATCTGAGACTGCTCCTTCAGAATCGAGACGATCCCGGCAAGGTGGTAGACGTATTCGCACCCCTGAAAGGCTGCGACGAGGGAGGCCTCGTTGCGCACGTCCCCGATGACTGCCTGCACCGGGAGGCCTTCGAGAGACTCGACGGGCTCGTCCGGAAGGAGCAGGACGCGCACCCGCTCGCCCGATTCGAGCAGCTTCTTCACCAACACATTTCCCAGATGACCGGTACCGCCGGTTACAAGCACCATACTCCCACCTCACTTGAAGGCGATCTCCTGCGAACGGCAGCTCGCATCCTTCGCGCAACTCGCTCAGATAAATGAACGAGCAGTCGTTCGTTAATGACCACTATATCTCTCTTGACAGGCAAAGTCAAAAAAAGGTGCAAAAAAACGAGTTTTCCACGCTCAAGGCTGCACCCGTGCGGCGATCCGCCCTGTCATGTAGGTGAAACCGACCGGGACGGAGGAGAAGGGTGCCAGCAGGGACCTCGGAGATGAAGTCATGAGCTCGATGCCGCCGGCGCCTCGCCGGGCGCATGACGCGCTCATGTGGGGTGAAGGGTCGCTTCTTGAAGATTTCGCCGGATGCTGATATCCTCTCTTGGCGCCGTTTTTCCGTCTTCAACTTCTTTCCAACAAGCTCGCTCGAGGCGCAGTCGGACAGCCCAGGTAAAACCAACGGAAGACGAGGCTTAGGAATGGGTATCGGAAAAGAGCTCCCCTTGCAGATGTATCGCAATATGTATCTCGCGCGCAAGAGCGAGGACCGCATCATGGATCTCTACCGGCAGAGTCTGGTTAAGGGAACCGTGACCTCGGGGGAGGGGAACGAGGGGGCGATAGTCGGCATCACCTCGGCCTTGAATCCGCAGACCGACGTCTGCAACTTCATGCAGCGGGATTTTGCCGGCTACCTGGTCTGGGGGATACCCGTTTTTCACCTTTTCTGCCACTACCTCGCCAACGTGGAGAGCTCGACGGGCGGAAAGGATGGAAACGTCCATCACGGAATCCCGACGAAGGGCCTCCTGCCCATGGTGAGCCATCTCGGGGTGATGCTTCCCAACGTGACCGGAGCGGTCTATGCACGGCGCAAGCAGGGCATTCCCGCCGTGGGGGTGGCCATCATCGGGGATGGAGGAACGAGCACCGGCGACTTTCATGAGTCGCTCAATATCGCTTCGGTGCTTAAGATTCCCGTTCTCTTCATGATCGAGAACAATCAGTGGGCCTACTCGACGCCCACCAAGCACCAGTACAACTGCGACGACCTATCCTCGAGGGCGGCGGGCTACGGGATAAAGGGCAACAGGATAAAGGCGACCAATGCCGTCGAAGTGTACGAGACGGTGAAAGAGATAATCGACACGATGCGCACCGACCCGGAGCCCTATCTGCTCGAGACGGTGACCTACCGACTTGTGGGCCACGCCGCCTACGACACGGCGGATTACGTTCCACAGGAGGATCTCGACCGGTGGCGGATCGAAGATCCCTTGACCGTCATGCGCGACTACCTGCTCGCCGGCAAGATCATTGCAGCGGAGGAGCTCGCGCGGCTCGAGCAGGAGTGGCAGGAGCATGTTTCGGCCGAGGCAAACCGCGCAATCCAGCTCCAGAAGGTGGATCCCAAGCGGACGAATTGGTCGCCCTACAAAGCTCCCGACCGCAAGGTTTTGCGTTCGCTGCCTCCGCTCACCAAGGAGGATGTGACGCCGGTCCAGGCGGTGAACGCCGCGCTCGACCACGCGCTCCAGCACGACCCAGCGGTCTTTCTTATCGGAGAGGATATCGGAGAGTACGGCGGTCCCTTCAAGGCGACGAAGGGGCTCTTTCCCAAGTACGGGCGCGAGCGGATCGTGGATATGCCGCTCGCCGAATCCGGGTTTACTGGTTTTGCGATCGGCGCCGCCGAGATGGGCTTACGCCCGGTCATCGAGATGCAGTTCTCCGATTTCTCGGCCGATGCGACCACGCAGATAGGCATAAACGCCGGAACCTTCTTTTTCCGCACCGGCCACTGCCTGCCGCTGACCATTCGGATGCCGACCGGAGGAGGCTTGAGCTATGGGCCCTTTCATTCGGAGGACCTCGACGGATTCTTCGGCACCTTCCCGGGGCTGAAGATAGTCTACCCCTCCTTCGCGGAGGATTTCTTTCACCTCCTACTTGCTTCGATCTACGATGACAATCCCGTGCTCTTCTTCGAGAGCAAGTTTCTCTACCGGCGTCTGAAGGGTGACATCTCCTTCGACGGGCAGATCGAGACGCTCGACCACGCGGTGGTACGCAAGAAGGGCGAGAATCTGACGCTTCTCTCCTATGGGGCAATGATGCATGAGTGTCTCGATGCGGTTCAGGCGATCGAGAAGCAGGAAGGGGTTACGATCGAGGTGGTTGATCCTCGGGTTCTGAAGCCCTTCGACTGGGAGACTCTCTCCAACTCCGTGAAGAAGACGCACCGCCTTCTCGTGGTTCACGAGGCGTGGCGAACGGGAAGCCTGGGCGCCACGATCATCTCCGGCATCGTCGAGCGGAACTTCTTTGACCTTGACGCCCCGCCGACGCTGATAACCCCCCCGGACACTCCGGTACCCTTCGCCCCGGAGCTGGAGAGCGTCTACCGCCCGAGCAGCGCCACTATCCAGGAAAAGATACGAGAGCTCCTCAAATATTAGGGAGAGACATGATGGCCGTGACAAAGAGCGACTTCAACATAACGATTCCGATGCCGTTCAACGGAGAATCGATTGTGGACGGGATCCTCGTCGCGTGGAAGATTAAGCCGGGCGAACGGGTCGCCAAGGGCCAGATCATCGCGGAGATCGAGACTGAGAAATCGGTCTGGCAGTTCGAGTCGCCCTGCGCGGGCGAGGTCGTGACCCTCGCTGCCGCGGAGGGTGATGTCGTCGACGTGGGAGCTCCCCTTCTTGAGATGCGCACTTCGGATCCCGACATGAAGCACCTCGAGAAGAGCGAGAGCGGCCATAACGGACGCCGCGCGGCGGGTGCTGCCGCTACCGCCGGCGCCGGGGGCGCCGCGGCGGCGAAGCAAACGGCACCTTCAGGCGATCTCCTTCGCACCTTGAGCCCTCGTCTGAAGAAGATGATAGGCGACAACAATCTTACGGAAGCCGACGTCGCAGCCATCGCGGCGGAGGCGCCGGACGGTAGGATCACGGCCGCGGAGATTGGGCGCTACATCGACGAGCAGGAGGCGAAGAAGGCGGCCGCCGGAGGCGCGCTGCGCACCTGCTTCGTAGCGGGCATCGGGACCTACGTTCCCGCGAAGGTCGTGGACAATGCAGTCTTCTTGGAGCATTTCTCCGACATAAACGAAGGCTACATCGAGAAGGTGACCGGCATCCGGGAGCGCAGGTGGGCGGAGAAGGAGAGCACATCCGATCTCGCCGTGCAGGCTTCGCGGACTGCCCTGGAGGGCGCCGGGCTCGCGGCCGCAGATCTCGATCTCATCGTGGTAGCGACGACGACCCCCGACATGCCGCTTCCGGCCACGGCGAACGCCATCCAACAGAAGCTTGGATGTCCTCACGTGCCGGCCTTCGACATCTCGGCCGCGTGCAGCGGTTGGCTCTACGCCCTGTCGGTCGGTCGGCAGTTCATCATGACGGGTACCTATCGGAACGTGCTCGTCGTTGCCGCCGAGGAGATGAGCAAGTTCACCAACAAGACCGACCGCGCAACCGCCTTTCTCTTCGGCGACGGGTCGGGGGCGGCGGTGCTCACCGCGGACAAGCCTTCGCGGGGAGGGGAGGGCCATGTGCTCTCGAATATCGTCATGGCTGCGGACAGCTCCGGCTACGACATCATCTACCGGAAGGCCGGAGGGTCGGAGTACCCGCCCGGAAGCGACCTCGCCGTCGACGAGGGCTTCTGGTACATGGACGGCGGAAGGATGTTCCGCACCGCGGTGACAAGCTTTTCAAGCGTCATCGAGGCTGTCGCAAAGGAGTCCGGGACGGCGCTCGCCGATTTCGCCTGGGTCGTTCCCCACCAGGCCAACCAGCGGATTCTCAAATCGGTCGCACACAAGCTCAATCTTCCCATAGAGAAGTTCTTCTTCAACATTGCCAAGTACGGGAATACCTCCTCCGCGTCGATTCCGCTCGCGCTGAAGGATCTCGAGCTGTCGGGAAAGCTCAAGCCCGGCGACAAGCTTCTCCTGTGCGCGGTGGGCGCAGGCCTCACCATCGCAGGCGGTGTTCTTACCTGGTAACCTTCGATGAAGGAAATCCGGGAGATCACGCTTCGCAGACCCGACGACATGCACGTCCATCTCAGGCAGGGACCGGAGCTTGCGGGCTACGCGCAAGATCTCGCGAGCTCCTTTGCGCGGGCACTCGTCATGCCCAACACGATTCCTCCGATCACGACCCCGGAGGGACTCGCCGGGTACCGGACCGCCATTCTAAAGGCGGCCGGCGGCGGGTTTGTCCCTCTGATGGCCTTCAAGATTCAAGCCGGGATGGACCGGGAGCGGGTCCGCGCGCTGAAAAGTGCGGGGGCGGTTGCGGGCAAGTACTACCCCCAAGGGGTGACGACAAACTCGGAGGACGGGATTGCGGAGAGCGAGACCGTCATGGAAACGATCGCCGCGATGGAGGCCGAGGGGCTCGTGCTCTGCCTCCACGGAGAGGAGCCGGGCGCGGAGGCCCTCGACCGGGAGCGCGCCTTTCTGCCGCGGCTCATCCAGTTTGCCGAGAGGTTTCCAGGCCTTCGCATCGTGCTCGAGCATGTCTCCTCGGCGCCCGGCGTCGAGGCTGTGCTCGCGCTGCCCGATCGCGTCGCAGCTACCGTGACGGTCCATCATCTTCTCTACACTCTCGACGACCTCTTCGGCGGAGGGCTCGATCCGCACCTCTTCTGCAAGCCGGTGGTGAAGGGCGCACGCGACCGAAAGGCGATCCAACAGGTCGTCCTCGAGGCGAATCGGCGCTTCTTTTTCGGCTCCGACAGCGCGCCGCACCCTCGGGCGGCCAAGGAGGGGCCCCGTGTCGCCGCCGGCGTCTACAGCATGCCGGCGAGTCTCTCGCTCCTCGCGGGTTTCTTCGACGAGAGCGGCCGTCTGGATCTGCTTGAGCCCTTCGTGAGCCGCTTCGGCGCCGAGTTCTACGGTCTCCCCCTGAACGAAGGGAGGCTCGAGCTTCGCCGGGAAGCATGGCAGGTGCCCGAGGTGGCCCACGGGGTAGTGCCGCTCGCCGCGGGGAGGGAGCTCCCATGGCGGGTTGCGCCTCCTCATTGACTCATTCCTCCCCCGGCGTCTATCGTTTGAGGACACGCATGGCGAAGTGGGCGCTTGTCTTTTCGGTAGCAGGGCTCTTCTTCATGGCCGCCCCTGCGGCCTGGGCAGCGGGGATTCGGGAACGCGGGGGGCAGGCTGCGGCGGGCGGGGGACCGCCTTCCGGGAACACTGCCCGACCATCCGCCTCGTCGGTCGCGGCCAACGAGGCGGGCGATGCCCAGCGCCCTCCGGTCGACCTCTTTGACGCCGAGGTTGTTCCCAGCTACGCGACCGGCTTCTCGGTCGCCTATCACGGCACTTACAAGGTGGTCCGTGTCACGCGTCCCTGGCCCGGCGCGAAGGGCGGCTTCGAGTACCTGCTCGTCGAGCGCGGAGCTCAGGCGCCCGCCGGCTACCCGAACGCCGTAAGGGTCACCATCCCCGTGCACTCGGTGGTCGCCTTGTCGGCGACCTATCTTGCCGAGATCGGTATGCTCGGCGAGATGGCGACCCTAAAGGGGATCCAGCGCTCGTCCTACGTCTACAGTCGCGAGGTTCGCCTGGGGGTCCAGCGGGGCAGGATCGCGCAGGTGGGGGAGGGTGCGGCGACCAACGTCGAGCTCCTCATCGCGCTCCGTCCCGATGTGGTGTTCGCCGTCGGCTCGGGCGGAGCGGGAGAGATCTACCCGAAGCTTCTCGAGGCGGGTCTACCGGTGGTGCTTGACGGGGATTGGGCGGAGCCGACTCCCCTCGGCCGAGCCGAGTGGATCAAGTTCATAGCCCTCTTCTACAACAAGGAGCGGGAGGCGAACGCCCTTTTCGCCGCGATTGCCGCCGAGTACAATCGGCTCAAGGCTCTCGCTGCGAAGGCCCCCGACCGGCCGACGGTTTTCGTGAACGCTCCCTGGCAGGGCTCTTGGGGGATGCCCGGCGGCAAGAGCTACGTGGCGGCGCTGCTTCGCGACGCCGGGGCCGACTACCTGTGGGCGAACACCGGCGCGAGCGGGACCCAACCCTTGAGCCTCGAAGCGGTTATCGATCGCGCGGCGAACGCCGATTTCTGGCTCAATACGGGCGACTATCGCACCCGCGCCGATGCCCTTGCCGCTGATCCTCGCTTCGCCCAGTTCAAAGCCTTCAAGGACGACGACCTTTACAACAACAACGCCCGCGTGACGCCCGAGGGCGGGAACGACTACTGGGAGTCCGGGCCCGTGCGGCCGCAGGTGGTGCTGGCCGATCTCATCAAGATCTTTCATCCGGGGCTTTTGCCCGGTCATGAGCTCACCTACTACCGGCGGGTGAGATGATGAAGAAAAGGAGCCGAGCCTTCGTTCTGCTTTCCTGCGGCCTCGTCGCGGCCTTTGCGCTCGACATCGTGCTCGGCGCGATCGCCATTCCGCCTGGAGCGATCGCGCGCATCCTCCTCGGCCTTGGACCGGGCCACGGGGAGGGAGGCGATTTTCGCGCGTGGCAGACGATCGTTCTCCTCATCCGTCTCCCGAAGGCGATTACCGCGCTTCTTGCCGGCGGAGCCCTCGGCCTGTGCGGCCTCTCGATGCAGACGCTCTTCCGCAACCCCCTCGCGGATCCCTTCGTACTCGGGATAAGCTCCGGGGCGAGCCTCGGCGTAGCGCTCGTCGTTCTCGCCTCCGGCGCCGCCTCGGGGGCGGCGCTCCTTGCCGGTCTGGGGGTGAGCGGCCAGCTTGCGATCGTCGCCGCAGCGGGAGCCGGGGCGGCTGGGGTGCTCCTCCTCGTGCTCGTCTACGCGCAGCGGGTGCCCAGCGTAATGACGCTCCTTGTTCTCGGGCTTTTCTTCGGCTACGCGGTGAGCGCTGTCGTGAGCATCCTCCTGGAATGGAGCGCCGCCGATCGGGTGCAGGCCTACATCGCCTGGACCTTCGGTAGCTTTCAAACAGTCACCTGGGAGCAGATGCCGGTCTTTGGAGTTGCCATAGCCGTGGGGATCGCGGCAAGCCATCTCTCCGGAAAGCAGCTCAACGCCCTCCTCCTCGGCGAAGGCTACGCCAAGAGCATGGGGATGCGGGTCGGCGCGGTGAGGACCCTGCTCCTCGCGAACACGGCGCTGCTCGCCGGAACCGTAACCGCTTTCTGCGGACCCATCGCCTTCGTCGGGGTGGCGATCCCCCATCTCGCGCGCAGCCTTCTCTCTACCTCGAACCACCGGACCCTCCTGCCCGCGGTTGCGCTGCTCGGCGCGACGACAACCCTTGCCGCCGATGTCGTCTCTCAGCTTCCGGGAAGCGAGAACGTCCTGCCGCTCAACGCAGTCACCGCCCTCATCGGAGTTCCCGTCGTCGTTTGGGTCATCATGAGGCGGCGCAATCTCAAAGAGACCTTTGCCGGATGAGCGCAAGCGGCGAGTCGGCGGCGCTGGCGGTGCTCGAACGGCTCTCGGTCGGCTATCGCGCTGCGGGCGGGCGAGGTCGCGGCGGCGAGCCGACCGTCGTGTTAGCGGGCGTCAGCGAGGCGTTGCACGAGGGAGAGCTTGTCTGCCTGCTCGGTCCGAATGGATCGGGCAAGTCGACCCTTCTCAAGACCATCGCCGGGTTCGAGGAGCCGCTCGCGGGCGAGCTGCGGATTGCCGGAAGGGCGATCGACGGGCTCTCCTTGCGCGAGCGCGCCCGGGAGGTAAGTGTCGTTCTCACCGAGCGCGTCGACTCGGGCATGCTCACGGGCTACGAGCTCGTCGCGCTCGGCCGCTATCCGTATACGGCGTGGACAGGCGGGCTTTCGGCGGAGGACGACCGGGTGATTCGCCGCTCGATCCAGGCGGTGAAGGCGGGCCACCTCGCCGGGCGGAGCGTCTCCACCTTGAGTGACGGCGAGCGGCAGAGGATCATGATAGCCCGGGCGCTCGCCCAGGAGCCGCGCCTCCTTCTGCTCGACGAGCCGACCGCCTTTCTCGATCTTCCGAGGAGGGTCGAGATCATGGCGCTCCTCCGCTCGCTTGCGCGCGGTGAGGGGCATGCGGTCCTGCTTGCGACCCACGAGCTCGAGCTCGCCCTCCCGGTGGCCGATCGCCTCTGGCTCATCACGCCCGAGGGGACCATCGAGGTCGGCGCCCCGGAGGACTTGATCCTCCAGGGGGCCTTCGAGCGAAGCTTCCCCGCGGAGGGGCTTGAGTTCGACCGGCGGCGCGGGAGCTTCCGCGCCGTGCGCGGAAGCAGGCGGCGAGTCGGGCTCTCCGGCGAGGGCCTTGCCTTCCACTGGACGAAGCACGCCCTCGGGCGGGAGGGCTTCTCCGCCGAGAGTGCCGATTCCGCCGAGTCGGAGCTCTCTGTTCGGGTGGAGGGACGTGAGGGAGGCTATCGGTGGACCATAGACTGAGCGGGAAGGCGCCAATCGTTTGGCTCGATTTATGAGCTTGTGCGCGCGCTGCGCGATCTCCGCGGCCCTCTTGAACAAAAGTGATTTTGCTCCGAGAATTCACGGGCGCAGGGGCTAGGAAGCGCGGAAGACCGCTGCCGTCCTTCCAGGGAGGTGCCTCACTACGTATGGCACGACGGCTCTGGTTCATCGGAAGAGGAGATGAGCCCAAATATGTGTTTCCCTCCCAGCGCAGCGCGCAATACGAGCTTGATGCGCTCATCCGCGAGGATGAGGGAAGCCCGGCGCGCTACCGGCTCTATCCCATCGAGGTCGACGACCTTGAGGATCATCCCGCCGAGATGCGGCTCGCCGAAGAAGAGGACCTGATTTGAGCACCGGATGGTCCACCCCCACAGCGCAATGTCACCGAAGGTAGTATATTATTCCAACAGCCAATCTGGCCGATTGCAGAGGTATGCGGCGGGTCGCGCACCGAGACCGCCCAAGCTTCCAACGGCCGCGGAGGAGTCCATGACCAGACTGATTCGATACGTAAGAGATGTTTTCCCGGGAGATTTCGTACGGCAAAGCCGCGCCAACTTCGCGCTTCATGGTTTCAGGCTGCAGAAATACCGTAGAGAAAACCAAGACTATGAGTAACGCACTACAGCAAGGTCATGCATTCGAGGTCCAGAAAGACCATTCATTCGATCTGCTCGAGGGGGCAGCTTCCAGCGTTTCCTCCATCCTCTCGGAGATCGACGCACAGAAACGAACGGCGGCCGATTCGACCCAACCGCTGGACGTAAGGCTGGAAGCATTCGAGGATATCTACGAGTCGGAGGTCGGCGACACCACGCTCTCCCGAGCGCGGAACATCGAGCGCGAGATCGGGCTTCGCCAGCTGTACCTCAAGTTCGAAGGCAACAATCCAACCGGAACCCACAAAGATCGCATTGCGTTTGCCCAGGTCCAGGACGCTCTGCGCCGAGGCTACGACACCATTACCTTGGCAACCTGCGGGAACTACGGGGTCGCTATGGCCTTTGCCTCCTCGCTTGCGGGGCTTCGCTGCGTCATCTTCATCCCCGAGAGCTACCACACCAAGCGGATGCAGGAGATCGAGCGCCTCGGGGCGGAGGTGTACCGCACTAGCGGAGACTACGAGACTGCGGTGAAGCATTCGTCCCAGGTCGCACGGGAACGCGACTACTACGATGCAAACCCGGGAGCCGCCAACACCGACCTCCAGCTGCGGGCCTACGGCCAGATCGCGTACGAGATCTACGACGATCTGCGGGATGCCCCCGCCCTCGTCGCGGTGCCGGTCTCAAACGGCACGACAGTCGCGGGAATCTATCGCGGCTTCGTAAGCCTCTACCGGCGCGGCAAGACCTCGCGGATTCCGCGGTTGGTGGCCGGCTCCTCTTACAGCAAGAATCCGATTATCAACGCCTTCCTGAAGCATCTGCCCATGTGCAAGGACCTCGATCCCCTGTCGATTCACGAATCGACCATCAACGAGCCGCTCATCAACTGGCACTCGATCGACGGGGATCTCGCCCTCGATGCCATCCGGCTCTCCAACGGCTGGGCCTCCTACGCGAGCGACAAGAGCATGACGGCGTTCTCGAAGGTTATCCGCGAGCAAGAGGGGCTCCACGTCATGCCGGCCTCGACGGCCGGGCTCCTTGCGCTCCTGCAGCGCCACAAGGAGGAGCCGCTTCCGAGCGACCGCTACGTGGTCATCCTCACCGGGAGGAGATGATGGGGCGGCCGCCCGAGGGCAACGCCATCGTCTACTGCGACGGCGCATTCAACACGACCTACGGCAAGACCGCCCACGGCCTGGTGCGCTTTACCCGGCGCTACCGGGTCGCGGCGGTGATCGACGGAAGGTATTCCGGGCGCGACGCCGGGGAGGTGTTGGATGGACATCGGGCCGGCATCCCCGTCGTCGGCGGTCTGGACGAGGCTGTTGCCGAGGCCAGGGAGGCGGGGAGGCCTGCCACCCATCTGGTGATCGGGATCGCTCCCGACGGAGGCTCCATGAGCGCCGCGATGCGGGCAGCGGTGAGGGCCGCCGTGGAGCGGGGGCTCTCCGTCGACTCGGGCCTTCACGACTTCCTCACCGACGACGCTGAGCTCGTCGCGCTCGCCGCGGACAAGGGGGTGGCCTTAAGGGACGTGCGAAAGACCCCGCCGCGCGGGGAGCTCCACCCCTTTACCGGCAAGATCGCGCAGGTGAGCTCCTTCCGCGTGGCGGTGCTCGGCAGCGACTCGGCCATCGGAAAGCGAACGACCGCCTGGATCCTTGTGCATGCCCTCGAGTCCGGCGGGTTGAGCGCCGAGATGATCGGCACCGGGCAGACCGCATGGATGCAGGGCGTCGAGTATGGCATCATCATGGACTCCCTCATCAACGATTTCGTCGCCGGGGAGATCGAGCATGCCGTCTTTAGCGCCTGGAGCGAGCGGCGGCCGGATGTCATCGTCGTGGAAGGGCAGGGCAGTCTCATGAACCCCGCCTATCCCGGCGGGTTCGAGATCCTCGCGGCAGCCCGGCCGGACGCCGTCGTGCTTCAGCACGCCCCAGCCCGCCGAGAGTACGACGGATTTCCCGGCTACCCCCTCCATCCGATCGAGACGCAGATTCGCGCCATCGAGTTTCTCTCCGGCAAACCCGTGGTCGCCGTGACCGTGAACCACGAGAACCTCGCTCGCGAGGAGATCGCAGCCGCCTGCGCAGAGCTTGCCGCGAAAACCGGCCTCCCGGTCTGCGATCCCCTCATCGACGGGGCCGGCCCGGTGGTGGCGGCCCTTCGCGCGCGCATGGGCCGGTAGCAGCGACCCCGCCAAAGTCGACCGTCGCCACCCGGGTGTCGGGGCCGCGCGCGGGCGCATGAACCGGTAGCCTCCGCAGGCTCTTTCTGGCAGAATTGCCGGAGAGGAGCCTCTTTTTGAGAATCACCGCAATCGATACCTGGCCGGTGGAGTTGAAGCACGCCCACCCCTACACGATCGCTTACGAGACGATCGACCGGACGACGAATGTCTTCGTCCGCATCGAGACGGCCGCGGGGATCGTCGGTTACGGCTGCGCCGCGCCGGATCGCATGGTGACAGGGGAGACCCCCGAGTCGGTGATCCGCGTCATCCGAGATGTCGTGACGCCGGAGCTCGCGGGACAGGATCCCCTGCGCATAGCGCGCCACGTCCACGAGCTCCAGCAGACCCTCGCCGAGCACAGCTCGGCGCTCGCCGCGGTCGACATGGCGCTCTACGATATCCTCGGCAAGAAGGCCGGACTCCCGATCTGGCGGATCCTCGGCGGCTACCGGCGGAGCATCCGCACCAGCGTCACGATTGGCATCATGCCCGTCGAGGAGAGCATCGCCGAGGCGCGAAGCTGGATCGAGCGAGGCTTTCACTGTCTGAAGGTAAAGGGAGGTCGCGACCTCGGCGAGGACATCGAGCGGGTGACGAGGATCCGCGAAGCGGTCGGCGGCCACGTCAGGCTTCGCTTCGACGCCAATCAAGGCTACACCGTGAAAGAGGCGCTTGCCTTCGTCCGCGCCACGCGCGCGGTCGCCATCGAGCTTCTCGAGCAGCCGACGCCCAGCCGCAAGCCGGATCTCCTCGGCCGAGTAACCGGCCGGGTCCCCATTCCGGTCATGGCCGACGAGAGCCTCATGACCCTGCGGGATGCCTTCCGCCTTGCGCGCAAAGAGCTCGTCGACATGGTGAACATCAAGCTCATGAAGGTCGGCGGGATCTTCGAGGCCCTCCAGATCAATGCAGTCGCCCGCTCGGCCAACCTCCAGGTGATGATCGGCTGCATGGACGAGGCGGGTCTCGGGATTGCCGCGGGTCTCCATTTTGCGCTTGCGCGCCCGAACGTCGCCTACGCGGACCTCGATGGTCATCTCGGTCTTATTGGCGACCCCACGCACGACGCCGTGATCATCCGCAAGGGGGTCCTCTATCCCCAGGAGACTCCGGGCCTCGGCTTCGACCTAAAGGGTCCGTAGCGCGCACGCGACCTTCGGGCACCCGCTATGGTCGGGCGGTCTACCGGTTTTCCTCACGCACAGGGCTCCGCGGGCGTGTCACGAGCGACCGGGATCGGCTTGCACCGCGCCGGCGCAGTCGGTAGACTGGAGCGGGGAGTCGCGTGAAGGAAAAGAAGATTTCAAGCCTCGCAGAGCTCTGGGACCGCGAGGTTCCCTTTGCCGAAGGCGAATGCCGACTTTGGCGGCTTGGTCCCTGCCGGTTCTGGATCGAGCGCCGAGAGGGCGAATGGCGCATTGCCTTTGAGGATGCGGCGCCCGAGGCTCCTGGCCGCAGCCGGCCCGCGCGCGCAGCCGCCGAGATCGCGGCGGGGGTGAGCGCGATGCCTCCGGGCGACCTCGCGTGGCTGCGCTTCATTACGGGAAGCGGGGAGGAGATTCTTATTCGTCCTGCTCTTCCCGATCGGCCGGTGATCGTGCGGCCGCGCTCTCCTGTCGCGATCCTGCCGGGGAGGAGCGCGCGCTTCTTTGTCCGCATCCCGACATGGGTGTCGATCATTGCCGCTTCGGGGGAACGGAGAACGATGCTGATCCAGCGGCCCGTGGTGCGCCTTTCCAACACCTGGTTCGGCGAGCCCGACAACGGGGAGCTCTGCTACGCCTTTGCAAGTCCCCTTGCCGCAAGCCCGGCGGAAACGATGCCGACACCCTTCACTGTGGTTTGCCCGATCACGATACGCAACGAGACCGCCGGGCCTCTCGATTTCCAGCGCCTGTGCGTTCGCGTCCAGTACTTGAGCCTCTACGCCGGTGCGGAAAACCTGGCCACCAACGAGGTAGTCTTTCACTTCCACGGCGCCGATCAGTCGAGCCAGATCACCTTCCACGAGGAGCCGCCGGATTTCGAGCGCGACGTGCGCCGGATCTCCGGTCCGCAGGTCTCACCAAGCAAGAATCTGATCCAGAAAAGCTTCGAATACATCAAGTCGCTCACTACGTACTAGGAGCAACAGGGCGGGTGCGTCATGTCAAAACTGCTCAGTAGCATCGACTTCACCAAGGTCTTCACGCCGCATGTGCTGCTCGAGGCGGTGAAGGTCATCGCGATAATCGTCATCGGCTTCCTCCTCGTTCGCCTGACGGCGGCGGTGGTTCGCCGGGTCGTCGCGAAGAATCTCTCCGAGCGGACCAAGATGATTCTCCAGAAGTCCATCGTCTACATCGGGGTGGTGATCATCGTCATCGCTGCGCTCAGCGAGATAGGGGTGAAGCTCTCGGCGCTTCTCGGAGCCGCCGGGGTCGTCGGAATTGCCGTCGGCATCGCCTCGCAGACCAGTCTTGGCAACATCATCAGCGGGCTCTTCCTGGTCTCGGAAAAGACCTTTGTGATCGGCGACGTCATAAGCGTCGGCGACAAGACCGGAGTGATTCATGCGATCGATCCCCTTTCGATCAAGCTGCGTACCTTCGACAATCTCCTCATCCGCATACCCAACCAGACCATCATCACCTCGGAGGTCACGAACATCACCCGCTTTCCCATTCGCCGCATGGATCTCTCCCTCGGGGTCGGTTATAGCTCCGACCTGGCGAAGGTGCAGGAGGTCCTCTTGTCGATAGCGCGGGAGAATCCCCTGGTGCTGGAAGAGCCGGCGCCCCTCTTCGTCTACAACAGCTTCGCCGAATCGAGCATCAATCTTACCTTCGGAGTGTGGTTTTTCAAGGACGACTACCTGGCCCTTCGGAATTCCCTTTTCCAGTCGATCAAGGAGCGCTTCGATGAGGAGGGCATCGAGATCCCGTTCCCGCAGCGGACGATCTCCGTGATGGCCTCAGGCGCCGGCGGGATTGACGGGGCGGGGGGGGCCGCCGTAGGATCGAAGGCCGACGCGGGCTCCCCGGGACGGGTCGGCACAAAGGCTCGAGGCGCCGGCAGGCTGAGGAAGAGAGCGCGGCCCGGTGACGCCGCGGAGGCGTAGGCCATGCTCATCATCCCCGCCATCGACCTTCTCCATGGCGCATGTGTCCGCCTCATCCAGGGTGACTATGCGCGGGCCACCGTCTACGAGGACGATCCTGTCGAGGTCGCCCGAGGCTTCGAGCGCGCCGGGGCGCGGCGCATCCACCTCGTCGATCTCGATGCGGCGCGCGGCAGCGGAACCAACCGCGAAGTGATCGCCCGCATCCGCGCTGCGGTCGGCTGCCTCCTCGAGGTGGGAGGAGGGGTGCGGAGCGAGGGCGATGTACAGGAGCTCATCGCGGCGGGGGTGGACCGGATAGTCGTGGGCACGGCCCTTGCCCGGAAGCCCGAGGAGGTTGCGCGCTGGGCCCGCACCTTCGGGCGGATCCTGGCAGGCATCGACGCGCGCGACGGCAGGGTAAAGATCGCCGGCTGGGAGAGCGACTCAGATCTCTCCGATGTCGAGCTCGCCCGCAGGGCGAAGGGCTATGGAGTGCTCGGGATCGTCTACACGGACATCGCGCGCGATGGGACCCTCACCGGGCCCTCGTTCGATGCCACGGTCCGCGTTGCGAAGGAGTCGGGTCTTCCGGTCATCCTGTCCGGAGGGGTGCACGAGGAGAGCGACTTTGCGGCCGCGGTGCAGCATCCTGAGATCGTCGGGGTGATCACGGGCAAGGCGCTCTACGAGGGGCGCTTCGAGCTTGCGCGCGTCATCAAGCAGTATCAGAAAGCGAGCACAGGGGACAGCTCATGGTGAAGAAGAGGAATAATCGGAGCGCGGGCGCCGGGGAGAAAGCTGCTTCCACGGCGGGCGGCAAGAAACGTCCCGATCGCGCCTTGGCGGGAGCCGCTCACCCGGAAGGGCCGGACGGCAGGATCCTCCCTCTGCTCCTGCTCGGCGAAACCGGCGCGGTCGTGGATGTCACGTGGATGAACACCAAAGGCTTCAACAAAAGCAGGGAGCAGGGCGTGCTGTGGGCAGTCCACGACGAGACCGGAAGACTCCTGCCCTATGCGGGGAACACCCCCTTTCTCCGCTTGGTGAACCGCGGACGGTGGTATCAGGCGATGGTTTCAGCCGAGGTCGCGGTCGATCTCGCCGCCGCCGAGATACCCCTTGAGAAGCCCCGCGCCAAGAGCGGAGCTCCCCGGGCGACGGAAGGTGAGGAGCGCACGACCGAGGCTGCGGGAAGCGCTCCGAGGGGGGCGGCGGACGTCCTCCAGACGCTGCGCACGGTAATCGAGCGGCGCAAGCGCGAGCTTCCCGAGGGCTCCTACACGACCTACCTCTTCAAGGCGGGGGCGGAGAAGATCCGCAAGAAGACGGGCGAGGAGGCCATCGAGCTTCTCCTCGCGCGGGAGCGCGGCGACATCATCTTCGAATCGGCGGACCTCCTGTACCATCTGCTGGTGCTGCTCGCCGAGGTGGGCGTAGAGCTCGGCGAGGTCCTCGCCGAGCTCGAAAAGCGCTCCGCCAAGTAGCGGCGCAGGAAGAAGTCATGCGCAAGCCCTATCTCGAACGCCTGAGCGAGGGGATTCTCCTCTTCGACAGCGCGATGGGTACGATGCTCTATGAGCGCGGGATTGGTCTCGGGCGTTCCTTCGAGGAGGCCTCCTTGAGCCGCCCCGAGCTCGTCGAGCGGATCCACCGGGAAAACGCCGAGGCCGGGGCGCAGGCTCTCACGACAAACACCTTCGGTGCCAATCCGATCAAGCTGGCGGGCCACGGGCTCGCCGATCGGACCGAGGAGGTGAATCGCGCCGGGGTGAAGCTTGCCCGAGACGTGGCGGGCGAAGAGCTGTACGTCGCCGCCTCGGTCGGTCCCCTCGGCCAGCGGATATCCCCGCTCGGACGGCTCACCGTCGAGGAGGCGAAGGCGGCCTTCCGGAGGCAGATGAGCGCACTCCTCGAGGGGGAGATCGACCTCATTATCCTCGAGACCTTCAAGAGCATCGACGAGCTCGAGCTCGCGGTGTCGGTAGCCCGCTCGTTGAGCCCCATTATTCCCATTCAAGCCCAATTCACGATCGGCCCCCTTCTGACCGAGGAGTACCGCCGGCAGGCCCCGGCGATCGCGGAGCGCCTTGACAGGACCGAGGGGATCGACGTCGTGGGCCTGAACTGTACGGTGGGACCGTCCGACATGCTCGAGATTCTGCTTGCGATCCGCGAGCGGGTTCGAAAGCCGATCTCAATAATGCCGAACGCCGGGTACCCGAAGGAGGTCGAAGACAGGCAGATCTATCTCGCTACCCCCGACTACTTCGCGGAGTACGCCCTGCGCTTCCACGAGGCGGGAGCCAACATCGTCGGCGGATGCTGCGGAACGACACCGGCCCACATCCATAAGATGGGCCGCGCGATTCTCTCGTTCGCCTCGGCGAGGCATGAGATCACCGCCAGCAACGAGGGCGTCGAGGCTCTCCCCAAGGAGCCGCCGCCGATCTCCGCGCGCTCGCGCCTCGGGGCGGCGCTCGCCGATGGGAGCTGGATCACCTCGGTCGAGATGGTTCCTCCCTTGGGAAGCGATCTGTCCAAGGTGATTCAGAGATCCGCCGAGCTTGCCGAGGCGCAGGTTACCTGCGTGAACGTGCCCGATGGCCCGCGCGCCTCGGCCCGCATCTCGGCGCTCATCACAGCGATCGAGCTGCAGCGTCAAGCCGGGGTGGAGACGATCCTTCACTTCGCCTGCCGCGACAAGAACCTGATTGGCATGCAAGCCGACCTTCTCGCGGCCGAGGCGGTGGGCCTGAAGAACCTTCTCATGGTCACCGGCGACCCGCCGAAGGTCGGCAACTACCCCGACGTCTCGGGCGTCTTCGACGTCGATGCAATCGGGCTGCTCTCCCTGGCGCGGCGGCTCAACCACGCGGTGGATCTCGGCGGAAGCGAGCTCGCCTCCCCGACCGGGCTCGTCCTCGGCGCGGGAGCCAATCCCGCCTCGCCGGTGATCACGCGCGAGATCGACCGCGCCTACCGCAAGGCCGAAGCCGGCGCCGAGTTCTTCATCACCCAACCGGTCTTCGATGTCGACTTGCTCCTCTCCTTCCTGCGGAAGATCGAGGGCACCGGAGTGCCGGTCATTGCCGGGGTGTGGCCCCTCGCCTCCCACCGCAATGCGCTCTTCCTGCACAACGAGGTGCCGGGGGTGGTCATTCCCGAGGAGATCATGCGGCGCATGGAACGGCAGGAGACGAAGGAGGACGCCCGCGACGAGGGGATCAAGATCGCGCGGGAGATCATCGCGCGCATCCGGGGAGCGGTCCGCGGCGTGCAGGTGAGCCCGCCCTTCGGCCGCGTACGGACCGCGCTCGATGTGATAGCCCCGTGAGGGGGCCGGCCGCCGAGCATGAAGCAGCGGGTTAGGCGCACCGCTCAAGATGCGCGCTCGCGGCTCAGCCGATTGGCGGCCGGGTCGGAGCCTCCTGCGTCGCCGCCGGGAAGAACCTCCGCCCGAAGAACAGGGCGACATTCACCAGCCCGATCAAGACCGGTACCTCGACGAGCGGCCCGATGACGGTAGCGAAGGCCGCCCCCGAGTTGATTCCAAAAACCGCGACGGCCACGGCGACGGCCAGCTCGAAATCGTTACTCCCGGCAGTGAAGGCGACCGTTGCGCTCTTCGCGTAGGGGGTTCCGACGCGCTTTGCCACGAAGAAGGTGGCGAAGAACATGATGGCGAAGTAGACCACAAAGGGAAGGGCGACGCGGAGCACGTCCAGGGGCAGCTGAACAATGGACTTGCCCTTCAGCGAGAACATCACAAAGATCGTGAACAGAAGGGCGATCGGGGTCAGCCACGAGATCCGGGGAAGAAAGCGCTTGCGGTACCACTCCTCGCCTTTCAGCGCCGTGAGCCCGAGCTGCGTAAGCGCCCCTGCGGCGAAGGGTATTCCCAGATAGGTCAGGACCGTAACCGCGATCTGGCCGATCGAAACCTTCACGATGACTCCGCTCAACCCGAAGAGGGGAGGCAACACCGTGATGAAGAAGTAGGCGTAGACCGAATAGAGCAGGACCTGGAAGATCGCGTTGAAGGCGACCAGTCCCGCTGCAAGATCCGAATCGCCCTTCGCGAGATCGTTCCACACCAGCACCATGGCGATGCAGCGCGCAAGACCCACCATGATGACGCCGACCATCATCTCAGGCCTGTCCCTCAGAAACAGGATGGCAAGCAGGAACATCACGAGCGGTCCGATTATCCAGTTTTGCACGAGCGAGAGTCCGAGGAGCTTAAGGTTTCCGAAGACCTTCGGAAGCTTCCCGTAGCGCACCTTCGCAAGCGGCGGATACATCATGAGGATGAGACCCACTGCGATGGGGATGTTCGTCGTTCCAACGCTGAAGCGGTTCCAGAATCCGGCTACCGACGGCGCCACGTAGCCGACGCCCACCCCCGCGAGCATCGCGAGAAAGATCCACAGCGTGAGGTAGCGGTCAAAGAAGGGGAGGCTCTTCCCAACGCGTGCGGTCATAGTGATTTCTCCTTTTCCTTCCTATTCCACGGTCCCGGTCTCCCGATAACGGGCGACGAACGAGCGAACGTGGTCCCGAATCCCGTCGCGAATGGGGCGCACCGTCGCGAGGCGCTCTTCGAAGCTTCCCGTCGCGGCGGAGGGGTCGGGGAAGGGCCAGTGAAGGCGCTTCTTTTCCGCCGGGAAGACCGGGCAGCGCTCATAGGCGTCCGGCGAGCACACTGCGATGACGTAGTCGTACTTCTTGCCCGCCTTGTGCAGGTCAAACACGCTCCTGGTCTTTTTCGACGCGATGTCGATCCCGTCCTCCGCGAGGAGGGCGGCGGCCACGGGATTGATCTCGCCCGGCTCCAGCCCGGCGCTCTCCGCCTCGAAGAGATCGCCGCCGTATGCCTTAAGATACTCTTCCACCATTTGGCTGCGCGCGCTGTTGTGAACGCAGATCGCGAGCACCCTCACTTTTTTTCCCATCGGCCCGGTCCTCCTTCAGAGCGCAGCTGCGGATGCTACGAGATTTTGCTTCCGGCTTCCCCGCGCCGGGTACGGCTTCGCCGGCAATTCGGCAGCTCGTCGCAGGTCATCCCGCTCTCGCGATAGCGGCGCAGGGCGCGGGCGTCTGCGGCGCATTCGGCGATACCGCTCATCTCCCGGCGTATGAGGTCCGCCACCGCGGGATGCCGAAGCCCGAGATCGGCGGGGAGGCCGCAGTAGACCCACTGCGCCTGCTTGCGAGAGGTGACGAGTCCGGCGCGGCGCAGCCGGTCGAGATGGCGGGAAACGTTGGTTTGCGACACCCCGAGGAGGTACTCGAGCTCGCCGACGCAGAGGTCGCCCTGGGTAAGAAGGCTTGCGATCCGCAAGCGCGTAGGATCCGAAAGCGCCTTGAAGATTGCGACGAAATCACTCGCATGAGCGGCCGCCGTACGTGTCCCTGTCGCCATCCCGTTCTCCACTGCAGGGAAGCATATTCATGTAGGTGAATATATGCAAGCACCCTGGCCGTCCAGGGTACTCATACCCGGTGAGAATCAAGCCCTCGGAGGCGATTCTTCTCCTGCCTCGCGTTCCGAAGGACATGTTAGACTATCGTTAGGGGAGAATAGGCCGGTCATGCAGCGTGGAGATTCCACGCTAGGAGGATGGAAGGATGGCGGAGGTGAAGAAGGTAAAACAGTTGAGCTTTGTGCTCCCAAACAAGGTCGGGCAGCTGGCGGCGGTTTGCGAGCCGATCGCACGGGCAAACGTGAGCATCGAGGCTCTAAGCGCGCGGGAGAGCGGGGACAGTGCGGAGTTCCTGCTCGTGACGGAGAACAACACGAAAGCCAAGAGAGCCCTTGCGGCGCTGGGAGCGGAGATTCGGGAGCAGGAGGCCCTCAGCCTCGAGCTGCCCAACAAAGCGGGGAAGCTCGCCGAGGCGGCGCGGAAGCTTGCCGAGGCCGGGGTCAACATCAGGAGCGTGTGGGGGAGCGCCTTCTCCGGGAAGTCCGCGGTATGCGTGCTCATGACTTCCGACGATCGATCGGCAGTCAGGGTACTCGGCAAGAGAGGGAAGCCCGCAAAGCCGAGGTAGCCCGGTTCGAAGGGGCTGGGAGCGGTCAGCTCATTTCGATCGTCCGCGCGCCTCGCGCAGCAGGGTCGTTATCAAGGCTGCAATGATCAGGACGACAAATGCGACTACCGCGAGGAGATTGGTCGCCACCCGTGAGAGGAGGAAGGCAGCGGCGAAGGCGACGACCGCTCCCCCCAGAAGGATCGCATCTCCGGCGAAGAAGTCGTAGACTGCCAAAAGCACTCGAGCTATTCGATTCATTGCCTTCCCCTACTCGATCGCGGGCTTGGGCGAGCGGTCTGCCCCCGCTCGCCTCACTCCGGCTCGCAGCAGGAGAATCAGCAGGCCGGAGGCGCCAAGGTAGAAGGCCACAAGCGCGAGGAGAAAGAGGTCCTCGCCCCACCACGTGAGGCCGGCCCCCTCGCCTCCCCAAAAGGTCCCGAACGAGGCGAGCATGATGCCGACGACAAACTTCAAGGTATTCTCGGGAACCCTCTGCAGCGGCGCGCGGACCAGGGTTCCCGCTCCCACGACGACGAGAAGGGCGAGCGCGGCACCGAGCGTGGCTACCGTCATCCCGGTCATCCCCGCGTAGCTTCCGACCTGGATCCCGAAGGTGATGACGATGAAGGCAACCTCCAACCCCTCGAGCAGCACGCTCTTGAAGGAGGTCACCACCCCGAAGGGATCGAGGCGTTTACCGGGAGTCACTCCGCGCGAGCGAAGCTCGGCGAGCCTCTCTTCGTAGATGGCCTCCTCGTCGTGCACCGCCTTGAGCCCGGCGTAGCGCATGATCGCTTTCTTGAGCCACTTGAGCCCGAAGAGGACGAGCAGCAGGCCGACGATGAGACGGAGTGTTTCGAGCGGCACATAGCGAATGAGGGCCGTTCCCAGAATACCCACGATAGCCGCGAGCGCGACCACGGCGAGGGCCGTCCCGGCGAGGGAGCTGCGCCAATTGATGGTCACGCCGATGACGAGCACGATGGTGAAGGCCTCTACGAATTCCACCGTGGAGGCCAGAAAGGAAGCGACGAACACTGCGCCGAAATGAGCGATCATGATTCCCACCAAGGTAGTAATGTTACCTGACGATCCTACACCTTCAAATGAGGCTGGCGCAAGCCGCGGCTATGGCTGCGCCGGAGGCTGCGCACGGGGTGCTTCGGTCCGATTACCCTGCGGAGTGCCGCTTGACACGGCGCGGTCGCTCCATGATGATCTGCGCCATGAACATACTGGTGATCGTCATCCTAGCCATCGTCCAGGGCGCCGCTGAGCTGCTTCCGATATCGAGCTCGGCCCACGTCATCCTCGTGGAATTGATCTTCGGGCTGAACCCGACATCGTACCAGATGACCTTTCTCCTCATCATGCTTCACACCGGAACCATGTTCGCGGTGCTCGTCTACTTCTGGCGGAGCTGGGCCAGGCTCCTTTCGCGAGATAATCCCGAGCGCGGGAACTTCGTGAAGACCGTCATCTATGCGACGATCGTGACCGGTGTGATCGGGCTCATCGCCCTTATTGTGATTCCGAAGGTCTTTCTCCGAGGTATTCCGAATGCGCGAGTCGAGGATCTGTTCGGGAATGTCTGGATCATCGCTTCGGGGCTCGCGGCTGCAGGCATCCTTACCGTTATCGCGGGCTTCACGAAGGGCGCCGCGACGGAGGAAGCGGGCGCGGGGGGAGCGCAGCCGGGAGCCGCCGGCGCCTCAGAGACCGCCGTGGCCACCAGCCGCATGAAGATCGGGACCTCGCTCCTCATTGGCGCCATCCAGGGAGTGGCGCTGCCGTTCCGCGGCTTTTCGCGGTCGGGTTCGACTATTTCAACGGGGGTGCTGGCGGGCATCAAGCGGCGTCACGCCGAGGTGTTCAGCTTCTCGCTTGCCGTCATTCTGACGCTCCCGCTAGTGGCGTGGGAGGCGCTGCAGCTACGCCACATCCATCCCGATTCTTCGATGGGCTCGGCACGCTACGCTGTTCTTGCCGGGCTCCTCGGGATGGTATTCAGCTTCGGCGCGGGCCTTGCCGCTATTCGCTGGCTGTCGGCCTGGTTGGAGAAGGGAAGGTGGGGTTTCTTCGGCATCTACTGTCTCGCGCTCTCGGCTCTCCTGTACGTGCTTGCGGGGACCGGCGTCCTGGGATAAAAAGGCGCCGCCCGAGGGTGAACTGGGCGGCGCCTGCAAAGAACGGACACATTGATGAGCGGAATCGCTTCCGCGTGCGCTCTCGCTGGGAAGAGCGCCGGTGGGAGCCCTAACGCGCCTTGGCGTAGTGCTCGGCGACCTTGTCCCAGTCGATCAGATTGAAGAAGGCGGCGACGTATTCGGGCCGGCGGTTTTGGTACTTCAGATAGTAGGCGTGCTCCCAGACGTCCAGCCCGAGGATCGGGGTATCCCCCTCCATGTAGGGACTGTCCTGGTTCGCGGTGCTGTAGACGTCGAGCTTCTTGTCCTTCTTTACCACCAGCCACGCCCAGCCGCTCCCGAAGCGGGTCTGCGCCGCCTGCGTGAGCTTCTCCTTGAATTTCTCGAAGCTTCCAAACGCGGAGTTGATCGAAGCTGCCAGGTCTCCCTTCGGCTCGCCGCCCTTGTTGGGACCCATGATCTCCCAAAAGAGACCATGATTCACGTGACCGCCGCCATTGTTGCGGACGGTGGTGCGGATGTTCTCCGGGACCTTGGCGAGGCTCTCGAGGAGCTTCCGTACCTCCCAAGACTCAAACTCGGTTCCTTTTATTGCGTTGTTGAGATTGGTCGTGTAGCCAACATGGTGCTTGTCGTGGTGAAGATGCATTGTCTGTTCGTCGATGTAGGGCTCGAGCGCATTGTAGGCGTAGGGGAGCGCAGGGGTTTCATGGGCCATGGCAGGACTCCTTTACATTCTAAACTATTGGTTTCATAATCTGTAGTAAAAAGATAATCTTTCGAAGGGGCAACGTCAAGGCGAGCGGACTGCCGCCGCTTGGTGTCCTAGCTGGATTGGCCCTGCCCGCTCTTGCCGTTCGAGGCCGGAAACGCGAGCGAGGCGGCGATGGATAGGGCAAGGACGCCGCCGACCACCCCCAGGGCAACGGCGACGGGGATCTCGAAGAAGTCGGCGACCAGCATCTTGGCGCCTACGAATACGAGGATCGCCGCCAGGCCATAGTGGAGATAGCCGAAGAGCGTCATGATCCCTGCAAGCGCGAAGTAGAGGGCACGAAGGCCGAGAATCGCGAAGACATTCGAGGTGAAGACTATGAAGGGATCCTGGGTTATCGAGAGTATCGCCGGGATCGAGTCGACCGCGAATACGACGTCCGTGGTCTCGATGACGATGAGCACGACGAAGAGGGAGGTAGCCAAGAGGCGCCCCCCGCCCCTTCGAAAGAAGCGATCGTCGCCGTCGTCGGAGGCGATCGGAAGGAAGCGCTTGAGCAGCACCAGGACGGGATTCTTTTCGGGGTGGACCTCCTTTTCCTTCCCGATCGCCATTCGCACACCGATGAAGACCAGGAACGCCCCGAAGATGTAGATCACCCAGTGCAGGCGCGAGAGAAGCGCCACCCCGGCAAAGATGAAGGCGGCCCTCATCACAAGGGCACCTAGAATCCCCCAAAAGAGGACCTTGTGCTGGAATCGTGAAGGGACCTTGAAGTAGGAGAAGATGAGAACAAAGACGAAGATGTTGTCGACGCTCAGGGACTTCTCGATGAGATATCCGGTGAGGAACTCCAGCCCCTTTTCGCTGCCGGCGAAGAGGAAGATACCGAGGTTGAAGATGAGCGAGATCGCAATCCAGAAAAAGGTCCAAAGGAGCGCTTCGCGGATCTTGATCTCATGGTGATCGCGCTGGAGCACCTTGAGATCGAGCACGAGCATCCCAAGAATGAAGACGATGAAGCCACCCCAGAGCAGGAACCCGTGCATCATTCAACCCTCTCTTCGGCAAGATGAACTACCGTAGGCGCGAGGAGCTCCAGTCGATCGTGCGGACCTGAAGCATAGCCGACGGCAGGAAAGCGATCAATGGACAGGATAGCTTCGTGTTTCTCCGACTCATTTCAATACCCCGACCTGCGGGAATCTCCGGATGACATCGTCTCCGTGGGGAGCTGAGCTGAGCTCGGGCGTCAGGTCGCGGCCTGCGTGATGCATCGCCTGATGGCGGCCTCCCTGCCACAGAAAGCTCTGCGACACGTCGTACACCCTGCCCTCGAAGGCGACGTAGGCCGGGAGCCCGTTTCTTCCCGTGTACCGAGAGAGCTCATGGATGGTGAATGCTTTCATCAAAAGTGAGGGAGCGGCTATTCCGGCCCGCTCCCCCTTCCGTGCTCCCTATCTCAGAAACTTGCCGACAAAGGGAGAGGTCTCGCCCCTGCGCATGAAGTGCCCGGACGGCCCCTCTCCAAGAAACTCGGAGAACCAGGACTCGTGCTCAATCTCCTCGTTCAGGATCGCAAGGGAAAGATCGTAGGTGCGGTGATCCTTCCCGGCGGTGAGATTGCAGATGTAGGTGTAGCCGCGGACGGCGCACCGCTCCGCATCGACGAGCACCTTCAGCACGTCTCGAGTCTTCGTGGGATCCTTGGGCAGGCTGGCCGGAGGACACGCCGAGAGATCGTGGAAGTCCTTCATGTTGGCAGGGAGCTCGCCTCCGAGCTCATAGATCCGCGGAACGAGCGCTTCGAAGTGGTTTCGGTCTTCGATTCTCGCAGTCTCTGCGATCTCCTTGATACCCTCCCCCTCGAGACCGATCAGATTCACGCGTAGGATCGTGTAGTAGTAGAAGGTCGTGAGCTCCGCAGCGGCGTTTTTCACTAGAAGCTCGACGAGCTGATCGACCTTGACTCCGGACTTTTCGACCATTTCCCGTGCGACTTGTGCCATCGTATGGCCTCCTTCGTATCGGATGATAGTGATGCTGCACATCACATCGAAATGATCGAGGATAGGAACGATTCTTATCGTCGCACCGCCTGGGGCGGGAGTCAAGCGCCGCCGCTGCCTCGCGCGCGACCCTATAGGGCACGGGGCGAGGACTTCAGCCGCCGAGGAAGGCCGCGATGCGGTCGCCCATCTCGCGGGTGCCGATTTGCCGCATTCCTTCGCTCATGATGTCGGCCGTCCGGTAGCCCTGATCAAGGACCGAGCCGATAGCTGCGAAGATGCGGTCGTGCGCCTTGTCGTTGCCGAAGCTGTACTTCAGCATGAGCCCGACCGAGAGGATCTGTGCGATGGGATTCGCGATCCCCTTGCCGGCGATATCCGGGGCGGAGCCCCCCGCCGGCTCGTAGAGGCCGAAGGTCCCCCCGGCAAGCGAGGCGCTCGGGAGCATCCCGAGCGAGCCGGTGATCATCGAGGCCTCGTCGGAGAGGATGTCGCCGAACATGTTGCCGCAGAGCAGGACGTCGAACTGGCGCGGATTGCGCACCAGCTGCATCGCGCCGTTGTCGACATAGAGGTGCTTGAGCTCGACGTCGGGATACTCCTTGGCGACCTCGGTGACGACCTCGCGCCAGAAGACCATCGTGGTGAGGACGTTTGCCTTGTCGATCGAGGTGACGAGCCTGCGGCGCTTTCGGGCTGCCTCGAAGGCAACCCTCGCGATCCGCTCGATTTCGCTTCGGGTGTAGACCATCGTGTCGAAGGCACGGTCGGCCTCGCGGCCCTTCGGCTGGCCGAAGTAGATGTCGCCGGTGAGCTCGCGCACAACGAGGATGTCGAAGCCGTCGCCGATGAGCTCGGGACGAAGCGGCGAAGCGCCCGTGAGCTGCGGGAAGATGATCGCGGGCCGGAGGTTTGCGAAGAGATCGAAGGTCTTGCGCAGCGGCAGGAGGGCGGCGCGCTCGGGCTGCTCCGCGGGAGGCAGCCTCTCCCACTTCGGACCCCCGACAGAGCCGAACAGGATCGCGTCCGCGCTTCTGCAGGCGGCCAGGGTCGATTCGGGCAAGGCCTTTCCGTGGTTGTCGATTGCTATCCCGCCGACATCGGCCCACGTCTTTTCGAATTCGAGGCCGTAGATCTTGGCGATCCGGTCGAGCACCTTCACCGCTTCGGCCATCACCTCGGGCCCGATCCCGTCGCCGGGTAGAACAGCAATCCGCTTTGTCGCCACCTTGTCGCGCCTCCTCGATGTGGAGAATGTAGCGGTTTTGAGGGGAGCGTGGCAACGGGCCCCAGGCGTGAGAGGGGCGGCGGGCGCGACGGGAAGCGCGAGAAGCCCCACGCGGGTCGGGCGGAAAGGTCCGGGTGCGGCGTGCCGGAAGGAAAAGCGCACGGCTCGCTGCGGTGGCCACCGCGCGAGTCTTCGTCTAAAGTATCGATTGCTTCGCCCATGTCGGACTACATCAACAAAAGAGAGGAGACACACGGAATATCGAACGCTCGGCAACTCTACCCTGAAGGTCTCGAACGTGGGACTCGGTACCTGGGCGCTCGGCGATGATTTTTGGGGATCGGTGAATGACGGCGATTCCATCAAGGCCATTCACGCGGCGATCGACTTCGGGATCAACCTCATCGACACCGCCCCCGCGTATGGAGCCGGTCACTCCGAGGAAGTGGTCGGGAAAGCGATTCGCGACCGCAGGAGCAAGGTGATTCTCGCGACGAAGGTGGGCATCCTGCGCACGAAGGACAGCTTTGTCCGCAACCTCAAACCCGAATCGGTCCGCCGGGAGATCGACGATTCGTTGCGGCGGCTCGGCACCGATGTCATCGACCTCTGGCAGATCCACTGGCCCGATGCGAGCAGACCGCTTGAGGAAACGATCGGCGAGATCAACCGAATCCGCGAGCAGGGAAAGATCCGCTATCTCGGAGTCTCCAACTTTGACCTCGAGCTGATCGAGCGGGTCCGCGCGCTCACCGATGTCGTGAGCCTCCAGCCGCACTACTTGCTTCTTGAGCGCGCAATCGAGAAGGAGATGCTTCCGTACTGTGCCCATCAGAAGATCGGTATCCTTGGCTACGGCACGCTCGGGGGAGAACTCCTCACCGGGAAGTTCAAGGAGATCCCGAAGTTCCAGCCGGGGGACCACCGCGACGACTTCTACCCCTTCTTCAAGGAGCCGCTCTTCGGCAGGGTGCAGAAGCTCCTCGGGGCGCTCGGCGCCATCGCGCGCGAGCGCGGGAAAACCGTGGCGTAGATCGCAATCTGTTGGGCGACAAGTCAGCGCGGGATGACGAGCGCGCTGGTCGGCGCAAAGAGCACGGCCTAGGCGCAGCAGAACGCAGGCGCCGGAGAGTTCACCCTCACCGCCGCCGAGCTTGCGCGGATCGAGAGCGGCTATCGCGACGCGGGACTCGCGGTCTGACCGCGCGAATGGCGGCTCGGTCCTGGCGGATGCACAGGACGGCTTCGCAGCGTGTGCTCCGCGACGCGGCGGGCGCGCCCGGGGCGGCTTGCCGCCTGTTGGCCGCAAGCGCGCCCGCTTCGCGTGGCTGTCGCGGCGGTTAGCCTGCGAGCTTGAGAACCTTGAGAGCCTCGCGCTTGTTCATCGTGATGAAATTCCCGACCGGGCCGTAGGATACGGCCCGCTCCGCCATCTCCTCGAGCCGATCGGTGGGCACGCCGAGCTCGCCAAGGGTCACCGGGAGGCCGTTCTCCTTCCAGTAGGCCCTGAGGCGCGCGATACCCTCGAGCGCGGTGCGCTCGGGTTCGCCGAAGTCCTCTTCGACTCCCCACACCCTTACGGCGAACTGCACGAAGCGCTTCAAGTCATGACGGTAGGTGAAGCGCATCCATGCGGGGAAGACTACCGCGAGCCCCGCTCCATGGGTGACGTCGTAGAGCGCAGAGAGCTCGTGCTCGATCATGTGGGTCGCCCAATCGCCAATGCGGCCGGTGCTCAAGAGGTCGTTGTGGGCGATCGCTCCGGCCCACATGATTTCCGCGCGGGCATGATAGTTCGTGGGCTCGGCCAGGGCAATCGGCAAGTTGTGAATAACGGTCGCGAGGGTCGCCTCGCACAGCCGGTCGGTGAGGTCGACGTGGTCGACGTTTGTGAAGTAGCGCTCGATGATGTGCGACATGATGTCGGCCGCCCCCGCCGCGGTCTGAAAGGGGGGGAGCGTGTAGGAGAGCTCAGGGTTCAATATCGCGAAGCGCGGCTTTATGAGTCCGATATCGAGCGGCCGCTTGTGGTTGCCCTCTTCCTTCGTGATAACCGAGCTCTGGCTGGACTCGCTGCCTGCGGCGGGAATGGTAAGGACCACGCCCACCGGGAGGGTGGCGGAGGGTCTTGCCTTCGCGGTGTAGAAGTCCCAGAGGTCGCCTCCGTAGGGCACTCCGATGCCGATGGCCTTTGCGGAATCGATGACGCTCCCTCCGCCGACCGCGAGAATCGCATCGAGCTTCTTTTCTCGGCAGATGCGAATGCCTTCCTTGACGAGGCCGAGGCGGGGATTCGGCTGGACGCCGCCGAGCACCTCGTACTCGACGCCGGCCCCTTTGAGCGAGCGAGCGACCACGTCGAAGAGCCCGGACTTTCGAATGCGCTCCGAGCCGTAGTGAAGGAGGACCCGCGCGCCGATCTTTCTTGTCTCGGCACCGACCTCCTTCTCTGTTCCCTTCCCGAAGATAATCTCGGTGGGCATGGAGAATCGAAAGTTTTCCATAACAGTCATGCTCCCCTAGTCCCTCATGGATTGATGAGCTTGGCACGAGGCCTGCCCACCCCAAGCAACGACAATTATACACGACGACGCCCGTACGGGAAACCTTCCGAGCCGCCGTCGGCCCGGATTGACCTGAATCTTGCGCGCTTTTTTGCTACACTTGAAGCGTGCAGACCTCCCGTGCGCAAACTCTCCCGGTTCTCAAAAAGGAGCACTTAGGTATGAAAACGAAAGCCCCAGTCGCGGCAATCGCAGCGGCAGCCCTCTTCGCGCTTCTCGCGTCCTGCGAGCGCAGCCCGACAGCGGCAGCGACGGCCCCCGCGGCCACCCCCGAGGCCCCGGTCATCGCGAAGTCTGCGGTTGCGGCGAATCAGCTGGAAGCTCAGGTGGAGAACGTCTACAGCGACGTCTCGCATTCCGTCGTGAACATCACGACCCGGACCATGGGCTATAACTTCTTCAGCATGCCTGTCCCGGAACAGGGTACCGGCTCGGGCTTCATCCTCGACGACAAGGGAGACGTCGTCACCAACTACCACGTGGTTCAGAATGCGACATCGATCACGGTGACCCTTCCCGACCGCCGGAGCTTCAAGGCGAAGGTCATCGGCCAGGATCCGACCACCGACATCGCGGTCGTGCGCATCCCCGAGCAGGGGCTGCCGCCCGCCTTGAAGTTCGGTGACTCTACGGCACTTCGGGTCGGGCAATTTGTGGTCGCGGTCGGAAATCCCTTTGGCTTGAACCGGACCATGACCTTCGGAGTCATCAGCGCGCTCGGTCGCGTCATCCAGAGCCCCGACGGGCGCTTCATCGGCGAGGCGATCCAGACCGATGCGCCCATCAATCCCGGGAACTCGGGAGGTCCCCTTCTCGACCTCGAGGGTCATGTGATCGGAATCACCTCGCAGATCCTGAGCGCGACCGGCTCGAGCGCAGGGATAGGCTTTGCGGTCCCCTCACAGACGGTCCAGCGGGTCGCTGATGAGCTCGTGAAGACCGGCCACTTCGCCCATACCTGGCTTGGCATTCAGGGGATCGACCTGACCCCCGATACGGTCCGGGCCCTGAAGGAGGGAGCGGGGATCAGCCTCCCGGTCGACAGCGGGATGCTCATCGCCCAGGTCGTTCCGGGAAGCCCGGCGGCAAAGGCGGGGATGCGCGGCGGCGACCGCCTCGTGATGTTCGGGAACGCCCAGGTTCCGGTCGGCGGCGATATCATCACCGCGATAAATGGCACGCCGATCGGCGGCTTTCAGGATCTTACGGTCTACCTGGATTCCCATACCACGGTCGGGCAGACCGTGACGGTGACGATCTACCGTGGGGACAGCAAGCTGGATCTTAAGACTACCCTCACGGAGAGACCGGCGAAGCTGTAGGGCCGCGGCGGCCTCGGCTTCAGGCCGCGCCGCGGAGGGCGCCCTAGGCCGGCGTCCTCCGCCCTGCTTCGGACCATTCCGTGCGATCCCTTCATTGCACGACGACAAGCCTGAGGTCGGACGGAAGGGCTGCGAGCCACTCCTCGACGGATTCCATCATTAGACGACCACGAATTGGTTGCCGTCGGGATCGGCGAAGATCCCCTGCCACCCCCATGGCTGTTCCGTTGGCTCCTCGATGATTCTCGCGCCATGCGAGCGTAGCGTGGCAAACAGGTCCTTGATGTCGTCGGCGTGTAGTCCGATTCCGGAAAAGCCGCCGATCCGCGCGCGGGCCTCGGCGAGGTTGGCCGCCCCCGGAGCGCCTTCGGAGGGCTTGTAGAGAAGCACGGTCGTCTCGCTTCCCGGCGGGGCTACCTCGATCCAACGCTGATCGGGACCCATCGGCTGGTCCCGCCGTGTTTCGAAGCCGAGGACCTTGGTATAGAACTCGAGCGACCGCTTTTGGTCGGTCACGTAGAGCGTGGCGTAGCGAATGTGAACTGACATAGCCTGCCTCCTGCGGTGCGGGAGCTGTTGTCGATGGGCCATTTCGTTCGCGCGTCGCGCGCCCAACGTGCGGCCCCAGATGCCCGTCTTTCGCACCCTTTGTCAGGTTAGCTCATAGGTCCGCCGCCGTATTGTACAATTTCGACGCCCGCTCCCGCTCGAGGAGGAAGCTCGAAATCTGCTGCTGTCGTCTGAAGAACCTCACCGGGCTTTCACCTGCAAAGCGCTTGAACTCTCGAATGAAGTGCGACTGATCGTAGTAGCCGTCGGGGAGGGACTGGCCCTTGCGAGCGGCGGAGGCGAGGCCGGATGCCGAGCGCTGAAAACGGATCATGCGGGCATAGAGCTTGGGGGTCACGCCGACCTCCCGCAGGAAGGAGCGCTCGAGCCGCTTGTAGCCTGCGCCGGCAATGTCGCACAGGCGCGCGACGGAGATCTCGCCGTTCGCGGCAACGATCGCGCCTGCCAGTCGGGAGCCGATGTGCGGGCCGCCATCGTTTCTGTCGACCATCGGGAGGAGGATGGAATCCATGAGACGAGCATGTTCCGCGTCCTCGCGACAATTGCTTCCCTCACGCCAGTCCGAAATCACGGTCGAGCCGAACATGTACACCTTGATAGCCTCGGGGTTCGTCAGCGCGTCCCAGACCCTTGCGGCGGAAGCGTTGATGACGATCGACGCATTTGCGACCAACTTTTTGTCCATTCGCACCACCTCCTCTCTGCAACACCCCGTATTGTAACGCACGGGCGGGAGCCATATTGTAGAAACGCGCGGGACGCAGCAAGCTGTTGCTTCGCGCGCCTCCCCAAAGGTTTCGGTTGACTGGGAGTCGACTTCCACCCCTGTCCTGGTCGCGGCGAGGGTGAGGAGCGCGGCGGAATGCCCGCATGAGCCAGGGAGGTCAAGGACATCGCAGAGATGAAAAGCGTGATGATTACCCGCCACGGCGGGCCTGAAGTGCTTGAGGTACGGGAGATCGCGGTTCCCCAGCCGGGCCCCGGCCAGGTCTTGATCAAGGTTTCCTTCGCCGGCGTGAACTACGTTGATCTTCTTGCGCGCCGAGGCGGTCCCTACTCTCGCGGGCTGCCCTCAGTCCCCGGCTACGAGGTCTCCGGAACCGTGAGCGCGCTCGGCGAAGGGGTAGGCGGCCTGCGCTTGGGGGAGGCGGTTGCCGCCCTTACGGTGCAGGGCGGCTATGCGGAATACGCGGTCGCGCCGGCGGTGCTCACCTTTTCCCTGGAGGGCTCCGCTCCTCCGCTCGCGCTTGAGCAGGGCGCGGCCTTTTCGGCGGTCGGCATCACCGCCTACGACCTCCTCACCCGGGCCGGGCGAATGACCCCCGGGGAGCGGGTGCTTGTCCATGCGGCCTCCGGCGGAGTAGGTACGGCCGCGGGGCAGATCGCACGGGCCCTCGGCGCCGGGCTCGTGCTCGGTGTGGTCGGCAGCGGGGCGAAGGCCGACTACGCACTTCAGTTCGGCTACGACCGCGTCTTTCCGACCGCGGGCTTCGAGGAGAGTGTGCGGCAGGCGACCGCAGGGGAGGGGGTCGATATCGTCCTGGATGCAAACGGCGAACCGGGGCGCAGCCAGAGCTTGGAGCTCCTCGCCCGCTTCGGACGCCTCGTGGTCTTCGGCAACGCGAGCGGGAATCCCGAGCGGGCCATCCCTCCCGGTGAGCTCCTGCGGGCGAATCGCTCGCTGGTCGGCTACAGCATCACTGCCCTGACCGAAAGCGCGCCGCAGCTCGTCGCCCAGAGCGCCCGGCGCGTCCTGACCCTCATGGCGGAGGCCAAGCTCACCATCGCGATCTCGGAGATTCTCCCTCTCGATCAGGCTGGCGAGGCACACCGGCGCATCGAATTGAGGGCCCACCTCGGGAAGCTGCTCCTGCGGGTGGGATAGGGCAGCCAAGGGGGAAGCCGACCGAGCGGCACTTACCGGCCGAGATGGAGGGCGAGGTCGTAGGCGATCGCGGCAAGGAGGAAGCAGGCGGCCATGATCATTGAGCTGAAGTCGTGGCCGTAGTTGATGAAGCTTGCTCCGTTGAAGCCGGCCCCCGTTACCCCCAGCCAGCCGACAAGGGCTACCCAGATCCAGAGCCTTTGACGGGAGCGTGCCGCGACGACCACGAGGGCGATCGCAAGGAGCTCGAGGACCATCCCCGTTGCGACGTGCGCAGCGAGCAGGAGGCGGCTGCTCGCGAGCGCCCATCCGACTCCGCGAATGACTCCCGCGAAGTAGTGGGGCGCCTGCGCTCCCGGGTGCTCCTTGGGGATGGCGACGAAAAGGTTGGTAAGCATCCCGAAGAGAAACTGGAGGGAGAGGAGCGCGAGAATGGCCGTCGTAAGCGTGATGAGGGATCGGGTGCCCCGATTCGCGGCGTTCGGCGCTCTTGAGGATCTAGACATGATCAGCCTCCTATCTCACACCCCGCGACGCGGGGTCCTATTCGCTTCATAGCCACATCGTTCCGCGCCGCGACCGTCTCCCGGAGCCGGCGCCGCGGCGCCACCGAACGCCCGCGCTTGCGCGAGCACCTGCAGGGGCGTGTTCCACGATCTCTTATCTTACAGCGCCAGTAAGGTAATAGGAACGACGAGAGGTTTCATCGCGGAGAAGGAGCAGCGCGATCGGTTGGCTCTGCAAAGGCTCGCGTTCGGGAGGGGCTTATGGGGCCGCGGGCTTCCGGTAGACCGCGGAGTAGCGCCAGAAAAGGTGGCGCCGCAGCGTCGCGCCGGGAAGGTGGCGCCCGTAGAGCGAGCGCAGCTCGGAGAAGGTCATGAGACGGTCGAGCCGTCCGTGATCGCGCCACGCCTCCCGCTCCGCCGCGGTTCGGCCAAGGCGGCCGTTTCGCACGAGCATGAGCACGAGGTTGGTGGGGACGGCAAGGAGGTCGAGGAGACGATCGGCTAACCCCTTGCGCTTGTAGAGGTCGAGGAGCAGGAGGACGCCGCCGGGGGCAAGCAGTCGGGCGACCTTCGGGAGGGCCTTCTCCAGATCCAGGTGATGAAAGGTCGCGACGCTGCAGACCGCGCCAAGGTCCCGCGAGGTAAACTCGTCGAAATCGGCGCGCATATAGGTGATGTTGGCGGCAGGGTTCCGCTTCGACGCCTCCGCGATCATCGCAGGAGAGAGGTCGAGGCCGATGACATACCCCACTCGCTTCGCGAGTAGCCCGGTGAGCTCGCCGACTCCGCAGCCGACATCGACCGCCATGCGAACGGCGGCGGGGAGCTGGCGCAAGAGTAAAGCGTGGTAGTTGTTGTCGTGATTCCAACGGCCCTGGCCCGGCAGGCGGGCGATGCGGTCGAAGCTGCCCGCGATCTCATCCTTGGTTGCCACCTGGTCCTCCTTTTGGAGCCAGAGAGAATTCTTCTAAAGCATCGGCGTGTGTCGCGCCGGTGTTGAACGGAATCGCGTTGTGTTCCCGATCACTGCGGCGATTTCGGCCTCGCGCGCTCGCGGAACGCTCCCCCGACGTCACCACCCTCAAGACCACCGGCGAGTGGATGCGCAGGATGACCGCGGAGCGTTATTCCGGCTCCCCGCCCTTCCTCAAGGTCCTCGACCGCGGAAAGGAGAATACCCGCATCTCGCTACAGGCAAGGTTGCAGCTGTTCACCCTTTCGTACGCACAGGGGGTTCTGATCCCGGAGCTTGCTAAGGACCTGAAACTGCCAATCGACGCCCACGATCCGAGGCTCGTCGCGCCGCGATCCCGAACGGAAGCCGCCGCCCGAGAGCTGATGGTGCGCCGATCGCTATAGTCCCACCGCGTAACCGCACCCGCCTTGCTCGCGGCCATGGCGTGCACCTAGTGCTCCGGTCCGCCGCGGCCGACTGGATAGTAGCGGCCCTCGTTGTCGGCCGTGACGATCACTCGATCAAACCCCGGCACCTCCCACAGCACCGCCAGCCCGAAGGGCTCATCCTTGGGAAAGCGAGTCGAGAACTCTCCCGGCGCGACCTGGCGCCATTCGCTGAAGAAGGGAAAGTTGCGATTGTTGACCGTGTACATCGTAGTCCAGACAAGCGGCTTGCCGGTCACCGTGGTCATTCGTACGGGCAGCTCTTCTGACGTCTCGATCCTCCCTCTTGCGCTACCGAAGACGCCGAAAACCACGGTTCGGCCGGATGGGCAGGAAGGGGATGGCTAGTTACGCACGACGAGATAGGCCCCTGCCCCGAGCAGCAGCGCGCCAACGAGCCGCGGGAGGGTTGCCTCGATCCGATGCGCGGAACCAGGAAGACGGGAATCGCGACGATAACTATGCCGAGCGCGCCTCCCAAATAGAGGTACCAGAGCCCAGGACCGGGAAGGGCGCGAAGGTCGGCTCTCTGCAGAAACAGCAGAACTGCGGCGAGGATGATCACCATCCCTAGGACCGCCACGACGAGCACCGCACCGAGACTCCCAACGTGTCGTCCGAGTGAGGCGTTGAGCACGCTTTGAAGGGTGACAAGCGATCCGCCTATCAGTGCCAGAAACATCAACAGGGCTGCCTCCATCCTCCCGGCCCATGGTAGCAGAGAGCCGTCGCGCGGGAGAAGGGGTTGCTCTGCCGCGAGAGAGGGCCTCTGCACGGCAGGTGCTCCGACCGCGGCGGAGCGGCGCGCCGGGCGCGGTCGAGCTTCGAGCAGCTCTGGAACAGCAGTCCGCTCCGCGCTACAATGCCCGCATGGATGTAAACAAACGGAAGGAATTCCTCGCCCAATACGCAGCCGGCCCGTCGCGAGTCAAGGATTCCATCGCAAAGGCACCCAAGGAGGCGATCGGATACCGCCCCTTCGTGGATGCCTGGACCATCGCCGAGCACACCCACCATCTGCTCGATGCCGAGATGAACGGCTACGTTCGATATCGCTACGCCATTGCCGAGCCGGGAACACCGGTACGGCTATGGGACCAGGAGGGTTGGAAGGCGAAGCTCGGCTACGACGAGCAGGATCTCCCTTCATCGCTCGCGGCCTTTGCGCTCATTCGCTCCCTCATCCACCGCCACCTCTCACGGATCGCGGGCGAGGACTGGTCGAGGTATACCTTCGTCCACCCTGAGCGGGGCCAGGTCGACCTCGACGGCTGGCTCGAAATGTATGTGGGACACGTGAAGGCCCACCTGGACTACTTCGAGCGAAATCTCCGGTTGTTCAAGGAAAAGGAGTAGTCGCCACCGGTTGGGATCGGATCGCGTGGAGGACCGCGGGGCGCCGTCGGTTGGGGCCGGCGCGCTGCCTGAGCTCCCTTTCGGCGGCGTCGCCGTGAGGCCGCTATGAGCCTGCAGTGGCCGGAGTCCACGAGCAAGGGTACGGCGCTGCTGAAGCTCGCCCACCAGTTCCAAAAGCGGGTGATCCTCCGAGACGACTTCTTGGCCTGGTTCCTCGATCCGGCGACGGTCGGCGCCCTGCGCGCCGATCCGCCCGACTTCGAGCGAGGTCCGCGCAGCGCGGCCGAGGAGTGGGAGCGGATCGCCTACTGGTACGCCGTCCTTCGGGAGCGCTACGTCGACGAAGCGGTAGCCGCAGGGGCGCGGGCCGGCTGCCGGCAGCTCCTCCTCTTGGGGTCGGGCTATGACACGCGCTTCTTCCGGCTGCCCGAGATCGCCCAGGGCTCGGTTGCCGTGTTTGAGGTGGACACGACAGCGACCATCGCCGAGAAGCGGGCGGCGATCGAGGCACGCCTCGGCTCGCTTCCGGCGCGACTTTCCCTCATCCCGCTCGACCTCAATCGAGAGCCTCTCGAGGAGCTTTTTGATCGCGGGCTCGGTCGGCGGGCGCCGACGATGTGCGTTTGGCAGGGCGTATCCTACTACCTTCCGAAAGAGTCGGTATCGTCCGTCCTCGGCTTCGTACAGGGCGAGCTGCCGTCAGGCACTCGGTTCGCCTTCGACGCGTGCGGCCCGCTCATGCTCGAGCAAATGACGTGATCCCTGGAATCAAGTTCAACATCGAGCGGATGGCGCGCATTGGGGAGCCCTACCTCTTCGGCATGGAGCCGGACGCGATGCGCTCGTGGCTGCGCGAGAAGGGTTTTCGGCGGATTCGAGTGGCTTCGCAACAGACGCTTGAGCGGCGCTACCTGAAGCGACGGACGATCCCCGCCGAGATGTGGTACGTCGTGACTGCCAGGACGTGAGGCAGGGGTGGCACCCGCTTGTACCGGAGCGGCGAGAGCGCAAAGCTAGGGGGCGACGCGGGATCGGCACGCCCGCCTAGACCACCCGTTCAGGGCAGCAGCGGTCGCACGAAGCGCCCCGTGGGCCTTCCGACGATCCTCCCGTCCAGGTAGACGGTCGTTCCGCGAACGAGCGTCCGGCGCACGGCGCCGCGGAGGGTGCGCCCGACGTAGGGGCTCATGCGGTGGCGATCGAGAAGCTCTTCGCGCGTGAGGGGCGCGGAGACCGAAAGGTCGACGAGCGCAAGGTCGGCGTCGGCGCCGACCTCGATCGCACCCTTGCCGGGAAGCCTGAAGCGCTGGGCCGGCCTTTCGCTGACGAGCCTCGTGACGAGCGGCGGCGGAAGCTGGAGGGTAAGGAGGGAGCGCAGGGTCGTCTGCACGCTGCTTATTCCGCCCCATACGGCAAAGAAATCCTTTGACTGCTTCATCGCAGCGGGAGCGGGCGAGTGGTCGGAGCCGATCGTGTCCACCCGGCCTGCGCCGACCGCCGCAACGAGGCGGTCGCGCTCGGGGATCGTGCGCAGGGGCGGGGCGCACTTGGCCGGAGCTCCCAGCCTCTCGGTATCCTCCTCCGAAAGGAGGAGATAGTGGGGGCATGTCTCGCACGTTGCGTCCGCCAGCCCTGAGTCCGCCGCCCGCCGCACGAGGCTCACCCCGCGGGCCGAGCTCACGTGCACGACGTGGATTGCGCAGCCGGTTTCCTCCGCGAAGAGGAGCGCACGGGAGATGGCTTCCGCCTCGGCAAGGATCGGGCGCGAGTCAAGGTAGTCGCGAATTGAGGCGCGTCCGGCCGATCGTGCCGAGGCGGCAAGGGCGGCGGTGATCGCGTCGCTCTCGGCGTGGACGGCGACCGGCAGTCCCAAGGCGGCGGCGGACTTCATCCCCCGGTAGAGGGTGAGGTCGTCGCAAGCCCGGAAGTCGTCGATCCCGCTCGCCGCCATGAAGGCCTTGAAGCCGACCACACCGCATTCGGCCAGCTCCTCGAGCCGGTCGAGGTTACCGGGAGTGAGCCCGCCCCAAAGCGCGAAGTCGGTATAGGAAGCGGCCGCACAGGCGGCGAGCTTCGCCTCGAAGGAGGCCCGATCCAGCGTCGGCGGCGAGGAGTTCAGGGGCATGTCGATGAAGCAGCCGCCTCCGCCGGCGGCGAAGGCCGCCGAGCCGCTCGCTACCCCCTCCCAATCCGCGCGCCCCGGATCGTTGAAGTGGACGTGCGCATCGACTACAGCGGGAAAGGCATGGAGCGCGGAGGCGTCGATCGTCTCCTTCGCCTTTTGCGAAAGCTCCGGAGCGATCTCGACGATCCGCCCTTCGGCGATCCCGATCGAAAGCCGCTCGATTCCGGTCGGCCGCACGACTGCGGCGTTGTGAATAGCAAGACCGATGGCCATCGGTTCAGCTCCCGCGGTAGGTCGCATAGGACCAGGGTGACACGAGGAGCGGCACGTGGTAGCGCGCACTCGCGTCAGTAACGACGAAGACCACCGGCACCCGATCGAGGAAGCGCCCCGCGTCGGGATGCCCGCGGTCACGATAGTAGTCGCCGACAAAGAAAAGGAGGGTGTAGGTTCCGGGGGCAAGCGCCGCTCCTTCGAGAAGCGGCGCGCCGGCCCGCCCGTCGGCGGTTGTGGTGACCGAAGTGAGCGAGCTCGCATCGGCCCCCGATCCCCGCAGGAGCTCGACACGGATGCCGGCCGCGGGAATCCCGCTTGCTGTGTCGAGCACATGGGTGGTGAGGGCGCCCCCGGGGCTACTCACGGGCGATGCTCCCCTTGATGAGCCCGAAGGGCTCGCTCGTCACGACGAAGATCTCGTTTGGGTTGTCGAGCCCAAAGGGGGCAAGATCCACGAGGAGGCGGTGCTGGTTAGGCATGGCGAGGTCGATGGTCGAGATCGCAGGCAGTCGCGCCAGCACGGCCTCGCCGATGGCGTAGATCGTCTGCTGGACGCTCTTTGAGTCATGCGTTGCAAAGCGCTCGAGGATGGTCCGGCGGGCCACGTCGAAGATGGCGCTAAAGTCCTCCGCCGGCGCGGCCGCTCCCCGCCGGGAGCGGCCGCGGAGCGCCTCTGCCGCCGCGGTGGTGTACCTCCAGGTCGCATCGACCGTCGTCGCGAAGATGCGGTCGCTCGCCTCGGGCAGGGTCGTGTGCTCGTCCTTGAGAAAGCCTGTGAAGGACGAGCCGGAGCTCTTTAAGACCTCAAGCCCCGAGAGGCCTCCCGAAACTCGAAGATCGCCGCCGCGCTCTTCGCGGACAACAGCCGTGCGGCAGTCGGAGCCTCCCTTCGTGAAGGCAAAGTCGTGGGGCTTTCCGCCCGCCGGGATTCGCGCCCAGAGCGTCTGGCGGATCGAAGCCTCCGCCCACGCCACGTGATCGAAGCGGTCCAGGAAGTAGGCGACGAGGATCGCGGCGAACTCCTCAGGCGAGTCGAAGCTGCTTCTCTTGGCGAGCGCGAAAACCGCGTTCTTCATCGTGTCGGTCGGAATGCAGAGGGAGTTGTCCCCATGGGTGTAGAGCCGGTCGAAAGCCCCTCCAAGCATGATCTGCACGGCGAACTCGAAGAGCGTGTGGATCGACCCGCTGCGAACGACCTTGCTGAGCCTCACCTCGCTCTTGCCGTAGGAATTGTCGATAAGGCGGACCATCCTATTCCTCCGCTACCGCATCGAGGAGGCGAAGCCTTGCGATCTTCGCGATCTCGGCAAGCGCCGTCGCGATCTCCTGTCCGCGGCTGTGTTCGAGGCGCTCGGGAAAGGCGGAGAGGATAGCCTCCTTCCTGTTCTCGCGCGCACAGATGACGAAGGGAAAGCCGAAGCGATCCCGGTAGATCTGGTTGTAGCGCTCGAAGAGGGCGACCTCCTCGGGGCTCAAGGATTCGAGCCCCGCCGTCCGCTGCTCCGCGGCGGACTCGCCTGTAAGGCGGCCTTCCCGCGCAAGGCGCCCGACGAGGTCGGGATGCGCCGCGATGAGGCCGACCCTTTCGCTCTCGGTCGCACGCTCCACGGTGGCGAGGAGCGAACGCAGGAGCTCCTCGCGCGTGGGGAAGGGGCGGCGCTCCCACGTCCGCGCCGCGATCCAGGGCGAGCCCTCGAAGAGGGGGCCGCACACCGCGAGGAAGCCCGCGCGGTCGCGCGCGTTCAGCTCCCGCAGGCGAACGGCGCTCACGGCCCCACCGCCTCGACGACAATCCGAGCAGCAAGCTCGATGTCCTCGATTCTGCTCGATTCTGCCGGGTTGTGGCTTATTCCCTCTTGGCTTGCGACGAAGAGCATTGCGGTGGGGAGGAAGGGCGCGAGAATAGCGGCGTCGTGAAGGGCTCCGCTTGCCGCGTCCGGAAGCCTCACCCCGAGCCGGGCGGCCGCCTCGCGCAAGCGCCCGCAGACCGCGGCGTCGAGCGGTACCGCCGGGAGCTCCTCGGTGCAGGTGACCTCGACGGAAAGACCGCGCGAGGCGGCCGCCTGCGTCAGGGCCTCGCGTAGGAGCGAGTCGCCAGAAGCGAGCATCTCGTTGGACCGGGCGCGGAAATCGACGACGAAGGTAACCCGGCCGGGGATGACGTTGAGCGCGTTGGGCTCAACCTCCAGGCGGCCGACCGTCATCACCGTATGGTCGGACTCGCGGTCGAGGCGGCGCGCGAGGGCCTCGAGGGCGGTCACCGCCTCGGCGGCCCCGGCGAGAGCGTCGTGGCGGTCCGCCATCTTCGTAGAGCCGGCGTGGTTCGCCGCGCCGGTCATGACGCAGCGGTACTGCCTTCGGCCGTTTATCGTGGTGACCACCGCGGCCGGGATCCCGCCGTTCCAGAGGGCGACCCCCTGCTCGACGTGCACCTCGATGAGGCCGCGGTAGGCCGCAGGCCGGAGCCGTTCCGCTCGAAGGTGCTCGGGCGCCACGCCGTGGGGGGCGCCCGCCGTCAGGTAGTCCTCGCCCCGCTGATTGCGCAGCGCCCCAAGCTCCGCGGGCGAGAGGGTGCCGGCCCAGGCACGGCTGCCGAGCATGCCGAGGCCGAAGGTGGTGCCCTCCTCCTCGGCAAAGACGATGAGCTCGAGCGCGGCATCGGGCCGCAGGCGCAGCGCCTCGAGGGCCACCACAACCCCGACCACCCCGTCGTACTTCCCGCCGGTCGGGACGGAGTCAAGGTGCGATCCGCACAGCCATGCCGGCGTCTCCCAGCCGAGGCCGGCCGGGCGAGCATGGAGGTTTCCCGCCGCGTCCACGCGCACCGCGCAACCCGCGGACCTTGCCTCGGCGGCGACGTGGTCGAGCGCCTTCCGCCAGGCAGGGGAGAACGTGGGCCGGCTGAAGCCGACGCTGGGGTCCGCCTCGGAAAAGGAGGCGATGGCTTCGATGTCGCGGGCAAGCCGCCCGCGGCTCGCCGCACTTTCGCGGTCCACCGACGGCTGAGGGTTCGCCGAACCCGGAGGGGACGCCGGTCTCCCGCCGGTCATGCCCCGGTCGTCCGACGTAGCTCGCGCGCTCATGTGGTCCCTAGGCCCCGAAATCGGTGCGCCAGGATGCGCCCACCCGCTCCATCTCGCTCTCGGCGGCGCTCCTGCGCATCCGGTGGAGCTTCGGCATCCCGAGGGCCCACTCCGCCATCCAATCCCGAGCGAACTCGCCGCGCTCGGTCTCGGCGAAGATCTCCCGCACCGCGGCTTCATTGATGACGCGCGGCCCTCTCGTGCGCACAGCGTACTCGCAGGTCCTGCTCGAGCGGGTGGTGAGATAGTTCTCGATTCCGTTCTCGTCCATCACGTCGAGCACGCTTCGAAGCGAGCGGATCGATTTGGCGTAGGCGAAGCTCGGCGAGTAGCCGTGCTCGACCATCACCTGGAAGCACAGGCGCATCAGGTGAATGGCGCCTCCATAGAGGATCTGCTCTTCGAAGTTGTCGCCCTCGGTTTCGTGCTGGAAGGAGAGCTCGACGACCCCCGCCCTCGTCGAGCCTACGGCCTTGGCGATCGCGAGGACGATCTCGCGGGCGTCGCCGGTGGCGTCGCGATCGACGCTCACGCATCCGTAGACGCCTTCGCCTTTCTGGTACTTCGCGCGGACGAAAGCGCCGGGGGCATTCGGGACGAAGAGAACGGTGTTCACGTACTCGGGCGTCTGGATAGCCCCGTAGAGGACGTTGAAGCCGTGGCAGAAGCAGAGGGTCTGTCCCGCCCGGAGATTGGGCGCGATGTCGGCCCGGTAGACCGCGGGCTGGGCGGGGTCGGCCAGCTCGATGAGGAGGATGTCCGCCTTACTGGTCACCTCGGCGTACCCCATGGTCGCGAAGCCGTCTCCTTCAGCCTGAGCGCGAGATCGGCTCTCACCGCCCGGCCGCGTGCCGACTATCACCGTGCAGCCGCTGTCGCGGGCGTTTGCCGCCTGAGCCTTACCCTGAATCCCGTAGCCGAGGATGGCGATCGTCTTGCCCTTCAAGATGGAAATGTCGACGTCGGCGTCGCGATAGATCTTTTCCATTGCAGCCTCTCCTTCGATCAAACCGGAATCTCGCGATTCACGTTCTTGTAATAGATGTACATCGAGGGCGCCGGTCCCGTGGCGTAGTAGCTCTGCGGGCAGAAGGGGCCCATCCAGATGAAGTCGCCCGCCTCGACCTCCATCCAGCAGTCGTCGAGGTAATAGACCCCTTTGCCGGCAAGAAAGTAGAGCCCGTGCTCCATGATGTGGGTCTCGGTGACCGGAAGGCTGTGACCGGTTTGAAAGGTGAAGATGTTCATGGCGAGATCGTAGGCGAGCTCGTCGGGAACGAGGAGCTGTAGGAGGGCTCCCGCGTCGCCCGCGTAGACATCACCCTTGACCTCCGCCTGGTTGCCGACGAGCGGGGCGTAGGGGGGGATGCCGGCGGCGGCCTCGTAGCGCTTTCGCAGGAGGAGGAACGTGGTCGGGGCGTTCGCCTTTGCCTCGAATCGGCTTGCAGGCGGAACGAGGGCGTAGCCGCCGTCGCGCAGGGCATGCCGTTTGCCGTCGAGGGTGAGCGCGAGGTCGCCCGCGATCACATAGAAAAAAAACTCGATCTGCCCGTCGGCCTCGTGTCCGCCCCCTTGGCCGGGTTGCAAATCGATCAGGTACTCGACGAAGCGCGCCCCAAGCGCGGGGCCGGCCAGGATACGGACCTGCGCCTGCGGCCATTCGGGAAGGCGGGAATAAGGGATGCCCTCCAACGGAAGGAGCGCATAGCGCGGCTTAACCCGCGTGCGGCTTCCGAGAAGCTGGTTCTGAGTGCGCATGGTTGGATTGTGTACCTCCCAGTAATCGACTTTTTCTCCTTGAGGCCGGCGGAACGCGCCGGGCCCGCTGCACCGATCTGCTCTTCTCCTGCGCGGCTCACCTCCCCCCGGCTCGAGCCAGGGCCGAGAGAACTCGCTCGGGGGTGAGCGGGAACTCGTCGATCCAGACCCCTATCGCGGACCTCACTGCCTGCGTGACCGCCGGGGCGAGCGGCAGGTAGGGCATCTCGGCCATCCCGCGGGCCCCGAAGGGGCCGAGCGGATCCGGGTACTCGAGGATGATGGACTCCACCTCCTCGGGGATATCGAGCACGGTCGGGATCAGGTAGGTCGAGAGCCCCGGCGTCTTGCACACACCCTCGGTCTGGACGAAGCTCTCGAGGAGGGCGTAGCCCGCCGCCTGCACCACGCCCCCCTCGATCTGCCCTCGGACCAGCTCGGGATTGATGGCCTTGCCGACGTCATCGGCGCAGATGACCTTGAGAAGGCTCACCCTGCCGGTCTCGGTATCGACCTCGGCCTCGACCATCTCGGCGACGTAGCCGTAGGTGAAGTTCGGCTTCGAGCGCCCGTTCTCTGGATCGAAGGGGGTGGTGGGGGGAGCCAGGTACTGGTGGCGACCGACGGCGGGACGCTCGCCCTTCTTCCACCGCGCGAGGGCAGCTTCCGCCGCACCGCGAATCGAGTTGCCCGCCATCCAGGTCAAGCGCGAGGCGGAGGCGCTCCCGGAGTTATCGGTCTGGGCCGTGTCCGAGACGATGAGGCGAACCCTCGAAAGGGGAACCCCGACCGCCTCGGCAGCCATCTGGGCAAAGACGGTGTGGGAGCCCTGCCCGACCTCTGCCCCGGCGTGATGGAGGACTACGCTCTCGATATTGTCTTCGCCGTGGAGCTCGATCGTCGCCCAGCAGCTCTCGGGCGCCCCGAAGGAGAAGCCCACGTTTTTCATCCCCATCGCGATCCCGACGCCGCGCAGCAGGCGCCCCCTGCCTTCCGGGTCATCGACTGCGGACGTCATCCCTCCCGGCCTGCGCCATCCGGCCTTGCTCTTTTCCCAGCCGCCGGCGACGGCGCAGCGCTCGAGCACCTGCTCCATGCTCACCCCTTCGGGCAGGGGGGTGCCGACCGAGAGGAGCGAGCCTTCGCGAAGGACGTTGCGCATCCGAATCTCGACGGGGTCCATGTCCAATTTCTCGGCGAGCTTGTTCATCTGCTCCTCGGCGGCGTACAGCCCCTGCGGCCCGCCGAAGCCTCGGAAGGCACCGGTCGGGATGTTGTTGGTATAGACCGCATAGCCGTCGACCTTGACGTTGGGAATCTCATAGGCGCCCGTGCAGAGGAGAACCGCGTTGCCGAGGACCTTGGTCGACGTGTACATGTAGGCCCCTCCGTCGGCCACGAGCTCCACCTCGGCGGCTATGACCTTTCCCTCGCGCGTGGCGCCCCACTTGCTGCGGATAAAGTAGGGGTGGCGCTTGTGATGGCCGATGATCGACTCTTCCCTGCTCCAGATGATCTTGACGGGACGGTCGATCCCCCGCTCGTGCAGGCGGAGGGCGGCGAGGGCGAGCACGATCTGCACCGACATGTCCTCGCGCCCGCCGAATGCGCCTCCGATGGCGGGATAGATCACCCTGACGCGCTCCGAGGGGAGCCCGAGGGCATGGGCGATCTGCTCCTGATCCTCGTGAATCCACTGGCCGGCGACGATGACGGTCACACGTCCCTGTTCGTCGATGTAGCCCAAGCCTGCCTCGGGCTGAAGGAAGGCGTGCTCCTGGGCGGGGGTGTGGTATTCCCCCTCGACAACGACATCGGCGCGGGCGAAGGCGCCCTGCACGTCTCCCTTCCGGATGCGGTCATGGCAGAACACGTTGCCGTCGCGATCGGGGTGCAGGAGAAGCGCGCCCGGCTGCATGGAGAGGCGCGGATCGGTGACCACCGGAAGATCCTCGTAGTCCACCCCGATAAGCTCGCGAGCCCGCTCGGCTATCTCTTCGCTGTCGGCGACGATGAGGGCCACCTGATCGCCGATGAAGCGGACGACCTCCGCCCCCTTCTTGCTCGAGCCGGGCCCGCACAGCACCGGCTGATCCGGGGCAATGAGGCCGTACTCGTTCACCGGTACGTCGCGCGCGGTGAAGACTCCAAGGACCCCGGGAAGGCTCTCCGCTCCGGCCGTATCAAGGCGGCGGATCAGGGCGTGCGGCCGGCGGGCAAAGAGGATCTTCATGAAGGCCTGGTTGGGAAGATCGATGTCCCCCGGATACTGCGCCTCTCCCTTCACCTTGCTGAGAGCGTCGACCCTGATGGGAGATTGTCCGATGACCGCCATATGATTCCCCTCCTTAGAGACGGCCCTATCGGCGCGCCGTCGAGGCCGCCCGCTCGATCGCGGCGATGATCTTGTAATACCCTGTGCAGCGGCACAGGTTGCCGGTGATGGCCTGCCGGATCTCGTCCTGCGAGGGGGAGGGGCGCTCTTCGAGGAGCTTGGCGCCGGACATGAGGAAGCCGGGGGTGCAGTAGCCGCATTGCACCGCCCCCGTCTCCATGAATGCCTGCTGCACCGGATGGAGCGAGCCGTCGTGCGCGAGTCCCTCGACCGTGACGATCTCGGCGCCGTGAGCCCGCCCCGCGGGGACCATGCAGCTCATCACCGCCTGGCCGTCCAGGAAGACCGTGCAGGCGCCGCACTCGCCCTCCGCGCACCCCTCTTTCGATCCGGGAAGTCCGAGCTCCTCCCGCAGGAAGCGGAGGAGGCTCTTGTGCTGGCCTCGTGCGGCGATGCGCTCTTTTCCGTTCACCCGAACGGCAATGGGAGTCTCGCCCGACCGAATCTCCCGGTTTGCCGGTGCTGGGGGAACCCTAGCGGGGGCGGCATTCCTGCCGGCAAGAAGCACCGGGTCGGCGGGGAAGCCCGATGCCTCGCTCTTCGTGACGATCGCGGAAAGGGCGCGGCGGACTGACGAGCGCACCATCGCAGTCCGGTAGGAGGCCGAGCCGCGCACATCGCTGATCGGGCGAGCTGCCCGGGTCGCGAGCTCCGCTGCCCGCTCGATGGTGCGCTCATCCAGGAGCCGCCCGGCGAGCAGCTCCTCGGCTGCCTCCGCCCGCACGATCGTGGGCGCCACGGCGCCGAGTGCGATGCGCGCGGCCTTTACCGAAAGGCCGTCGAGGTCAAGCACGACCGCAGCGTTGACGAGGGAGATCGCCTGCGCTCGGCGAAGAGCGAATTTCACGAAGGAGCCCCGCTCGCTGCTCTTAAGCGCGGGAAAGGCGATGTCGACGAGCATCTCGTCGGGCTCCATGACCGTCCGACGCACCCCGGTGTAGAACTCGCGAAGCGCCACGGTGCGCTCGCCGTGCGTCGAGCGCAGGGTGAGCCGCGCATCGAGCGCCATCAAGGGGGTTATTGTGTCGTTTGCGGGGGAAGCGGTGACGAGGTTGCCGGCGATCGTGCCGCGATTGCGAATTTGCGGTGAGCCCACTTCCCATGAGGCGCGCGCAAGCGGGAAAGCGGCGCCCTGCAGGAGCGGCGAGGCGGCGACCGCGTTGTGCGTCACAAGCGGGCCCAGGTGGATGGCACCGGCATCGTCGGAGGAGATGCGGTCGAGGCCGGGGATTCGCGTCACGTCAATGAGGGTGTCGATGCCCGTGCGCACACCCCGCTCCATCTCCAGGAGGAGATCGGTTGCGCCCGCGACGATTCGAGCCCGCTCCCGTCGTTCGGCGAGGATTCTCAAGACCTCATCGACGGTCGCCGCATTAACGTAGACGCGCCACATACAACCTCCGCATCCCCTATACGATCATGCCTCTCCTGATGTCCACTTTTAAGCCCTCATGCTGTCGTTGTACCAAATGCGCCGGCACATGTCCACTAGAATTGATAAGGAATCGGCTCGTCTGGCGAGCGCCGTGCGGCCCGTCTGGCCGCCCGCGGGCAGGGAACCGTCGAGCAAATCGGCCTCATGATGGCGAGGGTGCCGATGGACGAGGCCCGCAAGTTTACGGCGTAGGCTCGGATTGATCTTTGGCTCGGGCCATTCTATAGTCTTGCGCGAAGTAAAAAACGTGAGGTAGTCCGATGATCGCGAACGAGTCCTTGAGCTCCGGAGTCTGCCCGAAGTGCGGCTCGACGGAAGTGTATCGAAACGCGGAGAGCCGGGGCGAGCGGATCCAGCTTGTGATCTCCTCGACCCTACGGTTCTTCCTCGCTACCTACATCTGCACGGCCTGCGGCCACTTTGAAGAGGTTGTCGCACCGGAAGAGCTGAAGAACGAGAAGCTCATCAGGAAGATCAAGGAGACCTGGCACAAGGTACCTTGAGCCGGGCGCGTCGAGTTTGTCTCCTCGTTGTCCCGGTCCACCGCGAGCGCCGTTCTCGATCTGGCCATCAGCCGCCTGGGGGCCGCCGCCCCATCGGGCGGCGAGGAGCATCAGTCGCTTTCGCCCAGCTTGGTGAAATCGCTCGGCACGCCGAGCTTTCGCTCTCCGAGCTCGAGGTTGAGCTGGTAGACCCCGTGGGGCGCGTTGCCGATGAGGTCGATAGCCTGGAGGATTTCGGTCGCGTTCTTCTCCTCCTCGACCTGCTCGTCGACGTACCACTGGTCGAGCACCTGGGTGGCGTAGTCCTTCTCTTCGATCGCAAGCGCCATGATCTCGTGGATGCTCTTCGTGACGCCCTTCTCGTGCTCGAGGACATGCGCGAAGAGCTCTTTGACGGAGCTCTCCTTGAACTCGGGCGCCGCGATAGCCTTGAGCTGGACCGTCGCGCCCTGATCCTGGAGGTAGGTGAGGAACTTCATCGCGTGATACATCTCCTCGTGATACTGGAGCATGAGCCAATGCCCCGCCCCCTTGAAGCCGGCCTCGCTCATTCTCGCCGACATCGCGAGGTAGAGGTATGCCGAATAGATCTCCCTGTTGATCTGCTCGTTGATCCTGTCAGTCATCTTCTTCGAAATCATGGAAGCCCTCCTTATTTCCCGTTCTTCGAGATTGCGGAAAGAACCTTCGACTTGTCGATCTTTTTCGTGCAGAAGAACCAGTCGACGCAGGTTACGCCCTCTTCCCTTTTCTCCATGCGCTCCTTGGCGACGCCGCACGATCCTGCCGTGGGGACAATCACGTCGTCGCCGGGCTGCCAGTCCGCCGGAGTCGCGACGGAAAAGGCGTCGGCAGTCTTCAAGGCCGCGACCACCCGATAGAGCTCGTCGAAGTTGCGGCCCAGGCTCAAGGGATAGTAGATGATGGCACGGATGATGCCCTTCGGGTCGATGACGAAAACCGCACGCACGGCCTTGGTCGAGCTCTCGCCGGGCTGGATCATGCCATACCTGTGGGCAACCTCCATGGTGATGTCCTCAATGAGCGGAAACTTGACCTCGACCTCTTTCATCCCGCGATACTCGATCTTGTCTTTGATGGTCCTGAGCCACGCGATGTGGCTGTACAGCCCGTCGACGGAGAGGCCGACGAGCTTGCAGTCGAGGTCGGCGAACTTCTGCTCGAGCCTCGCGAAGGTCATGAACTCCGAGGTGCACACCGGGGTGAAATCGGCCGGGTGGCTGAAGAAGATCACCCAGCTTCCGGCGAACTGTTCCGGGAACTGGATTTCACCCTGGGTAGTCACCGCCTTGAAAGCGGGCGCCTTGTCGCCGATGCGGGGCATCGTTGTCACCTTTTCCTCACTCATGGTTTCCATTTCCTGCTCCTTGCGAGTCTTTGACGTAGCGCCGACACGCAGGCCGTGCGAACCGGAGCGCGTGACGACGCGTCGACGCAACGCGTCGAATACTTGGGATGAGATGCATTGCAGAACGATTCTTACTTGCGATATGAGAAGAACGGCCTACCGTTCCTTCGAGCATTTTTCGCATAGGCCGTAGAACTCGATCTCGTGCCTGCGCACCTGGAGGCCGCTCGACGGGTCGACTCGCGCGGTGATCGCGGGATCGAACGGTGCCGTGACGTCGATGATCCGTCCGCACTCCTCGCAGATGAAGTGATAGTGCGGGGCCGTGTTCGCGTCGTAGCGGTCGAAGGTGCTTCCGAAGTCGATCCGGTTAACCAACCCTTCCTCGACGAGGATGGCGATGTTCCGGTAGACCGTTCCGACGCTCAAGGAAGGGAACTCGCGCTTGAGCCGGTCGTAGACCCAGGCCGCGGTCGGATGGCTCTCGGTCGACCGAAGCAGCGCGAGAATCCGCTCCCGCTGTCTGCTCCTCCGATGGAGGCCGCGCCCGGTCGACGTTGTCTTTCCCTTCATAATATTCGGAACGATTCTTATTATGATCCCGGGCCCGCTTCCTGTCAAGGACGTTCTGAATCGCAGGTGAGGCGGGTCGAAACCAAGGTACGGCCAGGTTCGCATCATGGTATCATTGGCTCATCCAACATGCCAAAGGGAGCAGAAAAGATGGAAAGACTTGGCGATCACGTCCAGACTGCGGACTGGAAGAGCGAGAAGCACGCGCCGGTCATCGAGTGCGCGGACAGCCTCAAGTCGGGTGAGAAGCTCGTCATCCATGCCTCGGTAGGCAAGGAGGTGGCCCATCCCAACACGACCGAGCACCACATCAGCTGGATCCAGCTCTACTTTCAACCCGAGGGCGAGAAGTTCAGCCAGCATCTTGCCACGAGCGAGTTCGTCGCTCACGGGGCGTCGGCGAAGGGTGCGAACCAGGGGAGCGCCTACACCGAGCCGGTTGTCGCCGCGACCGTGACCCTAAAAGCATCGGGGACGATCCACGCCCTCTCCTACTGCAACATCCACGGGCTGTGGGAAAACACGAAAGCGATCAAGGTCGGCTGAACAAGCTGGGGGGAACGAGGCTGGAGCATTGACCGGGGCACCTGCGGAATAGGGGGCGAGATCACCGCGGTGGGGTCCAACCCCGCTCGCTTGGACTCGAATCAACATCCCTCGCGAAGTATACTGGGCCGATGGACCTCGTACTCACGCTGTCAGTGAGCTTGATGGTGGCGCTGGTGCTCGGCTACCTCACCCAGCGGCTTGGTCTCTCACCCCTCGTCGGCTACCTCGTCGCCGGGATCATCGTTGGGCCGAATACGCCTGGTTTTATCGCGAACCGCGAGATCGCCGAGCAGGTCGCCGAGATCGGCGTCGTGCTCCTCATGTTCGGGGTCGGGCTGCACTTCGACCTTTCAGAGCTCCTCGCCTTGCGCCGGGTCGCCGTTCCGGGGGCGGCGGGGCAGAGCGCGGTTTCGGCTGCCTTAGGCGCGGCGGCGGCGATCGGCCTCGGCGGAGCCACCGGCTGGCTGGGGAGCATCGTCTACGGCCTGTCGCTCTCGGTCGCGAGCACGGTGGTCATGACGCGCGTCTTGGCCGACCACGACGAGCTCCACACTCCCGCCGGTCACCTGGCCGTGGGATGGACGATCGTCGAAGACTTCCTCACCGTCGCCTTGCTCATCGTCCTGCCCGCAATCGCTCAGGGTGGCGAAGAGGCACGGGGGTCGCTCCTCGTCTCCCTCGGAATCGCAGGTGCGAAGATCGCGGCACTCCTCATCGTGCTCTTCCTCGTCGGCTCTCGAGTCGTGCCCTGGCTCCTGCGCAAGGTGGCTGCGACCCGCTCCCGCGAGCTCTTTACGCTCACCATTCTCGTCGTCGCCTTGGGGATAGCGGTCGGATCGTCGAAGCTGTTCGGAGTGTCCATCGCGCTCGGGGCCTTCCTCGCGGGCGTGGTGGTCGGCCGATCGGATTTCAGCCTGCGCGCTGCCTCGGAGGCGCTGCCGATGCGCGACGCCTTTGCCGTCCTGTTCTTCGTGTCGGTTGGGATGCTGTTCGATCCTCGCTCGATTGTCGAGGCGCCCTGGCTGGTCGCTGCGACCGTGGGGGTCGTGATCCTCGGCAAGCCCCTCATAACCTTCTTCCTTGCCCGTGCACTCGGCCAGCCTCCTCGGGCATCCCTTTCGATCGGGCTCGCCCTCGGGCAGATCGGTGAGTTTTCCTTCATCCTTGCCGGGGCTGCGAGCGCCCTGGGTCTCTTCTCGCCACGGTCGATGAGCGCGCTGGTCGCGGCCGCCATCGTCTCTATTGCGCTCAATCCGCTTCTCAGGCTCTTGATCGAGCCGATAGACCGGCTTGGTCGGGAGGTTGCGCGGGGCTTTGCCGGGAGAAGGGCCGATGCGTTCGATCGATCGCCGGCTCCATCCGGCGCTGAAGCCGCTCCGGCCGGCGAGGATCGCCGCTACCGGGCCGTCGTAGTGGGCTACGGGCCGGTTGGCCGGACCCTCGCCAAGCTCCTTTCGGAGAATGGAATCACCTGCACGATCGTCGAGATGAACCTCGATACCGTGCATCGGCTGCGCACCCAGGGCATCTCCGTGGTATACGGCGACGCCGCACACGTCGAGACGCTGCGCAGCGCGGGGGTCCCGCTCGCCGGAAGCCTGATCTTGAGCGCCTCGGGGCTCCGTGCTCCCGAGGAGATCATCCGTATCGCGCGCGAGCTGAACGAGACCATCCGCGTGCTCGTGCGAACCGCCTATCTCCATGAGCGGCCGCGGCTGCGAGCGGCGGGCGCCGATCTCGTGTTCTCCGGGGAGGGGGAGGTTGCGCTCGCCATGAACGAGGCGATCTTGCGCGACATGGGCGCGACGATGGAGAGGATTGCCCGAGAACGAGACAAGCTGCGCGCCGATCTCTTCGACGACATCGGAGAAGGCTAAAGGTTCGCGCACCACGAGGCGGCCGCACCGGCTATCCCATATTGACAGCGGTTTCCGACTTCCTGTACAGTAACCGGCTCATGATCGGGATCGCGCTCGGGGCGACGTCCTTCCTCGTTGTCTTCTGGGTCGACGCCGCCTCGCTGAAAGGGATGGGCCATCTGAAGCCTATCCTGTGGCTTGCTAGCATCGCTCTTTTCGCTTCAGGCCTTCTCCTGTCCCTGAACGATCCCGACCGGCTTCCCATTCCTGCTCCGCTGGTCGTGGTCGGGTGGGTTCTTTCCATCCTCTTTGCGATGCTCACGGTCTACTCGCTTTTCGTAGAGATTCCGTTCCTCTCCGCGTACGTGCGGAAGGGTCGGCCGTCGAAGGTTGTTTCGCGAGGCACCTACGCGCTCTGCAGGCACCCTGGGGTATTGTGGCTTTCAGGCTTTCTCCTGGCGCTTGTCCTCGCTCATGGGTCGCTGTGGCTGCTCCTTGCGGTGCCGGTGTGGATTGGGCTGGATATACTGTACGTCGTTCTGCAGGAGAGGCTATTCTTCGTTCGCATGTTTGGCGCCGAGTATCTGGCCTACCAGCGCTCCGTTCCCATGCTCCTTCCGACGGCGCGGAGCGTGCGGGAATGCGCGCGGACCATATTCCGGCGAGAGTAAAAAAGTTTGGAGGGGAGCGCATGGAAACGCTCTTGGAGATGTACCGACGGGGTGACATGGAGGGAATCTGGAATCGCTACTGCGGATTCCTTGAGCTCACCACGGAGGAGTTTGTTGCAAGCCAGAACCTGCTGCTGGAAGAGCAGCTGCGAGCCTGGAGGGGGAGCGCCCTCGTGAAGAAGGTGCTGGGGGCTCCCCTGCCCGAAACCGTGGAGGAGTTCCGCGCGCGGGCGCCGATCACCACGTACGAGGATTACGCCGACAGCCTTCTTCCCAAGGACGAGTCAGAGCTTCCGACTGAAACGTACGCGTGGGTCCACACCTCCGGCAAGAGCGGTGAGTACGAGTTCAAGTGGGTCCCGTACAGCAGGGCAATGTACGACAACATCAGCGACTGCACTCTCGCTTCCTTCATCCTCGGGCCGTGCAGGAGACGGGGTCATATTGCCCTGCGGGAGGGAGACCGGCTGATGTTTTCACTTGCTCCCACCCCTTATGTCTCCGGTCTGTGCATGCAGGCCATGCACGAGCAGTTCAACTTCAGGATCTGGCCGGACTACGAGAAGGCCCTGAAGATGGATTTCTTCGAGAGGACCCGGGAGGGAATGAGACTCGCCTTTTCGGAGGGTATCGACTACTTCTACGGCATCACCTCCATCATGCTCAACATCAGCGAGCAGCTCGAACAGGCCGGAAAGTCCGGAGGAAGCTCGCAAACGAAGGGGATGCTCCGGCAACCGAAGGTTCTCCTGCGCCTTCTGAAGGGGATGCTCAAAGCGAAGCTCCGAGGCGGGCCGCTGCGCCCTCGGGACCTCTGGAACGTGAAGGGCATCATGTGCTCCGGGATGGACACCGCCATTTACCGGGAGCGGGTCCGCACCTTGTGGGGAGAGTATCCCTGGGAAGTCTACGGATGCACGGAGCTCGCGTTCGTCGGATTCCAACATTACGCGCGTCCAGGCCTCGTGCTTAGGGACAAGAGCTGCTACTGTGAGTTCATGGAGATTGCGGACTACACCAAATGGAAGGAGGACCGATCCTATCGTCCCCGGCTGCGGCTTCTTTCCGAGGTCGAGGTTGGAAAGGAGTACGCCCTGGTGGGAACCAGCTTCCACGGGGGAGTCTTCGTCCGCTATGTCCCCGGGGATTCGTTGAAGGTTGCATCTCTATCTGACGAAAGCGTTGGCCTCAGGCTTCCGCGGTTTGAGTTCTCATCGCGGATCGATGATGTTATCGATATCGCGGGGTTCACCCGCTTGTCGGAGAAGGCCATCTGGTCGGCCGTGGAAAGCTCCGGTATCGGTTACGTCGACTGGGTCGTTGCCAAGGAGTACCACAACGAGAACCCGGTCCTGCACCTCTACCTGGAGACGCGAGCGAACGGCCATGATCCGCTTCGGGCGCAGGCGCTGATCCACGAAAAGCTCAAGGACATCGATCAGTCCTATCGTGACCTTGAAGAGATGGCGGGGATCAAACCGCTCGCCGTCACCATGCTCACTGCGGGAACCTTTGCGCGCTATCTCAAGGAGCGGCAGGCCGCCGGAATTGATCTCGCACATTCGAAGCCGCCGCATATGAACCCGAGTCCGGAGACCATCGCCCGGCTTCAGGCAATGAGCGCCCTGAAGATTTGAGCGCCGAAGGCCTTGCCAGGAGGGGCACTCGGAAGCCGGGGGCGCCGAGAGCCGCAAGGACTGGCTGTAGATGCTGATATACATCGCTACGATAAAGCTCCTCGCGCTGATCGGATATGCGATCCTCCTTCTGGTCTGCATCCGCAGTCGAGTCGCGCAGGCTTTGAAGCTGCATTTCGCCCTCTACCTCCTCGGACTCGGCTTCTGGCAGTTCACATCCTTGATCCTTACGATTACTCGAAACCCTCACGCTGCGCTCTTTTGGTACAACATGCAGGTCGCAAGCCTCGGGCTCCAGAGCGTGATCTTCCTTCCGCTGACACGCACGTTCCTCCAGATCAAGCGGAACCGGTGGATTTCGATCTCCGCATATGCGGTTTGCGTGGCGGTCATTGCGGTCGGCCTGCTCGGTATCGCGTTCTCGGGCGTCGTCGTCGGCGAGGCGGGATACTTCATCCCAACCCTGACTCCGGCCGCGTACGGCTTCAGCCTTCTTGCGTACTTCTATTGGGGATGGGGAGTGTATGCCCTCGTCGCGGGGCTCCGCCGGGAGCGCCTTTCGCTCCAGCGCAGCCGCATCTTGTACGTCCTCGTCGGCGCCCTCACCGTGATGGCAGGCATTGCGACGAACTACACCCCTCTGCAGGCCTACCCTGTCGACACCGTCTGCGCGCTCGCCAACGCCGTCCTCGTGTCCTATTCCGTAACCCGCTATCGGCTCATCGACGCCGGCGTTGCTCTGAGGCGAAGTCTGGCGATCATGGTGATGGTCGCCCTCGCTGTTGGCGGCTACATCCTCTTCTCGTACGTCGCGGGGTTGATCGTTCAGCCGGAGGCGCGATGGGAGCTCAGCGTTCCCGGGCTTGCAGGTTTGATCATCCTGCTCATCCTGTCGCTTCTTTTCGGCTGGAAGTCGATCCGACCCGTCATCGACCGCATCGCAGGCCGCCGCACCGCCAGCTACGCACGAGTGCTTGAGCAATTCAGCCTGACCGCCCGCTCGGTGCTGGACGTGGAGAAGCTTAAGAGTCTGGTCGTGCATACCGCCGCCGAAGCGGTGGGCTCGGAGCGCTGCTGTTTGATATATCTCGACAACGAGGCGCAACGCTACTCGATCGGCAGCGCGTTCGGGTCGTGGCCCGCGGATTGGGAGGCATTCACTCTTCAGCCCTCCGATGATTTCGTCCGGGCGCTGAAGAGCCGCAAGTTCCCCCTTTGGGAGCAGGAGCTGCTCCTCGACCCGGCCCTCGAGTATCTGCGGCCTCAATGCGAGCCCTTCTTCCGGAGGACAGGAACCTCGGTCGCGATTCCACTGATCCAGGAGGAATCGGTCGTGGGTATTCTGTGCCTCGGAAGCAGGACGTTCGACGGCCTGTATGGGACGGAAGATCTCCGCTTTCTGTCGACCCTCGCGAACGTGGCGGCCTCCTCCATAGCGGTCGCCGTCAACTACCGGGAGATCGAACGGCAACTCTCCATCCAAACCTTTCTCTTTGTTCTCAGCGAATCGCTGGTCCGCTATGCGGGATCCGAAGAGGCGATCCGTTCGGCGATCGGAATCCTGCAGACCTTCCTCGGCGTTCAGGAATGCTTCTTGCTCGCATTCGCCAACGCGGGAGAGGTGCGGGTTTACTCCACCCGCGAGCTGGCCCCGCAGCTGGAAAGCCAGCTTTCGCTCGTCGGAGTGGCGCTTGCATCGGGAAAGGGAGGCCAGCGGGAAGACGGTCTGCTCGGAGGGGAGCTCGACGCGAGCCGGGTTGAGCTTCCGGGATCGGAGATCGAAGTCGCCCTGGTCAGATCCCTCTCGTTTCTGCCGTTGACGAGCGGCACGGAGCTGGTTGGTCTCCTCGCGCTGGAGGGGCGGAGCAGCGGAATGAGAGGGCGGGACTGGAGCGCCCTTTCGGGCGCGATCCGCGCGATCCTCTCCCAGGGGTTGCTTGCGATCCGGCACGTTTCCGAGCTTCGAGTGCTGAAGGAATACAACGAAAAGGTCCTCGCGAGCCTCAGCACGAGCGGGGAGCTGCTGCTCGTGCTGGACTCCGGCGGCAAGGTCCGCAGGACGAACCGAGCGGCCGAGGTCGCCCTAGGTTTCGAGCAGGCGGATCTGGTCGGACGGCCGTTCCGGCGATTCGTGGATCCGGGGACGGACGGAGGGGCCCTCGAGAGCTTCCTTCGCAGCGCGTCGACCGGCGTGGTGCAGAACTTCGAGATGCAGCTCCTTGCGAAATCGGACCGGCGCATCCCCGTCCTCGTGTCCTCCGCTTGCATCGTGAGCGCGGAGAACGCCGTCGCGGAGATCGTCCTACTTGCTCGCGACATAACCGAGCAGCGTGAGCTTCAGCGCCAACTTCTCCAGGCGCAGAAAATGGAGAGCGTCGGCACAATGGCCGGGGGGATCGCCCATGATTTCAACAACATCCTTACGGCGGCGCTGGGCTACGTCCAGCTCATCCGCGAGGACCTGGGAGATCCGGCAACCGTCCAGTCCCACCTGAAGGTCGTGGAGGCGAGCATGCACCGGGCGGCAGACCTCACGCAGCGGCTGCTTTCGTTCGCACGGGCCGGCATCATGGACCGAAAACCGGTTCAGATAAACGAGATAGTCCAGGAAACGGCCCAGCTCCTGCGGAGAAGCCTCGCCTTGTCGATTGAGATCGCGACGGACTGCGAGCCCATGCTGCCGGCCGTCCTGGGAGATCACGGCCAGATCCACCAGATGCTCATGAACCTCTGCGTCAATGCTGGGGACGCCATGGCGGACGGCGGGACCCTGCGACTGCGGACGCGGGCGAAGGAAAGTTCCGCTCCCAACGACGGCGCGGCCTCCGGCCAGCGAGAGGGACCCTTCGTGTTGCTGGAGGTGAGCGATACGGGCCACGGGATCGCAGCCGCCAACCTCCCAAAGATTTTCGACCCCTTCTTCACGACGAAGGGTCCGGGAAAGGGCACCGGCCTGGGGCTGTCGATCGTGTATGGAATCGTGCAAAGGCACCGAGGCCGAATCCAGGTGTCCAGCATCCCAGGCAAGGGAACCACCTTCGAAATACTCTTTCCGATAGCGGAGGTCAGCCGGCTCGCCGTTCAAGGATCCGGGGCTGCCGCGGAGACCGCCCGCGGCCATGAAACGATCATGGTAGTCGACGACGAGGCGGTCCTGCGAGACCTGATTCGGATCACCCTCGGCGATCGGGGATACACGGTTATCGAGGCAGCGGACGGCATCGAAGCCGTGGAGCGTTTCCGGCACCGTTCGAGCGCAATCGATCTTGTCCTCATCGACCTCGTCATGCCGAGACTCGGCGGACGGGAGACCTACCTGAGGCTGCGGGAGCTCGATCCGGGGGTGAAAGCTCTTTTTGCGACAGGCTACGGAATCGATGACGAGACCGAGGACCTGCTCGCGAGCGGTGCGCTCGGGATAATCCGGAAGCCGTACGACATCGGGTTTGTGGAGAAGGAAATACGACGCGTGCTTGATTCTCCGAGAGCCTGAGACAAGGCTCCGCATCCGCAGGGCGGCCGTCACTGCCGAACTTCCGGCTTGCCCCGTGTGCGATTACCCGGTATAATTGCTCATAATTCAATCCAAGTAGCAAATCTCACGGGGATCTGGTCGGCCAGGGAAGTCCTGCCGGCGTCGGGCGCCGGAAGCCCGTCGAAAAGTGCCTCCTCCCGGTTAGGAGCCCAATCCCATGAGTACCTGGTCCAGCTACGTCACCGCACACTCAGTTGAAGAAGCCCTCGGAGCACTCGCCGCCTCGCCGGGGCCCGCCCTTCCGCTTGCCGGCGGAAGCGATCTCCTTCTCGAGCTGAAGCAAGGCAGCCGCCCCTCCGTTCATACCCTGGTGGATCTCACCGCCATCCCCGAGCTGGCGCGCCTTGAGCTGCGGGCGGACCGGCTCTTCATCGGAGCCGCCGTACCCTTACGGATCATCGCGAGCTCGCCGCTTGTCGTCGAGCATGCCCGGGCGGTCGCTGAAGCGAGCGCCCTCATCGGGGGCCCGCAGGTGCGCTCGAATGCCACCCTCGGCGGCAACGTCGCCCACGCCCTTCCGGCCGCCGACGGGATGATCGCCCTAGCGGCGCTTGACGCCCGGGTCGAGGTGGCAAGCGCCGCCGGCCGGCGCCTCGAGCCTATCCTCGCCCTCTTTCGCGGGCCGGGAGAGTCGGCAATTCGGCCCGACCGCGAGCTCCTCGTCGGCTTTCATCTTCGGCTCGGCGCGGAGGGGCTTGGCTCCGCATTCGGTCGGGTGATGCGCCCGCAGGGGGTGGCCCTGCCGATTCTGAACTCGGCGGTCTTCCTCCGCCGCGAGGGCGAGAGGATCGGGGAGATCCATATCGTGGTCGGCCCCTCGGGGCCGGTTCCCCGAAGAGCTGCCGCGCTCGAGGAGCTTCTCACCGGTAGGAGAGTCGACGACGAGGCGCGGGCTAGGCTTCGCGAAGCGATTCCCGTGACTTTAAGCCTGCGCACGAGCGCACACCGCGCCGGGGCGGACTACCGCTACCGCCTGTGCGCGGTGCTTCTGGAGGAGGTGATCGACTCGGCATGGAAGCGGGCGGGAGGACAGGCGTGAGCGCTAATCGAATCGAGCTCACGGTCAACGGCCGGCCTATCTCGGTGGAGGAACGGCCGGGCGAGATGCTCGCCGAGCTGCTGCGCTCGCGGCTCGGGTTGACCGGTACGAAGATCGGCTGCGACGAGTCGGAGTGCGGCGCCTGCACGGTCCTCGTCGAGGGGGAGCCGGTGCTCTCCTGCAGCTACCCGGCTGCCAAGGCGCGCGGGAAGCGGGTGCTCACCATCGAGGGGCTCGCGGGCGAGGAGCGCCTCCACCCCCTGCAGGAGGCTTTCGTGAAGCACGGGGCGGTGCAGTGCGGTTTCTGCTCCCCCGGCCAGATCATGACCTCCTACGCCCTGCTCCTGCGCAGGCCCGATCCGAGCGAAGTGGAGATTAGGGAAGCTCTGAAGGACACCCTTTGCCGCTGCGGCAGCTATCCGCGCATCGCGAGCGCGATCCGCGCGGCCGCGCGGGCACTGCACAGCGGCGCGCCGGTCGAGGCGCCCGCCGATATTCCTCCCTCGCGGCGCGATCACCGCTACCTGGGCAAGTCGACTGAGCGCTCCGACGGCGCCGCTAAGGTCACCGGGCGGGCTGTCTACACCGACGACATCACGTTCGACGGGCTGCTCCACGCTCGCGTGAGGCGTGCGAACGTGCCTTCCGCGCTCGTGAAGAGCATCGATGTGAGCCGCGCGAAGGCCCTCCCGGGCGTGGTCGCCGTGCTGACCGCCTCCGATCTTCCCGGGGCGCATACGCACGGCCTGTTTGTTTCGGACTGGCCCATCTTGGTCGGGACTGGTGAAAGGGTGCGGACCGTAGGCGATGCCCTCGCTATCGTCGCGGCCGAGACGCGTGAGCTCGCCGGGGAGGCCCTCGCTCTGATCGAAGTGGAGCTCGAGCCGCTCTCGGTGGTGAGCGACCCCAGGGCGGCGCTTGAGGCAGGAGCGCCCGGCCTCCATCCCGGCGGGAACCTCCTGAAGCACATCGAGGTGCGAAAGGGGGACGTCGCCGCGGGCTTCGCCGAGGCGGAGGTCATCCTCGAGCACACCTTCCGCACCCCCGCCTACGACCACGCCTTCCTCGAGCCGGAGTGCAGCGTCGCCCGCCCGACGCCCGAGGGGCGGATGGAGGTCTACGTCGGCTCGCAGATACCCTACGAGGACCGCCGGCAGGTCGCCGCAGCGCTTGGTTTGCCGGAGGACCGGGTGCGGGTCATCGGTCAGCTTATCGGGGGCGCCTTCGGCGGAAAGGAAGATATCGCCGGCCAGATCCATGCCGCCCTTCTCGCTCGGGCAACCGGGCGGCCGGTGAAGCTCCTCTTCGATCGCCAGGAGAGCCTGATGGTCCACCCCAAGCGCCACGCCACCGAGATCCGCGTGAAGATCGGCGCACGGCGGGACGGCAGGCTGATTGCCGTCGAGACCGAGCTCTACGGCGACACGGGCGCCTACGCCTCCCTCGGCGACAAGGTGATGACCCGCGCGACCACCCACTCCTCCGGCCCCTACGAGGTATCGAACGTGAAGGCGGATTGCTATGCCGCCTACACCAACAACCCTCCGGCGGGGGCCTTTCGCGGCTTCGGGGTGCTCCAGTCGGCCTTCGCGGTCGAAAGCGCCATGGACATGCTCGCCGAGCTCCTGGCGATCGACCCGGTCGAGCTGCGCCGGATGAACGCGCTGCGCGAGGGGAGCGTCACGAACACGGGACAGCTCCTCCCGGAGAGCGTGGGGCTCGTCGAGTGCATCGACCGGGTGGAGGCGGAGATGCGCCGCCTCGGGGGGCCGACTCCCTTTGCTGCGAAGGATATCCCCGCGGCGGGCGCGCCGCCGGAAACCGCCGGGGCGCCGCGCTACCGACGGGCGTGGGGTTTCGCGGTGGCCTACAAGAACACGGGTTTAGGCGGCGGCGCGCTGGACCGAGCGGGCGCCGAGGCCGAGCTCTTCCCTGATGGCACGGTCGAGGTGCGAACGGCTTCGGCGGAGCTGGGCCAGGGGCTGCCGACGGTCCTCCAGCTGATTGCGGCCGAGGAGCTGGCGATCCCGCCGGAGCGGGTGCGGATCCTTCTCTCCGACACCGATCTGACCCCCGACGGAGGACCGACCACCGCCTCCCGGCAGACCTTCGTGACCGGCAACGCGGTGCGCAAGGCCGCGGCTGCCCTCCGGAAGCTCGTGACCGATCGGATAGCCGAGCGCCCCGGAAGCGCGGGCGGCACGGCGCGGGTGAGTGTCGTCTATGAGGCCCCGGAGACCAAGCCCCTGGGCGAGGGGGGCGATATGCACGTGGGCTTTTCGTTCGCGGCACAGGCGGCCGAGGTCGAGGTCGATACCTGCACCGGCGAGGTTCGGGTTCTGCGTCTCGTTACGGCGAATGACGTCGGGGCGGTCGTCAACCCGCTTGGTCTGCGCGCCCAGATGGAGGGCGGGGCGATCATGGGCCTAAGCCACGCCCTCACCGAGCGCTTCCTCCTCGAGGAGGGGAAGGTGATGACCGATCGCTTCGCGAGCTATCGAATGGCGCCCATCGCCCAGACGCCGGAGATCATCTCGATCCCGATCGAGCACCCCCTGCGAGCCGGCCCCTTCGGCGCAAAGGGGGTCGGCGAGATCGTCACCATTCCCACTCCCCCGGCGATAGTCAACGCCCTCTATAACGCGGTGGGCGTGCGGGTGGACCGACTCCCCATAGATCAGGAGAAGGTGCTGTCGGCTATTCTCCAGGGCAAGGCAGGCCGGTCGTCGGCCGTCGGGAGGTGAGCGCATGGGGATGGAGAGCTTCTGGCTAGGGGATGCGCGAAAGCTCGTCGACGTCGCGATGGGCAGGGAGGCCGCCGACCTCGTCATCCGGGACGGCCGGTGGGTCTGCGTGCAGTCCGGGGAGATCGTCGAGCACACCGACGTCGCCGTTACGGGCAACCGGATAGCCTATGTCGGCGAGGACTCCCGCCACGCGATCGGTCCGAAGACGATGGTGATCGAGGCGGGTGGGCGCTATCTGGTGCCGGGGCTGCTCGATGGCCACATGCACGTCGAGTCGGGGATGCTCACCGTGACCGAGTTCGTCCGGGCAGTCGTGCCGCACGGGACGACCGGGATGTTCATCGATCCCCACGAGATCGCGAATGTCCTCGGGCTGCGGGGGGTCCGCCTCATGGTGGACGAGGCCGCGCGTCAGCCCATCCACGTTTTCGTCCAGGTCCCTGCTTGCGTCCCCTCGGCCCCCGGGCTCGAAACGCCCGGTGCGGTTATCGGCCCGGCCGACATCGAGGAGGCGCTCACGTGGCCCGGGATCATCGGCCTGGGCGAGATGATGAACTTTCCCGAGGTCGCAGGCGGGAGCGATAAGCTTCATGCCGAGCTCTCCGCGACCCGCCGGGCGGATAAGGTCATCGGCGGCCACTATGCCTCCCCGGATCTCGGCCTTCCCTTCCACGGCTATGTCGCCGGCGGAGCGCAGGACGACCACGAGGGGACCCGACGCGAGGACGCCGTCGCCCGCGCCCGCCAGGGGATGCGGGTCATGCTGCGCTACGGCTCGGCGTGGCACGACGTCGCCGCGCAGCTGCCAGCCGTGACGCGCGACGGGCTCGACTCGCGCCACTTCATCCTCTGCACCGACGATTCTCACTCCGAAACGCTCGTCGCGGAGGGGCACATGGACAGGGTGCTTCGCCACGCGATCGGCGAGGGGCTCTCCCCCATCCAGGCGATTCAGATGGCGACCATCAACACCGCCGAGCACTTCGGCGTGAGCCGCGATATGGGGATGATAGCTGCAGGGCGCTACGCCGACCTGCTCCTTGTTGCCGATCTGCGCGACTTTCGCGCCGAGACCGTGATAGCCCGGGGGAGGCTGGCGGCCGAGCGCGGCAGGCTGCTCCTCGAGATGCCCGAGACCACCTATCCCGACTGGGCTCTCCATTCCCTTCACATCCTGCGGCCGCTTGAGGCCGGAGACTTCCGGCTCGAGGCTCGCGCCCGCGGGAATGAGGCAACCGCCCATGTCATCGGGGTGGTGGAGAATCAGGCGCCCACCCGCCACCTGGTCGTGCGGGTCCCGATTGTCGACGGGGAGGTGAAGCCCGACCGCCGCTCCGACCTCGCAAAGGTGGCCATCGTCGACCGCCACCATGCCTCGGGCAAGGTTCAGGTAGGGCTCGTGACGGGTTTCGGCTTTCATGTGAGGTGCGCCATTGCGACGACCGTCGCCCACGACTGCCACCAGCTTCTCGTCGCGGGGACGGACGAAGGAGAGATGGCCCTCGCCGCCAACGAGCTTGCCGCCTTGGGCGGCGGACAGCTCGTTGTGAAGGAGGGCAGGGTGATCGGAAAGGTCGCCCTCCCGATTGCGGGGCTGATGTCCGACAGGCCCGCCGGAGAGGTCGCAGAGGAGGCCGCCTCGGTGCTCGCGGGGTTTCGCGCGTGCGGCTGCCGTCTCCACAACCCCAACATGCAGCTTAGCCTGCTCGGCCTTGCGGTCATCCCGGAGCTCCGCCTCTCTGACCTCGGCCTGGTCGACGTGAGCCGCTTTGACATCATTCGCGTGCTGGAATAGAGGCGCGGATCGCTGATCGGGCGGGGCGCGTCCGTGCCGGGCGGCTCGGCGACCCTCGGCCGCCTACTCTGTCTCGAAAGGGGTGCCGAGACTGGCAGGCGGGGTCGCGTGGAGGGCGCGCAGCAGGCGGGCGACGGGTCGCCTCGCCGGCTCGGGCAGGCGGGCAAGGGTCCTCGCGACCCACTCGGCGTCGCCGAAGTTTACGAGCAGCAGGGTGAGGATCATGAGCGGAAAGGGCGCCACCTGGAGAACCTGCGCGGGGATTCCCGGAAGCGCGGGCTGCAGGATGAGGCCGAGCCACTGCAGAAGCGCGAAGAGGTAGGCGCCGAAAGCTGCCCGCAAGGGTTTCCAGCCGCCGAAGATGGTGATCGCAAGGACGATCCAGCCGATGCCGTCCAGCCCCGAGATCGTCCCCTTCCACCCAGCCTTGACCGAGAGCGAGTAGATCGGCCCCGCGAGGCCGGCGATTGCGCCGCCTGCGATCGTGTAGACATAGCGAAGCAGGTTTACGTCTGCGCCGCGCACGTAGGCGGCGGCCGGGCGCTCACCTATGCCCCGCAGCATCAAGCCGGGCCGGGAATGAAAGATATAGATCCAAGCGCCGAAGATAAGCAGGAAGCTCAAGTAGGTCATCACGTCCTGCCGGAAGAAGAGCGTTCCCACCACCGGTACGTCCGAGAGGAGCGGAAGGGGCGCGATGGAGAGACGCGGTCCGGTCTTTCCCATGATCGGGCTTCCTAAGAAATAGGAGAGGTCGCGGCAGAGGAGCGCGAGCACGAAGCCGACGGCCACCTGCGATTGTTTCAGGGTGATGCTTGCGAAGGCCACTACCGCGGCGACTGCCGCCCCGATGAGCGCCCCCGCGATGAATCCGACCGCAAGATTCTTAGTTGCCAGCGCGGCGGCGAAGCCGCCCATCGCGGTGAGGAGAATCATGCCGTTCATCGAAAGGTTGATGACTCCCGCGCGCTCGGAGATGGTCTCGCCGGTAGCTGCAAAGACGATGGGGCCGGCGGAGGTAAGCACCCCCCCGAGATTGATGAGCAGGGCCTGCGTCGTCATTGCTCGTCACCTGTCCGCTTCTGAAAGAGCCGGCGAAATCCCTGCGCAAGGACGACGAAGAGGACGAGCGTGTCCTGCAGGACCCCCCCGAGCGAGGAATCCAACCTGAGAACGATGGGAAGCTGAATGCTTCCGACATTCACCGCGGCGAAAAAGAGGGCGACCGGAGCCGCCCATGCGGCCTGGTAGTTGACGAGCATCGCCACCATGAGACCAAGATAGCCGTAGCCGCTCGAAATCGCGGGGATCAGGCGGTGGTAGACCGAGGTTACCTGGACGGCGCCGGCGAGCCCAGCGAACACGCCGCACAGCGCGAACGAAGCCAACATGTACTGCCAGGTCGGGATGCCGAGCAGGTGGGCCGCGCGGGGATTTCGTCCCACGGCCTTCATGCGCAGGCCGAAGTAGGTGCCCTGGATGAGCCCAAAGACGACGAGAATCGAAACCACGGCGATCACCACCGCGGCGAGGCTCAATGAGGACTGGGGAGTCACCGTCGGAAGCCAGAGCGCCTGGGGGAAAGGCACCGTGCCCGACATGGAGGCGATACCCGGCCGTTTCCATGGGCCGAAGATGAGCCAGAGGTTGATGGCCATCGCGACGAAGTTGAGGCCCAGACCGCCGAAGATTTCATTCACCCCGCCGAAGGTCTTCAGGACTCCGGCGAGCACGGCCCATAGGACTCCGCCGACGACTCCAGCGGCAATTCCGACCGCGATGATGAGCGCCGGGTCCCATCCGCTCGTCTGCAAGAGGCGGAGCGCCCAGGTGGTAAAGATCCCGCCGAGGGTAATCTGGCCTTCGATCCCGATGTTCCACAGCCCTACGGCGAAGGTGATGAGCAGGCCTGCCGTTGAGAGCAGCAGGGGAACCCAGGATACGAGCACCTGAGAGAAGTTGTTCCAGGTGCCGACCGACCCCAGAATGATGTTTGCAAAGGCCGCGAAGGGAGGAGCCTTCGAAACGATAAGGACTACCGTCGTGAGAAGGAGGGCGGTGAGGATCCCGCCGATCTGAAAGAGCGCTGCCGACCATGCAGCCCTACGCATGCACGGCCTCGGAGTCGAAGCGCTCCCAACCCTTTCCTCCGATGAGCCGCCCGAGCTGCTCGACCGTCAGCTCTTCGGTGGCGAGCGGCGGCGAGACGCGCCCGGCGAAAAAGACGAGCACCCGGTCGCTATAGCGCAGGATCTCATCGAGGTCCGAGGAGACGAAGAGAATGGCCGCACCCTCGGAGCAGCGCTGTTTCAGCCTGCTCCAGACGTACATCGTGGACTCGATGTCCAGCCCGCGTGTTGGATGCTCGAGCAGGATCAGCGAGAGGGGCGAGCGCAGCAGGGCTAGGAGAAGCCGCTGCTGATTCCCGCCGGAAAGCGATTCCACCGTGCTTTCGGGCGTGCCCTTGATGTCATAGAGATCGATGCGCTCCTCCGCGAGCCGGGCCGCCTTGCGGTGATCGATGAAGAGACCGCTTAAGCCCTCCGAGAGGATGAAATGGTCGGCAAGCGTGAGGCCGGGGATGAGCCCCTCCTCGAGGCGCGCAGCCGGAAGGTAGGCCGCCCCGCATCTCCTGAAGGCATGGTGGGAGCGGCCGGCAAGGTTGCGCCCTCCGAAGGCAATGGCTCCCGCAGCCGGGCGCATGAGCCCGGCACACGCCCCGAGGAGAATGGACTGGCCCGAGCCTTCCATCCCCGCAAGGCCGATCACCTCTCCCGTGCGGACCTCGAGGCTCACATCGCGAAGGTCGAGTCGCGAATGGCTCAGGGAAAGCGAGGTCAAAGTGAGAACGGCCTCTCCCGGCGCCGCCTTTGTCCGAGCGCCCGCCGAGATCTCGCGACCGAACATCATCTCCACCAGGCGGTGCGTTTCGTAGGGAGGCTCGGCGACCCCGACAAGCTCCCCCTGGCGGAGCACGGCGATACGATCGCAGAGGAACTCCACGTCCTCGAGCTTGTGCGAGACGAAAATGATGGACTTCCCCTCCCTGGCGATCTTCTTGAGCGTGGCGAAAAGCTTCTCCTTCTGCGGCAGGCTTATCCCGGTCGTTGGCTCGTCGAGGATGAGGACCCGCGCGCCGAGCCACAGCAGGCGCAGGATCTCAAGCTGCTGTCGCTCGCCGACGGTAAGGGTGTCGACGTAGGTCTGAGGGTCGAGAAGAAAGTCGAACTGGGCGGCGAGCTCTCTAAAGCTTCGCACCGCCCCCCGCCGGTTGGAGAACAGCCCTCCCTCTCGGCCGAGGATGAAGTTGTCGAGCACCTTCATGGGAGGGAAGTCGAGGGGGTCCTGATGGAGCATGCCGACCCCGTGCTTGATGGCGTTTGCCGGCGCATGGATCGCGACGGGAGTTCCGTCCAAGAGGATGGCGCCGCTGTCGGGGTGGAGGGCTCCTGCGAGGATCTTCATGAGGGTGCTCTTGCCCGCGCCGTTTTCCCCGAGAATCCCCTGGATGGAGCCGGCGGGGATGTTGAGGGAGATGCCCGCATTCGCGTGGACCTTCCCGAAGCGTTTGTGAATCTCGCGCAATTCCACCTGCATGGAGTGCTCCTCTGTACGCCAACACGCGGGATGAAAAGCAGGAATGGAAATTGGGGCGGGACTCTACACATCCCGCCCCGACAGTGTCGGACTCGACCGAAAGCGGCCGAATCCAGTTACTTGGAAATGCTCTGCCCCTCCATGCCCGCAAGGAGCTGCGGGAGGTACCAGATCTGCCGATCGGTCGCCGCCTGGCCGGCGGCCAGATACTGGGTGCCGTCCTGGAGGTTAAGCGGTCCCTTCCAGAGGTTGAGCCCATTGGCAAGCTCGGAGATGAACCGGTCGACCCCTGCCGAGGCCGCCGGCGAGATGGCGCTGCCCTTGTTGAAGCCGACGGCGGAGGTATCCGGGTTGTTGATGTTCGACCAATCCGGGCCGTTCCACTCGAAGTGCGACTGCCACGTGCCGTTCATCGCGGACTGAATTGCCTTGGCATAGGCGGGACCCCAGTTGAAGTAGGGAACCCCGAGGCTGACCGTGTCGCCGGGCTGGATGGCGTTCGCGAAGTCGTAGGGGATCGCCCACACCTTCATGCCTTGAGCTGCATACTTCGTCGCCTCGGCGACGGCCTCGGTGGTGTCGATGCCGGAAACCACCACGTCGTAGCCGTTATTGAAGAAGTCATCGGCGACCTGCGAAGGATCGGAGGTGACGCCGGGGATGTTGAACCAGTAGCCGATCCAGGTCACGCGGAACTTCAGGGTCGAGGGATCCTTGTGCAGGTAGTTGACCCAGGCGTAGCGGGCTCCGAGATAGACCGAGGAGGCCAGGCGCCGGGTCTCGTCGTTGATGAGCGGTCCGAGATAGGCGATCTTGCCGGTCGCGGTGGTGAGGGCCGCAGCCACCCCCGCGATCATCTTCATATCCTCCATCCGTCCCATGATGTTCACCATGTTGGGGATGTTTTGGTAGTTCTTGCCCTGCTTCCAAACCTGGCTGCCCGAGGTCATGATGACGTCGATGTCGGGATGGGCCTGCGCGAATTTGACGGCTTCATCACTCATGTCGTCGGAGCTGAAGATGACAAGCTTCGCCCCTTTGGCGACGAGGCTCTCGGCGAGCTGCGAGGCGGTCGTTCCGGGACGATCGGAGGGATTGACCTTGTCGAGGTAGATCATCTGGGTGCCCGGCACGTGGTTCACGACGTACTGCGCGCCATCATAGTTTGCCTCGCTCCAACCATGGTCGTTGTAGGGTCCGACCATCAGGAGGCCGAAGGTGAAGTTGCCCGCGTTCTGTCCGTAGGCGGAAAGGGCCGCGGCAAACATACCCACCACTAGAACGTACTTGAGCCACCTTTTCATGTGAGCTCTCCTTTTGGAAAATACGAAGGGTCCCCCGCTGCGAGGTATTCACCCCATACAACGACGGATGCGGAGTGCGTCCGCACGATCTCGGTTATAACACTCTGCCGCTTCGACAACAAGCGGTTTCGACGCTCAGATTTCATGTGCCCGGAATTCGCGCGCCGGCTCCGTCATCGATGTTGCTCTCCACCGCAAGGCGACCGGATGGGAGGCCAAAGCGGCAGGCGCGCCTCCGATCGCGCGAGAACGAGTCCACCCACAGAAGAGTAGCTTCTCGGCACGGGAGCAACATTTTCGTGGGAATTCGTGGAAGCCCGTCCGATCCTTTCGGCGACGAAGCGCGGCCTAGAAGTCCGGTTCGTAAGGAATTAGGGAGCGGCCTCACACGTGGCACCATTTATGCTTAGTAAAAACATTAGGAACAGCGTGATCGGCTCGCACCTGCATCGCGGCTGATTACGCCGGGGAAAGGAGGAAAGAGCGGGTTGGATCCGAGGTTGAACAGGTGGCCCATCCGCGCGATGAAGTCGATTGAGTCCCGCCGGCGGGTACTGGCCCGCGGAAAACCTCCAAATTTCTGCGAAAGGCAACCAGCCCACCGGCGGGTTTAGATGGGTACGACAAGGAAGATGCCTTACGCCCCGGGCCCTCGAGCCCTCCGTTCCGAAGCCCATTGCACGGCCTTGGCGCTTCGTATATACTACTAGCGTACTCAACTGTCTTTCCAAAAAGTCACATCGTAGAAAAATCAAGTCGCTTACGTTGGCTCCCCAAAAGGGTAGGTTCCCTCGTCTTCGCGGCCGTCCCGTCGGGTTGTCGCACGAGGGATTTCGAGGTAGGCAATGGTTATTCGCGGCGGCGCCGTGGCCCTGCCTGGCGAGGCAGAGCTCGTGCGCGTCGACCTAAAGGTGATAGGCGAGCGGATCGCAGGGATCGGGCGTGGCCTCGCTCCGGAGCCGGACGAGACGGTCGTCGACGCGCAGGGGCTCGAGATCTTCCCCGGCGCCATCGATCCGCACGTGCACTTCGATACTCCCGGCTTCGAGCACCGCGAGGATTTCCTTCACGGCTCCATGGCTGCCGCCCGCGGGGGGGTGACCACCGTGATTGACATGCCCTGCACCTCCCTTCCTCCGGTGACGACGGTCGAGAATCTCAAGGAGAAGCTCCGCTGCATCGAGGACCGGAGCGTCGTGGACTTTGCGCTCTTTGGGGGCGTTTCCGGTCTCCTTGCCGAGGAGAGCATCGAGCGCCACATGGCCGAGCTCGCCCCCTTCGTCGTCGGGTTCAAATGCTACTTCCTCTCTGGGATGGACACCTTCACGCGGTTGGATCACCGCTCCTTTGCCCGCGCCGTCGAGAAGGCGGCCGAGGTCGGGCGGCCGCTCCTTCTCCATGCCGAGGACTACGACTACGTCACGGCAGGCACGCACGCCATCCGCGAAGGCGGCCGAGGGTGCGGCGCAGGCGCGGGTCCCGACGGGGGCAGCTGGGCCGACTACGTCGCGAGCCGTCCCGAGGCTGCGGAGCTCGCGGCTGCCGCAAGCGCGCTCGCCCTCGCCCGCGGACACGAGGCGAGCCTTCACGTCGTCCATGTGGGTACGGCCGCGGCGGCCGAGCTTCTCGCGGCCGGCGGGGCGAGCTGCGAAACCTGCCCTCACTACCTCGCCTTTTCTTCCGCCGACTTCGAGCGGCTCGGCTCGGCGCTCAAGACCGCCCCGCCGGTGAAGTCGCCAGGAGAGGCTGCGCGCCTCTGGAGGCTCCTCGGAGAGGGCCGGATAGCTTTTGCAGCGAGTGATCACGCCCCGGCCCCCTTCGAGGAGAAGCGCACCGGTTCGGTCTGGACCGACTACGGAGGAATCCCCGGCACGGGCACCTTGTTCCCCTATCTTTATTCCGAGGGTTTGCGTGCGGGCCGCCTCGGCTTGGCTCGCTTCCTCGAAGCGCTCTCGGGAGGCGCGGCCGCGCGCTACGGGCTTGCGGCGCGCAAAGGGTCGATCGAGGTCGGGAAGGACGCCGATCTCGTCTTCGTAGACCGGGCGGCGACGCGCGTCGTGCGGGGCGCAATGCTGCTTTCGAAGGGAACAATCACTCCCTTCGAGGGCATGACTCTTCAGGGCGAGACAGTGAAGACCTTCGTGCGCGGCAGGCTGGTGTGGGATGCGGGGAGCGCGGGCGCCGCAGAATCAGGCGGAGGCTCAAACGGGATTGTCGCGCCTCCCGGTCACGGAAAATATCTCCGGTGGGGGTATCGATGAGCAAGGTAATGAAGGCAGCCTCCCTGCGCTACCTCCTCGCGCGAATGACGGGCGAGTATCGGGCGAAGCGATCGATCTTCGAGATCGGCGAAAGCGTCATGAAGCGGGCCTTTGAGCTCGAGGCCCGCTCGCCCGGCTTCGAGCTTCTCGGATCGGCGATCTCGCTTCCGGTCGGTCCCGCTGCCGGGCCGCATACGCAGATCGCGCCGAACATCGTCGCTGCCTATCTCGCAGGGGCGCGGGTCTTCGAGCTGAAGACCGTCCAGGAGAAGGACCGTCTCGATATCGAGAAGCCCTGCATCGACGCGCTCGACGAGGGCTACAACGTCGAGTGGTCCACCGAGCTGTCGCTCGAGGACGCGCGCGCCGAGTACCTTCGCGCCTGGGCCGCCATCCACCTCCTCGAGGCGCTCTTCTCGCGGGGAGCGAAGGGGCGCTTCCTCTTCAACCTCTCCGTCGGATACACCCTCGAGGGAATCAAGAGCCGGCGAGTTGACGAGTTCATCGAGGGGATGCGCTCGCCCGAGGGGAGCTCCGTGTGGGACGAGGTGACCGAAGAGCTGCGCGCCGCGGCGGCGAGCCCCGCGCTCGCGCGTGCCTTCGGCGCCGAAGCGGCCCGCCGGGCGCGGGAGGCGGCGGAGCGGCTTCCCGCCGAGCCGATCCACTCGGTGACGCTCTCCACGATGCACGGCTGTCCGCCCGCCGAGATCGAGCGGATCGGGCGCTACCTCATCGCCGAGAAGGGGCTGTCCACCTTCATCAAGCTCAACCCCACGCTCCTCGGCCACGACCACGTTCGGGCGATTCTCGACGAGACCGGCTGGGACGCCATTCGCATCGAGCCTCCGGTCTTCGAGAAGGATCTGCAGTTTGCCGACGCCCTCGCGCTCATCGCCTCCTTGGGCGACGCGGCGCGGCAAAAAGGAGTGGGCTTCGGCATCAAGCTCTCGAACACCCTTGCCGCGGTGAACGTCAAGGGTCGTCTTCCCGGCAAGGAGATGTATCTTTCGGGCCGGGCGCTTTTCCCCATCACGACGGAGCTCGCCGCCGAGCTCGCGGCGGCCCTGCCCCGGCCGCTCCCCTTCTCCTACTGCGCCGGGGTGAACGAGCGGAACGCCGCCGATTGCATAGCGGCCGGCCTGGGACCTCTCACGGCGGCGACGGAGCTGCTCAAGCCCGGCGGCTACGCGCGTCTCCTGGCCATTGCGGAGGCGGCGGTCGGGGCGCTCGAAGCAGGCGCGCCGCAGCGGCCCGACACGGGCGCCCTCGTCGCTCTCGCCCGCGCGGCGCTCGAGCGAGCCGAGTACCGGGGAGACTGGAAGCAGGGGACCACCGCGATTGCGAAGAGCCTGCCCCTTTTCGACTGCTTCGCCGCGCCCTGCGTAGAGGCCTGCCCGGTGAATCAGAAGGCTCCCGCTTACATTCGCACCCTCGCCGCGGGACGATCGACCGAGGCCTTAGGGATCGTGCTCGTCGACAATCCGCTACCTACGGTCACGGGCCTCCTGTGCGACCATGCCTGCATGACCGCGTGCGCGCGCGTCGACTACGAGGGTCCTGTGGCGATCCGCGCCGTGAAGCTCGCGTGCGCGCAGAGCGCCGAGATTCCAGCAGAGCGGCCGCCTGCCGTAAAGGGGAAGGGCAGGGCGGCGATTTTCGGGGCGGGGCCGGCCGGGCTCGCCTGCGCCCACTACCTTGCCCTCGCGGGCTATCCCGTGGTGCTCTTCGATCGCGCGGCGAGCGCGGGCGGGGTCGTGACGAATGTGATCCCGCGCTTTCGTATCGCGCCCGAGCAGATTGCGCACGACGTGGAGCGCATCCGCGCCGAGGGCGCCGAGTTTCGCTTCGGCAGCTCGGGCGTCTCGGAGCTCGAGCGCCTGCGGGGGGAGGGGTTCACCTCGTTCGTCATCGCCTCGGGCGCGCCGGTGAGCCGGGCAATGCGGCTCGCGGGATCGGGGGTGCGGACCGTGGATGCCCTCGAGTTCCTTGCCCAGTGCGGCCAGGACCCGGACGGCTACGCATCGGCGGCCGAGGTTCTCGTCGCGGGGGGCGGCAACACGGCGATGGACGCCGCGCGGGTCGCGGCGCGCTTGCCCGGCCGTCCGCGCGTGAAGCTCCTCTACCGCCGCACGCGCGCGGAGATGCCCGCCGACCGCGAGGAGCTTGAAGCAGCTCTCGCCGAGGGGGTGGAGCTGTGCGAGCTCTCGCTTCCCGTACGGCTCGAGCCCGGGCTCGTCGCTGCCGAGGTCATGCTGCTCGGCGAGCCGGACGACTCGGGGCGCCGAGCGCCCCTTCCCTCGGGCCGGCAAGAGACCTATCGGTGCGATCTCCTTGTCACGGCGGTCGGAGAATCTCCCGACCGGAGGCTCTTCGAGGGGCTAGGAATCGCCGTCGGGGAGAACGGGCGCCCCGCCTTCAATCCAACCAGCCTCGAAACGGCGCTCCCCGGGGTCTATGTCGCGGGGGATGCCGCGCGCGGTCCCTCCTCGATCATCAGATCGGAGGCCGACGGTCGGACCGTGGCCCGAGAGATCCTGGCCGCGGCGGCAGTCGCTTCGCAGCCCTTTGCCGCCGTCGGAATCGCAGCCGGCGCTGCGGCAGACGTCCCGCCGCGCCCCTTTTCCGCGATTCTCGCCGACCGGGGGCGCCTTCTCGCCTCGAAGGTCGCATTCGATGCGGATTTCGTCGCGCGGGAGGCCGAGCGCTGCCTCTCCTGCGACGTCGTCTGCCTGCGGTGCGTCGAGGTGTGCCCGAACCGCGCGAATGTCGCCCTCCCCGTTCACGGCGGGGGGCGTTTTTCTCAAGGGCTGCAGATCCTTCACATCGACGACCTGTGCAACGAGTGCGGCAACTGCGGCTTCTTCTGCCCCTACGAGGGCGAGCCTTACCGCGGCAAGCCAACGCTCTTCTCGTCGGAGAGGAGGCTGCAGGAGTCCCAAAACGACGGCTTCGCCTTCGTCGATTCAGCCCTTGGCCGCGAGATCGTGCTTCGGGTGCGCGGCGCGTCGATGCGAGTTCCGGCCTCGAAGCCCGACGCTCCCGCGGTGGCAGCAGCGGAGGGGAGCGGGGCGGCCGCAAGCCTCGCTTCGCTCCTCGCGCTCGCGCGGGTCGTCCTCGCCGAGCATCCCTACCTGATTCCGGGGGAAGCCCATGACGCTCTTTGAAGGCGTCCGCATCATCTCCTTTGCCCCCCAGACGGTCTCGGAGCCGGGCGACCTCGCGGTCGAGGGAGGGCGCATCGTCGAGGTCGGCGCGGCCCTGGCCGCGAAGTATCCTCAGGCGCGCCGTGAGGGCGCCCCCGCCTATGTGAGCCCGGGGCTGGTGTGTGCGCACAACCACTTCTATTCGGCCCTGGCCCGAGGGCTCATGGTGGAGATCGAAGCGAGCAAGGACTTCGCCCAACAGCTCGCGAAGCTGTGGTGGCGGCTCGACCGATCCCTCGACGAGGCGATCACCCGTTCGAGCGCTTTGGCGGGGGCTGCCGATGCCGTGATGAGCGGCGTCACCGCGGTCGTCGACCATCATGCAAGCCCCGAGTTCATCGATGGCAGCCTCTCGGTCCTGCGGGAGGGCTTCGAAGAGGTGGGGTTGCGCGGGATCCTCTGCTACGAGACGACCGACCGAAATGGGAAGGAGAGGGCGCGAAGCGGGGTGCGCGAGAACATCCGCTTTGCAGGGGAGGTCGATTCCGCGCGATCGGCAGGGGGCGATCCGCTTGTCGAGGCCGCCATCGGGGCGCACGCCGGCTTCACCCTCGATGACGATACCCTCACCGCCCTCGGCGAGGCGGTGCGTGCGACGGGGCGGGGCCTCCACACCCACGCCGCCGAGGACCGCTACGACGCCACCGACTCGCGCTACCGCTTCGGGGCGGACCTTGCGGCTCGCCTAGACCGCGCCGGTTGCCTGGGTCCTCTGTCGATAGTCGCTCACGGCCTCTACCTGACCCGCGACGAGATGGAGCTCATCAACGAGCGGGATGCCTTCCTCGCGCACAACGCGCGCTCGAACATGAACAACGCGGTTGGCTACAATACCCTGCTCCCTGGTTACCGGAATTCGGTGCTCGGCACCGACGGGATCGGCTCCGACATGCTGGAGGAGGCGGCCTTCGCCTTCTTCAAGCATCGGGACGCAGGCGGCGCCCTGTGGCCGCCGGACTTCCTCGCCATGCTCGACCGGGGCAACCGCATCCTGGAGCGCTACTTCGGCCGATCGCGGGGCCTTCCTCCGCGCTTCGGACGCGTGGAGGCGGGCTTCGCCGCCGACCTCGTCTTTTGGGACTACGACCCGCCGACCCCCCTCGTGGACGGCAACCTCGGCGGGCACATCATGTTTGGGATGACCTCGCGCTCGGTGCATTCGGTCATGGTGGACGGAAGGTTCGTCGTGCGCGGCCGTGCCCCTCAGTTCGACGCCGAGCGCATCCACGCGCAGTCGCGCGAGCAGACCCGCAGATTGTGGGCGAGAATGCAGGAGAGGAAATAGCATGACAGTGGACAGCACAACGATTCTCGCAAAGGCGAAAGCCTACCGCGATGCGACCGCCGAGACCCTGGCGAGCCTCATCCGCATTCCCGCGTACAGCGGTGCCGAGGGCGATCGGATCAAGCTTCTCAAGGAGATGTGCAGGGAGGCTGGCTTCGAGGAGGTCCGCATCGACGGCCTGGGAAGCCTGCTTGCGCGCATCGGAAGCGGCAAGAAGATCCTCGCTATCGACGCGCACATCGATACCGTGGAGGTCGGCGACCGGTCCCAGTGGAGCGAAGATCCCTTTTCGGGGCTCATCCGCAAGGGCACCGTCTACGGGCGAGGCTCCTCGGACCAGACCGGCGGAGCGGCTTCGATGATCACGGCAGGGCGAATCCTCCGCGAGATGGGCTACGCGGGCGACTACGCCATCTGGTTCACCTTCACGGTGATGGAGGAGGACTGCGACGGCCTTTGCTGGAAATACCTCATCGAGAAGGAGGGGCTCCTGCCCGACTTCGCCGTGTCCACCGAGCCGACGAGCCTCAGGCTCTATCGCGGCCACCGCGGGCGCATGGAGATCGAGTGCACCTTCCGGGGGGTCTCCGCCCACGGGTCGGCGCCCGAACGGGGCGTAAGCGCCGCCTACAAGGCATCGCGCGCCGCGCTCGCGATGGAGCGCCTCAACGCCGCCCTCAAGCCCGACGACGACGGCTTTCTCGGGAAGGGGACGGTCACCGTCTCCAAGATGGAGGCCCACGGTCCCTCGCAGTGCGCCGTGCCGGATCAGGCGATGCTCTATCTTGACCGGCGCCTCACCTCGGGCGAGACCCTCGAGACGGCGGTCGAGCAGGTGCGGGAGGCGATCGGGACCGACCTCGCCGAGGTGCGGGTTCCGCGCTACGCCAAGCCCAGCTGGAAGGGAACCGTCTACGAGCAGGAGCTCTACTTCCCGACCTGGAAGATCGGTGCGGACCATCCGCTCGTCCGCGGGGGAGTGGAAGCCTATCGGGCGCTCTTCGGGAATGATCCGGTTGTCGACAAGTGGACCTTCTCGACAAACTGCGTCGCCATTGCGGGCCGGCACGGCATCCCCTGCATCGGCTTCGGTCCCGGGGACGAGAGCCAGGCCCACGCCCCGAACGAGATCACCCGCGTGGACGACCTCGAGAAGGCGAGCGCGTTCTATGCGGCGCTTCCCTACGCCCTCGGCGCGCACCCATGAGATGGTTCTACCGCTGCCCGGTCTGCGAGGCTACCTACGAGATCGAGCCGGGACGCTACCTCTGCGACCGCTGCGCGGCCGGCCAGGAGCGCGCTCGGCCGCTTGCCGGAGTCCTTGAGGCGGAGTGGGAGGGCGATTGGGCTCCTGACGACGGCCCGATACCCCTTCCCGTGGAGCGCGTCTGGTTTCCCTCGATACCGGTGGGCGGCACGCCCCTCTGGGCGCCGGAGAGGCTGCGCCAGGAGCTCGGCTTCCCCCGTCTTTTTCTCAAGGACGATACGGCAAACCCCACCGGCTCCCTGAAGGACCGGGCCTCCCTCCTCGTGGCCGCCTTCGCGCGCAAGTTCAGCGTCCGCGAGGTGGCGCTCGCGAGCACCGGGAACGCCGCCTCCTCCATGGCGGGCATCGGGGCGGCGGCCGGGCTCGCGGTGACGGTCTTTCTCCCGGCAAGCGCCCCGCGGGCGAAGCGGATTCAGGTGCTCCAATACGGGGCCACCCTCACACAGGTCGAGGGAAGCTACGACGTCGCCTACGAGCGGAGTCTCGAATACACTTCGAGCGGGACGGCCCTCTCGCGGAACACGGCGTACAATCCGCTCACCATCGAGGGAAAGAAGACCGCAGCCTTCGAGATAGCCCGGCAGCTCGGTGACGGGGATGGCGCGCCCTCCGGTCGGGAGGCGGCGCCCGATCACCTTTTCGTTCCCACCGGCGACGGGGTGATCCTCGCCGGGGTCTACCGGGGTTTCGAGAACCTCCTCCGGCTCGGCCGCATCGAGCGGATGCCGACGATTTGGGCCTGTCAGGCCGAAGGGTCGAGCGCGATAGCGCGCGCGTTTGCCGCGGGGGGCTTCGGGGACCCCGTCCCCTCGCGGACGATAGCCGACTCGATCTCGGTCGACGTGCCGCGTAACGGGGCTCACGCCCTCGCAAAGCTGGTACGCTACGGCGGGAGGGCGGTGAGCGTTTCGGACGAGGAGATCCTCGCCGCGCAGCATCACCTCGCCGCGCGCACCGGGCTCTTCGCCGAGCCCTCCTCGAGCGCCGCGTATGCCTGCTTTCGGAAGGTGAGCGGCTCGATCGCGCGGGAGAGCAGGGTGGTCCTGCTCATCACAGGCTCGGGCCTGAAGGACATCGAAGGCGCCGCCCGGGGTGTCGCTTCTGGCGAGCCGGTCTCGAGCGGGACATAGGGCGGCCTTGGCGGCACTGGAAGGAGCAGCAGATGATCGATCTTCGAATTGATGAGGGCAAGCGCAGGGCGAACCTAAGGCGGTGCCGCGAGCGGGGGATTCTCCTGCCGACCTTCGCGCAGATGCGCGATCCGTCGACCGTGCCCGATGGGGTCAAGCGCGAGCTTGCGGGAATCGGCTTATGGGACGCGCACAGCCGCAACCTCTTTCGCCTCACCTGGTGCAACGAGCCGGTGGAGCGGGGAGGCGGTTTCGGCGACGTGAACTTCCTCGAGCTTCCCCCCGCACTCACCGGCGTCAAGGCGCGAATCGTCGCCCTCGTCGGCAAGTGGTTTCCCACCGGCGCCCACAAGGTCGGGGCGGCCTACAGCTGTCTGGTGAGCGAGCTCGTTACCGGACGCTTCGATCCCGCGACGAAAAAAGCGGTGTGGCCAAGCACCGGGAACTACTGCCGGGGCGGCGCTTACATCTCTCACCTCCTCGCCTGTCCCTCGGTGGCGATCCTGCCGGAGGGGATGTCGCGCGAAAGGTTTGAGTGGCCCTCCACTATGGCCGAGGAGGTGATCGCGACGCCCGGAAGCGAGAGCAACGTCAAGGAGATCTTCGACAAGTGCATCGAGCTCGAGCGGACGCGGGACGATGTGGTCATCTTCAATCAGTTCGATCAGCTCGGAAACCACCTCTGGCACTATGCGGTGACCGGCCCGGCAATGGAGGCGGTCTTCCGCATGGTAGCGCGTCCCGGGGATGCGGTGGCCGGCGTGGCGCTCGCCTCGGGCTCGGCCGGAACCCTGGGCTCAGGCTCCTATCTCAAGGAGACCTTTCCCGGCTCGAGGCTTGCCGCAGTCGAAGCCCTGCAGTGTCCGACGATGCTCGAGAACGGCTTCGGCGCCCACCGGATCGAGGGCATCGGCGACAAGCACATCCCCTGGATCCACAATCTTCGCGACACCGATCTCGTGGTCGGCGTGGACGACGAGCTGCCGATGCGATTCCTGCGCCTCTTCAACGAGCGCGAGGGCCGCAGGCTGCTCGCCGAGGCCGGGGTGAGCGAGACCCTCCTCCAGCGGCTCGATTGGATCGGCATATCGGGCGTCGGGAACCTGATCGGCGCCATCAAGACGGCCAAGTACTACGAGCTCGGCGAGAGCGACGTCGTCTTCACGGTCTTCACCGATTCGCTCGCGCTGTACGGGAGCAGGCTTACGGAGCTTACCGCCGAGCGGGGCCCCTACGATCGGCGCCAGGCCGACCGCGACTACGAGCGTCTGACGTCACTCTCGGTGGATCACGTGCTCGAGCTTACCCACGTGGACAGGCGGCGGATTCACAACCTGAAGTACTTCACCTGGATCGAGCAGCTCGGAAAGAGCATCGACGAGCTGCGCGAGCAGTGGAGCGATCATCGCGCCTACTGGGGCGGCCTGCATCGCCAGGTCGCTTCGATCGATGCGCTCATCGGCGAGTTCAACCGAGAGGTAAGCGAATGATCCTCCTCCGCGACTGCCTTCACGTGGTCCGCCCGGCCGCAGACGCGGAGGCGCTCTCCGGCGTGGACATCCTCATCGAGGGCAAGCGCATCACGCGGGTCGGCCGGAATCTCATCCCGCCCCCCGCCACTCGGGTCATCGACGCCTCCCGACACGTCGTGACGGCGGGCTTCGTCAACACGCATCATCACTTCTACCAGACCCTCACCCGGAACCTCAAAGAGGTGCAGGACGCGAAGCTCTTCGACTGGCTTGTCTACCTCTACGAGGTCTGGAAGGGAGTCGACGAGGAGGCGGTCTACTGGTCGAGCAAGCTCGCGATGGCCGAGCTCCTTCTGACCGGCTGCACCTGCACGACCGATCATCACTACCTCTACCCGGTCGACTTCCGCGAGGACCTCCCGGGCCTCCAGTTCAAGGCGGCGGAGGAGCTCGGGATGCGCTTTGCGCCGACGCGCGGCTCCATGTCGCGCTCGAAGAAGGACGGCGGGCTTCCCCCCGACTCGGTGGTTCAGGGCGAGGAGGAGATCCTCGAGGCGAGCGAGCGGGCGATCGCCCGCTATCACGATCCGTCCGCCGACTCGATGTGCAGGGTCGCCCTCGCGCCGTGCAGCCCCTTCTCGGTCTCCGAGTCGCTCATGCGGGAGTCCGCCCGCCTCGCGCGGCGCCACGGGGTGCGCCTGCACACTCATCTCGCGGAGACCGAGGACGAAAGCGCCTACTGCGCGGCGAGCTACGGCTGCCGGCCGCTTGAGCTCATGGAGCGCTGCGAGTTCATCGGCCCCGACGTCTGGTACGCCCACGGGATCTTCTTCAACGACGACGAGCTCGACCTCCTCGCCCGCACGGGAAGCGGGGTTGCGCACTGTCCCTCCTCGAACATGCGCCTTGGCTCCGGGATCTGCCGTACGCGGGAGATGCTCGATCGCGGCGTGTCCGTCGGGCTTGGCGTTGACGGATCGGCCTCCAACGATTCCTCCGACATGCTCGGCGAGCTGCGCCAGGCGCTCCTCCTTCAGCGGGTGCGCTACGGGGCGGGAGGGCTCACCGCGAGCGAGGCCTACCGGATCGCGACCGAGGGAGGAGCGCGCCTCCTCGGCTTCGACGAGGCGGGACGGATCGAAGAGGGGATGCTCGCCGATCTTGCCCTCTTCGACGTGCAGCGCCTGCCCTACGCGGGCGGCCTTTCGGATCCGGCGGCGGCGCTCCTCTTCTGCGGCTATGACCACGGCGCCGACTGGGTCATCGTGAACGGGCGGGTGGCGGTGGAGCACCGTCGTCTGACCGGCGCCGACGAGGAGGAGATCCGCGTCAATGCCGACCGGATCTCGAACAAGCTTTTGAGGAAAGCGGGAGTAGCATGAGATGATCACGCGTTTTGTCCATCCGACCTCCGAAGAGGAGGCGCTGCGAATCCAGAAGGAGACGCCGAACGCCGTCTTCATCGCGGGGGGAACCCATCTCCTCTCGCCTGCTTTCCGGGATCGTCCGATGGCCGCGGTGTCCATCGAGGGGCTCCTGCCGCGGGAGATCCGCGCCTCTGCGGAGCTCCTCTCGATCGGAGCGCTTGCGACCCTCCAGGAGCTGGTCGAAAGCGGAGGCGGTGCCGCCCTGGACGGCGCCCGGGTCTCCGCGGGCGCCGCCGGGTCCACTGCAGCCGCCCGCGGCAGCACCGCAGGAGCGGCAGGCGCCGCCGCCCCGGCCGCAGGCGTCGAGCTCGCTCTTCTCGGTGATGCCGCCGCGAGCATGGGAAACCGCAACGTCCGAAATCGCGCGACGGTCGGCGGCAACGTGGCGGCGAACAAGCCGTCGGCCTGTCTCGCCCCCGCCCTCCTCGCCCTCGATGCGCGCCTTCTTCTCGCCGGCGGCGCCCGACGGACAATGGCGGATTACCTCGCGGCTCCCGGGGCTCTCATCGAAGCGGTGGAGATCCCGCTCGTTCGCGGGCGCGCCGCGGCCTACCGGCGCTGGGCGCGCACCGAGGGCGACATCTCGGCGGTGGCCGTCGCCGTCGCGCTGCGGCTTTCGGGGAGCGTCGTAGCGGAGGTCCGCGTCGGCGCGACGGGGGTGCGGGCGGCGGCCGCGGCTGGATCCGCGGGAATGGGATCGACGCACGCGCGGGCGGCAACAGCCGCCGCGGCAGGCCGCGGCCCGGCGGGTGTCGGCACTGCCGCCTCCAGCGAGGCGCTCCCCGGGGCCGGGCGCCTCGCTGCGGTGGAGGCGCTCTTCGAGGGCAGCGCACTCCTCAGGCGAGCTGAGATCGAGCGGGCGGTCTTGCCGCTCCTCGACGCCACGAGCGACATCCGCGCGAGCGCCGCCTACAGGCGCCTTCGCGCGGCGCAGCTCATCGCCGACGCCCTCCTGGCTGCGGCGGCCAAAGCCGCCGGATTGGCGGGGGCGGCAGGCGGCGCACGCCCCGGCGACCCGCACGCGGGCAGCGCGCGCAACCCCGGCAACCCCGACGAGCGCGGTCGCACAAAGGAGAGCACTCGATGAACGTCAGCTTCACGTTAAACGGCCGGCCCGTCACCTGGGAGTGCGCTGAGGGCGAGACCCTCCACTCCCTCCTTCGCAGGCTGGGTCACCTGCCGATGCGCAACGCCTGCGACGGTGAGGGGACCTGCGGGCTGTGCTCGGTCATCTTCGATCGAAAGACCGTCAACTCCTGCATGATCCTCGCCGCGCAGGCCGACGGGCACGAAATCTCCACGGTCGCCCACTTTTCCAAGGAGCGCTCGCTTTCAATCGTGCAGCGTGCCCTCCTCGACGTAGGCGCCGTCCAGTGCGGCTACTGCACTCCCTCTGTCGTGCTCGCCCTCCATGCCCTCCTCGACCGCTCGAGCGAGCCGGGCGACAGGGAGATCACCGACGCGCTCTCCGGGATCCTCTGCCGCTGCACGGGCTACAAGCAGTTTTACGCCGCAGCTCACCTTGCCGCTCGCCGTCTGAAAGAGCCCTCCTACACCGAGGCCGCGGCGCCCGAGTTCCGGAAGGAGCTCCGCCATGTCGGCAAGGTGCGGGAGAAGGTCGACGCCCGCTCGCTCGTGCGCGGTGAGCGTGCCTATGTCGAGGACCGGGTCGAGCCTGATGCTTGCATCCTGATGATGCTCGGCAGCCCCCACGCTCACGCTATCGTGAAGCGTATCGACGTCTCGAAGGCACGCGCCGTTCCGGGAGTCGTCGAGATCCTCACCTACGAGAACTGCCCCGATGCCGTCTACTGCTCGGCGGGGCAGGGCTTCCCCGAGCCGAGCCCCTATGACCGGCGGATGTTCAGCCGCAGGGTGCGCCATGTCGGCGACCGCGTCGCCGCGGTCATGGCCGAGAACCGGGAGGCGGCAAAGGCCGCGCTGGCGGCGATCGAGGTCGACTACGAGCCGCTCCCGCCGGTGCTTTCCGTCGACGAGGCCGCCGCCCCCAGCGCCCCGATCATTCACTCAGGGGAGGTTCGCTACGTGACCGGAACGCCCCCGGCGGGAAGCTCCACCGCGGGCGACGGGCAGGACGATCCGATCATCTACCAGTTCCCGATCGGGGCGGATCCCCACCGCAACCTTGCCGCGAGCGCGGCCGGAGCGGTCGGCGATGTGGAGCGGGGCTTTGCCGAGGCCGACGTGACGATCGAGCGGGAGTACACGGCGACCCAGGTGCACACGACGCCGATGGAGCCGCACGTGGTCTACACGCGGATCGAGGGGGAGCGGCTCGTCATCCACGCCTCGACCCAGGTCTCCTGGCACCTGCGCCGCATCGTCGCGCGCGTGCTCGGCATCCCCGAGAACAAGATCCACGTCATCAAGGAGCGGGTCGGCGGAGGTTTCGGCGCGAAGCAGGACATTGTCCTGGAGGAGGTTGCCGCCTACCTTACTTGGAAGACCGGGCGATCGGTCTACTACCGTCTCAGCCGCACGGAGGAGTTTGTCGCGAGCCGCACCCGCCATCCCATGAAGATCGCGGTGAAGCTCGGCGCAAAGAGGGACGGACGCCTCACGGCGATCGAGATGCGGGTCCGGGCGAACACCGGTCCCTATGGACAGCATGCGCTCACCGTTCCGATGAACGCCTGCTCCAAGACCCTGCCCCTCCTGCCCTGTCCGAACGTGCACTACGATATCAAGACCTACTATACCAACACTCCGGTCGCCGGAGCCTATCAAGGCTACGGGGCCACTCAGGGCTCCTTCGCCCTGATGACCGCGCTCGCCGAGCTCGCCAAAAAGCTCGAGCTCGACCCCCTTGCGATGATCGAGAAGAACCGCGTTCGCGTCGGCGACCGGCTCGACATCCTTTCGAGCCTCGGCGAGGGGAGGCCGGGCCAGGCGCTCACGATCGAGCAGTGCTCGCTCGGGGAGGCCATCGAGGCGGGCCGGCGCGACCTGCGCTGGGGAACGCGGGTGGAAAGCGGCGACCCCGACTGGAAGATCGGGCGCGGCGCGGCGATCATCCAACAGGGCTCGGGGCTTCCGGGGATCGACCTTGCGAACGCCGAGATAAAGCTCCTCACCGACGGAACCTTCTTTCTCATGTCCGGCGGCGCCGACATCGGCACCGGGCTCGACACGGTGACCGTCAAGGTCGCGGCCGAGGTACTCTGCGTCGATATGCAGGCCGTGGCGGTGATCTCGGGGGATACCGAGACGACCCCCTTCGACAAGGGGGCCTACGCCTCGAGCGGAACCTTCTACTCCGGAAACGCCGCCCTCATAGCGGCGCGGAATCTGAAGATGAGGCTCATCGAGGTGGGCGCCGCTCTCTTGGCCGAGAGACCCTCCGACTGCGAGATCTTCTACCCGGGGGTGGTGCGCGGCAAGAAGGGGAGCATCAGCTATGCGGATATCGCCCTGCGATCCACGTCGGGCGACGGCTCCGGCGAGCTTCAGGCGGTCGGCACCTTCACGACCCTTCACTCGGCGATCCCCTACGGGGCCCACTTCGTCGAGGCCGCTGTCAACGTCCGCTCGGGGGAGGTGAAGCTCCGGAAGTACTACGCCTACCAGGACTCGGGCACCCCGATCAACCCCGATCTTGCCCTCGGCCAGATCTACGGGGCGGTGGTGAAATCGGTCGGCCACAGCCTCTACGAGGAGATGGTCCTCGACGAGAAGGGGCGCTGCCGGAACCCCAACTTTCAGGATTACCGGGTCCCGTCGGTCTTCGAGGTGCCCCAGGATCTGCGCGCGACCCTCATTCCGACGATCGATCCGGTGGGCCCCTTCGGCGGCAAGTCGATCTCCGAGGTGAGCATGAACGGCGCCGCGCCGGCCATCGCCGCCGCCATTCACGACGCGGTTGGCGCCTGGGTGCGCGTCTGGCCCTTCACGGCGGAGCGCGTCCTCGAAGCGATGGGGGTGCTCGCGGCGGCTGGATCGACCACAAAGGAGGACAAGCGTGACACTGAATGAGGTATCCGCGCGCATCGATGCGCTTCGCGCCATGAAGATCGGGCTTCATGGGAAAGACTTTCTCCTCACCTGGGAAAAGAGCCCCGAGGAGCTTGAGGCCACCTTCCTGGTGGCGGAGATTCTGCGGGGGATGCGCGAGAACAGGATATCCCCGCGTCTCTGGGATTCGGGGCTCGCCGTCTCCATCTTCAAGGACAACTCGACCCGCACTCGCTTCTCCTACGCGAGCGCCTGCAACCTCCTCGGACTCACCGTGCAGGACTTCGAGGAGAAAAAGAGCCAGGCCGCCCATGGAGAAACCGTGCGGGAGACCGCGGCCATGATCAGCTTTCTCACCGAGGCGATCGGCATCCGCGACGACATCTTCCTCGGCGAGGGGGATCGCTTCGAGCACGAGGTCGCCCAGGCCCTCGACGACGCGGTCGCCGCGGGAGTTCTCCGCGGCCGGCCGGTGGTGGTCAACCTGCAGAGCGACGTCGATCATCCGACTCAATCGATGGCCGATGCGCTGCACCTCGTGAATCGTTTCGGAGGCGCGGACCGCCTGAAGGGCAAAAAGATCGCGATGACCTGGGCCTATTCGCCCTCCTACGGCAAGCCCCTCTCGGTGCCCCAGGGGATCATCGGGCTCATGACGCGCTTCGGGATGGAGGTCACGCTCGCGTACCCGCCCGGCTACACGCTCATCCCCGAGGTAGTCGAGATTGCCCGAAAGAATGCCGCGGCGAGCGGCGGAAGCTTCAAGACAGTCTCCTCGATGGAGGAGGCCTTCAAGGATGCCGACGTGGTCTATCCTAAGAGCTGGGCGCCCTACGCCGTCATGCAGGAGCGCACCGCGCTCCTCACCAAGGGCGACGAGGCGGCCTTGAAGGAGCTCGAGCGGAGCTGCCTCGCCAACAACGCGAAGTACCGGAGCTGGGAGTGCACCGAGGAGATGATGAGCCTCACGCGCGGCGCCCTCTATATGCACTGCCTGCCCGCCGATATCTCCGGGGTCTCCTGCTCTGAAGGTGAGGTCGCCGAGAGCGTCTTCGACCGATTCCGCGAGGCAACCTACCGCGAGGCGGGCTACAAGCCCTACATCATCGCTGCGATGATTCTGCTTGCTCGCCTTCGCAAGCCGGTCGAAGCTCTCGAGGGGCTTCTTAAAGCGAAGGCGCCGCGGTTCGTAGAAGAGTAGTGGCCTTTAGGTGTGCGGGCGCGGTCGCACAACGGGCCTCAGGCGCGCGCGAAGCGCGCAAGGGTAAGGTTGACGCCATGACCAGCATTTTCGACCTATTCAAGGTCGGCATCGGCCCCTCCAGCTCGCACACGGTGGGTCCTATGCGGGCGGCGAAGGCCTTCATCGAAACTCTGGGCGCCGAGCGCATGGTCGAGAAGGTGGAGTCGATTCGCGTCGAGCTCTTCGGCTCGCTTGCCCTCACGGGGCGTGGGCATGGAATCGACCGGGCCATCATGCTCGGTCTCTCGGGCGAGCTCCCGGATAGGGTGGATCCGGACACCATCGACGCGAAGCTCGCTCCGATCAGGGCCTCCCTCTCGCTTGTCCTGAGTGGCGGCCATTCGGTTCATTTCGATCCCGAAATCGACCTCATCTTCCGGGCGAACGAGACCCTCCCTCTCCATCCTAACGGCATGCGCTTTTCGGCCTACGGCCACGGGGGCCGGGAGCTGCGCGCCCAGACCTTCTATTCGATAGGCGGAGGATTCATCCTCACCGAAAGAGGCGAGCGCGATGCCGAGAAGACCCTCGCGTCGGTGCCCTTCCCCTTCGACAGCGCCACGGAGATGCTGCGTCTCGGCCGGGAGCACGGCAAGCGCATCTGGGAGATGGTCCTCGCGAACGAGGCGGTCGCCCGGAACGAGCGCGAGGTGCGGGAGGGGGTTTCCGGGCTCTGGAGGGTGATGCGCGAATGCGTGGCGCGCGGGCTCATCACCGAGGGGGTGCTTCCCGGGGGGCTCGCCGTGCGCCGGCGCGCTCCCTCGCTCTACCAGGAGCTCCTCCTCAAAGGGGCCGCCGATCCCCTTTCGGTCGTAGACTGGATCAACGTCTTTGCGCTTGCGATCGGAGAGGAGAACGCGGCAGGAGGCCGGGTCGTCACCGCGCCGACCAACGGGGCCGCGGGGGTGGTCCCGGCGCTCGCCCACTACTACCTGAAGTTCATCGAGGGCGCCGACGAGGAGGGGCTCCTGCGCTACTTCCTTTCGGCCGGGGCGATCGGCATCCTCTACAAAGAGAACGCCTCCATCTCGGGTGCGGAGGTGGGCTGCCAGGGCGAGATCGGAGTCGCGTGCTCCATGGCGGCGGGAGGGCTCGTCGCCGCGCTGGGCGGGACCGACGAGCAGGTCGAGCACGCCGCCGAGATCGGGATGGAGCATAACCTCGGGATGACCTGCGATCCGATCGGTGGGCTCGTGCAGATCCCCTGCATCGAGCGCAACGCCTTCGGCGCGGTGAAGGCGGTCAACGCCGCCCGCATGGCGA